>ASZZ01000001.1 GCA_000430305.1 Streptococcus mitis 17/34
TAAGTCACCAGCAGACGCAGCTAAAGCAAATGCAGGAAATACAGTAAACACACCAGCAGCTAAGGTAGAAGTTAAAGATCCAGCCAAATTAACAGATGAAGAAAAAGCTAAAGTTAAGGAAGCAATTGAGGCAGTAAACCCAGGATCTAAAGTTGTAGTAGACGATAAAGGAAATGCAACAGTAACAACACCGGAAGGTGATGTAGTAGTAATTCCATCAACAGACTTAACTAAATCACCAGAAGACGCAGCTAAAGCAAATGCAGGAAATGCAGTAAACACACCAGCAGCTAAGGTAGAAGTTAAAGATCCAGCCAAATTAACAGATGAAGAAAAAGCAAAAGTTAAGGAAGCAATTGAGGCAGTAAACCCAGGATCTAAAGTTGTAGTAGACGATAAAGGAAACGCAACAGTCACAACCTCAGAAGGTAAGACAGCAACCATTCCAGCAGCAGATGTAACTAAGTTAGCAGCAGATGCAGGTAAAGCAAATGCAGGAAATGCAGTAAACACACCAGCAGCTAAGGTAGAAGTTAAAGATCCAGCTAACTTAACAGACGCTGAGAAGAAAGCAATCGAAGACAAAGTTAAAGCTGTAAATCCAGGATCTAAAGTTGTAGTAGACGATAAAGGAAACGTAACAGTTACAACTCCAGAAGGTAAAACAGCAACCATTCCAGCAGCAGATGTAACTAAGTCAGCAGCAGACGCAGGTAAAGCAAATGCAGGAAATGGAGCAAACACACCAGCAACTAAGACAGTAGTAAAAGATCCAGCTAAGTTAACAGATGAAGAAAAAGCAAAAGTTAAGAAAGCAGTAGAGGATGTAAACCCAGGATCAACTGTAGTAGTAAATGATAAAGGTGATGTAATCGTTACTAAAGGTGATGGAACAGTATTAGTAATTCCAGAACTTGACTTAGTAATTCCAGAAGATAAATTAACTGATCCAACTCAACAAAATGGTGTGAACACACCAGCAACTAGAGTGTTAGTTGGAGATAAAGCTAAATTAACAGCTGATGAAATTGAAAAAGTTAAAGAATCAATTAAAGCAGTCAACCCAGGATCAACTGTAGTAGTAGACGATAAAGGAAACGCAACAGTTACAACCCCAGAAGGTAAGACAGCAACCATTCCAGCAGCTCAATTAGTTAAAGATGCTAAAGATGTTGCAGCTAAGAACAATGGTGAAAACATCAACGTTGACTTCGAAAAAGAAACAGTAGCAGACTTCAATAACTTAACGGATGCAGAAAAAGAAGCTGCAAAAGCTAAGATTAAAGGAGCAAATACTGATGTAGTAGAAGTTATCTTCGACAAAGCAGGAAATGCAACTGTAATTACTAAAGATGGTAAAGTTTACACAATCGCAGCTAAAGATATCTTTAAACAACGTCCATATGTACCATCAAATGGTGGCGGCAATAACAGTGGTAACGGTAACGGAACTTCTGGCAATAACGGAGCTACTAACACTGATGCAAAAGTGGATAAAGCGAAGTTAGAAGGTGCTATTCGTCAATTAGATGAATTAATCGTTAAAGAATCAGCTAAGCTTGATGCAGAAACTGCAAAAGAAGCGAATGCATTATCAGCAGATGCTAAGAAAGTATTTGCCAATGCAGACGCAAGTCAAGCAGAAGTGGATGCAATGGTTAAACGTATCGAAGGCTTTATGGCGAAAGTTGCTTCATCAACTGATCATGCAACTCCAGCTAACGACCAAGCTGCTCAAACACCAGCTGTAGATACAGCTACTACTCAAGCAGCATCAGCACAAGCAAATGCGCGTAAAGTAGCTAAAGAATTGCCAAATACAGGTACAGCAGATTCTACTGTAGCTATGGTAGCAGCAGCCGCAAGTGCATTACTTGGTCTTGGTCTTGCAGGTCGTCGTCGTAAAGATGACGAAGAAGCTTAATTGGTAGATTGTTTGATAAACATCAGATAATAAATCCGATTTCCAAAGCTTAAGCAAGTATCTCTCACAAGAAAATCTCCTAGCAGGAAAGCCTGCTAGGAGATTTTTGCATTTCAGGAAGTGGACAGCTGACTTGGTAACCAGCTGAGGGTGAAGGTTAGCTGTTCAGCTTTTAAGAGGTCTTGATGTTGAATGCTAGTTATAGAGGTATTATCTAGTCGACATTCTTTGACAAAGTTGAAGTGGCTGTAGTTTTGCTCAGTATGGATATCCAACCATTTATCTTCTTTATCCAGATAGACTCGGAGGTGGTCAAAGAGAGGGATTCCGAGGTCATAGCTTGGTTTTCCTGGACAGGTTGGATAGAATCCTAGAGTCGACCAGATGTACCAGGCTGAGAGACTGCCATTGTCTTCATCGCCAGGATAGGCTTCCCAGCTTGGTGGAAGGCTTTCTGACGCAGCGTCTTGATGAGAAGGGCGGTGTAGTCAGGGTTATTGCTGTAGCGGAAGAGATAAGGAATGTGGAAGCTAGGCTGATTGGAAATGGCGACTTGTCCAAAAGGAGCGGTAGCCATCTCGCTCATTTCATGAATCTCGTAACCATAGCCTGTTGTCTCAAATAGAGGAGAATCTTGACAGGTTTTCAAAAGATAGTTGCTAAAGGCTTCTTTTCCACCCATAAGTTGGATCAAGCCAGGGATGTCGTGGAGGACGCCTAAAGTCGCTTGAATGGCAGAACATTCGGCATAATCTCGCCCCCAACTATAAGGAGAGAAGTCAGGACGGAAGTTTCCTTGGTTACCACGCGCACGCATGTAACCTGTCTCAGGATCAAATAGATGGCGGTAATTTTGTGATGCAGCCTTGTAGGTCTCAGCGATTTCTATTTTCCCTAGTTTCTCGGCACAGCTTGCGATACAAAAGTCGCTATAGGCATAGTCTAGGGTATGGCTGACGCTTTCGTGGTGGTCGATAGAGAGGTAGCCCAGCTCTTGGTATTGCTCTAGTCCGTGGCGGCCATTGATGCCGAGAGGGTCGATCTTGCTGGCTGTTTCAAGCATGGCTTGGAGGAGTTCTTCTTCTAGGTCGGGGGTCATGTCCTTGCAGGCGCTATCTGCGATAATACCGTCTAAAAGTGTACCTGGCATCATACCCCGTTCATCTGGAGCCAGCCATTTTGGAAGAAATCCGGTATCACGGTAGCTATTGAGAAAGCCTTCTAAAAAGAGACGATAATGCTCTGGTATGATAAGGGCAAAGAGGGGGAAGGTGGTGCGGAAGGTATCCCAGAAACCATTGTTGCTAAAGAGGACACCGGGCTTGACAGTACCAGTAGCCAGATCCATGTGGATGGCTTGCCCTGATTCATCAACCTCATAAAAAGTCTGCGGGAAGAGGAAGAGTCTGTAAAGGCAGTGATCAAAGAAGGTTCGGTCAGCCTCTCCTGTCTCGATAACGTCAAAACGATGGAGGAGATTTTCCCAGTTCGCTTGGGCACTTGCTTTACAACTATCAAAATCTTCTTGAGGTAGATTAAGCAGTGCTTGAGAAGGTGAGATGAAAGAAGTCGCTAGTTGAATCTCGGCATGACTATCTTCCAAGTCAATTCGCCAGTCTCCGTCTTCTTGGCTGACAGCAAGAATATCCGTGTTCATTTGCAGGGCAGTGAACATCGTTAGCGCATTTTTGTTGGTTTCAGTTTTACCTTCTTGTCGCAGGGCAAGAGTCCGCTTATCTACTTGCTCTACGGTCAGTTCATCTGCTGCGTGAAGATAGAAGGAGAGGGCTTTGTCTTGCTTTTGCTCCAAACGAATAGAAGCACCGTAGCAAGTCGGTGTGAGCTGGCTTTCAATCTGATAGCGCAGGGAGAAAATCTTCAGATAATGAGGTTGGAAAGAGGCCTTATCCCTATCATAGGAAGACTGGCGGTGGAAGAGGCTGTCTCCACCCAGTTGGCCTGTGACGGGTGTCAGGAGGAGCCAAGAGTAGTCCCCGATCCAAGGACTGGGCTGGTGGGTTAATCGAATCCCCTGAAAGATGGGCAGATGCGGATCGAAAAACCAAGCTCCCTCCTGGTCACTGGTCTGGGGCACAAAGTAATTCATCCCAAAAGGTACGCCCGTATAAGGCAGGGTATTTCCCCGAGAAAAGGCATGCTTGCTGGCAGTTCCAAATCGGGTATCGATGCTTTCAAGTAGTGGTTTCATAGTCTTTCCTTTAGCTGTTTTTCTACATTATATCAGAAAAAGATAACCTTTAGAAAAGGAGTTTCAAAGATAACTATTTTGTAGAAAAATGACTATCATTTGTGTATATATTTTCTGTCTCAAAAGCTATATACTGAAAATGAAACTTGTTTGAAAGAGGAAATTGCACGATGATTTATTCGAAAGAAATTGTTAGAGAGTGGCTAGATGAAGTAGCAGAGCGGGCTAAGGACCATCCAGAGTGGGTGGATGTTTTCGAGCGTTGCTACACCGACACCTTGGACAATACGGTTGAAATCCTAGAAGATGGTTCAACTTTTGTCTTGACTGGGGATATTCCTGCTATGTGGCTTCGGGATTCGACAGCCCAACTCAGACCCTACCTACATGTGGCTAAAAGAGATCCTCTCTTGCGTCAGACCATTGCAGGTTTGGTCAAACGTCAGATGACCTTGGTACTCAAGGATCCTTATGCCAACTCCTTTAATATCGAGGAAAACTGGAAGGGTCACCATGAGACCGACCATACCGACCTTAATGGTTGGATTTGGGAGCGCAAGTACGAGGTGGACTCGCTTTGCTATCCTTTGCAACTGGCTTATCTCCTCTGGAAAGAAACTGGCGAGACTAGTCAGTTTGATGAGACTTTTGTTGCAGCGACCAAGGAGATTCTCCATCTGTGGACAGTGGAACAAGACCACAAGAACTCTCCTTATCGTTTTGTTCGGGATACGGACCGCAAGGAAGATACCTTGGTAAATGATGGCTTTGGTCCTGACTTTGCAGTGACAGGTATGACTTGGTCAGCCTTTCGTCCAAGTGATGACTGCTGCCAGTATAGCTACTTGATTCCGTCAAATATGTTCGCTGTAGTTGTTTTGGGGTATGTGCAAGAAATCTTTGCCGAACTAGACCTAGCTGATAGCGAGAGTATTATTGCTGATGCCAAGCGCCTCCATTCTGAAATCCAAGAAGGAATTGAAAACTACGCTTACACCACCAACAGCAAGGGCGAAAAGATTTATGCCTTTGAAGTGGATGGCCTAGGAAATGCCAGCATCATGGATGATCCAAACGTACCAAGTTTACTGGCTGCGCCTTATCTGGGCTATTGCGACATTGAAGACGAAGTGTATCAAGCAACTCGTCGCACTATTCTGAGCCCAGAAAATCCCTACTTCTACCAAGGAGAATATGCTAGTGGTCTCGGAAGTTCTCATACCTTCTATCGCTATATCTGGCCCATTGCCCTTTCTATCCAAGGCTTGACAACAAGAGATAAGGCAGAGAAGAAATTCTTGCTGGATCAGCTGGTTGCCTGCGATGGTGGGACAGGTGTCATGCATGAAAGCTTCCACGTGGATGACCCAACACTCTACTCACGCGAATGGTTCTCATGGGCCAACATGATGTTCTGCGAATTGGTCTTGGATTACTTGGATATTCGTTAATCTAGGATTTTACTTGTTTTTAGTCAGTTTACTAAGACAAAGTAACTGAATATTTACTTCTTTCGAATTTCATCTCAAATCGTAGTTAAATTCTTGATAAATAAAATATTTAGAGTTAAACTGTTGGTGATTTGTTGAATTTGATTGAGCAAATCTTACATCCAAAAATGTTAACAATAAAAATTTAAATTTAGAATGAGGTTTTACTTCATGGAAAATGTTGTTGTACATATTATCTCACATAGTCACTGGGACCGTGAGTGGTACTTGCCTTTTGAAAGCCACCGTATGCAGTTGGTGGAATTATTTGACAATCTCTTTGATCTCTTTGAAAATGACCCTGAGTTCAAGAGTTTCCATTTAGATGGACAAACTATTGTCCTTGATGACTACTTGCAAATTCGTCCTGAAAATCGTGACAAAGTCCAACGCTACATTGACGAGGGCAAACTTAAAATTGGTCCCTTTTACATCTTGCAGGATGATTACTTGATTTCAAGTGAAGCCAATGTCCGCAATACTCTTATCGGTCAACAAGAAGCTGCCAAATGGGGCAAATCAACCCAGATTGGTTACTTCCCAGATACCTTTGGAAATATGGGACAAGCACCTCAAATCCTTCAAAAATCAGGCATTCACGTGGCAGCCTTTGGTCGTGGTGTCAAACCGATTGGATTTGACAACCAAGTCCTTGAAGATGAGCAGTTTACTTCTCAATTTTCAGAAATGTACTGGCAAGGTGCGGATGGTAGTCGTGTTCTCGGGATTCTTTTTGCCAACTGGTACAGTAATGGAAATGAAATTCCAGTTGATAAAGACGAGGCCTTGATCTTCTGGAAACAAAAATTGTCAGATGTGCGTGACTACGCTTCGACCAACCAATGGTTGATGATGAACGGATGTGATCACCAACCTGTACAGAAAAATCTGAGCGAAGCCATTCGTGTGGCAAATGAACTCTTCCCAGATGTAACCTTTGTTCATAGTTCCTTTGACGAATATGTTCAAGCTGTGGAAGGTGCGCTTCCAGAGCAGTTATCAACGGTTACAGGTGAGTTGACCAGTCAGGAAACAGATGGCTGGTACACACTTGCTAACACCTCTTCATCTCGTATTTATCTCAAACAAGCCTTCCAAGAAAATAGTAACCTACTAGAACAAGTTGTAGAACCCTTGACAATTATCACTGGTGGCCACAACCACAAGGATCAGTTGACCTATGCTTGGAAAACTCTTTTGCAGAATGCGCCACATGATAGCATCTGTGGTTGTAGCGTGGACGAAGTTCACCGCGAGATGGAAACTCGTTTTGCCAAGGTCAATCAAGTAGGAAACTTTGTTAAGACCAATCTTCTTAACGAGTGGAAGGGCAAAATTGCAACTCACGAAGCTCAGAGCGACTATCTCTTTACTGTCATTAACACAGGCTTGCATGATAAGGTTGATACTGTCAGCACAGTGATTGATGTAGCGACTTGTGATTTCAAGGAATTGCATCCAACAGAAGGCTACAAGAAGATGGCAGCCTTGACCTTGCCAAGCTACCGTGTAGAGGACTTGGATGGTCGTCCTGTAGAGGCTAAAATCGAAGATTTGGGAGCTAATTTTGAGTATGATTTACCAAAAGACAAGTTCCGCCAAGCTCGTATCGCTCGTCAAGTGCGCGTGACCATCCCAGTTCATCTAGCACCACTTTCTTGGACAACCTTCCAATTGCTGGAAGGAGAACAAGAACACCGTGATGGCATCTACCAAAACGGAGTGATTGATACGCCTTTTGTAACGGTCAGTGTGGATGATAACATCACAGTTTATGACAAGACAACTCATGAAGCTTACGAAGACTTTATCCGCTTTGAAGACCGTGGGGACATCGGAAACGAGTATATCTATTTCCAACCAAAAGGAACAGAGCCCATCTATGCAGAGCTTAAGGGCTACGAGATCTTGGAAAACACAGCTCGCTACGCTAAGATTTTGCTGAAACATGAATTGACCGTGCCTGTCAGTGCCGATGAAAAGCTAGAAGAAGAGCAAAAAGGCATCATCGAGTTTATGAAGCGTGAGGCTGGACGGTCAGAAGAATTGACAAGCATTCCTCTTGAAACTGAGTTGACTGTCTTTGTTGACAATCCACAGATTCGCTTTAAGACTCGCTTTACTAACACTGCCAAAGACCACCGTATCCGTCTCTTGGTCAAGACTCATAACACGCGTCCAAGCAATGATTCTGAAAGCATCTATGAAGTGGTGACACGACCAAACAAACCAGCAGCTTCATGGGAAAATCCTGAAAATCCTCAACACCAACAAGCCTTTGTCAGTCTGTATGACGATGAAAAAGGTGTGACTGTATCCAACAAGGGATTGAATGAATACGAAATCCTTGGAGACGACACCATTGCCGTGACTATTTTGCGTGCATCAGGTGAATTGGGTGACTGGGGCTACTTCCCAACACCAGAGGCGCAATGCTTGCGTGAGTTTGAAGTCGAATTTGCGATTGAATGCCACCAAGCCCAAGAACGCTTTTCAGCCTATCGTCGCGCGAAAGCCTTGCAGACACCATTTACCAGCCTTCAGATTGCTAAACAAGAAGGAAGTGTGGCTGCGACTGGTAGTCTCTTGAGTCATGCGGCACTCAGCTTACCACAAGTTTGCCCAACAGCCTTTAAAGTGGCGGAAAATGAAGAAGGCTATGTTCTTCGTTACTACAATATGTGTAATGAAAATGTGCGTGTACCGGAAAGTCAACATCTCTTCCTTGACCTACTTGAACGACCATACCCAGTTCATAGAGGTCTCATTGCACCGCAAGAGATTCGTACAGAATTCATCAAAAAAGAAGAAATTTAATTTCAAAAAGTAAACATAAAAAGAAAGGAGGGGCGAAAAAGTAAGAACTAACTGCTGATTCGCCTCTTTTTATGGTAAAAACAATGACCATTGCAACGATTGATATCGGAGGGACTGGGGTTAAGTTTGCTAGTCTGACTCCTGATGGGAAAATATTGGATAAGACAAGCCTTCCAACGCCAGAAAGTTTGGAGGAATTACTAGCTTGGTTAGACCAGCGCTTGTCAGAGCAGGATTATAGCGGGATTGCTATGAGTGTTCCAGGCGCGGTCAATCAAGAGACAGGTGCGATTGATGGCTTCAGTGCCGTGCCCTACATCCACGGCTTTTCTTGGTATGAGGCGCTTAACTCTTATCAGATTCCTATTCATCTGGAAAATGATGCCAACTGCGTTGGACTTAGTGAACTGCTAGCTCATCCAGAGCTTGAAAATGCAGCCTGTGTCGTGATTGGGACTGGGATCGGCGGAGCCATGATTATCAATAGCAGACTTCACCGAGGTCGCCATGGCTTGGGTGGAGAATTTGGTTACATGACAACCCTTGCCCCTGCGGAAAAACTCAATAACTGGTCGCAACTAGCGTCAACTGGCAATATGGTGCGATACGTGATTGAAAAATCTGGTCAGACTGACTGGGACGGACGCAAGATTTACCAAGAGGCTGCAGCTGGTAATGTCCTTTGCCAAGAAGCTATTGAGCGCATGAACCGCAATCTGGCGCAAGGTTTGCTCAATATCCAGTATCTCATCGATCCAGATGTTATCAGTCTGGGAGGCTCTATCAGCCAAAATCCAGACTTTATCCAAGGTGTCAAGAAGGCTGTCGATGACTTTGTCGATACCTACGAAGAATACACGGTCGCACCTGTTATTCAAGCCTGCACCTATCACGCAGATGCCAATCTTTACGGTGCCCTGGTCAATTGGCTACAGGAGGAAAATCAATGGTAATTTTTACAGGACTTAGTCCCAAACAAACTCAGGCAATCGACTTGCTAACAAAGCACATCTCTTTACCAGATGTGGAAGTGGCCGTCGCTCAGTCTGACCAAGCGTCTATCTCTATCAAGGGTGAGGGTGGACACTATCAACTAACCTATCACAAACCTCATCAACTCTATCGCGCCTTGTCCTTGTTGGCAACAGTTCTAGCAGAAGGTGATAAGGTAGAGATCGAGGAACAGGCAGCTTACGAGGATCTAGCCTACATGGCAGACTGTTCGCGCAATGCAGTTTTGAATGTGGCTTCTGCCAAGAAGATGATTGAAGTCTTAGCTCTCATGGGTTATTCAACCTTTGAGCTCTACATGGAAGATACCTACCAGATTGAAGGGCAGCCTTACTTTGGCTATTTCCGTGGGGCTTATTCAGCAGAAGAGTTGCAGGAAATCGAAGCCTATGCCCAGCAGTTTGACATGACCTTTGTGCCTTGCATTCAGACCTTGGCCCACTTGTCAGCCTTTGTCAAATGGGGTGTCAAAGAAGTGCAGGAACTCCGTGATGTAGAGGACATTCTCCTTATTGGTGAAGAAAAGGTGTATGACCTGATTGATGGCATGTTTGCCACTCTGTCTAAACTACAAACTCGCAAGGTCAATATCGGCATGGACGAAGCCCACTTGGTTGGTTTGGGACGCTACTTGATTCTGAACGGTGTTGTGGATCGTAGTCTTCTCATGTGCCAACACTTGGAGCGCGTGCTGGATATTGCAGACAAGTATGGTTTCCATTGCCAGATGTGGAGTGATATGTTCTTTAAACTCATGTCAGCAGATGGCCAGTACGACCGTGATGTGGAAATTCCCGAAGAAACTCGTGTCTACCTAGACCGTCTCAAAGACCGTGTAACCTTGGTTTACTGGGATTACTACCAGGATAGCGAGGAAAAATATAACCGCAACTTCCGAAACCATCACAAGATTAGCCATGACCTTGCCTTTGCAGGTGGTGCTTGGAAGTGGATTGGTTTCACACCCAACAACCATTTCAGCCGCCTCATCGCAGTCGAAGCTAATAAATCCTGTCGTGCCAATGACATCAAAGAAGTCATCGTAACTGGTTGGGGGGACAATGGTGGCGAGACAGCTCAGTTTTCTATCCTACCAAGCTTACAAATCTGGGCAGAACTCAGCTACCGCAATGACCTAGACCGTTTGTCTGCCCACTTCAAGACCAATACGGGTCTATCGGTTGAGGACTTTATGCAGATTGACCTAGCCAACCTCTTGCCAGACTTGCCGAACAATCTCAGTGGCATCAACCCTAATCGTTATGTCTTTTATCAGGATGTTCTCTGCCCGATCCTTGACCAGCACATGACACCTGAACAGGACAAACCGCACTTCGCTCAGGCTGCTGAGACACTTGCTGACATTAAAGAAAAAGCTGGCAACTATGCCTACCTCTTTGAAACTCAGGCTCAGTTGAATCAGATTTTAAGCAGTAAAGTCGATGTGGGACGACGCATTCGTCAGTCCTACCAAGAAGATGATAAAGAAAGCCTGCAAGCAATCGCCAGACAAGAATTACCAGAACTCAGAAGCCAAATCGAACACTTCCATGCCCTCTTTAGCCATCAATGGTTGAAGGAAAACAAGGTCTTTGGCTTGGACACGGTTGATATCCGCATGGGTGGACTCTTGCAACGCATCAAGCGTTCAGAAAGCCGTATCGAGACTTATCTGGGAGGTCATCTTGACCGCATCGACGAGCTAGAAGTTGAAATCCTACCATTTACTGACTTCTACGCAGACAAAGATTTCGCAGCCACAACAGCCAACCAGTGGCATACCATTGCGACAGCTTCAACGATTTATACGACTTAGAAACAAGAACAGTGTCCCTTGTTCAGAGTGTTTCCCGTGAAACATCCCTTTCTTCAAAAGTACTCCACATAAAATAATTTGTGGAGTTTTTTCTATAATTAGTAGTTTAACCTAACCTGCAAATAGGAGTATACTAATAATGTAATCGTTATCAAAAGTCTAAAAAGGAATTTTTAGACGGATATCAAAATAAAAAAGGGAGGAAATTATGAATAAGTTTTCAAAAACCTTGAGAGACAACTGGATCTTTCTCTTGATGGTTTTACCAGGGGCACTCTGGTTGATTCTATTCTTCTACATTCCAGTATTTGGGAACGTGGTTGCCTTCAAAGACTACCACATGACCAGTAATGGTTTCATAGATAGTATCATGAATAGTAAATGGGTCGGACTCGATAATTTCAGATTCTTATTTAGTTCAAAAGACGCCTTTATTATCACACGAAATACTGTCCTCTACAATCTCGGCTTTATCTTTATTGGTTTGATTGTATCTGTAGGAATTGCCATCATCCTCAGTGAACTCCGTTCTAAGAGAATGGTTAAGATCTTCCAAACTTCTATGTTGTTCCCTTACTTCTTGTCTTGGGTTATCATCAGTTTCTTTACAGATGCCTTCCTAAACATTGATAAAGGGGTCTTCAACCATTTATTGGAAACTCTTGGTCTCAAAGAAATCAATTTCTACGCTGACTTAGGCATCTGGCCATATCTCCTACTTTTCCTAGGTATCTGGAAAGGCTTTGGATATAGCAGTGTCATGTACTATGCGACCATCATGGGAATTGATCCAACTTACTACGAAGCAGCAACAGTGGACGGGGCTAGCAAATGGCAACGAATTCGCAATGTAACCATTCCGCAGTTGACACCATTGGTAACCGTATTGACCATCCTTGCAGTCGGAAATATCTTCCGTGCAGACTTCGGTCTCTTCTACCAAATCCCACACAATGCTGGTCAGCTTTACAACGTAACCAACGTCTTGGATGTTTATGTCTATAACGGATTGACTCAGACAGCGGATATCGGCATGGCATCAGCAGCAGGTCTCTATCAATCAGTTGTTGGCTTGATTCTGGTTATCTTATCAAACTTACTTGCAAGACGAGTTGATCCAAACTCAGCCTTGTTCTAGAAAGGAGGAGAATATGGCAGAAAAGAAAATTAAAAAAGAAAAAATTGATAATGTCGGCATTCACTCCTTCAGTAAGAAAGCAGATATCTTCTTCAGTACCATTTCTGGTTTGATCGCCCTCTCTTGTATCCTACCCTTTGTCTTCGTTATCGTTATTTCGGTGACAGATGAAAAGAGTATCCTCCAAAATGGCTATAGCTTCTTCCCATCCCAATTTGGCTTAGACGGTTTTGAATTTTTGGCACAGTTTAAGGATAAAATTCTCCAAGCCCTCTTCATCTCAGTCTTTGTAACAGTGGTGGGGACTATCACAAACGTTTTTATCACAACAACCTATGCCTACGCTATTTCACGGACAACCTTTAAGTATCGCAGATTCTTTACGATTTTTGCCCTTCTTAGTATGTTGTTCAACGCTGGTTTGGTACCGGGCTATATCGTGGTTACTCGTTTACTTCAACTTGGTGATACAGTTTGGGCCTTGATTGTTCCAATGCTTCTCTCACCATTTAACATCATCTTGATGCGTTCCTTCTTTAAGAAGACCATTCCAGAAGCCATTCTTGAATCCGCTCGTATCGATGGTGCTAGTGAGGCCCGGATCTTCTTCCAAATCTGTTTGCCATTGTCACTACCAGGTATCGCAACCATCACGCTCTTGACAGCTCTTGGTTTCTGGAATGACTGGTTCAACGCCCTTCTTTATATCAAGAGTGACAACTTGTATCCATTGCAATATTTGCTTATGCAAATCCAACAAAATATGGACTACATCGCCAAAGCAGTCGGCCTATCTGGTCAACTGGGAGTTGCTCTTCCAAAAGAAACAGGTCGTATGGCCATGGTTGTGGTCGCAACCCTTCCAATCGCGATTCTATATCCATTCTTCCAACGCTACTTTGTAAAAGGTTTGACTATCGGTGGTGTGAAAGAATAGTGCTTGTTGAGAAAAAAATTTCTCGTTTCCAAACTTCCCTTGAGTGAAGTTAAGATCATTACATTGTTTATAAGTTTAAAAATAAAAAAGGAGTTTTTGTCATGAAAAACTGGAAAAAATATGCTTTTGCATCTGCTAGCGTAGTCGCTTTGGCTGCTGGTCTCGCTGCTTGTGGAAACCTTTCAGGTAACAAAAAAGCTGCTGACTCAGCTTCAGGTGAAAAACCTGTTATCAAAATGTACCAAATCGGTGACAAACCAGATAACTTGGATGAATTGCTAGAAAATGCTAACAAAATCATCGGAGAAAAAGTTGGTGCTAAATTGGATATCCAATATCTTGGATGGGGTGACTATGATAAGAAAATGTCAGTTATCACATCATCTGGTGAAAACTACGATATCGCCTTTGCATCTAACTATGTTGTAAATGCTCAAAAAGGTGCCTATGCAGACTTGACTGACTTGTACAAGAAAGAAGGGGCAGAACTTTACAAAGCACTTGACCCAGCTTATATCAAAGGTAACAGCATTAACGGTAAAATTTACGCAGTTCCAGTTGCAGCCAACGTTGCATCATCTCAAAACTTCGCCTTCAACGGAACACTTCTTGCTAAATACGGTATCGATATTTCAGGTGTCACTTCATACGAAACACTTGAGCCAGTCTTGAAACAAATCAAAGAAAAAGCTCCAGATGTAGTACCATTTGCGGTTACCAAGAACTTTATTCCATCTGATAACTTTGACTACCCAGTTCCAAATGGACTTCCATTCGTTATCGACCTTGAAGGAGACACTACTAAGATTGTAAACCGTTACGAAGTACCTCGTTTCAAAGAACACTTGAAGACTCTTCACAAATTCTATGAAGCTGGATACATTCCAAAAGACGTAGCAACAAGCGATACTTCATTTGACCTTCAACAAGATACTTGGTTTGTTCGTGAAGAAACAGTAGGACCAGCTGACTATGGTAACAGCTTGCTTTCACGTGTTGCCAACAAAGATATCCAAATCAAACCAATCACTAACTTCATCAAGAAAAACCAAACAACACAAGTTGCTAACTTTGTCATCTCAAACAACTCTAAGAACAAAGAAAAATCAATGGAAGTGTTGAACCTCTTGAACACTAACCCAGAACTCTTGAATGGTCTTGTTTATGGTCCAGAAGGCAAGAACTGGGAAAAAATTTCAGGTAAAGAAAACCGTGTTCGCGTTCTTGATGGATACAAAGGAAACACTCACATGGGTGGATGGAACACTGGTAACAACTGGATTCTTTACATCAACGAAAACGTTACAGACCAACAAATCGAAGATTCTAAGAAACAATTGGCAGAAGCTAAAGAATCTCCAGCGCTTGGATTCATCTTTAACACTGACAGTGTGAAATCTGAAATCTCAGCAATCTCTAACACAATGCAACAATTCGATACAGCTATCAACACTGGTACTGTAGACCCAGATAAAGCTATTCCAGAATTGATGGAAAAATTGAAATCTGAAGGTGCTTACGATAAAGTATTGAACGAAATGCAAAAACAATACGATGAATTCTTGAAAAACAAAAAATCATAAGATCAATTGATTTCGTGTATTCATTCCTAATTCCTAAAAACTGAATCACTGTTTTCCTCAGGCTTATCTGGGGGAGGCAGTGATTTTTTGAAACAAGGGCATAGATATCTATCTTTTTCTTATCCCTATTTAACCATTCAGGAAATCTCAAGCACTATTTAGGATTTAGAGTAAGGATTTGGGGGAATATGGCTTATATTAGAGATGTCTCGAGTTTACAAAGGAGAGTTCAAATGAAAAAGTATCAACTTCTATTCAAAATAAGTGCAGTCTTCTCTTACTTATTTTTCGTATTTGGTCTTTCTCAGCTGACGCTTATCGTCCAAAACTATTGGCAATTTTCTTCTCAGATAGGCAATTTATTCTGGATTCAAAATATCTTGAGTTTACTTTTTATTGGAGTCATGATTGTGGTTCTTGTTAAGACAGGCCATGGTTATCTCTTTCGCATTCCAAGAAAAAAATGGCTTTGGTATTCGATTTTGACAGTATTAGTGGTAGTGTTCCAGATCTCTTTTAACGTTCAGACAGCTAAACATGTTCAGTCAACTGCGGAAGGTTGGGCTGTATTGATCGGTTATAGTGGGACCAACTTTGCTGAGCTAGGTATCTATATAACTTTATTCTTTCTGGTTCCACTGATGGAAGAGTTAATCTATAGAGGATTACTGCAACACGCTTTCTTTAAGCATTCGCGATTTGGTCTTGATTTGCTTCTTCCTTCTATTTTATTTGCTCTCCCTCATTTTTCAAGCCTGCCTAGTCTGTTAGATATCTTTATCTTTGAAACAGTTGGAATCATCTTTGCTGGTTTGACCCGCTATACCAAGAGCATTTATCCATCCTATGCGGTGCATGTGATCAATAATATTGTGGCGACCTTGCCATTTCTGCTGACTTTTTTACATAGGGTGTTTGGATAAAATACTGACAGACGAGTTAGGAATGATAGTTTTTTCAATTTATAAGCGAGTTTCAGGAGGTAAATGAGTATGACACCATTAAAATGGTTTGCGGGAGGAAGCGAAAGACGTAGTGAAGCCCTGACGATCATAAATCATCTATTGGAAGATATAAAGGATACGCCTCAACTTGTTCCTTTGGAAAATCAGTTAGTGATTTATAAAAGACGATTAAAGGACGATGGGACCTCTGTTCCATTTATTCTAAGCCAAATGAACGTTGATATCTCACGTGTGTTGATTGACCATAAGCTGAATTTGTCAGAAAGTCAAGCCGAGCAGATAAAGAAATTAAGAGAATTATCGGCGATTCGCTATGGTTACTAATGAAATGCAGGGATAAATTCCTTTCTATAATTTCCAGTCAAATAAATTGCATTCGTTTTCTTAAGCAGGTATACTAGTATGGATAAATAAAAAATTTAGAAAATTTAAGAATAGAAAAGAGAACAAATCTTATGGCAAAAGATATTCGTGTCTTACTTTACTACCTTTATACTCCAATTGAAAATGCAGAGCAATTTGCTGCAGACCACTTGGCTTTCTGTAAATCAATCGGCCTTAAAGGCCGTATCCTAGTCGCTGACGAAGGAATTAACGGAACAGTTTCAGGTGATTACGAAACAACTCAAAAATACATGGACTATGTTCACAGCCTTCCAGGAATGGAAGACCTATGGTTTAAGATTGACGAAGAAAATGAACAAGCCTTCAAGAAGATGTTTGTTCGCTACAAGAAAGAAATTGTCCACCTTGGTTTGGAAGACAACGACTTTGACAACGACATCAACCCACTTGAAACAACAGGTGCCTACTTGTCTCCAAAAGAGTTCAAAGAAGCTCTTCTTGACGAAGATACCGTTGTCCTTGATACACGTAACGATTATGAGTATGACCTAGGACATTTCCGTGGAGCTATCCGTCCAGATATCCGCAACTTCCGTGAGTTGCCACAGTGGGTTCGTGACAACAAGGAAAAATTCATGGACAAGCGCGTCGTGGTTTACTGTACAGGTGGAGTTCGCTGTGAGAAATTCTCAGGCTGGATGGTCCGTGAAGGCTATAAAGATGTCGGACAATTGCACGGAGGAATCGCTACTTACGGTAAAGATCCAGAAGTCCAAGGTGAACTTTGGGATGGGAAAATGTACGTCTTTGACGAGCGTATCGCCGTTGATGTTAACCATGTTAACCCAACCATCGTAGGGAAAGACTGGTTTGATGGAACACCATGTGAACGTTATGTCAACTGTGGAAATCCATTCTGTAACCGTCGTATCTTGACATCAGAAGAAAATGAAGACAAGTACCTTCGTGGCTGCTCACACGAGTGTCGTGTTCACCCACGTAACCGCTATGTCTCAGAAAATGAATTGACACAAGCTGAAGTTATCGAGCGCCTAGCCGCTATCGGTGAAAGCTTGGATCAAGCAGCTACAGTATAAGATCAAACAGTCCTCAGGGGCTGTTTTTCTATGCTTTTTACTCAAAAATCTAAAGTTTGTTTCTGTATCTTTCAGAAAAATAGGGTATACTATATGTAAACGATTTCAAAAGGAGTCCAGTTATGACGAAAACATTTTTTATTCCAAATAAACAGAGTATTTTAGGAGAACAGGAAATTTTGACTGCCAAGTCCATCTTGGCCTTGCTAGATGGCTTGGAGTCACATAGCTATGATGCAGTTTATCTCCGTCAGCCTCTTAATCGTCTCGAGTATATCGAGTGTGCGATAGTGGGGCAATCACAATTTCTCTTTAAGGTCAGTTATGCTGATGGTCAAAAGGCTTACCGTATCGATATTCCTGACCTACTAACGAAGACAGACTGGCGGATTATCAAGTCATTTTTAGAAGCTCTGCTTGCTTATACAGGAACTGAAATTGAAGGACTAGATGGTTTTGATTTTGAAGCTTATTTCCGAGCAAGTATTCAAGCCTGTCTCGCAGATACTGCAGCCCGTTTTACGATTTGCCAAGGAATTTTTAATCCTGTTTTCTTTAGTCATGAAGACTTGAAAAACTTTTTAGAGGAAGATGGCTTGGCTCAATTTGAAGCGAGTGTACGTGCTGTTCAAGAGACAGATGCCTACTTTGCAAGAGTTTCCTTCTATCAGGATGGAGAAGGGCAAGTGCATGGTGTTTACCATCTGGCGCAAGGAGTCAAGACAGTGTTACCGAGAGAACCATTTGTCCCTGCAGCCTATATTGAGCAATTGGTGGATAAGGAAGTGCAGTGGGAGATTGACTTGGTTCAAATCAAAGGAGATGGCTCTAAACCAGAAGACTATGAAGCCATTGCCCGCTTGGATTATGAAAAATTCCTAGAGTCACTACCATCAGCATCTTACCACCAACTAGATGCCAATCAATTAGAAATAAACCCCATCCTAGGACAAGATTTTAAAACATTAGCACAAGAAAAGTAAAGCAGAAGCAGGTCAATCGACTTGCTTTTTAGCATATAAAAAATCCTGCCGTGAAAGACAGGATTGAAGTTTAAAGAAAGGCCAAGATACGAAGATAATCTCCAATCAGTGCCACTTCAGCTACAAAGAAGAGGAGGATAATCACTCCGTTAACAAGGACAGACAAGAATAATTGATAGAAGGAGTCGGTTTCACTTGCTTGACTTGGTCTTGTAATGATATGGAGGCTAGCAAGTAGAATGATTCCAATGCTAATCACACACAAAAGAGCTGAAAATCGTAGACTATCAAAGAAGGCAAAGAAACTAGCAATGGCAGTGAGGAAGATTGGAATTGCCAAGAGTTGACTATATTGTTGGAGAACCTTTTCTAGCGTCCAGTCTTTTTCCTGGTGGATAAATCGTCTCACAACGAAACTACCCAAGAGGAATGAAAAGAAGAAGAGTGTTGTTGCTACTAGGATAGAGATAATCGAAAAGAGATTTAATGAAGCAAATTGTTCAGGGAAGTGATTATGCATAGTTGCTATATGTCCATAGTAAGCATGTTTGATGTGGTAGATACTAAAGAAAAAGGAAGACGCAGAAAACAGAATGAGCAAGAGAAGGGCTGTGTAACTGTGTGTGCTACTTGTTTCAAGATTGCTCGTAGGAGATTTGAGAGCTTCCATTAGCCAAGACCAAAAATCAAGCGCTTGCTCTTTCCATCTATCCGTAGATTTTGGAGTTTGGTCGGGGATATAAGGACTTTCTAAGGATTGACTGATAAGAAGTGGCTCTTTCGTGGTTGTTTTTTGCTGAGGAAGTGCCTCTTGGCTTTCTTCAGCTATAGTGACTTTTTCGGTTTCACTAGGAAGGTCTGACTCTTCTTCAGTAGAATGGGATGCCTTCTTTTCTTCTATTTCTGTTCTCGCTTCACCGTCTTCAGGCGTTTCAATTTTCTCTTCTTGCTGGCTTTCCAATTCGACTTCAGCTTGAGAAACTTCCTTCTCTAACTGAGTATTTTTTTCAATTGGCGTATCGAGATCGGCTATCGTTTCTTCAGCCTTGTCTGCAACATCTTGGACTTGTTCATCAGGCTTGTTCTTGCTTGTTGTTTTTACAAAATCATTACTTTCAAACCATTCTTGTTTCATGGTAGAACCTCCTTTTTAGTGGGTTATGTGTCATAGTGGTCGATATAAATAGGTTTATTAAGGTCTGTTAGCTGTAGTTTCAAGACTAATATAATCATCAGCCTTAGCGATGAGTTGACCTTTTGCATCAGTTTTTTCAGTTTTGTAAGGGTTGCTTAATTCGTTGGGGTGGCGTTGACTCTCATCTCTCGATAACTGATAAATAGGACCATGGTGACTCGAGAGGTCTAAGTTAATTTCTTGGCTTTCTTTTTGAGTTAGCATGATACTGAGCGCATTTTTAGAAGATAGTTCTACTTTACCATATACTTTAATATTTTCAGCGTGGAAGTGATTTTCTGTTGACTCTAGCTGACTATCTGTAAGGTCTGTATCAAAGATATTGACGATATTAGGGGTTGTGAGTTTACTGTTTTTGATACGACTTCCTTCAATTCGGAGGATATAGCTGTTTGTATTGAGGGTCGCATTTTCAAGGCTAGCATTTATGATGGTGGTTTGTCCACGATTGGCTGATACGTTGATACCTTTTAGACTTCTTCCTTTTGGAACTTGGAGAATAACTTCTTCAAAACGACGAGAGTAGCTACTTGCGATATGGAGAATCCCGCCAATTCCAGAAGAGAGAAATGGAGTTTCAGACAGTTTCTTATCAGTGAGGCTCAGCGTTTTATCGTTTTGATTTGTTACAAGATCATGGTGAGAAGAAATAGATGGATGATAAGAAATGTGGATTTGATCATCGAAAGAGTCTGTGATGGTCAGAGCGTGCTGGTGGAGAGTGATCTCTAAGTTTTCGACTTCCTTGCCAAAGGTCAACTCTTCCATCCGACTATCATAGACAGGCTCCTTGGACATGGCAAGTAGGCTCTTGATCCCGTCAGATTGGATACCTACAAAGAGCAGGATAAATCCGACAACGGTAGTCACCACACCAAAAATGAGAAATCCTCTTGTCAATTTATGCATGCTGGTCACCTCTCTTTCCTTTTTTGAGAACAAATTGCACCAGGCGAACAATGAGTAGGCCGAAGAAGCGGGCTACATAGGAAATACCTAGTAAGACTAGTGAAGAAGCACCGATGGCTAGTAAACCAGAACCGAAAATCAAGATAAAGGCTGATTTGGCTTGGGCTAGGACAGTGAAACTTTCAACTAAAAATAGGAATCCGCCGATGATACCAAGTATGGAAACCGCAAAGAAAGCCAAGATGACAGTCAAAGCTGCCACAAGGATTGCGAACAGGGCCAGGAGGATAGCGATTCCCAGAGGAATACCGATGGGTGCTGCAAGGAGGGCTAACAAGGCGACATGCAAAATTTGTCGGTTATTCTTTTGAGCGGGTGCCTCATTGATTTTTTTATCGAGAAGATTAGAGAGGACTTCGTGGGCCGCTTCTTTGGGAGTTCCCAAACTAGCAATGAGTTCTTCTTCTCCCTCGACTCCAGCATCGTCAAAGAGTTCCCTGAAATAGTCCATGGCTTCAATTTGGTCAGCCTGAGGCAGTTTTTTGAGATAGAGTTCTAGCTGAGTCAGGTATTCAGTTCTTGTCATGGCGGATACTCCCTTCTATGATGCCATTGATGGTGTCTGTATAAAGTGCCCATTCATCTTTTAGGGTAACGAGCTGCTCTATACCACCGTTTGTCAAGGAGTAGTATTTGCGCATGCGACCTTGGAACTCTCTAGAATAGGTGGTCAGAAAGTTATTGCCCTCCAATTTTTTGAGAATGGGATAGAGCGTAGATTCTTTGATATTAGCGATAAGCTTAATGGTCTGGCTAATCTCATAACCATAAGAATCATCCTGCTCCAGTACGGCCAAGATGAGAAATTCAATCAAGGCAGAGGATGTTGGAAAGTACATGGGGAACCTCCTTTTCTAATGTGTAAGATTTTTATATATAATTTTTCTACACATACATTGTACATCTAAAAGAAAGCCCTGTCAAGAGAAATGTGTAAAATTTTTATATATAAAAACTTCTAGATGAAACTAGAAGTTTAGAGAATGTTGTCAGCCTTTATCTAAATTTTATCGTAGATTTCTTATAGTTAATTTCCTTATCCAAAAGTTTCAACAAAGGAGTAACGTATTCAGGATTTGGAAACTTAGGACCGAAAATGACTTCACCGATTTGAATTGAATTTTTTCGTTCTATATAAAGTTTACCTACTCCAGAGGTTTTGTCAATTTTGATTTCCTTATTACTTGGGTCTAGATTAGCATAGCGTAAGATACGAAGTTCGTTTTCATATTTGTAATCGACAGATTTAAATAAGTAGCGAATTTCTTCGATACATTCAGCAATAGCATTTTGATAGTTCTCCTCTTTGACTTTTGAACCGATATCTAGTTTTTCTTTTAAACTATTCAACAATTTTTCTAATCTATCTATTTCTGGCTTCTCAAATAGTTCAGTTTGTTCTAGTTTTAAATTTTTATGCTTAACATAGGCAATTCGGTATAAGTAATCGATATTGCTATTGGAATCATTACCTTGTTCTTCAGATTTTTTTTTGCGTTTCTTTATCATTAATAGTATCAGTTGACTCTTTGTTCTCTGATTCATTTTGAGAGTTCTTTGAATAACTACTTAACTGCGATATAGTGGAATTCATCTTATTAATAGGAGACAGGGTTATGGTTTCTTTACGCCAGGAAACGTCATTGAATGATGTAAATCTTGAAAAATCATCTTCACGAAGTACCAGACAAACACCTTTGGCATCATCACCATACTGGGACCACATGGCCAAATCATCCGTTTTGTTTGTAAAGCTCATTAAGAACCATGAACTTGGTTCCAAAACATCTCGTCTATCTAAGCCCAATATCTGTTCTATGACGATTCCTTCTTCAGGATCATTCATATAATTAGCATTATACAAGCGAGTTTTTCCAGATACTGAAAAATCCTTCTTATCATTCCCTTCTTGATCTAACATAATTTGGAGAGTGCTTCCCTTGGTGTAATGGCCGAATTTAAGCATCTGATTTTTATCTTCGTATTTTAGCCCAAGTTGATACTTGATTTTTTGAACATGTTGATAGATAGATAGCAAAGTTTTGAGTTTCTCAGAATCCTCATCATAAGACCTTACCCAATTTTCTAAGATGGCATATTTAGTGTTCTTTAAAAGTCCTTCTTTTAAGACAAAATCGAATAGCCTGTACTCCTCATTGTCACAAACATTATCATTATTAAAAAAAAGAACATCAAAATTTTGTAACATAAATTTGGAAAATTGTTTATAGAGTTTTTTAATTATTTCTGTGGTTTGAAGACGTTCACTTAACTCCGTTTGATGATTAGGGAAACTTGCTAAAAACGTGCCATATATAAAAGCAATTTTTTCAGAATCCTGAAATTGTTTTTGCAAGGCTTGAAATTTCTCAACAGTAGTTTCAATCTCATTCAATTCAGTCTGCTTGGTTGATAAATTGAACAAAATTTTAGCATACTGCAAAGCTATATCATGTGAATCCTGGCATTGTTGTTGCAAAACTTGTAATTTCTCAACAGTTGTGCCTAGCTCTTTTAATTTATTCTGCTTGGTTGATAAATTGAACAAAATCTTAGCCAAAGCTTCTGCTATATCACGGGAGTCTTGAAAGTGAAGATGCAATTGTTGTAATTTCTCAACAGTAGTCTCCCGATCCTTCAACTCAGTCTGCTTGGTTGATAAATTAACCAAAATCATGGCATACGGCAAAGCTATATTATGTGAATCCTGAAATTGTTTTTGCAAGGCTTGTAATTCTTCAACAGTTGTGCTCAGCTCTTTTAATTTAGTCTGCTTGGTTGATAAATTGAACAAAATCTTAGCCAAAGCTTCTGCTATATCACGGGAGTCTTGAAAGTGTAGATACAATTGTTGTAATTTCTTAACAGTAGTCTCCCGATCCTTCAACTTAGTCTGCTTGGTTGATAAATTGACTAAAATTCTAGCCAAAGCTTCTGCTATAACAGGCGAGTCCTGAAAGTTTAGATTCAACTTCTGTAATTTCTCAACAGTAGTCTCAATCTTATTCAATTCAGTCTGCTTAGTTGATAAATTGAACAAAATCTTAGCATACTGCAAAGCTATATCATGTGAATCCTGAAATTGTTGTTGCAAGACTTGCAGTTTCTCAACAGTAGTCTCAACCTCATTTAATTCAGTCTGCTCGATTGATAAATTGAACAAAATCTTAGCATACTGCAAAGCTATATCATTTGAATCCTGAAATTGTTGTTGCAAGACTTGCAATTTCTCAACAGTATTCTCAATCTCATTTAATTCAGTCTGCTTGGTTGATAAATTGAACAGAATCTTAGCCAAAGCTTCTGCTATAACAGGCGAGTCCTGAAAATTTAGATTCAACTTCTGTAATTTCTCAGCAGTAGTCTCAATTTCATTCAATTCAGTCTGCTTGATTGATAGATTGAACAAAATTTTAGCATACTGCAAAGCTATATCATTTGAATCCTGAAATTGTTGTTGCAAGACTTGCAATTTCTCAACAGTATTCTCAATCTCATTTAATTTAGTCTGCTTGGTTGATAAATTGAACAAAATTCTAGCCAAAGCTTCTGCTATATCACGGGAGCCTTGAAAGTGAAGATGCAATTGTTGTAATTTCTCAACAGTAGTCTCCCGATCCTTCAACTCAGTCTGCTTGGTTGATAAATTAACCAAAATCATGGCATACGGCAAAGCTATATCATGCGAATCTTGGAATTTTTGCTGCAATTTCTCTAATTTCTTAGCAGTAGCCATCCGTTCCTTCAACACAGTCTGCTTGGTTGATAAATTGAACAAAATTCTAGCCAAAGCTTCTGCTATATCACGGGAGCCTTGAAAGTATAGATACAATTCCTGTAATTTCTCAGCAGTAGTCATCCGTTCCTTCAACACAGTCTGCTTGGTTGATAAATTAACCAAAATCCGAGCATACGGCAAAGCTATATCATGCGAATCTTGGAATTTTTGCTGCAATTTCTCTAGTTTTTTAGCAGTAGTCATCCGTTCCTTCAACACAGTCTGCTTGGTTGACAAATTGACCAAAATCCCAGCATACCGCAACGCAATGTCTTCTGATTCAGGGTATTGCTCATAAAATATTCTTGCTTTTTCTGCTAGAGCTTCACAGGCAGTCTTATCTGTCACCTCGGCTGATAAGTCAACGAGTTTATCTAACTCTGCTAAACTTTGATCCAAATTGTATCTCTGTTCATCCATTCTATGTACCTCGCTTGAAATAGTAGCTATCTTATAAACTAATTTATTTTTCGCATGACAATTAGTTTCTATACATCTTATTATATCAAAAACACCATTTTTCTGCTAATAGATGGATGGTACTTTTTCTTGATAGAAACGCCTAAAAAACCAGACAGAGTCTGGCTTTGCATTGTTTGTATCTGAGAAGTATTTTAGAATAATTAAAGGATTTTATCAGCTCTGTCCACTGTAAAGAGGGCTACAGTCATCAGGATATCGACGAGCAAGAGGGCAGCTACAGCTGGTACCCAAGAGTGGAAGAGGTCAAAACTGTAACCAAAGAGAGTCGGTCCAAAGGCTGCTAAGATATAGCCTCCTGTTTGAGATAGACCGGACAATTGGGCTGTCTTTTCAGGGGCGCTTGTCTTGAGTGAAAAGTTGACCATGAGATAAGGGAAGAGGGCGCTAGTTGCGGTTCCGATGAGGAGATGGATGGCAAGCCAGTAAATGAAACTATTGATCGGGAAGAAGAGCATGGAAATGCCGACCACACCAGCTAGTGAAACCAGAGTGAGCATGAGCTGACGGTTGCGAGTTGACAAGCTGGTTGTCAGGCTTGGGATAGTCATTGAAAAAGGAATGCTAATCAGAGAGAAGATAGATGTCAGCAAGCCAGCTTCGTGACTAGATAGGCCTGCATGGATAGCCATAGTAGGTAGCCAGGTCATAGCAGTGTAAAAGAGCAAGGATTGAAAACCTGCAAAGACAATCACTGCCCAGACCTGTTTATTATGCATGACCTTTGTTTTGTTTTTTTGTTTGGTTTGTGGAGCTAGTCTATGATTATAGCGGTGATTTGGGAGCCAGACCAAAAAAGTTGCTAGACAGAGCAAGGTGAGGAGGATGATAAGTCCTTTCCAAGAACTGGCTTGAGTAATGGGCACAGCTAGATAGGAAGCCAGAGCCGTCGCAATCCCCATAGAAGTTACATATAAGGTGGTCAGAAAACCAATTTTCTTTGGCTGATTGGCTTGGATAAGACTAGGAAGCAGGACATTGATGACTGCGATACTTGCCCCAACCATCAAGGTTCCTAGATAGAGGAGGGGCAGATTGATTAGTCGAATCAGAGAGCCAATGGTCAAGAAGAAGAGGCTATAGGTAAAGAGATGCTCCAAGCCGATTTTCTGAGCCAGTCGGGTAGAAAATAGCGAGAAGAGGGTAAACATGAGGAGGGGAAGGCTGGTCAAGACACCCAGTGAACTAACTTCTACCCCCAGACCTTGCGAAATATCTCCCAAAATAATGGGTAAAACAGTAAAAGGAGTTCGCAAGGAAACACCAATCAGGATAATACCTGGAACAAAAAAAAGTGATTGCTTTTTCATATAATACCTCTTCTAACTGATTTTAATAACAGCTTATTTTAAGGTTTTTTCACTATAATGTCAAGTAAGGTTTCGGGCTTTCAAGATAAAAATGGGAAAGTCTTGAAAATTATGATAAAATAGTGGAAGGAAATCTATACATTGGAGAAGAACTGTGTCTGAAAAGCAAAAAATTAGCGTATTGATGTCGGTCTATATTAAGGAAAATCCGACATTTTTAAAGGATGCTATTGAGAGTGTTCAAAATCAGACCCTGAAACCGAGCGAGTTGGTTCTGGTTGAGGATGGGCCTTTGACACCTGAGCTCTATCAGGTGTTAGACCAAGTGGAAGCCCAGTCTGAAATTCCAGTGAAACGCTGCCCTCTTGAGCAGAATCAAGGTTTGGGTCTGGCTCTTCGATACGGTGTTTTACAGTGTCAGTACGATATTATTGCCCGTATGGATACGGATGATATAGCTGTTCCAGACCGTTTTGAGAAACAGGTTCAGTTAATGGATACGGACAACCTAGACCTATTAGGTGGACATATTGCAGAGTTTATTGACAATCCTGATGAGATTGTTTCTTATCGCCGTGTTCCGACCCAGCACGCAGATATTGTAGCTTATCAAAGAATGAGAAGTGCCTTTAACCACATGACTGTCATGTTCAAGAAGGACATGGTTCTCAAGGCAGGTAACTATGAGGATGGGCTTTATATGGAGGATGACCTCCTCTGGCTCAATATGATTGCTGCAGGAGCTAAGACTGGAAACCTGGATCAAATCTTGTGTAGGGTTCGTGTCGGAGCAGGGATGTTTGAGCGTCGTGGGGGACTGCGTTACCTCAAACTCTATCGTCAGGCTCGTCAACGGATGCTGAAGAGAGGGCAAATTTCTTACCTGGAATATGCCAAGAGTGTTGCGATTCAGATGGTTGTTGCTCTTTGTCCAGGATTTGTCAGACAGTTTATTTTTATGAAACTGCTACGAAAAAGCAATTAAAAGAATGTAGCAAATCGTAAACTGGATAAAAAGTGTTATAATAACAATATAACCATTCAGCTCTTTTAAGGAGGAGTAAATTTCTATGAATAAAAAACTCACAGATTATGTCATTGATCTGGTGGAAATTTTAAATAAACAACAAAAACAGGTCTTCTGGGGCATATTTGATATTTTGAGTATGGTGGTTTCCATCATTGTATCTTATATCTTATTCTACGGCTTGATTAATCCAGCACCTGTTGACTACATTATCTATACGAGTTTGGCCTTCTTGTTTTATCAGTTGATGATTGCTTTTTGGGGGTTGAACGCTAGTATTAGTCGTTACAGCAAGATTACGGATTTCATGAAAATCTTTTTTGGTGTGTCTGCTAGCAGTATCTTGTCATATAGTATTTGCTATGCCTTTTTACCACTCTTCTCTATCCGTTTTATCGTGCTCTTTATCTTGTTGAGTACCTTCTTGATTTTATTGCCACGGATTACTTGGCAGTTAATCTATTCAAGGCGCAAAAAAGGTAGTGGTGATGGAGAACACCGTCGGACCTTCTTGATTGGTGCCGGTGATGGTGGGGCTCTCTTTATGGATAGTTACCAACATCCAACCAGTGATTTGGAACTTGTCGGTATTTTAGATAAGGATGCTAAGAAAAAGGGTCAAAAACTTGGTGGGATTCCTGTTTTGGGCTCTTATGACAATCTGCCTGAATTAGCCAAACGTCATCAAATAGAGCGTGTGATCGTTGCGATTCCGTCTCTTGACCCGTCAGAATATGAGCGTATCTTGCAGATGTGTAATACGCTGGGTATCAAATGTTACAAGATGCCTAAGGTTGAAACGGTTGTTCAGGGACTTCACCAAGCAGGTGGAGGATTCCAGAAGATTGATATCACAGACCTTTTGGGGCGTCAGGAAATTCGTCTGGACGAATCGCGTTTGGGTACAGAACTTACTGGAAAAACAATCTTAGTTACAGGTGCTGGTGGTTCAATCGGTTCTGAAATCTGTCGCCAAGTTAGCCGTTTCAATCCTGAACGCATTGTCTTGCTTGGTCATGGGGAAAATTCAATCTACCTTGTGTATCATGAATTGATTCGTACATTCCAAGGGATTGATTATGTACCTGTGATTGCGGATATTCAAGACTATGATCGTTTGTTGCAAGTCTTTGAGCAGTACAAGCCAGCTATTGTTTATCATGCGGCTGCCCACAAACACGTTCCTATGATGGAGCGCAATCCAAAAGAAGCCTTCAAAAACAATATACGTGGAACCTACAATGTTGCTAAGGCTGTTGATGAAGCTAAAGTACCTAAGATGGTTATGATTTCGACAGATAAGGCAGTTAATCCACCAAATGTTATGGGAGCAACCAAGCGCGTGGCTGAGTTGATTGTCACTGGCTTTAACCAACGTAGCCAATCTACCTACTGTGCAGTTCGATTTGGGAATGTTCTTGGTAGCCGTGGTAGTGTGATTCCAGTCTTTGAACGTCAGATTGCTGAAGGTGGTCCTGTAACAGTGACAGACTTCCGCATGACCCGTTACTTTATGACTATTCCAGAAGCTAGCCGTTTGGTTATCCATGCTGGCGCTTATGCCAAGGATGGAGAAGTCTTTATTCTTGATATGGGCAAACCAGTCAAGATTTATGATTTGGCCAAGAAAATGGTCCTTCTAAGTGGACACACCGAAAGCGAAATTCCAATCGTTGAAGTTGGAATCCGTCCAGGTGAAAAACTTTACGAAGAACTCTTGGTATCAACCGAACTTGTTGATAACCAAGTTATGGATAAGATTTTCGTTGGTAAGGTCAATGTCATGCCTCTAGAAGCCATCGATCAAAAGATTGAAGAGTTCCGAACTCTCAGAGGAGATGAGTTGAAGCAAGCCATTATCGCCTTTGCTAATCAAACAACCCACGTTGAATAAAAAAGAAAACGCATATTATCAGGACTTGAAACTGAACTGCACCCCAAAAGTTAGACAGAAAAAATCTAACTTTTGGGGTGTTTTTATTATGAAATTAACTTATGATAATAAAGTTCAAATCTATAAACTTAGAAAACAAGGATATAGCTTAGAGAAGCTTTCAAATAAATCACTTAATCAATTGGAACAAGCTATTATAGACTATATTGATTATTACAATAACAAGAGAATTAAGGTAAAACTAAAAGGACTTAGTCCTGTGCAGTACAGAACTAAATCCTTTTCAATAATTATTTGTCTAACTTTTTGGGGTCAGTACAAAAAAACTTGGTAGTATGCGTTTTGTTATGTAGAGACTTATACTCTTCGAAAATCTCTTCAAACTATGTCAACGTCACTTTGCCGTAGGTATGGTTATTGACTTCGTCAGTTCTATCCACAACCTCAAAGCAGTGCTTTGAGCAACCTGCGGCTAGTTTCCTAGTTTGCTCTTTGATTTTCATTGAGTATTACCTCATTTTCTTCTGAAATAGAGTCGTTGCCCAGTCTATGTTATTGAAAATACGCCAAAACGTCTAAGGGTTTGTGGGCGATATAATCAGGTTGATAGTTTAGTAGATCTGCCTGCTCTCCAAATCCCCAAGTGACGGCCAATTTCTGAATGCCGGTTTCTTGAGCTCCCAGCATATCAAACTTGGTATCTCCAATGATGATGGCTTGTTGAGGGGCTAGTTGATGTGTCTGCAAGGCTTGGCGAATGACATCTGCTTTATGTGGAGTTTCAGGGCTGGAACCATAAATGCCATCAAAGAAATGATGGATTCCCAAGTTTTTAGTCATGTCTTGAGCGGTTGGAGTATTCTTTGTAGTGGTGATGTAGAGAGGGTAATTCTTGGATAGTTCTTGAAGTAATTCTACAATCTGAGGAAAGAGTTGAGCTTCATAGATGCCTTTTGCCTTGTAGTAAGAACGGTATATCTGCACAGCCTCAGCGATTTGTTCTTTGGGCAGGCAGGTCGCAAAACTACTTTCAAGGGGCGGTCCCATAAAACCACGAATCGTTTTGGCATCAGGGCTAGGCACCCCGAGCTCTTTAAAGGTATGGGTAAAGGCATTGTGAATCCCGATAGAACTATCCACGAGGGTTCCATCCAGATCAAAAAAGATAGCTGAGATAGAGGTCATGGTCATGGTTTCTCCTATTTGATAAGCTTATTCTCCGAAAATTTCTTTTTGGAGGCGACGACCAGTAGGGGTGGCAGCGAGTCCACCTTCAGCTGTTTCACGAAAGGCAGTTGGCATGCTTGCTCCTACTTGGTACATGGCATCGATAACCTCATCCACAGGGATTTTAGATTCGATACCTGCCAAGGCCATATCTGCTGCGATGAAGGCAAAGCTGGCTCCCATGGCATTGCGTTTGACACAGGGAACTTCAACCAAGCCGGCCACAGGGTCACAGATGAGGCCCAGCATATTTTTAATGACAAAGGCAATGGCCTGACTGGCCTGATAAGGTGTCCCACCAGCAGCTAGAGTCAAGGCGGCGGCACTCATAGCAGAGGCAGAGCCGACTTCGGCCTGGCAACCACCTTCAGCACCCGAGATAGAGGCGTTGTTTGCGATGACTAGTCCAAAGGCACCGGCAGCAAAGAGGAAATCCAGTTGTTGCTCGTGGCTGAGGTCTAATTTTTCAATAGCAGCTGTTAGAACTGAGGGCAGACAGCCAGCACTTCCAGCGGTCGGAGTGGCACAGACCAAGCCCATTTTGGCATTGTGTTCATTGACTGCGATGGCATTTCGGGCAGCAGACAGAATCGTGTAATCCGACAGGGTTTTTCCGTTTTTGATGTAGTGGTCCAATTTGGCAGCATCTCCACCTGTCAGGCCACTACGAGATTTATTTTCATTGAGGCCAAGTTGGACAGAGGCTTTCATGACTTCCAGATTGCGTTCCATGAGAAGGAGAACTTCTTCACGTTCACGACCTGTCAATTCAAACTCTGTTGTAATCATGAGTTCTGCGACATTTCCTTGAAAGTCCAGTTCTGCCTGCTCGACCAATTCTTTGATAGAATAAAACATGCTTCCTCCTATTTAAAGAAATTGACATTGTGGAGATGAGGGATTTTACGAATTTCTTCGATGGCCTCATCACAGTTGCGACTGTCGACTTCGATAATCATAATGGCTTTTTCACCAGCTTTTTCACGAGTAACATTCATCTGGGCGATATTGATACCATAGCGTGAAAGTGCCTCTGTTACGAGGGCAATCATACCTGGAATATCTTGATGAACGATGATTATAGTCGGTGTATTCATATTGAGAGAGACGGCAAAGCCATTGAGTTCGGTGACTTGAATATTTCCTCCACCGATAGAAATACCAGTTACGCTGATGGTCTTGTGGGTATTTTTGACGGTAATTTTAGTGGTGTTAGGATGCGGAGCATTGCTGTCTTTTTGAATGGTCCAGACAATCTTGATACCACGCTTGTGGGCAATCTCCAGACTGTTTGGAATTTCAGGATCATCTGTATCCATGCCCAAAATACCAGCAACAAGGGCTAGGTCTGTCCCGTGACCACGATAGGTCTTGGCAAATGAGTTAAATAGTTGGAATTCGACTTCTGTCGGAGTATCATCAAAAATGGAAGAGACAATCTTCCCAATACGAACAGCACCAGCGGTATGACTACTAGATGGGCCAATCATAACTGGTCCGATGATATCAAAGACAGATTGAAAACGAAGTGATTTCATCAGTTTCCCCTTATAAAAATTCTTATCTCTATTATATCAAAGAATGCAGGTCTTGGCTTTAATTGTGGATGAAAACCTTTTTACACTACAAATGGCATAAAAATAGTATCTTTTATGACAAAAAATACCTTATTTAGGGAAATAAAAAATAATTTTGTAATATTTCTACATAAAAGTGTCAAGAAACAGTAATATTTAAAGGGTATGATAGAACTATAGAAAGAAGGAGAATTTTCAAATATGAAATCAACAACTAAAAAGATTAAAACAACTCTTGCAGGAGTAGCTGCCTTGTTTGCAGTATTTGCTCCATCATTTGTATCTGCTCAAGAATCATCAACTTACACTGTTAAAGAAGGTGATACACTTTCAGAAATCGCTGAAACTCACAACACAACTGTTGAGAAATTGGCAGAAAACAACCACATCGACAACATTCATTTGATTTATGTTGGTCAAGAGTTGGTTATCGATGGTCCTGTAGCACCTGTTGCAACACCAGCGCCAACTACTTATGCAGCACCAGCTGCTCAAGATGAAACTGTTTCAGCTCCAGCAGCAGAAACTACAGAAGTAGCAGAAGAAGCAGCTCCAGTGGCAAGCACACCTGCAGCAGAAGAAACAGTTGCTTCAACTGTAAGCGGATCTGAAGCAGAAGCTAAAGAATGGATCGCTCAAAAAGAATCAGGCGGTAGCTACACAGCTACAAACGGACGTTACATCGGACGTTACCAATTGACAGATTCATACTTGAACGGTGACTACTCAGCTGAAAACCAAGAACGTGTAGCAGATGCCTACGTTGCAGGACGTTACGGTTCATGGACTGCAGCTAAGAACTTCTGGCTTAACAACGGTTGGTACTAAGAACTAACTAGCAGAATAAGATGCAAAAGTCGAGGGAATTCCTCGACTTTTTTATATTTTCTTTGATTGATAATAGGTCTCTACTTCCTTTTTGAGGTGAGATAGCATGGTTGTTTCGTCGGTTAACTCCAGAAGGGAGAAGCCCTTTTGAATAAGATGATTATTACTAGTGCAAATACCTATTCGAACATAAGTGATTGCCAAAATATCGTATCTTTTCTTTTTCTTGGCATCCTCTAGTAAGGTGTAGCAGATTTGCTTACACATGTTTTTGTCTTGATTGTATAAGTAAATAGTGGAAAGGTTTAATAGAATTGTCATTCGCAAGTCATATAAATGTTGATAGTTTTTATAAACTTCTAGGCGTTGCAATATTTTTCCAGTGATGAGATGGAGGTATTCAATGGAAAAACTGAAAAGAATGGTATTGAGGATTTTCAGGTCATTCTCATACCATGTATCTTGTTTTTCAATCTTTCTCCAAAGTTTTTTGACAACCTGTTCTGCGTGATCCGATAGTTCCCCTGTCCCGTGTTGACGGATATAAATGACAACTTCAAGCATGTCTCTGATTTCTTCTATAGGGAGATCGTGGTGGGTCTTGAGGTAGTCTTGGCATTTTTGAAATAAATTGACAAGATCGCTGCTCCCGATAATGGAACGCATATTGAGATAGGTTTGCATAATTTCTGTACGTTGACTTGGTTGATAAAGTTGACAGATATATTCAAACTCTTCAAAACTCATATTGATTTGACGGAGAAGAAATTCCATATTTTCATATTTTGGAGTTGTCTTACCGCTTTCGATTTTTGATAGGCTGGTTCTTGAGAGAACACCCCCACAGACCTCTTCTTGGGTCAGCCCCTTTGACTCACGTATTTCTTTATAGACCTTTCCGAAATCATAACGCATGATTTTCTCCTTTTCGTGAAAAAAGTTAACAAACAATAAAATTTTGTTAAAAATATTGTATCATAGCAATGTAAAAAGTAAAAAAGAAAGTCGAAATAAAGTTGTGAAAAAGGTTGACATAGTTTAAAAATGGAACCAAAGATAAGAGGAAAAGGATGAGTAGTGTAGAGTCAATTCGTAAAGCGCATATCATCGTGTGGGATGCCTATCTATTTTTATCATTAAGGGCGCCGTTAATTAGCAGTACTGAGTATTTCTTGCTTATTTTTTTAGCATTTCTCTATTCAATAGTATCACTACCTCTATATTCTGTGAAAAATAAAATAGTATCTATCTGTCTAGCCATAAATTCGGTTCTGTTAATGAGTTTCCCGATTTTAATCAATAAATATTTCCCAGGAAAGGTTTCTATTTATATCGTATTAATCAGTATTTTTATCCTGGAGTTCTTAATCTTTAATATAATTGGTAAAGATTTTGATACTAGATTAGCTAGTGAATATAGGAAAATCAGTCAGTTTAAAAGTAAGATGTCTCAATCTCCTTGGATAAAATATTTAGAGATTTCTAGTTTTATAGTAACTATATTTCCATTTATTCTTCATGGTACAGTTGATAATCATGTACTGACTCTTATCTTTTTGATAAAAATTTGTGTAGATATTACGATAAAGGTTCTATTAAACAGAATCTTTAAGAAAGTAAGGTAATGAAAAGGAGGATATTTTCTCTTTTAGCACTAGATTTGATGGTCTATATATTTTTAGGTTATGTTTTAGTGATACAAAAAGACGAATATCTGTTTTCAATTCTACTAATTTTTTCTAATTTTTCACTTCCCTTTATCAGAGAAAAAGAGTATGAATTATTTAAAAATAAGAAGTAACATAAATTGAAAATATACAAGGGATTCTTCTTTTTAAAACATAATATTGAAGTAATTGTTTGTCTAAAAAGTTTATTATTTGAATGGATGTCGTTTTTTTGATGTTAATCATAGCAATGATGATTTATGCAAAATTAAAAAAGATAAGGACACTGTAAAATTATGATGCGTAAATTAATTGTTTTCTTACTAATGCTCCCTTTTTTAGGCTTGTGGTTAGAGTTGCATGTCCTAGTGAATAACTTGCTATTGAATTTAGAAATTCCCCTTGATTTTGTTATCAGTATGGGTCTTACTTTCTGTAGTTTGATTTTCTCAAAAATAGTTTTAGACCTACTATATGCATTGAAAGATGTATACAAGAAAGAAGGTCTTATTACAATTTTTCCTTTTATTTTTATAGGAAAGAAGAAAGTAAATGTGAGATTCTCACCCTATTTTTCATTCCACCGTAAAAGTTTATCTACTGATGATTTGAAATCTAGAATTATATGGAGTTTTATTCTTGAGATAGCCATTATCATAGCCTTTATTTTTAAAATGCCTATCGTCCTAATTGTGCTTATAACAATATTTTTTTGGAATATAATGGATATCAACCATCTCGTTTTTAATAAGACAGAATTTCTTTTTAATCAAAATAAATGGCAAAAAGAAGATTCGTTTGACAGGGATTTGACCAATACGTTAAAGGATAAAATACAAAAATCAGAGCTAAGGTATTCTGACTTAATGTGTATTCTGCTGTATGATGCGATTAACCAATCCACCTTTTTAACGGATAGCGAGATCTTTGAGGATATTTTGAAAAAAATTGAAGATTTTCAGAACCCCCTTCTGTGTACAGGCCTTGCCGAGTTACTGATGTATGAAATTACTATTAGTAAAAATCATAACTGGCCAGAAAAGGTTAATCAAATTAGAGTGAAGCTTATTAAAATCAATCAGTTAGAGTTTTACTATTATACCAGTTGGTTAAGAAATAATTTTAATTTCTGTATGAACAGAGAGTATGATAAGATGAAATCACGAAGAATATTTATTAGCAATAAGAAGATAATCTAGGTTCGTCTTGTAAGTTCAGTAAATGAAGTTATTTGAAGTAATTAAGTTTACAAATTTGTTCATCTATAAAATATGATTAGGCAAAGAAGAGCCTTTTAGTTAGGTAATGAAGAGATGGTGTAACTTAATGGAGTATTATATCTATACAAGAGCTTGCTTTCTTTTGGAGAACTGTTGCAGTAAATGGAGCACTTACTTATTTTATGGGGAATCAAATATGTTTAAACTAAGTGATAAAGTCAGAGTGGTCTCTGCCCTTTTAGGAGTAAGTTTCATATTGGTTAGTATGTATCTTATACCTTTCATTAAAACTGAGAATAAATTTTGGGAGATATTTTTATTTATTTTAGGTGTATTGCTAATTGGAATTGCGTTACTAAGTCATAAAAAAATTAAATTTTGGAAGTAGCATTAGTGAGAAGGACAGGATGATAGTATTATGATGGTTGTTTTAATGTTGATGGTTGTGGTGTTTCTGTATTATGTAATTACAGAGTATTTTCAGAATAGTTATATTGACTGTATACTATTTCTAACATTGCTGATTTCTCATTTGATATGGGATTACTATTTTTTGCCCATTGAAATTTTAGTGGCATTAAGTGGAGTAAATTTGCTGTCAAGATTTTTCAAAAAAAAGAGAAGTCAATAGATTTGCGAGTGGATTATAAAGACGAAAGGTAAAATTGGGATATTTAAAATGAAACATTTTTTTTGCAGGAATTGGTGAGATAAACTTTATAAATTATCTATTGTATATATGTGTAGGACTAGCCCCTCTTTTTCATATATATGTCATAGGTTCGGAAATGAGTTTTGTGAAAATAGTATTATCTATTTTGGGAATTATATTTGTTTGTATTTTAACTATTGCTCGAATTTATAGGACTTTTTTCTATAAAGAATAGTTTGGACTTGAAATGTATTTAAAAACAGAGCTTGGTAGATTATCATCCTCTTCCTTGTCTTCTCTAACCAAGCGTGTTATAATGAATACTGCTCAAGCGACCTTCAATCGTGAAGCACACACGACCTTCAATCGTGAATAAACGAATAGATGGGAGACTTACCATGAGTGATAACTCTAAAACACGTGTTGTTGTGGGGATGAGTGGTGGTGTTGATTCGTCGGTGACGGCTCTTCTTCTCAAGGAGCAGGGCTACGATGTGATCGGTATCTTCATGAAGAACTGGGACGACACAGATGAAAACGGCGTCTGTACGGCGACCGAAGATTACAAGGATGTGGCTGCGGTAGCAGACCAGATTGGCATTCCTTACTACTCTGTCAACTTTGAAAAAGAGTATTGGGACCGCGTTTTTGAGTATTTCCTAGCGGAATACCGTGCAGGGCGCACGCCAAATCCAGATGTTATGTGTAACAAGGAAATTAAGTTCAAGGCCTTTTTGGACTATGCCATGACCTTGGGGGCAGACTATGTAGCGACTGGGCACTATGCTCGAGTGGCGCGTGATGAGGATGGCACTGTTCACATGCTTCGTGGCGTGGACAATGGCAAGGATCAGACTTATTTCCTCAGCCAACTGTCGCAAGAACAACTTCAAAAAACCATGTTCCCACTGGGACATTTGGAAAAGCCTGAAGTTCGCAGACTAGCAGAAGAAGCAGGCCTGGCGACGGCTAAGAAGAAAGACTCGACAGGGATTTGCTTTATCGGAGAAAAGAACTTTAAAAACTTCCTCAGCAACTATCTGCCAGCTCAGCCTGGTCGCATGATGACAGTGGATGGTCGCGATATGGGCGAGCATGCAGGCCTTATGTATTATACTATTGGTCAGCGTGGCGGACTCGGTATCGGTGGACAACACGGCGGTGACAATGCCCCTTGGTTCGTTGTCGGAAAAGACCTAAGCAAGAATATCCTCTATGTCGGACAAGGTTTCTACCATGATTCGCTCATGTCAACCAGCCTAGAAGCCAGTCAAGTCCACTTTACTCGTGAAATGCCAGAAGAGTTTACGTTGGAATGTACGGCTAAATTCCGCTACCGTCAGCCTGATTCTAAGGTGACCGTCCATGTCAAAGGAGACAAGGCAGAGGTCATCTTTGCAGAGCCACAGCGTGCGATCACACCAGGTCAGGCAGTTGTCTTTTACGATGGCGATGAGTGTCTCGGTGGAGGTTTGATTGACAATGCTTACCGCGATGGACAAGTTTGTCAGTACATTTAGATTGACAAATTTTCTCAATTTGCTACAATAATAAAAGCAATAGAAATGATGGTCAAAGCTCATGGATGTTGCAGGCTTTTTTGTCCTGCACTTCTTTGGAGTTTTGACTGTTTTTGTGTCGTTTAGAGGAAAGGACAAGAATGACTCAACAAGACTTTCGGACAAAAGTAGACAATACGGTTTTTGGCGTTCGGGCAACAGCCTTGATTCTCCAAAATGGCAAGCTCCTAGTTACCAAAGCCAAGGGCAAGTATTATACTATTGGCGGTGCGATTCAAGTCAATGAAAGCACGGAAGACGCGGTAGTCCGTGAAGTGAGGGAAGAATTAGGTGTCCGAGCTCAAGCTGGGCAGCTAGCTTTCGTGGTTGAAAATCGTTTTGAACAAGACGGTGTTTCCTATCACAACATCGAGTTTCATTATCTAGTGGACTTGCTTGAGGATGCCCCATTGATCATGCAGGAAGATGAAAAAAGACAGCCCTGTGAGTGGATTGACTTGGATCAGCTCCAGAATATCCAGCTAGTTCCAGCTTTTTTGAAAACAGCTCTACCAGATTGGGACGGCCAACTAAGACACATTCATCTTGAGGAATAGGAGAGAAAACATGACTTATAATTTTACAGAAGAATACGATATTATTGTAATTGGTGCGGGACACGCTGGGGTTGAGGCTTCTTTAGCTGCTAGCCGTATGGGTTGTAAGGTCTTGCTTGCGACCATCAACATTGAAATGCTGGCTTTCATGCCTTGTAACCCCTCTATTGGTGGATCAGCCAAGGGGATTGTCGTGCGTGAAGTCGATGCCCTCGGTGGCGAGATGGCCAAGACCATTGACAAGACTTATATCCAGATGAAGATGCTCAACACAGGGAAGGGGCCAGCTGTTCGTGCCCTTCGTGCGCAGGCTGACAAGGAACTTTACTCTAAGGAGATGCGTAAGACAGTCGAAAATCAAGAAAATTTGACCCTTCGTCAAACCATGATTGATGAGATTTTGGTCGAAGATGGCAAGGTTGTCGGTGTGCGTACAGCTACCCATCAAGAATATGCTGCTAAGGCTGTTATCGTGACGACAGGAACTGCCCTTCGTGGGGAAATCATCATCGGAGACCTCAAGTATTCATCAGGGCCAAACCATAGCCTAGCTTCGATTAACCTAGCTGATAACCTCAAGGAATTGGGCCTCGAAATCGGTCGTTTCAAGACAGGGACCCCTCCACGTGTCAAGGCTTCGTCTATCAATTACGACGTGACAGAAATCCAGCCAGGGGACGAAGCGCCTAATCATTTCTCATACACTTCACGTGATGAGGACTATGTCAAGGACCAAGTGCCATGCTGGTTGACCTACACCAACGGTACCAGTCATGAGATTATCCAAAACAATCTCCACCGTGCGCCTATGTTTACAGGTGTGGTCAAGGGAGTGGGACCTCGTTACTGTCCGTCGATTGAGGACAAGATTGTGCGCTTTGCGGACAAGGAACGCCACCAACTCTTCCTTGAGCCAGAAGGGCGCAATACAGAGGAAGTCTATGTTCAAGGCCTATCAACTAGTCTGCCAGAGGATGTACAGCGTGAGCTGGTTCATTCTATCAAAGGTTTGGAAAATGCAGAGATGATGCGAACAGGTTATGCCATTGAATACGACATGGTCTTGCCTCACCAATTGCGTGCGACTTTGGAAACCAAGAAAATCTCAGGACTCTTCACTGCTGGTCAGACAAATGGAACGTCAGGTTACGAAGAAGCTGCTGGTCAAGGGATTATCGCTGGTATCAATGCGGCTCTGAAAATCCAAGGCAAGCCTGAGTTGATTTTGAAGCGCAGTGACGGTTATATCGGGGTGATGATTGACGACTTGGTGACCAAGGGAACCATTGAGCCTACCGTCTCTTGACCAGTCGTGCTGAGTACCGTCTCATTCTTCGCCATGACAATGCCGATATGCGTTTGACAGAGATGGGACGCGAGATTGGCCTTGTGGATGATGAACGCTGGGCTCGCTTTGAAATCAAGAAAAATCAATTTGACAATGAGATGAAGCGTCTCGACAGTATCAAACTCAAGCCAGTCAAGGAAACCAATGCTAAGGTTGAGGAGATGGGCTTCAAGCCGTTGACAGATGCAGTAACAGCCAAGGAATTCCTTCGTCGTCCAGAAGTTTCTTACCAAGATGTGGTGGCCTTCATCGGACCAGCTGCAGAGGACTTGGATGACAAGATTATCGAATTGATTGAAACAGAAATCAAGTACGAAGGCTATATTTCCAAAGCTATGGATCAGGTTGCTAAGATGAAACGCATGGAAGAAAAACGTATTCCAGCTAATATCGACTGGGATGATATTGATTCTATCGCGACAGAAGCCCGTCAGAAGTTCAAACTCATCAATCCAGAAACCATCGGTCAAGCTAGCCGTATTTCGGGTGTAAATCCAGCAGATATTTCTATTTTGATGGTGTATCTGGAAGGTAAAAATCGTAGTATTTCTAAAAATCAAGAAAAGAAAGCATAGAGAAAAACAGCTCCGAAAATCGGGGCTGTTTTCTTGCTTTATTCTTCATCTGGTGTGAGGATCATCGGGATGATAATCGGTTCACGTTCTGTATTTTCATAGAGGAAGGGGCGAATGGCGTTGACAATGGCACCATTGACAGATTGCACGCTAGCATCCTTGTTTTTCAATGCGATACGAATGGCATTGAAGAGGATACGCTGGCTTTGGCGAATCAAGTCACCCGATTCTCTCATGTAGACAAAGCCTCGGCTGAGGATGTCTGGGCCAGACAGAATCATCTGCGATTTGAAGTCAACAGTTGCGACTGCCAGAACGACACCGTCTTCAGATAGATCACGACGATCTTTAAGGACAGCAGCACCGATTTCACCGATACGATTGCCATCGACATAGATGTCTTGGGCGTTGAAATGACCTGCGATACGAGCTGAGTCAGCAGTAAGGGCAAGCACATCACCATTGCTCATGATAAAGATATTGTCCTTCTCAACACCAGTATCCACTGCTAGTCCAGCGTGGACTTTTTGCATGCGGTATTCACCGTGGACAGGCATGAAGTATTTTGGCTTAATCAAGCGGAGCATGAGTTTTTGCTCTTGCTGACCACCGTGTCCAGATGTATGGATATTGTTAACCTTACCGTGGATAACTTCGACACCAGCTTCTGAAATGATGTTAATCAGCTTGTTAACGCTAGTGGTATTTCCAGGGATAGGACTTGAAGAGAAGATAACCGTATCGCCTGGTTGGAGTTGTACCTGACGGTGGGTTCCGTTGGCGATACGAGAGAGGGCCGCCATAGGTTCCCCCTGACTACCTGTACAGAGGATGAGAACCTCGCCGGCAGGATAGTCTTTGATTTCATTTGGTTCGATAAAGGTTCCCTTAGGAGCTTTGATGTAGCCAAGTTCGATTCCGTTGACAATGGCCTTTTCCATAGAACGACCAAAGACCGCAATCTTACGTCCAGTCTTAACAGCAGCTTCAGTTGCTTGCTGGAGACGGAAGATATTTGAGGCAAAGGATGCAAAGATGATACGTCCTTCAATGCCTTGGATAATCTTCATGATGGACTGGCCAACGACTTTTTCAGAGTTGGTAAAGGTTGGCACTTCCGCATTTGTTGAGTCAGACAGGAGACAGAGCACGCCTTCTTCACCAAGGGCAGCCATACGGTGCAAGTCCGCAGGTTCTCCAACTGGAGTAAAGTCGAACTTGAAGTCACCCGTACAGACGATTTTCCCTTGAGGAGTATGAATAACAATTCCCAAAGGCTCTGGAATAGAGTGAGTGGTTCTAAAGAAAGTTGCCTTAAGATTTTTAAAGGTCAACTCAGTGTTGTGGTTGATTTCGTAAAGTTTGGCATTGCGCAAGAGGCCGTGTTCTTCGAGCTTCCCACGGATCAAAGCCAAGGCAAGCGGTCCAGCATAGATAGGGACATTTGCTTGCTTGAGCAGGAATGGAATCCCACCGATGTGGTCCTCGTGTCCGTGGGTAATCAAAACAGCCTTGACGCGGTCGATATTGTCTACGATGTAAGAATAATCAGGAATGACGTAGTCGATACCCAGCAAGTCATCTTCTGGGAATTTAATCCCAGCATCGACGATGATAATCTCATCTTGGTATTCAATCCCGTATGTATTTTTCCCGATTTCTCCCAGACCACCGATGGCAAAAACGCCAACTTCTTCAGGTTTAAGAGTATAGGCCATATTAGAACTCCGTGATTTCGAAGGCGCCAGTTTCTTTTTCGTAATCTAGCAATTTGTCAGACAAGAGTTCGATATACTCGATATTGTACTCTGGGCGATTTTCTTCGACAAGTTGACGAGCAGCGATACGACCCTCAAGTTCTGAGCTGGCATCGATGTCTAGGTAAAGTGCGCGTGTTGTTTCGCGACGTGGGCTACGTTCTTTTGTTTCTTGATAAAAAACTTTGTAAATCATATAGTTCCTTTCTATTTACAGGTCAGCTTATTCCAAACTTTTAGCAGATATTTGCTTGATTTCATTCCATTTTTTGTCTAGATTGACCTTGATTCGTTACAATTATTTCAATTATACCACAAAATGAAAAATTAGTAAAAGACGGGAACGAGAAAGTCACAGAGTCACTCATTAGGAAGCGTTTGCAAAAATAAAGAAAGTATGTTATCTTGATAATGGGAGTGGAATTTATCGTTTGTCATAATTCCCTATAGTTTTTAAGTCAAGGAGGTTGCCCTATGTATAACTTATTTTATTTTGCTATCGGAGTCCGCTTGGTGGCTTTTATTGTTTTTGTTGCTTGTGTTTATGCGGGGAATCTTCTATTTGCCAAAATGGAACGCCGACAAAGCAAGCTCTTGTGGAAAATTACCTTTGTGACTCTCTACTCGATCTTTCTTCTCCTTATAACCTATGTCGTTTGGTTTGTATTTTACTTTGGATTAAATGCTTAGATGCCCTGCTCATACTGGGGCATTTTTGTTTGGGAATAAAGAAAATTCCCATGTGCCAGCTTTTGTAGTATAATAGTAAGCAGACAAAAAGATAGGAATGTGTTATGAAAGTATTAGCTTTTGATACGTCCAGCAAGGCTCTTTCTCTCGCTATTTTAGAGGACAAGCAGGTTCTTGCCGAGACGACGATTAATATCAAGAAAAATCACAGTATTACCCTTATGACTGCCATCGATTTTTTGATGGCAAGTTTGGACTGGACACCCAAGGATTTGGATCGAATCGTGGTGGCTGAAGGGCCGGGTAGCTATACAGGCTTGCGAATTGCGGTAGCGACTGCCAAAACCTTAGCTCACACTCTGAACATCGAGTTGGTTGGTATGTCGAGTCTCTTAGCTCTGGTGCCATACCAGCAAGAAGGCTTGTTCGTTCCTTTGATGGATGCGCGTCGCAACAATGTCTATGCAGGGTTTTATGAAAATGCTCAGCCTGTCATGCCAGAAGCGCACCTGCCTTTTGAGCGAGTGATTGAGTTAATCAAGGGTGCTAGTCAGGTAACCTTTGTCGGAGAAGTTGGCCCCTTTGTTGAGCAGATTCAAGAACACTTGCCAAGGACTAATTTCAAAGAAACCTTGCCTAATGCAGCCAATCTAGCTCTTTTGGCCTGGGACAAGGAAGCAGACTCCTTGCATGATTTTGTGCCGAATTATCTTAAACGTGTTGAGGCAGAGGAAAACTGGCTTAAGAACCATACTGAGTCTGGCGAGTCTTATATTAAACGCCTATGATAGAAATCAAACGAATCCAACAGCAACCTGCCCTGGCTCAAGCCATCTACGCTGTCATGGCAGCTGTTTACCCAGTCAGTCCTTGGACGCTGGAACAAATCCAAGCAGACCTTTCCCAAGACCAGACTTGGTATACTCTGGCTTATGATGGGGCAGAGGTGATTGGATTTTTAGCTGTTCAGGAGAATCTTTTTGAAGCAGAAGTCCTGCAAATCGCTGTCAAAGGAGCCTATCAGGGTCAGGGGATTGCCTCGGCTTTGTTTACTCAATTACCAGCAGACAAGGAGATTTTCCTCGAAGTCAGAAAGTCAAATCAACGAGCGCAAGCATTTTACAAGAAAGAACAGATGGCGGTCATCGCTGAGCGAAAGGCCTACTACCATGACCCAGTCGAGGACGCCATCATCATGAAGAGAGAAATAGATGAAGGATAGATATATTTTAGCATTTGAGACATCCTGTGATGAGACCAGTGTCGCTGTCTTGAAAAACGACGATGAGCTCTTGTCCAATGTCATTGCTAGTCAAATTGAGAGTCACAAACGTTTTGGGGGCGTAGTGCCAGAAGTAGCTAGTCGTCACCATGTCGAGGTCATTACAGCCTGTATCGTGGAGGCACTGGCAGAAGCAGGGATTACCGAAGAGGATGTAACGGCTGTCGCGGTTACCTATGGACCAGGCTTGGTTGGAGCCTTACTCGTTGGTTTGTCAGCGGCTAAGGCCTTTGCTTGGGCACATGGGCTTCCGCTGATTCCCGTTAACCACATGGCTGGTCACCTCATGGCAGCTCAGAGCGTAGAGCCTTTGGAGTTTCCCTTGTTAGCACTTTTAGTAAGTGGTGGGCACACAGAGCTGGTCTATGTTTCTGAGGCTGGGGATTATAAGATTGTTGGAGAAACGCGAGATGACGCGGTTGGTGAGGCTTATGATAAGGTCGGCCGCGTAATGGGCTTGACCTATCCTGCCGGTCGTGAGATTGACGAGCTAGCTCATCAGGGACAGGATATTTATGATTTCCCTCGTGCCATGATTAAGGAAGATAATCTGGAGTTTTCATTCTCAGGTTTGAAATCTGCCTTTATCAATCTTCACCACAATGCCGAGCAAAAGGGAGAAAGCTTGTCCACAGAGGATTTGTGTGCTTCCTTTCAAGCAGCTGTCCTGGATATTCTTATGGCAAAAACCAAGAAGGCTTTGGAGAAATACCCTGTTAAAACCCTTGTCGTGGCTGGTGGTGTGGCAGCTAATAAAGGTCTCAGGGAACGCCTAGCAACTGAAATAAAAGATGTCAATGTCATCATCCCCCTCTGCGCCTCTGCGGAGACAATGCAGGTATGATTGCCTATGCCAGCGTCAGCGAGTGGAACAAAGAAAATTTTGCAAGCTTGGACCTCAATGCCAAACCAAGCCTCGCTTTTGATACTATGGAATAAAATGGAGTCTGTCTGATTACAATCAGCAGACTTTTTTCTCTTTCCTGAATGTGTTATAATAGTCCATGCTGTGGCTGGAACTGATTCAGCCCATTTATTAAGACAATATGAGGAGAAAGATGAAAGAAAAAGGATTTTGGGAGGGGGCGCAGGCAGCTATGCCCACGGCCCTTGGTTATGTCAGTATCGGACTGGCCTGTGGAATTATCGGTGCGCCCTATGTGACACCTGTTGAGATGGGCTTGATGAGCCTCTTTGTTTATGCTGGGAGTGCCCAGTTTGCCATGTTGGCTCTGATTGCGGTTCAAGCACCTGTAGCAGCTATTGCCATGACGGTTTTTTTTGATTAATTTACGTCTCTTTTTGTTGAGTTTACATGCGTCGACTTATTTCCGTCATACCAGTCTCTGGCACAATATCGGTATGTCTAGTATCTTGACGGATGAGACTTATGGCGTTTTGATGGGCGAATTGGCCCATACAGACAAGGTCAATCCTATGTGGATGCACGGGAACAATCTCAACAGCTATGTGGCTTGGTTTGTGGGAACAGTTGTCGGAACGGCTCTGGGTGGTCTGCTGCCAAATCCAGAAATCTTTGGTTTAGATTTTGCCCTGGTTGGGATGTTCATAGGAATTTTTGCTTCGCAATTCCAGATTATGCAAAGACGGATTCCTGTCCGCAATCTGCTCATTATCCTAGCAGTTGTTGCGGTGTCCTTCTTTTTACTTTTGACAGTGGTGTCTCAGTCACTAGCTGTTCTGTTTGCGACGCTACTTGGTTGTACAATGGGGGTGGTTTTAGATGGTCAGTAAGTATCTTTTATTAGCAGTTCTTTTCTCTGGCTTGGTGACCTGGATTCCCCGTATGATTCCCTTCATCTTGGTCAAGTATAAGGGTTTGCCTGCAATCGTTGAGCGTTTTTTGAAGTTCTTGCCCGTTTCTATTATCTTTGCCTTGATTCTTTCAAGCGTAGTGACAGGCAAGGTTGGTAGCCTTCCTCAAATCAAATGGCTGGACTTCTTAGCAGTCTTTCCAACGGCTTGGGTAGCCTTTCGCTACCGTAATCTAGTCGGAACGGTTCTCTTCGGAGTAGTCTTGATTGCCGTCTTGCGCTTGGTCTTTTAAATTAGCCATAAAAAAAATTTATCACAGAGATAGATATCATATAATGGCGTAAATGCTCTTTTTCTGTTAAGATTATAAGGTATTCTATTTTGGAGGAAATGACATGAAAAAAATCGTTAAATACTCATCTCTTGCTACCCTAGGGCTTGTTGCTGCAGGTGTGTTAGCAGCTTGCTCAGGCGGTGCTAAGAAAGAAGGAGCAACAGCTAGCAAGAAAGAAATTATCGTTGCAACTAATGCTACACCAAAACCATTCAACTATGAAGAAAATGGCGAATTGACTGGTTACGAGATTGAAGTGGTTCGCGCTATCTTTAAAGACTCTGACAAGTATGATGTCAAGTTTGAGAAGACAGAGTGGTCAGGAGTCTTTGCAGGACTTGATGCTGACCGTTACAATATGGCTGTTAGCAACATCAGCTACACTAAAGAACGTGCTGAAAAATACCTTTATGCAGCTCCAACTGCTAAAAACCCTAACGTTCTTGTAGTGAAAAAAGATGACCCTAGCATCAAATCGCTTGATGATATCGGTGGAAAATCAACAGAAGTTGTTCAAGGGACAACATCTGCTAAACAGCTAGAAGACTACAACAAACAACATTCAGATAATCCAACTGTCCTAAAGTATACTAAAGCGGACTTCCAACAAATCATGGGACGCTTGAGCGATAGCCAGTTTGACTACAAGATTTTTGATAAAATTGGTGTTGAAACAGTCATCAAGGACCAAGGTTTGGACAACTTGAAAGTGATTGAACTTCCAAGCGACCAACAACCTTACGTTTACCCACTTCTTGCCAAAGGTCAAGATGAGTTGAAAACATTTGTAGACAAACGTATCCAAGAACTCTACAAAGACGGAACTCTTGAAAAGTTGTCTAAACAATTCTTCGGAGACACTTACCTACCAGCAGAAGCTGATATTAAATAATTTCTTGAAATCATCCATTCTGAATAAGGTGGATGATTTCTCAGTTTTTAGGGATATAGTTTTAAACTATATATCTGACTATCTAATAACAATTTGTGAAATCAAACAAATTGTGAGATACTAGTACGGTATTATTTTTAAGGAGAAAGAATCATGAAAATCAAAAAATGGCTTGGTGTAGCAGCCCTTGCTACAGTCGCAGGTTTGGCTCTTGCAGCTTGCGGAAACTCAGAAAAGAAAGCAGACAATGCAACAACTATCAAAATCGCAACTGTTAACCGTAGCGGTTCTGAAGAAAAACGTTGGGACAAAATCCAAGAATTGGTTAAAAAAGACGGCATTACCTTGGAATTTACAGAGTTCACAGACTATTCACAACCAAATAAGGCAACTGCCGATGGTGAAGTAGATTTGAACGCTTTCCAACACTATAATTTCTTGAACAACTGGAACAAAGAAAACGGGAAAGACCTTGTAGCGATTGCAGATACTTACATCTCTCCCATCCGTCTTTACTCAGGTTTGAATGGAAGTGACAACAAGTACACTAAAGTAGAAGACATCCCAGCAAACGGAGAAATCGCTGTACCAAACGATGCTACAAACGAAAGCCGTGCGCTTTACTTGCTTCAATCAGCTGGCTTGATTAAATTGGACGTTTCAGGAACTGCTCTTGCAACAGTTGCTAACATCAAAGAAAATCCAAAGAACTTGAAAATCACTGAATTGGACGCTAGCCAAACAGCTCGTTCATTGTCATCAGTTGACGCTGCCGTTGTAAACAATACCTTCGTTACAGAAGCAAAATTGGATTACAAGAAAGCACTTTTCAAAGAACAAGCTGATGAAAACTCAAAACAATGGTACAACATCATCGTTGCGAAAAAAGATTGGGAAACATCACCTAAGGCTGATGCTATCAAGAAAGTGATCGCAGCTTACCACACAGATGACGTGAAAAAAGTTATCGAAGAAACATCAGACGGTTTGGATCAACCAGTTTGGTAATAAGAAACAGGGAGGTGGGAGAGAGAATTCCACCTCTTGCTTTTGTATAGAGCATGGATTGTCAGGAAGAGTAGTTCATAGAAAGGTAGAGAGAATATGGTTTTTCCTAGTGAACAAGAACAGATTGAAAAATTTGAAAAAGATCATGTAGCCCAGCATTATTTTGAGGTTTTGCGTATCTTGATTTCTAAGAAATCAGTCTTTGCCCAGCAGGTAGGACTTAAGGAAGTCGCAAATTATCTGGGTGAGATTTTCAAGCGTGTTGGGGCTGAAGTGGAGATTGATGAGAGCTATACGGCGCCCTTTGTCATGGCGCATTTCAAGAGTTCACGTCCAGATGCCAAGACCTTGATTTTCTATAACCACTATGACACTGTGCCAGCGGATGGGGATCAGGTGTGGACAGAGGATCCCTTTTCTCTTTCGGTGCGCAATGGTTTCATGTATGGGCGTGGGGTTGATGACGACAAGGGTCATATCACGGCTCGTTTGAGTGCTTTGAGAAAATATATGCAGCACCATGATGATCTGCCTGTCAATATCAGTTTTATCATGGAGGGAGCAGAGGAATCGGCTTCGACAGACCTAGATAAGTATCTGGAAAAACATGCGGACAAACTCCGTGGAGCGGATTTATTGGTCTGGGAACAAGGGACCAAAAATGCCTTGGAACAGCTAGAAATTTCTGGTGGAAATAAGGGGATTGTAACCTTTGATGCCAAGGTAAAAAGTGCTGATGTCGATATCCACTCTAGTTATGGTGGGGTTGTGGAGTCAGCTCCATGGTATCTCCTTCAAGCCCTACAGTCTCTTCGTGCGGCAGATGGCCGTATCTTGGTTGAAGGCTTGTACGAAGAAGTGCAGGAGCCAAATGAACGAGAATTGGCCTTGGTGGACACTTACGCCCAACGAAATCCAGGGGAAATCAGCCAGATTTATGGTTTGGAATTGCCTCTCTTACAAGAGGACCGTGCAGCCTTTCTAAAACGGTTCTTTTTCGAGCCAGCGCTTAATATCGAAGGGATTCAGTCAGGTTATCAAGGACAAGGAGTCAAAACGATTTTGCCTGCAGAAGCCAGCGCTAAGCTAGAGGTTCGTTTGGTTCCTGGCCTAGAACCGCATGATGTTCTGGAAAAAATTCGGAAACAGCTAGACAAAAATGGCTTTGATAAGGTAGAATTATACTATACATTGGGAGAGATGAGCTATCGCAGCGATATGAGCGCGCCAGCCATTCTTAATGTGATCGAGTTGGCCAAGAAATTCTATCCACAGGGCGTTTCAGTCTTGCCGACTACAGCTGGGACAGGGCCAATGCATACGGTCTTTGATGCCCTAGAGGTGCCAATGGTGGCCTTCGGTTTAGGAAATGCCAATAGCCGAGACCACGGTGGAGATGAGAACGTGCGAATCGCTGATTACTACACCCATATTGAATTAGTAGAGGAGCTGATTAGAAGCTATGAGTAGAGATATTATCAAGTTAGATCAGATCGATGTGACTTTTCACCAAAAGAAGAGAACTATCACAGCGGTCAAGGATGTGACCATTCACATCCAAGAAGGGGATATCTACGGAATCGTTGGATATTCTGGAGCAGGGAAATCAACCCTTGTACGGGTGATTAACCTCTTGCAAAAACCATCTGCAGGCAAAATTACTATTGATGACGATGTGATTTTTGATGGTAAGGTGACCTTGACGGCAGAGCAGTTGCGTCGTAAACGTCAAGATATAGGAATGATTTTCCAGCATTTTAACCTGATGAGTCAAAAGACAGCAGAAGAGAATGTAGCCTTTGCCCTCAAACACTCTGGACTCAGCAAGGAAGAAAAGAAGGCTAAAGTAGCCAAGTTGCTAGACTTGGTTGGCTTGGCAGACCGTGCTGAAAACTACCCTTCACAACTATCTGGAGGGCAAAAGCAGCGTGTGGCCATTGCGCGTGCCTTGGCCAATGATCCAAAAATCTTGATTTCAGACGAGTCGACTTCTGCCCTTGATCCTAAGACTACCAAGCAGATTTTGGCCTTGTTGCAAGATTTGAACCAAAAATTAGGCTTGACGGTTGTCTTGATTACGCATGAAATGCAGATTGTCAAAGACATTGCCAATCGTGTGGCAGTGATGCAGGATGGGCATTTGATTGAAGAGGGTAGTGTTCTTGAAATCTTCTCAGACCCTAAACAACCCTTGACTCAAGACTTTATCTCAACAGCTACAGGTATTGATGAAGCCATGGTTAAGATTGAGAAGCAAGAAATCGTGGAACACTTGTCTGAAAACAGTCTCTTGGTGCAACTCAAGTATGCAGGTTCTTCAACAGACGAGCCACTTTTGAATGAATTGTACAAGCATTATCAAGTAACGGCTAATATCCTCTATGGGAATATCGAAATCCTCGATGGTACTCCTGTTGGAGAATTGGTGGTGGTCTTGTCAGGTGAAAAAGCAGCGCTAGCAGGTGCCCAAGAAGCCATTCGTCAAGCAGGCGTGCAGCTAAAAGTATTGAAGGGAGGACAGTAAGATGGAATCATTGATTGAAACCTATTTACCAAATGTCTATAAAATGGGCTGGGCTGGTCAAGCAGGCTGGGGAACAGCCATCTACCTAACCCTTTATATGACAGTTCTTTCCTTCATCATCGGAGGGCTCTTGGGACTGGTAGCAGGGCTCTTCCTTGTCTTGACAGCGCCGGGTGGTGTTTTGGAAAATAAGGTCGTTTTTTGGATTTTGGATAAGATTACCTCTATTTTCCGTGCGGTACCATTTATCATTCTCTTGGCAGTCTTGTCACCCTTCTCTCATCTAATCGTAGGAACAAGCATTGGTCCAAATGCGGCTATCGTACCTCTATCTTTTGCAGTCTTTGCCTTCTTTGCCCGTCAAGTACAGGTGGTATTGGCTGAGCTAGATGGTGGTGTCATTGAGGCGGCTCAAGCTAGCGGAGCGACCTTCTGGGACATCGTGGGTGTTTACCTATCAGAAGGTTTGCCAGATTTGATCCGTGTGACGACTGTGACCTTGATTTCACTTGTTGGTGAAACAGCTATGGCCGGAGCGGTCGGAGCAGGTGGTATTGGTAACGTAGCTATCGCTTATGGATTTAACCGCTACAATCATGATGTGACTATCTTGGCAACCATCATTATCATTTTGATTATCTTTGCGATCCAATTCTTGGGAGATTTCCTGACCAAGAAATTGAGTCATAAATAAAAAGAGCCGTGCGGCTCTTTTTTAGTAATCAGATTTTTTGTGCCAATTTTTTACTTAAGGCTTGTCCAATCAAGGCACCCACTAGGCTCCGATGACAATACTTGCGATAAATAGAAGGACAGTTCCAGGATTTGGTGCGACCATGATACGGTCGATATATTCTTGCGATTTTCCTCTTGCCAGAAGGGTAGCCATATAGGCTTTGGGAGTAATCCACATAAGCAAGATTGGTCCTGATGTGCTAAAGGCAAAAATAAGGAAAGAAAGGAGGTTCTTTGTTTGGTCCTTGTATTTTCCGAGGTTAGCTACTCCATCTGCTAGGAGGCCACAGATAATTCCAGGAAGGAAGGCACCAGCACCGTGTTTAGTTCCCAAGAAAAAGAGGGCCATGACAAGGCCGATAGTGGTAATGGCTCCAAATCGCGGAACTTTTGCGACTAGGATCATATAGACGCTGCCGCCTACAAGGCCAGTAAAGGCAGGCGCATAAAACATGTTTCCAGTTTGGTCAAAGAGATTGCCTAAAAGGACACCAATCCCCATGCAGAGGAAGTAAAGAACTGCAAAAAGCAGTGTAGTTAAGATAGATTTTTCATGAATTGTCTCCTGATAATTTTCTCACAATTCTCATTGTACCACGGTTTGGTGGGATTGTAAATGGATAGTCTATGTGTTTGAAAACGCTTGAAATATGCTATAATAGTTTCAGAGTTATTTTTAGGAGGATATCATGGGGAGATTTTTAGACTTTGTCTTTAATCGTTTCTTTTTAGGGATGATTGCGACAGCCTTCTTTTGGATATTAACTTTAGCAGGAGGGCTTATCCTTGGTCTAGCGCCAGCTAGTGCCACCTTGATGAGTTTATATGCAGAACGTGGTTATAGCTTTCGGGAATACAGTTTGAAGGAGGCGTGGTCTCTTTACAAGCAAAATTTTGTATCAAGCAACCTGATTTTCTATAGCTTTCTAGGAGTGGATCTAGTTTTGGTTTATGGCTTGTATCTCTTGGTGCAATTGCCTCATCAGACTATTGTTCATCTGATTGCGACCTTTTTGAATGTCCTAGTAGTTGCCCTGCTCTTTTTGGCTTATACAGTATCTTTGAAATTACAAGTTTATTTTGATTTGTCCTATCGAAATAGTCTCAAACTATCCTTGATTGGCATCTTTATGAGTCTAGCAGCTGTGGCCAAGGTTTTCCTTGGGACTGTGCTACTTGTAGCAATTGGTTATTATATGCCTGCTCTTCTCTTCTTTGTAGGAATTGGGATGTGGCATTTCTTTATCAGTGATATGTTGGAACCGGTCTATGAAAGCATCCATGAAAAATTGGCGACAAAATAGAATGAAGCAGTTTTGGCTACATACGCTTCTGCGAACCTACAGTTCAGTTATGATCATTATTATTGCCAGTTTTGCAATCTTACTTTCTTACGCTGACTGGGATTCACGGGAAAAGGAAGCTCAAAGAGTAGCCCAGCGTGTAACTACTCGAACAGTCGAAGAGGTGGAATATTATTATCGCGAGTCAGCCCAGCTAGCGCAAGATTTAGTAGCCAATCAAGACAGGATACAAGGGGTTTATAAGTACTTTAGTCTATCAACATCTGAGTATTTTTATTGGCTGTTGGAGCATCAAGCAGCTTCGTCAACTTCTATTTCTCTGTATGAAAATATCGATGACCTGTATGTTCAGAATGACTATATAACGGGTGTTGCAATTGTCTTGCAGGACTTTAAAGAAGTTTATATTTCGAGCAGAAATGAGAGAGGTGGTCATACGGTACTTGCGGAAGGCTTTAAACCGGAGGCTAATAGTTTTGGAGTGCCTATTTTAGACCCAGCGACGGATCAATCCATAGGGGTTGTTTACATCTCCTTGGACCCAGAAATCTTATATCATGCTGTAGACAATACCCGAGGTCATATCCCGATGGCTGTGACTGTGACATCGCCTTTTGATACGGAGATTTTTCATATTGGTGAGAGGGTCAATAGGGAGCATGAGAACTGGTTTGTTGGTGTGACCTCTCATGGCTATCAGGTTCAGGTGGCAGTTCCCAAAAACTTTGTTTTACAAGGAACAGTGACTAGCTCTGCTTTGATTGTGGGTTTGAGCCTTCTCTTTATTGTCATTCTCTATCTGACTTTGAGGCAGACCTTTGCCAATTATCAAAAGCAGGTAGTGGATTTGGTGGATTCCATCCAAGCTATTGCCCAAGGAGAAGAAGGTCTCCGCATCGATACGCTTGAAAAGGATCAGGAATTGCTCCTAATCGCAGAGACCACCAATGATATGTTGGATCGTTTGGAAAAGAATATCCATGATATTTATCAGCTAGAGCTCAGTCAAAAAGATGCCAATATGCGAGCTCTACAGGCGCAAATCAATCCTCATTTTATGTATAATACGCTGGAGTTCTTGCGTATGTACGCAGTCATGCAGAGTCAAGATGAGTTGGCAGATATCATTTATGAGTTCAGTAGTCTCTTGCGTAACAATATTTCTGACGAAAGAGAAACTCTTCTCAAACAGGAATTAGAATTTTGCCGTAAATACAGTTATCTCTGCATGGTTCGCTATCCTAAATCTATTGCCTATGGTTTCAAGATAGACCCAGAACTAGAGAATATGAAGATTCCTAAGTTTACCTTGCAACCGCTGGTAGAAAACTATTTCGCGCATGGTGTTGACCATAGACGGACAGATAATGTGATTAGCATCAAGGCGCTTAAACAGGATGGTTTTGTGGAAATTTTAGTGGTAGATAATGGACGTGGTATGTCGTCTGAAAAGCTGGCAAATCTCCGAGAAAAATTAAGTCAGAGACATTTTGAACACCAAGCCAGCTACAGTGATCAAAAGCAGTCTATCGGGATTGTCAATGTCCATGAGCGTTTTGTGCTCTATTTTGGGGACCGCTATGCTATTACTATAGATTCTGCAGAGCAAGCAGGTGTTCAGTATCGTATTACAATTCAAGATGAGTAGAAAGGGAGAAAATGTATAAAGTATTATTAGTAGATGATGAGTACATGGTGACAGAAGGTCTGAAACGCTTGATTCCCTTTGATAAGTGGGATATGGAGGTCGTCGCAACAGCCAGTCATGCCGATGAAGCCCTAGAATATGTTCAGGAAAATCCTGTCGATGTCATCATTTCAGATGTCAATATGCCCGACAAAACAGGGCTTGATATGATTCGGGAGATGAAAGAAATCTTACCAGATGCAGCCTATATCCTGCTTTCAGGTTATCAGGAGTTTGACTATGTCAAAAAGGCCATGAACCTTAGTGTGGTGGACTATTTGGTCAAGCCAGTAGATAAGGTAGAGTTGGGTAATCTACTGGAGAAGATTGCAGGTCAGCTCAGCGAGAGAGGAAAGAAAAGTCAGACCCTCAGTCAAGATTTAGATGAGGCTGGATTTGTTAGTTATTTAGGAGGTAAGGAGAACTGGTGGATAGGTCTATCCAAGGAAAAACAAGGTTCTTTCACTATTCCATATTATGTGTTAGGACAAGATTGGCAGATTTTTATTTCTGATCAACCCCTAGATGGTTTAGTCGTTACACTCTTTGAAGCTCCTTATCAAGAACACTTTGAACGCTGGAAGCTGGATGCTGAGAAAGCTCTCTTTTACGGTTCTGTAAATTTAAAACAGTCTGAGAGTCTCTTTACCTATTACGAACCGATTTATAGGGTTATCATTCAGGGGGATCTCAACCAAATCGTAGAAGAGTTGAACCTCTTGGAGAAGGTAGTTCTTGAAAATACACCTCGTGTTCCGATTACCAAACAGCTTTTTATCCAGTTTGTCATGGATGTTTTTCACTTGTTTGAACATCTAAAAGCTGATGATTTAACGGATATTGTCAAAACGATTCATGCTATTCAATCCTTTGATGAATTGGTTCCTTATATTAAGGAAACTCTGACCCGCTTTTTTGGGCAATATCGCATGAATGAAAATGTGGTCAGTGTACTGGAAGTTATTGGGTGTGATTATCAGAAAGAACTTTCGCTCAAGGATATCAGTAAGGATCTTTTTATCAATCCTGTCTATCTAGGTCAGTTGATTAAGCGAGAAACCAATTCGACTTTCGCAGAATTACTAAACAAACAACGCATTAAGGCTGCCCAGCAACTCTTACTTTCGACTAGTGACAGTATCGAAGATATTTGTTATGCTGTTGGTTATAGTAACGTTGGATATTTCTATAAAGTGTTCCGAAAATTGTGCGGAAAATCGCCAAAAGCCTACCGAAAACAGGTAGAAACTATACTATAAGATTTGTATTCCCTTACAAAAGGTGCTATAATATCAATAATAATATCAGGAGGTTCTATCATGAAAAAGAAACCGATTTATCTATGGGTCTTGCTAATCTTGTCTGCTCTTATTTCAGCTACGTCTCTATTTGGAATGTTGAGTCCCTTGCCTAGCAAAGAAGCTCTTCGTGCCGCTCAAAAACAAGTTGCAGGGGTTAGTGCTCAGCAATTAGAAGACCAGCTTAATTACACCTATAGAGTAGCAGAATCAACTCATTCTATTTTTAATATGGCCTTGATTGTGCTATCTGCTATTTTAGTGGGAGTAGCGATTGTCTTCCTTGTTCGTAAGAATTTGCAATATGCAAACTATACTTATGTCGCTATGTTTTGCTAGCCATTATTGGTTCGATTTATAGCTATGTGACTTTACAAGACGCTGTGCAGTTAGTTCACGATGAGACCATGCGTTTAGGGATAAGTGTTATTTCACAAGCTGTTAGCATTTTCTATATCGTCATCAATGTTCTTTTCCTAGCCCTCGTCTTCTATAAGATGTGGCGTCAACAGAAAGCCTTGGCAGAAGAAGAGGAAACAGAAGAATTTGCCTAAGTATTGACAAAAAATAACTATCAAGATACAATCTTGGTAGTTATTTTTCGATTATAGATAAAATCATGGAGGTAAATATGAAGACAATTTCTTTAGTCTATATTAGTCTGAGCGGCAATACTGAGAGTTTTGTGACGCGCTTGAAAGACTATCTCTTGTCCCAGTACGAGGGAATTGAGGTTCAAAAGATTCATATTAAGGATTTGGTCAAGGAAGGTCACGATTTCTATGAAATGGACCATCCTTATATTGCTTTTTTGCCGACCTACCTAGAAGGTGGAAATGGCGTGGATAACGGAGATGTCGAGATTTTGACGACACCAGTAGGGGATTTTATCGCCTATGGTGATAATGCTAGTAAGTGTTTTGGTGTGGTTGGTTCAGGAAATCGTAACTTTAATAACCAATACTGCCTGACAGCCAAGCAATACAGTCAACGTTTTGGTTTCCCTGTCTTGGCTGACTTTGAAATGCGAGGTATGCTGGGAGATATCAAACGTGTGGCAGCTATTATCGCAGATTTGTATGAGTTGGAAAGTTGAGCTTCGGCTTGGCTTTTTATTTATCCTAGGTAGTTCCTATTTTCTATGCTCCAAGAGTTGATTGATATGGTCTACTTTTTTTGATGCTCTTTTATAGGAAATAGTCCAAATGATGAGGTAGACAATCGCAAACTCGATAATGAGCTGGAGGTAGAAATTCCAGTGGAAGGGGAACCAACCTGCCAGAGTTGCTAGTGGGACAAAGCCAGCCAGCATGAGGAAGAAATGGGAAAGCGTCGCACGAAGCATGCTCCAGTCACGGCTGAATAATCGTTTACCAAAGTTGAAGAGAATACCGATGGCTGCCCAGATAAGAGTGCAGTAGAGCAAGATCAGGGCACCATGAACCTGATGTTGAGCCATCATTTGTCCGATGAGAGAGTCGGGACTTAACGGGGCGTAGGTACTTGGTGCATAAATGAGTGAAAAGATGATAGAGAGGATGAGGCCGATGAGGACACCAGCAGCTGCGTCGTGAAATACTTGTTTTTTCATAGTTCTAATTTCTCCTTGATGGTTTTTAGGTAACGGCGTGAAGAGTAGGTGAAGCTTTGGTTTTTTAGAAAGATTTCTACCAGACCGTTGGGCGTGAGCTTGAGATGAGAGATGGAATCGATATTGACGATTTCTGATTGGGAAATTTGGATAAAATTGCTTGGCAGGAGTTCAAGTACTTGATAGAGTCGCAAATCAATGTTGTAGGTCTGACTCGCGGTTTCTGCTAGAACCTTCCGATTCTCGATATAGAAGCGTTGAATCTTGCTAATCTCAACGAGATAGACCTGATTATCGATTTTCCCTTTGATTTTTTCTGTTAGATCCAGATTTTCTGCGAACTCGATGACTTTCTGGACTTTATCTGTCGGCTGAGGTGCTTGAACAATCAGCTTTTCCTCTTCGTAAGTTTCACTAATCTGTAGTTCTACTTTCATAAATTTCTCTCCTTGTTTTTCATACAAAATTGTGATCACTTCTTGTACACCTTTATTAAACACTATTTTATATCCTATGGCAAGGGCCTTTGTCTATGTGGAGGGATTTGGCTCCTATGTGGTGCTTACTTTTCTGTCCTATCTGAAATATGGTATAATAGCACTAATCAATTTCTAGGAAAACAGATACAGAAAGGGGCTGAAAAATGTCTCATATTATTGAATTGCCAGAGGTGTTGGCAAACCAGATCGCTGCAGGAGAGGTCATTGAACGTCCTGCCAGTGTGGTCAAAGAGTTGGTAGAAAATGCCATTGACGCGGGTTCTAGTCAGATTATCATTGAGATTGAAGAGTCTGGTCTCAAGAAGATTCAAATCACAGATAATGGTCATGGAATTGCCCACGATGAGGTAGAGCTGGCTCTGCGTCGCCATGCGACCAGTAAGATAAAAAATCAAGCAGACCTCTTTCGAATTCGCACGCTTGGTTTTCGTGGTGAAGCCTTGCCTTCTATAGCGTCTGTTAGTGTTTTGACTCTGTTGACTGCGGTGGATGGCGCAAGTCACGGGACCAAGCTAGTCGCGCGTGGGGGAGAAGTTGAAGAAGTCATCCCAGCGACTAGTCCTGTGGGAACCAAGGTTTGTGTGGAGGATCTCTTTTTCAATACGCCTGCCCGCCTCAAGTATATGAAGAGCCAGCAAGCAGAGTTGTCTCATATCATTGATATTGTCAACCGTCTGGGCTTGGCCCATCCTGAGATTTCTTTTAGTTTGATCAGTGATGGCAAGGAAATGACGCGAACAGCAGGGACTGGTCAACTGCGTCAAGCTATTGCAGGGATTTACGGTTTGGCGAGTGCCAAGAAGATGATTGAAATTGAGAATTCTGACCTTGATTTCGAAATTACAGGTTTTGTGTCCTTGCCTGAGTTGACTCGAGCTAATCGCAACTATATCAGCCTCTTCATCAATGGCCGTTATATCAAGAACTTTCTACTCAACCGTGCTATTTTGGATGGTTATGGTAGTAAGCTTATGGTAGGTCGTTTTCCACTGGCTGTCATTCACATTCATATCGACCCTTATCTAGCGGATGTCAATGTGCATCCAACCAAGCAAGAGGTGCGAATTTCCAAGGAAAAAGAACTGATGACCTTGGTCTCAGAAGCCATTGCAAATAGTCTCAAGGAACAAACCTTGATTCCAGATGCCTTGGAAAATCTTGCCAAATCGACTGTGCGCAATCGTGAGAAGGTGGAGCAAACTATTCTTCCACTCAAAGAAAATACGCTCTACTATGAGAAGACTGAGCCGACAAAACCTAGTCAAGCTGAAGTAGCTGATTATCAGGTAGAATTGACTGATGAAGGACAGGATTTGATTTTATTTGCCAAAGAAACCTTGGACCAACTGACCAAGCCAGTAAAATTGCATTTTGCAGAGAGAAAGCCTGCTAACTATGACCAGCTAGACCATCCAGAGTTAGACCTAGCCAGTCTGGATAAGGCTTATGACAAGCTGGAGCGAGAAGAATCTTCCAGCTTTCCAGAGTTGGAATTTTTCGGGCAAATGCATGGAACCTATCTCTTTGCCCAAGGGCGAGATGGGCTTTACATCATAGACCAGCACGCAGCTCAGGAACGGGTTAAGTACGAGGAGTACCGTGAAAGCATTGGCAATGTTGACCAGAGCCAGCAGCAACTCCTAGTGTCCTATATCTTTGAATTTCCAGCGGATGATGCCCTTCGTCTCAAGGAAAGAATGGCACTTTTAGAGGAAGTGGGCGTCTTTCTAGCAGAGTACGGAGAAAATCAATTCATCTTACGTGAACATCCTATTTGGATGGCAGAGGAAGAAATCGAGTCTGGTATCTATGAAATGTGCGATATGCTGCTCTTGACCAAGGAAGTTTCTATCAAGAAATACCGAGCAGAGCTGGCTATTATGATGTCCTGCAAGCGGTCTATCAAGGCCAACCATCGTATTGACGATCATTCGGCCAGACAGCTCCTTTATCAACTTTCTCAATGTGACAATCCCTATAACTGTCCCCACGGACGCCCTGTTTTGGTCCACTTTACCAAGTCAGACATGGAAAAGATGTTCCGACGTATTCAGGAAAATCATACCAGCCTCCGTGAGTTGGGGAAATATTAAGAACACAAAAAGCCTTTGTTTTTTCCAAACAAGGCTTTTTAGCTTTTCTAAGGTGGAAACTTTGATTAAGCATGGCTTACTTGACATGAGGTTTACACTCGCTTGACAAGATCAGTCCTATAAAAAGTGTTGTGAAAACTAAATTAGGTGATTCAATATTTTGTAGAGTCGTCTTTGTCTGAAGGATTTTCAAGACCAAATACTTTATCAAGATAACGTTGTTTGGTTTTGAGAGCCTTGTTGATAGCAATCGCTGAAGCAATCAAGAGAACGAAGGTCAGCCAAATCCAGGCGGTGAATTCGGCTGGGAAACTAGAACCGGATAAAAAGAGATAGATAGCCAGAGCCAAGACGAAAATATAAAGCACTTGCCAGAGACCAAAGGATTTAACCTCTTTATAGTATTTGTCCTTATCTTCCTCCAAAATCACTGCCGTGGAAGATTTGTCAGAGTTTTCATCCAGTAGTAGGTAGTCAGTTGTCACTTGAAAAATCTTGCTTAATTCAATGATTTTTTCGATTTCAGGAAGGACTTGTCCAGACTCCCATTTGGAGATGCTTTGCCGAGAAACATTGATTTGTTCTGCTAGTTTTTCCTGTGACCACCCTTTTTCCTTTCTGAGCTCAAATAGTTTTTCTGCGAGTTTCATCATTTTATCCTCCTTTTTCTACCTCTATCCTAACAATTTTTACTTGTAATAAGAATACAATCTCCTGTACTATTTGTCAACCAGAGGTTGCACTTTTTGCTGCAGTCTGTTTTGGGGAAATATGGTATACTAGATAGGCAAAATAATGGAGAAAAACTATGTACGAATATTTAAAAGGAATCATTACCAAAATCACTGCTAAATACATTGTTCTTGAAACCAATGGTATCGGTTATATTTTGCATGTGGCCAATCCCTATGCTTATTCAGGTCAGGTCAATCAAGAGGCTCAAATTTATGTGCATCAGGTTGTGCGTGAGGACGCTCATCTGCTTTATGGATTTCGCTCAGAAGATGAGAAAAAGCTCTTTCTCAGTCTGATTTCGGTTTCTGGGATTGGCCCTGTATCAGCTCTCGCTATTATCGCTGCCGATGACAATGCTGGCTTGGTTCAAGCCATCGAAACTAAGAACATAACCTACTTGACCAAGTTCCCTAAAATTGGCAAGAAAACAGCCCAGCAGATGGTGCTGGACTTGGAAGGCAAGGTAGTAGTTGCAGGAGATGACCTTCTTGCTAAGGTGGCAGTGCAAGCTAGCGCTGAAAACCAAGAACTGGAAGAAGCCATGGAAGCAATGTTGGCTCTGGGCTACAAGGCAACAGAGCTCAAGAAAATCAAGAAATTCTTCGAAGGAACGACAGATACAGCTGAGAACTATATCAAGTCGGCCCTTAAAATGCTGGTCAAATAGGAGCAGAGCATGACAAAACGTTGTTCGTGGGTCAAGATGACCAATCCGCTCTACATTACCTATCATGATGAAGAGTGGGGGCAACCCCTCCATGATGACCAAGCATTGTTTGAGTTGTTGTGTATGGAAACCTATCAGGCTGGTCTGTCTTGGGAAACGGTACTAAACAAACGCCAAGCTTTCCGTCAAGCCTTTCATGCCTATCAAATTCAAGCGGTCGCAGAGATGACCGACACCGAACTGGAAGACTTGCTGGATAATCCAGCCATCATCCGAAATAGAGCCAAGATTTTTGCTACACGCGCTAACGCCCAAGCCTTTCTACGACTACAGGCAGAGTACGGCTCTTTTGATGCCTATCTTTGGTCTTTTGTTGAGGGGAAAACGATCGTCAATGATGTGCCTGACTACAGTCAGGCGCCTGCCAAAACAGCTCTATCTGAGAAATTAGCCAAAGATCTCAAAAAACGAGATTTCAAGTTCACAGGCCCAGTCGCCGTCCTGTCTTTTCTACAGGCTGCGGGCCTGATTGATGACCATGAGAATGATTGTGAGTGGAAAAGCGGTCATTAGTGTGTACAGGTAACTAGCATATCTGAGAATATAGAAAAAGCTGAGAAATTCTTCCCAGCTTTTTCTATATACTATTAGATTTGTTAGAGTGAAGTCAAAAAAGTGATTCCACCTAAAATAACACCAGCTGAATTTGGAATGATTAGTATCCAATCCTTCTTAGGTTCCTTTGTCCATCCATAAATAACCCAGATTAAGCAAGATATAGCAGCTGATAAAGGTTGAAATGGTTGAGCTTTATTTCCCTGTAAATTAGCGATAATTTGAGGTATGTAGGCAATAAATACTATAATTCCAATAAAGGCACCAATAGAACCTACGATTCGATTAATTTTTTGTTTTGTCATATACACCTCCTTCAAAAGGATATCATAGAAATTAGCGAAATGCAATAAATTCAGATACAAATTGTAACGAAAACGAATACAAAAACACAAAAATAGAGAAACTATTTATTTTTTGTTATAGTCAAAGCAAATGACTTGTTCCTGTGCATCTACATAGGCGTGGACTCCGAAGGGTACAATGGCTCTTGGAGTTGCGTGGCCGACATTTAGATTATAGATAATCGGGATATTGCTGTCAATAATATCCAATAGTGCCTCTTTATAGTCGTCATAGAAAGTTTCATCCATAGGTTTTCCGACCAAGAGTCCACTGATGACCGCGAATATGCCAGTGTCCTTTAAAGTCTGCAACATCTTTTTGAAGTCTTCTGGCTCAGGCTTTTCTTCGCTTGTTTCTAGCAAGAGGATTTTTCCTTCCCAGTCTGACAAGTCAGGGAAAAGTTTGTATTTTTGGCAGAGCTCTGTGCTATATGCGTATCGAGAGTTGTCAAAGAGATCGTAGAGGGATTCGAGGCAACCGCCGAGGATTTTCCCCTCGAACTGGGCATTTCCTTGTAACAAGTCAAAACCAGTATTTGCATGACTGACACGAGGTGTTCCCAGAGCCTTGGGACTAAAATCAGTTCGTTCCTCATACCAAACATTGCTAGGGCGAATTTCTGAGATTCTTCCCGTCTCAATCAATTCTTTGAAGTAGTGAAGGCTATAGGTCAGCATTTCTTTTTCTAATTCACAAATGTCTGCTAAGAAGGATTGACCATAAAAAGTCTTGATTCCTAGTTTATGCAACATGAGGTGGTTCATGGTTGTATCCGAGAAGCCAAGAAAAATTTTTTGTTTGATAACTTTTTCTAGTTGCTCATTTTCAAAAAGATAAGGTAGTAAGCGATAGGTATCGTCTCCACCGATGGCGCATAGGATCATGTCGATGCTATCATCAGAAAAGGCATGAATCAAATCCTCTGCACGAGCTTTAGGATGGTCCTTGATAAAGTCTAATCCTTTTAGCGAATGAGGCAAAAAGGTAGGATTGAGTCCCAGGTTCTTGAGACGTTGGACACCCAAGTCCACTTCGTGTTTGACAAAGTCCTCTCCGATAATGCCACTAGATAAACTAACAACACCAATAGTAGAAACCATATTTCTTCCTCCTAGAAATTGATTGAGCCTATTTTATCATAAAAGATGGGAGAAAACTATAGGGAAAAGGGTAGAGGGAAGCTTGTAGGCAAGCAAGTGAAAAAGCAACCGCTGGTGCAGTTGCTTTTCGTTTTCTAATCAGTAATCTCGCTAGATATGAGTTACTTGGTCAACTCTTGATTATAGGAGAGAGCCAAATCAATCCAGTAAGGCAATTCTTTTTGGCCTTCTATATCTAAGTCTATATACCCATGATAAAGGCGCCCCCTCATCAATGTAGTATGAGCTCCTGTTCGGGGTAGAACTTGCTTCTCCATTTCCTTGCCAATTCTGACCATAACCAGTTCATCCTTTCTGGAACTGACAGTAAGGACCATTTTACCACGAATCATAAAGGCCAGGCCACCAAACAGCTTCTTTTCTTCTAGCTCTTCTTCGAAAATTTGGGGAGGAAGTTTGAGCGCTAGAATTTTTCGAATCTGCTGAGCTAAAGATTGACTATATGCCATAGCTCTTTCCTTTTCTTAATAACGTGTTGGTCCTGCACTTGCGCTGCGGATGTTCAAGCGTTTCTTGAGATAAAAGCGAAGGGCTAGGAGGGCTGCTCCGATAATAGCTAGTGGCAATGGAGCAAGTACTGGGTTAAGGCTAGCTGGTAGGAAGCTTGTTGCAAAGAAGACAAGCAACCAAAGGAACATAGAAGCTAGGATAACTAGTACAGATTTCCAGAAAGGCGGACGTTGACTGCGGTCCATATCTGGTCCATAGTATTGGTAAACAAAGTAGTACATCAAGTAGAAGGCAAATCCACCAACCAGTCCAACTAATAGGAGGGTGACAAATCCATAGCCGAAAGCTTGATCTGCTGCAAAGAAGGTTGTGAGGGCGCTGACAAGGGCAAAGAGGCTAGTGATGAAAAGAGCTGAGTCCATAATCATGAGTTTTGGATCATCATTTTCTTTTGGATGCTCTTTTTCGTATTGTTCCTTGACAGTGAAGCTGTGAGCCCAGTGGGTCGGTGCGCCATAGAGGGAACGAGCAGTCGTACCCTTGGCTTGCTCTTCAAGGATTTGGGGAATAACTTCCTCAAAAATAGCCTTGATTTCAGCGTCTGTTTTCCCATCTTTGATGAATTGTTGGGTAGCGATGTGGATAAACTCTTGGTTTTTCTTTGTTAATTTTTGTAGATCAATCTGAGACATAGGAACTCCTCTTAGAACCATTTTTTATGGATGAGATAGAGAGTGAGCGAGACACTCATAGCAAAGGCAATAAAGACGATTAACCAGAAAGCATTTGGCTCGCCGTTTAGGGGGATTTCATTATCCTTAAAGTTCATCCCGTAGGCAGAAAAGACCATGGTTGGGATGGACATGACGATAGTCACAAGGGCCAAGGTTTTCATGATGTTGTTCTGGTTGTTAGAAATGATAGAGGCGAAGGTCTCTGTCATAGAATGCAAGACGTTTCCATAAATGTCTGCCATCTCGATGGCCTGTTGAGTTTCAATCAGGGTATCTTCAAGCAGGTCTTCGTCCTCAAGGTATTTCTTGATATTGCTGGTTGAGCTGGTCAATTTCTTAATCACGCGCTCATTTGTTTTGAGGGAAGCCTTGAAATAGACGATGGTTTTTTCCAATTCCATGAGCTCAATCAATTCTTCATTACGAGTTGATTGATGCAGTTGACTTTCGATTTGTTCACTCTTACGGTCAATTGAACGAAGGGCTGTTAGGTAAAGCTCTGCATTGCGATAAAGAATCTGGAAGATAAAACGCGAACGCATGAAGGTATAGAAATTACGCAATCGACGGTTGATAAAGACATCAAGGACTGGTAATGGTTCCAAACACGTAGTGATAATGGTTTCCTCGGTGATGATAATACCAAGCGGGATGGTTACGTAGTAGGTGCGATTATTTCTTTCTTCTGTGACCGGCACGTCTACGATAATCAGGGTGTACTCATCTTCAATCGTAATACGAGACATTTCTTCCGCATCGAGCGGTGCTCGGAGGTCAGCAATATCGATATCGAAGGCGTTAGCGATTTCGAGTGATTCATTTTGAGTTGGATTAACGAGATTGATCCAAGTACCCGGTTCAAGTGTATCGATCTCTTTAAATTCAGTTGTTGTAGAGAGAAAAACTTGTTTCATATCCCTTATCCTTTCTCATTTTTCAGATTTTTTCACACCGTACTATTATACTACAAAATCGGCCTTTTGGGTAATAGAATCTCACTTTTTTTGGTATAATGGTAAGCAATAATGGACTAGAAAGAACAAAGATGCAAGATAAAATTGTCATTCATGGGGCGCGTGCCCATAATTTAAAAAATATTGATGTGGAGATTCCGCGAGACAAGCTAGTTGTTGTGACAGGCTTGTCAGGTTCAGGGAAATCCAGTTTGGCCTTTGACACCCTCTATGCGGAGGGGCAACGTCGCTATGTGGAGAGTTTGTCAGCCTACGCTCGCCAGTTTTTGGGAAATATGGAGAAGCCAGATGTAGATGCTATTGATGGTCTCAGCCCTGCTATTTCCATCGACCAAAAAACGACTAGCAAAAACCCTCGTTCAACGGTGGGAACCACGACTGAAATCAATGACTATCTGCGTCTCCTCTACGCGCGTGTGGGGACGCCTTACTGTATCAACGGGCATGGGGCTATCAAGGCTTCTTCTGTGGAGCAAATCGTGGATAAGGTCTTAGAGTTGCCAGAACGCCAGCGCCTGCAAATCTTAGCCCCAGTTATCCGTAAGAAAAAAGGACAGCACAAGAGCGTTGTTGAAAAGATTCAGAAAGATGGGTATGTTCGTGTTCGTGTGGATGGGGAAGTCTATGATGTGACCGAAGTGCCAGAGCTGTTTAAGAGTAAGCAACACAATATTGATGTCGTGGTTGACCGTATCGTTATCAAGGAGGGTATCCGTAGTCGTCTCTTTGATTCCATTGAGGCTGCCCTTCGTATTGCAGAAGGTTATGTCATTATCGACACCATGGACGATTCGGAGTTGCTCTTCTCTGAGCATTATGCCTGTCCAGTTTGTGGTTTTACTGTCCCAGAGTTAGAGCCACGTCTCTTCTCCTTCAATGCTCCTTTTGGTTCATGTAGTGAGTGTGATGGTTTGGGTATTAAGCTGGAGGTGGATACTGATTTGGTAGTGCCAGATGCCAGCAAAACGCTACGTGAGGGAGCCTTGGCTCCTTGGAATCCTATCTCATCTAACTATTATCCAAATATGTTAGAGCAGGCTATGACAGCATTTGGAGTGGATATGGATAAGCCTTTTGAGGACTTGTCAGAAGAAGATAAGAACTTGATTCTCTACGGCTCAGATGGCAAGGAATTCCATTTCCACTATGAGAATGAATTTGGTGGTGTGCGCGATATCGATATTCCTTTTGAGGGAGTTGTCAATAATATTAAGCGTCGTTATCACGAGACCAATAGTGATTACACCCGCACTCAGATGCGCCTCTACATGAATGAGCTGACTTGCGGAACCTGTAACGGCTATCGTCTCAATGACCAGGCCTTGTCTGTCCGTGTGGGTGGCGAGCAAGGACCACATATCGGTGAAATTTCAGACCTGTCTATCGCAGATCACCTAGACTTGGTGAGCCAGCTGACCTTGTCTGAAAATGAAGCTATCATCGCCCGCCCGATTCTCAAGGAAATCAAGGACCGCTTGACCTTCCTCAATAACGTAGGCCTCAACTATCTGACCCTGTCACGTTCGGCAGGAACCCTTTCAGGTGGTGAGAGCCAGCGAATTCGCTTGGCGACCCAGATTGGTTCTAACCTATCAGGCGTCCTCTATATCCTAGACGAGCCGTCAATCGGTCTTCATCAGAGGGATAATGACCGTCTCATTGCCAGTCTCAAAAAGATGCGTGATTTGGGTAATACTCTCATAGTAGTGGAACATGACGAAGATACCATGCGTGAGGCTGATTATCTGATTGACGTTGGTCCTGGTGCGGGTGTTTTTGGTGGGGAAATTGTTGCGGCAGGTACGCCTAAACAGGTAGCTCGTAATAGTAAGTCTATCACAGGCCAGTACTTGTCAGGCAAACGTGCTATTCCAGTACCAGAAGAACGCCGTGTCGGAAATGGTCGTTTTATCGAGGTTACAGGAGCACGTGAGAACAACCTGCAAAATGTCACAGCTCGCTTCCCACTAGGAAAATTCATCGCAGTGACAGGGGTGTCGGGCTCAGGGAAATCAACCCTAATCAATAGCATTCTCAAAAAAGCTATTGCCCAGAAGCTCAACCGTAATTCAGACAAACCTGGTAAATTTAAGACTATTACAGGGATTGAGCATGTTGATCGTTTGATTGATATTGACCAAAGTCCTATCGGACGGACACCGAGGTCCAACCCTGCTACCTATACAGGAGTCTTTGACGATATACGTGACCTCTTTGCTCAGACTAATGAAGCCAAGATTCGAGGCTACAAGAAGGGGCGTTTCAGTTTCAACGTCAAGGGTGGTCGCTGTGAAGCCTGCTCAGGTGACGGGATTATCAAGATTGAGATGCACTTCTTGCCAGATGTTTATGTAGCTTGTGAGGTCTGTCACGGAACCCGCTACAACAGTGAAACCCTAGAAGTTCACTACAAGGAAAAAAATATCTCGCAGGTCTTGGACATGACCGTCAACGATGCGGTAGAATTCTTCCAACACATTCCAAAGATTCAACGCAAACTTCAGACCATCAAGGATGTGGGACTGGGATATGTAACGCTAGGGCAACCTGCTACCACCCTTTCTGGAGGAGAAGCCCAGCGTATGAAGTTGGCTAGTGAACTCCACAAACGATCGACAGGAAAATCTTTCTACATTCTGGATGAGCCGACGACAGGTCTTCATACCGAGGATATTGCTCGCTTGCTTAAGGTTTTAGCTCGCTTTGTAGACGATGGCAATACAGTACTCGTTATTGAGCACAATCTGGATGTTATCAAGACGGCAGACCATATTATTGACTTGGGACCTGAGGGCGGTGTCGGTGGTGGAACCATCATCGCAACAGGAACTCCAGAAGAAGTAGCGGCCAATGAAGCCAGCTACACAGGACACTATTTGAAAGGAAAGTTACATCATGAATAAACGTGTACAAGCATTTCTAGCTAAAATGCAAGAAAAAGAATTAGATGGAATCATCATCAATAACCTTAAAAACGTCTACTACTTGACTGGTTTTTGGGGTTCGAACGGAACAGTTTTTATCAGCCGTGACCGCCAGGTCTTGGTGACAGACTCTCGCTATATCATCGCAGCTAAGCAAGAAACCAGTGGGTTTGAGATTGTGGCTGACCGTGATGAATTGGCTGTCATTGCAGGCATTGTTAAGGATATGGGCTTGTCTCGAATTGGTTTTGAGGATGAGATTTCGGTCTCTTATTATCACCGTATGCAGGCAACTTTTGAAGGAATTGACTTACTTCCACAAACTCAGTTTGTTGAAGGTCTTCGTATGATTAAGGATGAAGTGGAGATTGCAGCTATTCGCAAGGCTTGTTCTATCTCAGACCAAGCTTTCCGCGATGCGCTTGACTTTATTAAGCCAGGAAAGACTGAAATTGAGATTGCCAACTTCCTTGACTTCCGTATGCGTGAGCTAGGAGCATCTGGCTTATCTTTTGATACTATTCTAGCTAGTGGGATCAACTCTTCTAAGCCCCATGCCCATCCTATGCACAAACCAGTGGAGCTAGGAGAAGCCATTACCATGGACTTCGGTTGCCTTTATGACCACTATGTCAGTGATATGACACGGACTATCTACTTGGGGCATGTTAGCGACGAGCAAGCAGAGATTTACAATACGGTTTTGAAAGCCAACCAAGCTTTGATTGACCAGGCTAAGGCAGGATTAGGTTTCCGTGACTTTGACAAAATTCCTCGTGATATTATCATCGAGGCAGGCTATGGCGACTACTTTACCCACGGTATCGGACACGGTATTGGACTGGATATCCATGAGGAACCATACTTTAGCCAGACTTCTACAGAAACTATTAAGGCAGGTATGGCCTTGACAGACGAGCCGGGTATTTATATTGAAGGCAAATATGGTGTTCGTATCGAAGATGATATTCTGATTACAGAAACAGGTTGTGAATTGTTGACCCTAGCTCCAAAAGAGTTGATAGTTATTTAAGAGTCAAACAACTCAAATGATTGACTTTTAAATTTTAAAGGTTTATACTGAAAAACGAAAACGGTAGGTGAGGCTACCATAGGGATACGGATGACTACCGCAAAGCAGTGGAGACACTACTCGTTGGTCAACAGTCCTGGTCGCGAAGGCTAAGACTAAGCTCATTTCATTGCCCTATGGAGTTAAAGCTTGAACGAAAAAACAGATATTTAGTTTTTTAATCCTGCCATTTTATGGTGGGATTTTCTACTGTTTAAATCAAAGAAAGGAGATAGACGATGCAAATTGACGACCATCCGGAACCGCACATACACAGCCAATCGCTGATTTGTGTCGTTCTGCCCTTATAAAGTGATTGGTCTCTGTGTATGAAACACATCATTCATACAGATAGGAGAAACCAATGAAAACTACAAAAGAAAGATTAGCAACAGCTATTCAAGTCCCTTTAGACGAGAGTCTAACTTTTTATCATACCAGTTTAAACGGTTTGACAGAGGAACAAGTCGAACAAAATCGTGACCTATATGGTGAAAACACCATTACCAAAGGTCAAGAAGACAGTATCCTCAAAAAGATTTACGAATCGATCATCAATCCCTTTACAATCATCTTGCTGGTTATCGCCGTGATTTCCTTAGTGACCAATGTCTGGTTGGCAAAACCAGGGCAAGAAGATCCGACGACTTCCATTATCATCGTTGTCCTAGTCCTCATTTCTGGTGGCATTCGATTTGTCCAAGAACTCCGCAGTGATAAGGCTGCGACCAATCTATCAAAAATGATTGTCAACACAGCGACTGTCATTCGTCAAGGAGAAATTCAAGAAGTACCTATCGATGACTTGGTAGTGGGTGACGTGGTTAAATTAAGCGCTGGAGATATGATTCCAGCAGACCTTCTTTTATTTGAGTCGCGCGATTTCTTTGTCCAACAGTCTGGCTTGACAGGAGAAAGTGATTCTGTTGAAAAATTGGCCTTGACCAAGGCAACAGTTCAACAACCTGATAGTCTGCTAGAAGCCGAATCCTTGGCTTTTATGGGAACCAATGTCTTATCTGGTAGTGCCAAGGCCGTGGTTTTGGCGGTTGGCGATGATACCATGATGGGGGCCATTGAGCAGACCCTGAACACCTATGATGAGCCCACTTCGTTTGAACGAGAGATGAATAGTATCTCTTGGCTCTTGATCCGTTTGATGTTGGTCATGGTGCCCATCGTTTTCTTGTCCAATGGTTTAACAGATGGCGACTGGCTGGAAGCTGGCGTATTTGCTTTGAGTGTTGGTGTTGGATTGACACCTGAGATGCTTCCTATGATCATCACGGCCAGTCTAGCAAAAGGTTCTATTATCATGGCCAAGGAAAAGGTGGTTATCAAGAAACTCAATGCCATACAGGACTTAGGGGCTATTGATATCTTGTGTACAGATAAGACAGGAACTCTAACCCAAGACGAAATCGTTCTAGAATATCCCTTGGACATCCACGGACGCTTGGATTTGACCGTTTTGAGACGAGCTTATCTTAATTCCTACTTTCAAACTGGCTTGAAAAATTTGATGGACAGAGCCATCATCAAACGGACTGAAAAGGAAGCAAAAGAACACGCTCTCTTGCAAAATCTAGATCAAACCTTTCAAAAAATAGATGAGCTTCCCTTTGATTTTGAACGTAGACGGATGAGTGTTATCGTTAAGGATGAACACGAAGTTGTTAGTTTGGTAACCAAGGGTGCCCTAGAGGAAATGCTTGCGATTTCCAGTCATGCGGAATACCAAGGAGTGATTACTCCCTTGACAGATGCTATTAGAGAAGAAATTTTAGCGGAAGTACGACAACTCAATCAACAAGGTTTGCGTGTCTTGGGAGTGGCCTATAAGTCAGGTTTGAGGGAAGGTCATTCCTATACAGTTGATGATGAAGGGGATATGATTCTAACTGGTTATTTAGCCTTTCTAGATCCTCCTAAACCGTCTGCAGCACCAGCAATTAAGGCTCTGTTAGAACATGGGGTTCAAACAAAGATTTTGACGGGAGACAACGAAAAGGTTACCCAAGCAGTCTGTGAAAAGGTTGGTTTGGATATCAATCAGATGCTGTTGGGATCGGAAATTGATCAGATGAGTGATCAAGAATTGGCCCAAGCTGTAGAGGAGGTAACTGTCTTTGCCAAACTTTCTCCTGACCAAAAAGCACGGATTATTTTGCAATTTAAGGCTAATGGTCATGCTGTCGGCTATATGGGAGATGGAATCAATGATGCTCCTTCTATGAAAGTTGCAGATGTGGGGATTTCTGTTGATACAGCAGTAGATATTGCCAAAGAAACAGCTGATGTTATCCTACTTGATAAGGATCTCATGGTGCTTGAAAAAGGACTTGTTGAAGGACGTAAGGTCTATGCAAATATGACCAAATATATCAAGATGACAGTGAGTTCTAATTTTGGGAATATCTTATCCCTATTGGTCTCTGGAATCTTTTTACCCTTTTTACCGATGGCACCAGTCCATTTGATTATTCTAAATCTAGTCTATGATTTGTCTTGTATTGCCTTGCCTTTTGACAAGGTGGATAAAGATTTTTTGAGAAATCCGCATACCTGGGAAGCTAAGTCCATCACGCGTTTTATGGTCTGGATGGGTCCGATCTCTTCTGCCTTTGATATTTTGACCTTTATTTTGCTCTATTTTATCATTGTCCCCATGACGACAGGTCATGCCTATGTTCATGGAGCAGAGTCGGCTGTAGGATTTATTGTCTTGTTCCAGACAGGTTGGTTTATCGAGTCTATGTGGTCACAGACCATGGTTATCCATATGCTGCGTTCAGCCAAAATTCCCTTTTTACAAAGTCGTCCAGCTTGGCTAGTCCTTGTGACAACCTTATTGGCTGCAGCCTTTGTGACCTTCCTTCCCTACAGTCCACTCGCAAGCCTACTTCATCTCACTCCTTTAAAACCGATTTATTTCATCTTCTTACTTTTCATCATTATTTTGTATATGATTAGCGTGACAATTGTGAAAAAAATCTATATCAAGAAATATAAAGAATGGCTGTAAATTTCATTTTGTCAAGAAAAAAGTACGAAAATGGCGAAAAAAAGTCAAAAAAATTTAAAAATAGGTCGCAAGTCGGATGTTTTTTATGGTATAATAGACTAAACTGATAGTAACATGTAGCGAAAGGGGTAGGTACATGATTAAAATTTATACAGTCTCAAGTTGTACTAGCTGTAAAAAAGCAAAAACCTGGCTCAATGCCCACCAGTTAAGTTATAAAGAACAAAACCTTGGTAAAGAAGGAATTACGAGAGAAGAATTACTGGATATTCTAACCAAAACAGATAACGGAATAGCCAGCATCGTTTCATCTAAAAATCGCTATGCCAAAGCCCTTGGAGTGGATATTGAAGATTTGAGTGTTAATGAAGTCCTCAATCTGATTATGGAAACACCGAGAATTTTAAAGAGCCCAATTCTTGTAGATGAAAAACGCCTGCAAGTTGGCTATAAGGAAGACGATATTCGTGCCTTCCTACCACGCTCTGTCCGTAATGTAGAAAATGCAGAAGCACGTTTGCGTGCAGCTCTATAAACATCAAGGCTGGGAGCAATTCTCAGTCTTGTTCTGTTTTAATCTGAAAAAGAAAGAAGAGAGAAATGAAAAAAATTGTTCTTGTTAGTCTAGCTTTCCTTTTTGTCCTGGCTGGTTGTGGGCAGAAAAAAGAAACTGCAACAGCTACAAAAACAGAAAAGGATACGCTTCAGTCAGCATTGCCAGTTATTGAAAATGCCGAGAAGAATACAGTTGTAACCAAGACTTTGGTCTTGCCCAAGTCAGATGATGGTAGCCAGCAAACCCAAACCATTACTTATAAAGACAAAACTTTTTTGAGCCTAACCATTCAACAAAAGCGTCCAGTCTCAGATGAGCTGAAGACTTATATTGACCAACATGGAGTGGAAGAAACTCAAAAAGCTCTTCTCGAGGCGGAAGAGAAAGATGAATCCATCATAGAAGCTCGTAAATTGGCAGGCTTTAAGCTTGAAACCAAATTATTAAGTGCAACAGAACTTCAAACAACGACTAGTTATGATTTTCAAGTTTTGGATGTCAAGAAGGCTTCTCAGACTGAGTATCTGAAGAACATTGGTTTAGAAAATCTCTTGAAGAATGAACCAAGCAAATATATTTCAGACAGATTGGCAAATGGCGCGACAGAACAATAGAAAATCCAAATAAATAGACTGCCTGAATTGTAGAAGGTAAGGAATTATGCTATAATGGTACTATTCTAAGGAAAGAGGGTGTTAGAATGGGATTTACTGAAGAAACAGTACGTTTTAAATTGGACGATTCCAATAAAAAAGAAATTAGCGAAACTTTGACTGATGTCTATGCTTCGTTGAACGATAAGGCTACAACCCAATTAACCAAATCGTAGGTTACGTATTGAGTGGAGACCCTGCCTACGTTCCTCGTTATAATAATGCACGAAATCAAATCCGTAAATATGAGCGTGATGAAATCGTTGAGGAGTTGGTTCGCTACTACCTTAAAGGACAAGGAGTCGATCTGTAACCTATGAGAATTATGGGATTGGACGTCGGTTCAAAAACGGTAGGGGTGGCCATCAGCGATCCGCTCGGTTTTACAGCTCAAGGGCTTGAAATCATCCAAATCAATGAGGAGCAAGGCCAATTTGGTTTTGACCGCGTTAAGGAGTTGGTTGATACTTACAAGGTGGAACGATTTGTAGTGGGCTTGCCTAAAAACATGAACAATACAAGCGGACCGCGCGTGGAAGCTAGTCAAGCATACGGAGCAAAGCTAGAGGAGCTTTTTGGTTTACCAGTAGATTATCAAGATGAACGCTTGACAACAGTTGCTGCAGAGCGCATGTTGATTGAACAAGCAGATATCAGTCGCAATAAGCGCAAGAAAGTCATTGATAAGTTAGCAGCTCAGCTGATTTTACAAAATTATTTAGATAGAAAATTTTAATATAAGGAGAGGCTATGTCACACGATCATAACCACGAACACGAAGAACGTGAACTAATCACACTAGTAGATGAGCAAGGAAACGAAACCTTGTTTGAAATCCTTTTGACCATTGACGGAAAAGAAGAATTTGGTAAAAACTATGTTCTTCTAGTACCAGTTAACGCAGAAGAAGACGAAGACGGACAAGTTGAAATCCAAGCTTACTCATTCATCGAAAACGAAGATGGAACAGAAGGTGAATTGCAACCAATCCCAGAAGACTCAGAAGACGAATGGAACATGATTGAAGAAGTTTTCAACAGCTTTATAGAGGAGTAAAAACGTCCGGGGGACGTTTTTAGCCTGACGCTAAAAATAAAAATCGTCAGTAAGTCCAGTGGATGTTGTGAGCCCAACTCCTAGAAATTAGAAGAGTTGAACGTCTTGTAGACGTGTTTAGCCCTGCGCTAGAAAATAGAAACGCAGGTATATCCAGTGGATGTTTTACCCCAGATTAACATTTATAGTAGCTAGTTATTAGCTAACCAGGTAAGAGGTTGGGACGAAAATCCTGGCCTCGTTTTTGTTACTTATCATGCTTTGATGTGGTAGTTGGTTGGACATTTGTCAAGGAGATGTATATGTTTGAAGTTGAAGAATGGCTCCATAGTCGGATTGGTTTGAATTTTCGATCAGGTTTGGGCCGAATGCAGCAAGCGGTGGATTTGTTAGGAAATCCTGAGCAGTCTTACCCTATTATCCACGTCACTGGGACTAATGGAAAAGGCTCTACCATTGCTTTTATGAGGGAGTTATTTATGGGGCATGGCAAAAAAGTTGCGACCTTTACCTCCCCTCATATCGTCTCTATCAATGACCGAATCTGCATTAATGGGGAACCAATAGCTGATGCAGACTTTATCCGTTTAGCTGAGCAGGTCAAGGAGATGGAAAAAACGCTTGTGCAAACCCATGACCAGTTGTCTTTTTTTGAATTGCTGACTTTGATTGCTTTTCTTTATTTTAGGGAGCAAGAGGTGGATTTGGTTCTACTAGAAGTGGGAATTGGTGGCTTACTTGACACGACCAATGTGGTAACTGGAGAGATTGCTGTCATCAGCTCCATCGGACTTGATCATCAGGAGACTCTGGGTGACAGTATAGCAGCAATTGCAGAGCAGAAAGCTGGTATTTTTAAGGTTGGTAAAAAGGCAGTGATTGCTAAGTTGCCTTCAGAAGCTAGGCTTGTTTGTCAGAAAAAAGCAGACTCTTTAGCTGTTGACCTTTATCAGGCAGGTCAGGATTTTTCAATGCTAAAGGGTGATTTTTCAAGTTCTTTGGGTACTCTTTCACAGTTGAAAATAGGCTTAGAAGGAGCCTATCAGCAGGAAAATGCAGCTTTGGCGTTGCAAACTTTTCTTCTCTTTATGAGGGAAGAAAAGGAAATTGTTGATGAGCAGGCTGTAAGACAGGCTTTAGCGAAAACCTATTGGGCTGGTCGTTTGGAGCGTATTCGTCCTCAGATTTATTTGGACGGTGCTCATAACCTCCCAGCCTTGACTCGCTTGGTTGAGTTTATCAAAGAAAAAGAGCAGGAAGATTATCGTCCTCAAATCCTCTTTGGAGCCTTGAAACGTAAGGATTATCAAGGGATGTTAGGTTATCTGACTGAAAATTTACCTCAGGTAGAACTCAAGGTGACAGGCTTTGACTATCAAGGGTCCTTGGACGAGACAGATGTGACCGGTTACCATATAATTCCTTCTTACCGAGAATTTATCAGCAGTTTTGAAGCAAGGGCAGACGCGCAGGACTTGTTGTTCATTACAGGGTCTCTCTATTTTATCTCAGAAGTACGGATTCACCTACAGGAGCATGAGCAGATAAATTGACCTCCTTTTTTGAACTTGTTATACTAGGGGAACTGCCAGTTAGAAGAAAATTGCTCTAAATTGGTAGAAGAAAGGAAATTCATCATGAAATTAAAAAGATTCACACTTTCTCTTGCTTCTCTAGCAAGTCTTAGTCTCTTAGTAGCTTGTTCACAGAGAGCTCAACAGGTTCCACAACCAGCAGCTCAATCGCAAACTCAACAAACTCAGCAATCACAACCTGCTGTTTCATCTTCTACAGAAAATACAAACCAGGTAGCAACAAGTTCTTCACAAAATACAGTTACAGCTCAACCAACTAATATTGATGGGACTTATACCGGTCAGGATGACGGAGACCGTATCACTTTAGTGGTAACTGGAACTACTGGTACATGGACTGAGCTCGAATCTGACGGGGATCAGAAAGTCAAACAGGTTAGCTTCGATGCAGCCAATCAACGTATGATTATTGGTGATGATGCCAAGATTTATACAATCAATGGCAATCAGATGATTATTGACGATATGGATAGAGACGCTTCAGATCGTATCGTTTTATCAAAATAGACTAGAAGGAGACTGGATTTTTTGGTCTCTTTTATGATTACTCAGAAAAATGATCATAAATACTTGCCTTCTAGCGAATACCTACGTTATACTAGTATCATACTCAATGAAAATCAAAGAGCAAACTAGGAAGCTAGCCGCAGGCTGTACTTAAGTACGGCAAGGTGAAGCTGACGTGGTTTGAATTTGATTTTCGAAGAGTATCAATTACCTGTTTTTAGCATTCAAACTATCAAGGAGGGGATATGAAATATAGAAAATTTCAATTATTAATGTCCAAGTATGGTTTTAGTCTTTCGATTATGCTACTTGAACTTTCTCTTGTTTTTGGTCTCTTTCTGTATTTAGGGCGTATGGCTCCTATTCTATGGGTCATTCTCTTAATCTTTATGAGTATGGCGACTATCGTAGCGATTGTCAATCGTTCCATGGCACCTGAAAGCAAGGTAATGTGGCTAGTGGTGACTTTTGTTCCTGTCATTGGCCCCTTGCTCTATCTGATGTTTGGTGAAAGGCGATTGTCCAAAAAAGAAATCAAGCAGTTGGACAAACTTGGTTCCATGCATTTTCGGGAGGATAACAGTAAAGCTCTCCGCCAGAAATTGAAGGAAGATGATAAGGCAGCTTACGGAGTGATCAAATCTTTGTTAAGTATGGATAGCAATGCCGATGTCTATGATCGAACAGACTCACAATTCTTTTCTTCGGGTGAAAGCATGTGGCAACATATGTTGGAAGACCTCAAGAAAGCCGAAAAATTTATCTTTCTAGAGTACTATATTGTCGAAGAAGGTCTGATGTGGGATAGCATATTAGATATACTAGAGCAAAAGGCAGCTCAGGGTGTAGAGATCAAGATGCTCTATGATGATATCGGCTGTATGGCAACTTTACCTGGAGATTATACTATTCAGCTTCGTAGTCGAGGAATTGAAGCTCATAAGTTTAATAAGGTAATTCCTCGTCTGACTGTGGCTTATAACAATCGGGACCATCGTAAAATCCTTGTCATAGATGGTCAGGTAGCTTATACAGGAGGCATTAACTTAGCCGATGAGTACATCAATCATGTAGAACGCTTTGGCTACTGGAAGGACAGTGGGATTCGCTTAGATGGTCTTGGTGTTAAGGCTCTCACCCGTCTCTTTTTGATGACTTGGTACATCAATCGTGGGGAAATCAGCGATTTTGACCAGTATCACTTGGAAAACCAACCTTGTTCTGGCCAAGGGCTCTGCATTCCTTACGGTAGTGGACCCAAGCCCATCTTCCGTACCCAGGTAGGGAAAAAAGTCTATCAAAGTTTGATTAATCAGGCTACTGATTCAGTCTATATTACAACGCCCTATTTGATTATTGACTATGACTTGACAGAGAGTATTAAAAATGCAGCTATGAGGGGTGTCGATGTCCGCATCGTGACTCCTTTCATTCCAGATAAGAAATTAATCCAACTCATCACAAGAGGGGCCTATCCGGATTTGTTGTCAGCAGGAGTAAGGATTTTTGAGTATAGTCCAGGTTTTATCCACAGTAAACAAATCTTAGTGGATAAGGACTTTGCTGCAGTTGGGACCATTAACTTAGATTATAGAAGTTTGCTTCACCACTATGAAAATGCAGTCTTGCTATATAAAACAGAATCAATCACTGAGATTCAAAAAGATTTTCAAGAGATTTTTTCAGCATCTCAAGAAATTTTCCCTCATACGATAAAAAATAGCTGGTATCAGAAATTGATTAAGGAAATAGCCCAGTTATTCGCCCCAATCTTATAAGAAATCTAGGACTCAGGATACAACCCAGTCCTATTTTTCTTGCCTTTTACGAATAAGAAGATGTAGGAGGAAAGATGCTAACTCAGAAAGAATTGAACTATATCATGACATTTAAACAGACACATTTACACCGATTTCGGGAAATTGAAACCTTTGTGAAACTATGCAAAAAATCACTCAAACAGCCATCGTAAGCTGACAATTCTAGGTCTTTTTGATATACTAAGACAGATAAATTGAATAGGAGAAACGACATGGCTGTATATGGCAGAATCGAAGAAGTATCCGAAACGATACAGAGTAATGAAATTGAAAATAGATTGGATAGGAACCTTGAATCTCATGTAGAAAAAGAAGAGCAGGTAGCTTTCCCATTTTTCAGACTCATCATTGGAAGTACGATTGCGACAATTTTTTCTGTGGTGATTCCTTTACTTTTAGATATGGTAAGTCCTTCTCAGGCGCAGGATTTGTATATAGGGTGGGCTTTACATCAGGGAGGACAGCTCTACAGTAGCTATTATGCTGGTCAAGGTCTTCTCTATTACTTACTACTTTACATTACCCAAGGAGGCATCCTTTTTGCTTTGGTAGAATGGCTAGCCTCTTAGGAGGGGGGTATTTCCTTTTTTCTGCAACTGACTATCTGACGGGACAGAGGGATCAAGCCAAACAACTCCTAACAATATTTTATATTTTGGTGTCTGGTCTCGGTTTTGGTGGAGGCTATGCTACTATCTTAGCTCTGCCATTCCTGTTTGCAGGATTGTCATTCATAGCAGCGTATCTATCAAATCCTAACCATGACAAGGGATTTCTACGTCTGGGGCTTTTCTTAGCCCTCTCATTTTTCATAGAGCCCCTTACAAGCCTTCTCTTTACTGTAGTAGTAATGATAGGTTTATTTGTCTTTAATGTTGGACATGGACGCTTTATACATGGAGTTTATCAATTTTTTGCGGCAGCACTTGGTTTCTCTCTCCTATTTTATCCTTTAGGCTACTATGTCATCATTTCAGGAGATTTTGGAGAGGCTCTAGGGAGTCTTTTGTATCCGATTGATTCCCTTCAGTTCTTTGCGAATCCTAAACTAATGGATAATGTTGTATTCTATGGTTTGTTGACCTTTGGATTAGGAGCTTTCATTCTTATTTTTCTCGGTTTGTTCCAATCTAAATCATCAAGATTATATGTTATTTCAGTGCCAGCTAGCTTTGTTTTCTTATTTGTATTAGTCTTGCTGCTTTTTTCTCAAGAACCTCTTCATGGTTCGCGTTTGATTTTAATTCTTCCATTTTTACTCCTTCTTTTGATGACCAGTATTCATGGGAAACATTCAGCTAGAGGAGCTCGCCGTCGGAGAAGAGAAGAAGTTCCTACTTTATGGAAAAAATTTATGAAAGGGAATCTTTACTTACCGATACTTGTGGTGGCTTATCTGATTGCAATTCCTTTTGTAGCTCGTTTTGTCTTGCATCCGGCTTCTTATGGAGAACAACATCAAGTAGTAGATAGAGTCAAACAAGAGACAAGTGAGGGAGACCAAATCTATATCTGGGATTCACATGTTCAGATGTATAAGGAAAGCCAGCGTTTAGCTGGATCCATGTTCCCATCACCTCTTCTTTACACGAATACAGAAGAAAATAAAGCCAGCTTGATTCATGACTTGAAAGAAAATCAACCTAAGTTGATTGTGGTAAACGATAAGGTAGCAGTCTGGTCTGAAGTGGAAACACTCTTGAAAGAAAATTACCAACAAGTAAAGACTGATTACTCAGAATTCAAAGTCTATAAAATCAAATAACGAAATCAATATCTTGTGGATTTTTAAAAATTATCTGATTTTTACCACAAGATATTGATTTTTCTTTTTAGAGTGGTATAATACTTTTTAGATATCCTAGTTTAGAAAAGAGCAAGTATATGATTGCACTAGAAGAAAAAATCACAACTTTACCAACTCTCTTCGTGGAAAAACGAGATGGGAGACGTGTTGTATTTGATGTGGATAAGATTGATAAGGCTCTCCACAAGGCGGCAGACAAGGTTATGGACGTGACACCCTTGGTTGAAAAGCGCCTAAATGCTCTGACCGAGCGAATTGTCACAGAAATTCATAGTCGCTTTCCACAGGGGGTTAAGATTTATGAAATCCAAAATATCGTAGAACATGAACTCCTTGAAGCCAAAGAATATGCTCTGGCTGAGGAGTATATTACTTATCGGACACAGAGGGATTTTGAGCGCTCAAAAGCGACAGATATTAACTTTAGTATCCATAAGCTGCTCAACAAAGATCAAGCAGTTGTCAATGAAAATGCCAATAAAGACAGCGATGTCTTTAATACCCAGCGTGATTTGACAGCAGGGATTGTTGGGAAGTCAATCGGGTTGCAAATGCTTCCTAAGCACGTAGCCAATGCCCACCAAAAGGGGGATATACACTATCACGATTTGGACTACAGCCCCTATACCCCTATGACCAACTGCTGTTTGATTGATTTTAGAGGTATGTTGGAAAATGGTTTTAAGATTGGGAATGCAGAGGTAGAAAGTCCCAAGTCTATCCAGACTGCGACAGCTCAGATTTCCCAAATCATTGCCAACGTTGCTTCTAGTCAGTACGGGGGCTGTTCAGCTGACCGCATCGATGAGGTCTTGGCGCCTTATGCAGAGAAGAACTATCAAAAACATCTCAAAGATGCAGAAGAGTGGGTTTTGCCTGACAAACGGGAAGATTACGCTTGGAAGAAAACACAAAAAGACATCTACGATGCCATGCAATCTCTCGAGTATGAAATCAATACTCTCTTTACTTCAAATGGGCAAACACCTTTTACTTCTCTAGGTTTTGGTCTAGGAACTAGTCGTTTTGAGCGTGAAATTCAAAAAGCTATCTTGACTATTCGGATCAAGGGGCTTGGTTCAGAACACCGCACAGCCATCTTCCCTAAACTCATCTTTACACTAAAAAGAGGCCTCAACTTAGAGGAGGGAACTCCAAACTACGACATCAAGCAGTTGGCCCTAGAGTGCGCAACCAAACGGATGTACCCAGACGTTTTGTCTTATGATAAGATTGTTGACTTGACAGGTTCTTTCAAGGTTCCTATGGGATGCCGTTCTTTCCTCCAAGGATGGAAAGACGAGAATGGTGTAGAAGTCAATTCAGGTCGGATGAATCTAGGTGTTGTGACAGTCAATCTGCCTCGTATCGCCCTCGAGTCTGAAGGCGATATGAATAAGTTCTGGGAAATCTTCAACGAGCGGATGAATATCGCAGAAGATGCTCTGGTTTACCGTGTCGAACGGACCAAGGAAGCTACACCAGCTAACGCACCAATCCTCTACCAGTACGGTGCTTTTGGCCATCGTCTAGGTAAAGAAGAAAGTGTTGACCAGCTCTTTAAGAATCGTCGTGCAACCGTTTCGCTAGGTTACATCGGTTTATACGAAGTGGCTACTGTCTTCTTTGGAAATAGCTGGGAACACGATCCAGAAGCCAAGGAATTCACGCTGGATATCATTCGTGATATGAAACGCCGTGTAGAAGAGTGGTCAGACCAATATGGCTATCATTTCTCAATTTATTCAACACCATCTGAAAGTCTGACAGATCGTTTCTGCCGACTAGATACAGAGAAATTTGGCTCTATTCCTGATATCACAGATAAGGAATACTACACCAATTCTTTCCACTACGATGTTCGTAAAAATCCAACACCGTTTGAAAAATTAGACTTTGAGAAAGTCTATCCAGAAGCAGGTGCGTCAGGTGGTTTTATCCATTATTGTGAGTATCCAGTTCTTCAGCAAAATCCAAAGGCCTTGGAAGCTGTCTGGGACTATGCCTATGACCGCGTGGGCTATCTAGGAACCAATACTCCGATTGACCGTTGCTACAAGTGTGACTTTGAAGGGGATTTTGAACCAACTGAGAGAGGATTTGCTTGTCCAAACTGTGGCAATAGCGACCCTAAAACCGTAGATGTGGTCAAACGAACTTGTGGCTATCTAGGTAATCCTCAAGCAAGACCTATGGTTAATGGACGTCACAAGGAAATCGCTGCGCGTGTCAAACACATGAATGGCTCAACGATTAAAATAGCTGGCCATCAAGTAACAAATTAGAAAGAAATGAAATGGGAAAATATCAATTAGACGATAAAGGGCGTGCACAAGTGACCCGTTATCACGAGAAACATTCTAAAGGTGGAGTTGGTAAGAAAGAACGTTTGCTCAACCTCAAAGAACAATTTTTAAACAAGAATAAGAAAAAATAAAAGTGAGAGTCAGCTCTCGCTTTTCTCTTAGTGGGAGGTAAGGATGGAACTACGCAGACCAAGAATAGCGGATAAGAAAGCTGTTATAGATATGATGGAGGAATTTGAAAAATATCAGTCGCCTCATGACGGTGGTTTCTGGGATCAAGAGAATTTTTCCTATGAAGACTGGTTAGAAAGCAATCAGAATCAGGAAATGGGAATTAATCTGTCTGAAGGATGGGTTCCAGCAATTCAACTAGTAGCTTTTTCCGAGAAAGGTCAAGCACTTGGATTTCTTAATCTCCGATTGCGCCTCAGTGACTATTTGCTAGAAGTAGGTGGCCACATAGCTACTCCATCCGCCCTTCTGAAAGAGGTAAAGGTTATGCCAAAAAAAGCCCTCAGACAAGGCCTGAAAGTTGCTAAGGAAAAGAACATCAAGAAAGCTCTTGTGACCTGTAGCGTGAATAATCCTGCTAGCAGATCAGTCATTCTAGCAAATGGAGGGATTCTTGAAGATGTTCGTAATGGAGTTGAGCGTTATTGGATAGAGGTAGCGAATGAATAATCCAAAACCACAAGAATGGAAAAGCGAGGAACTTAGTCAAGGCCGTATCATTGACTACAAGGCCTTTAACTTTGTTGATGGCGAAGGCGTGCGTAACTCTCTCTATGTATCAGGTTGCATGTTTCACTGCGAGGGATGTTATAATGTTGCGACTTGGTCTTTTAATGCAGGCATTCCCTATACAGCAGAATTAGAAGAACAGATCATGGCAGACCTTGCTCAACCTTATGTTCAGGGCTTGACCTTGCTGGGAGGGGAGCCCTTTCTCAATACGGGCATTCTCTTGCCACTCGTGAAACGTATCCGGAAGGAATTGCCAGACAAAGACATCTGGTCCTGGACGGGCTACACTTGGGAAGAAATGATGCTGGAGACTCCAGACAAACGGGAACTATTATCCTTGATTGACATCCTCGTCGATGGACGGTATGATCGAACTAAGAGAAATCTCATGCTTCAATTTCGAGGTTCGTCAAATCAACGAATTATCGATGTGCCAAAATCCCTCAAAAGTGGGCAAGTAGTGATTTGGGACAAGCTTAATGACGGAAAAGAAAGCTATGAACAGGTGAAGAGAGAATGAAGAGAAAAGACTTAATAGACCAGCTTGTCTCAGAAATAGAAACGGGAAAAGTCAGGACACTGGCATATACGGTCATGGGGCTTCGGGTAAATCAACCTTTGCACAGGAATTGTACCAAGCTTTGGATTCTACTAAAGTAAATTTGCTAGAAACAGATCCCTATATCACCTCAGAACGTCACCTGGTAGTACCAAAGCAAGCGCCAGATCAAAAGGTGACAGCTTGTCTCCCAGTGGCACATGAACTGGGAAGTTTGCAGAGAGATATCTTAGCCTTGCAGGCGGGTATGGATGTCTTGACAATTGAAGAAGCTTGGAGGGCTAGTGAGATCTTGTCTGGAGAAAAACCGATTCTGATTGTTGAAGGGATGTCTGTTGGCTTTCTGCCAAAGGAACTCTTTGACAAAACCATCTGTTTCTACACGGATGAGGAGACCGAATTAAAGCGGCGTCTAGCTCGAGATACGACTGTGAGAAATCGCGATACTTCCTTTATATTAGCTAGCCATCAGATGAGACGGGAGCAATATCTATACTACTATAAAGAAACCGAGTCAGAAGCGGACATTCTAGTGAAACAATCAGAAGATAAATTTGAGGTCAAGAGAACTTGAATTATATAGAAGAAAATCCCTAATTTTAGAAAGAAAAAATAGGAAAACAGTTTCATTGTAAAAAAACGAAAAAACAGCAACAAATCCCTTGCAATCGCAGGGGATTTGTGTTATTCTATTATGGTGCTGTAAATTACAGCTTTAGCTTTGATGCAAGAGGTTGCGACACGCTCGGTTGCATTGCCACGCAACACCGCGTCGGTTTTCTTGTGGAGCTAGCCTATTATCTTAAATAGACGAAAAGGAGAAAAAGATGGCAAACAAAAAAATCCGTATCCGTTTGAAAGCTTACGAACACCGTACGCTTGACACAGCGGCTGCAAAAATCGTAGAATCAGCTACTCGTACAGGTGCACAAGTTGCGGGTCCAATCCCACTTCCAACTGAACGTAGCCTCTACACAATTATTCGTGCGACTCACAAATACAAAGACTCTCGCGAACAATTTGAAATGCGTACACACAAACGTTTGATCGACATCGTTAACCCAACTCAAAAAACAGTTGATGCCTTGATGAAATTGGATCTTCCAAGTGGTGTAAACGTAGAAATCAAACTTTAATCTAAAGCTTGATACCTTGAGCATAAAAAACGCTCGTTAAAAACTTTTTGAATAAAAAATATAGAAAAGGAACTATTTTCTCATGACAAAAGGAATCTTAGGGAAAAAAGTGGGAATGACTCAAATCTTCACTGAAGCTGGCGAATTGATCCCTGTAACAGTTATTGAAGCAACTCCAAACGTTGTTCTTCAAGTTAAAACTGTTGAAACAGACGGATACAACGCTATCCAAGTTGGTTTCGATGACAAACGCGAAGTATTGAGCAACAAACCTGCTAAAGGACATGTAGCGAAAGCTAACACGGCTCCTAAGCGCTTCATTCGTGAATTCAAAAACGTTGAAGGCTTGGAAGTTGGTGCTGAAATCACAGTTGAAACATTCGCAGCTGGAGACGTTGTTGACGTAACTGGTACTTCTAAAGGTAAAGGTTTCCAAGGTGTTATCAAACGCCACGGACAATCACGTGGACCAATGGCTCACGGTTCTCGTTACCACCGTCGTCCAGGTTCTATGGGACCTGTTGCACCTAACCGCGTATTCAAAGGTAAAAATCTTGCAGGACGTATGGGTGGCGACCGCGTAACAATTCAAAACCTTGAAGTTGTACAAGTTGTTCCAGAAAAGAACGTTATCCTTATCAAAGGTAACGTACCAGGTGCTAAGAAATCTCTTATCACTATCAAATCAGCAGTTAAAGCTGGTAAATAATAAAGAAAGGGGAAATCAGTCACAATGGCAAACGTAACATTATTTGACCAAACTGGTAAAGAAGCTGGCCAAGTTGTTCTTAACGATGCAGTATTTGGTATCGAACCAAATGAATCAGTTGTGTTTGATGTGATCATCAGCCAACGCGCAAGCCTTCGTCAAGGGACACACGCTGTTAAAAACCGCTCTGCAGTATCAGGTGGTGGACGCAAACCATGGCGTCAAAAAGGAACTGGACGTGCTCGTCAAGGTTCTATCCGCTCACCACAATGGCGTGGTGGTGGTGTTGTCTTCGGACCAACTCCACGTTCATACGGCTACAAACTTCCACAAAAAGTTCGTCGCCTAGCTCTTAAATCAGTTTACTCTGAAAAAGTTGCTGAAAACAAATTCGTAGCTGTAGACGCTCTTTCATTTACAGCTCCAAAAACTGCTGAATTTGCAAAAGTTCTTGCAGCATTGAGCATCGATTCTAAAGTTCTTGTTATCCTTGAAGAAGGAAATGAATTCGCAGCTCTTTCAGCTCGTAACCTTCCAAATGTGAAAGTTGCAACTGCTACAACTGCAAGTGTTCTTGACATCGCAAATAGCGACAAACTTCTTGTCACACAAGCAGCTATCTCTAAAATCGAGGAGGTTCTTGCATAATGAATTTGTATGATGTTATCAAAAAACCTGTAATCACTGAAAGCTCAATGGCTCAACTTGAAGCAGGCAAATATGTATTTGAAGTTGACACTCGTGCACACAAACTTTTGATCAAGCAAGCTGTTGAAGCTGCTTTCGAAGGTGTTAAAGTTGCCAACGTTAACACAATCAACGTAAAACCAAAAGCTAAACGTGTTGGACGTTACACTGGTTTTACTAACAAAACTAAAAAAGCTATCATCACACTTACAGCTGATTCAAAAGCAATCGAGTTGTTTGCTGCTGAAGCTGAATAATCTAAGGAGGAAATATCGTGGGAATTCGTGTTTATAAACCAACAACAAACGGTCGCCGTAATATGACTTCTTTGGATTTCGCTGAAATCACAACAAGCACTCCTGAAAAATCATTGCTTGTTGCATTGAAGAGCAAGGCTGGTCGTAACAACAACGGTCGTATCACTGTTCGTCACCAAGGTGGTGGACACAAACGTTTCTACCGTTTGGTTGACTTCAAACGTAACAAAGACAACGTTGAAGCAGTTGTTAAAACAATCGAGTACGATCCGAACCGTTCTGCAAACATCGCTCTTGTACACTACACTGACGGTGTAAAAGCATACATCATCGCTCCAAAAGGTCTTGAAGTAGGTCAACGTATCGTTTCAGGTCCAGAAGCAGATATCAAAGTCGGAAACGCTCTTCCACTTGCTAACATCCCAGTTGGTACTTTAATCCACAACATCGAGTTGAAACCAGGTCGTGGTGGTGAATTGGTACGTGCTGCTGGAGCATCTGCTCAAGTATTGGGTTCTGAAGGTAAATACGTGCTTGTTCGTCTTCAATCAGGTGAAGTTCGTATGATTCTTGGAACTTGCCGTGCTACAGTTGGTGTTGTCGGAAACGAACAACATGGACTTGTAAACCTTGGTAAAGCAGGACGTAGCCGTTGGAAAGGTATCCGCCCAACAGTTCGTGGTTCTGTAATGAACCCTAACGATCACCCACACGGTGGTGGTGAAGGTAAAGCACCAGTTGGTCGTAAAGCACCATCTACTCCATGGGGCAAACCTGCTCTTGGTCTTAAAACTCGTAACAAGAAAGCGAAATCTGACAAACTTATCGTTCGTCGTCGCAACGAGAAATAATATTAAACTAGTCGCTTAAGCAACTAGTAAATCCGCCAGCTCGGTAGCGCTCCATAGGAGCGCAAGCCGCTGTGGTACAACATTTAAAGGAGAAAATATAAAAATGGGACGCAGTCTTAAAAAAGGACCTTTCGTCGATGAGCATTTGATGAAAAAAGTTGAAGCTCAAGCTAACGACGAAAAGAAAAAAGTTATTAAAACTTGGTCACGTCGTTCAACGATCTTCCCAAGTTTCATTGGTTACACTATTGCAGTTTATGACGGACGTAAACACGTACCTGTTTACATCCAAGAAGACATGGTAGGTCACAAACTTGGTGAATTTGCACCAACTCGTACTTACAAAGGTCACGCTGCAGACGACAAGAAAACACGTAGAAAATAAGGAGAACATAAATGGCAGAAATTACTTCAGCTAAAGCAATGGCTCGTACAGTACGTGTTTCACCTCGTAAATCACGTCTTGTTCTTGATAACATCCGTGGTAAAAGCGTAGCCGATGCAATCGCAATCTTGACATTCACCCCAAACAAAGCTGCTGAAATCATCTTGAAAGTTTTGAACTCAGCTGTAGCTAACGCTGAAAACAACTTTGGTTTGGATAAAGCTAACTTGGTAGTATCTGAAGCATTCGCAAACGAAGGACCAACTATGAAACGTTTCCGTCCACGTGCGAAAGGTTCAGCTTCACCAATCAACAAACGTACAGCTCACATCACTGTAGCTGTTGCAGAAAAATAAGGAGGTAAAATCGTGGGTCAAAAAGTACATCCAATTGGTATGCGTGTCGGCATCATCCGTGATTGGGATGCCAAATGGTATGCTGAAAAAGAATACGCGGATTACCTTCATGAAGATCTTGCAATCCGTAAATTCGTTCAAAAAGAACTTGCTGACGCAGCAGTTTCAACTATCGAAATCGAACGCGCAGTAAACAAAGTTAACGTTTCACTTCACACTGCTAAACCAGGTATGGTTATCGGTAAAGGTGGTGCTAACGTTGATGCACTCCGTGCAAAACTTAACAAATTGACTGGAAAACAAGTACACATCAACATCATCGAAATCAAACAACCAGATTTGGATGCTCACCTTGTAGGTGAAGGAATTGCTCGTCAATTGGAGCAACGTGTTGCTTTCCGTCGTGCACAAAAACAAGCAATCCAACGTGCAATGCGTGCTGGAGCTAAAGGAATCAAAACTCAAGTATCAGGTCGTTTGAACGGTGCAGATATCGCCCGTGCTGAAGGATACTCTGAAGGAACTGTTCCACTTCACACACTTCGTGCAGATATCGATTACGCTTGGGAAGAAGCAGATACTACATACGGTAAACTTGGTGTTAAAGTATGGATCTACCGTGGTGAAGTTCTTCCAGCTCGCAAAAACACTAAAGGAGGTAAATAACCAATGTTAGTACCTAAACGTGTTAAACACCGTCGTGAATTCCGTGGAAAAATGCGCGGTGAAGCAAAAGGTGGAAAAGAAGTAGCATTCGGTGAATACGGTCTTCAAGCTACAACTAGCCACTGGATCACTAACCGCCAAATCGAAGCTGCTCGTATCGCCATGACTCGTTACATGAAACGTGGTGGTAAAGTTTGGATTAAAATCTTCCCACACAAATCATACACTGCTAAAGCTATCGGTGTGCGTATGGGATCTGGTAAAGGGGCACCTGAAGGTTGGGTAGCACCAGTTAAACGTGGTAAAGTGATGTTCGAAATCGCTGGTGTATCTGAAGAGATTGCACGCGAAGCGCTTCGTCTTGCTAGCCACAAATTGCCAGTTAAATGTAAATTCGTAAAACGTGAAGCAGAATAAGGAGAAGGCATGAAACTTAATGAAGTAAAAGAATTTGTTAAAGAACTTCGTGGTCTTTCTCAAGAAGAACTCGCGAAGCGCGAAAACGAATTGAAAAAAGAATTGTTTGAACTTCGTTTCCAAGCTGCTACTGGTCAATTGGAACAAACAGCTCGCTTGAAAGAAGTTAAAAAACAAATCGCTCGTATCAAAACAGTTCAATCTGAAACGAAATAATAGACTAGGGAAGGAGAAATTTCAATGGAACGCAATAATCGTAAAGTTCTTGTTGGACGTGTTGTATCTGACAAAATGGACAAGACAATCACAGTTGTAGTTGAAACAAAACGTAACCACCCAGTCTATGGTAAACGTATTAACTACTCTAAAAAATACAAAGCTCATGATGAAAACAATGTTGCCAAAGAAGGCGATATCGTACGTATCATGGAAACTCGTCCGCTTTCAGCTACAAAACGTTTCCGTCTTGTAGAAGTTGTTGAAGAAGCGGTCATCATCTAATCAAACCTGAAAGGAGAAAACTGAAATGATTCAAACAGAAACTCGTTTGAAAGTCGCAGACAACAGCGGTGCTCGCGAAATCTTGACTATCAAAGTTCTTGGTGGTTCAGGACGTAAATTTGCAAACATCGGTGATGTTATCGTGGCATCTGTAAAACAAGCTACTCCTGGTGGTGCGGTTAAAAAAGGTGACGTTGTTAAAGCAGTTATCGTTCGTACTAAATCAGGTGCTCGTCGTGCTGATGGTTCATACATCAAATTTGACGAAAACGCAGCAGTTATCATCCGTGAAGACAAAACTCCTCGCGGAACACGTATCTTTGGCCCAGTTGCACGTGAATTGCGTGAAGGTGGCTTCATGAAGATCGTGTCACTTGCTCCAGAAGTACTTTAATTTTTAGAAACAAACTAGTCCCCTGGATTTACCTCCAGGGTGCCCTTATGGGCGTAAGAAAAATCAAGGAGAAACCTAATGTTTGTAAAAAAAGGCGACAAAGTTCGCGTAATCGCTGGTAAAGATAAGGGAACAGAAGCTGTTGTCCTTACTGCCCTTCCAAAAGTAAACAAAGTTATCGTTGAAGGTGTTAACATCGTTAAGAAACACCAACGTCCAACTAACGAACTTCCTCAAGGTGGTATCATCGAAAAAGAAGCAGCTATCCACGTATCAAACGTTCAAGTATTGGACAAAAATGGTGTAGCTGGTCGTGTTGGTTACAAATTTGTAGACGGTAAAAAAGTTCGCTACAACAAAAAATCAGGCGAAGTGCTTGATTAATCACGAAGGAAAGGAGAAGTATAATGGCAAATCGTTTAAAAGAAAAATATCTTAATGAAGTAGTTCCTGCTTTGACAGAACAATTCAACTACTCATCAGTGATGGCTGTGCCTAAAGTAGATAAGATCGTTTTGAACATGGGTGTTGGTGAAGCTGTATCAAACGCTAAAAGCCTTGAAAAAGCTGCTGAAGAATTGGCACTTATCTCAGGTCAAAAACCACTTATCACTAAAGCTAAAAAATCAATCGCCGGCTTCCGTCTTCGTGAAGGTGTTGCGATCGGTGCAAAAGTTACCCTTCGTGGTGAACGTATGTACGAATTCTTGGATAAATTGGTTTCAGTTTCACTTCCACGTGTACGTGACTTCCACGGTGTTCCAACAAAATCATTTGATGGACGCGGAAACTACACACTTGGTGTGAAAGAACAATTGATCTTCCCAGAAATCAACTTCGATGACGTTGACAAAACTCGTGGTCTTGACATCGTTATCGTAACAACTGCTAACACTGACGAAGAGTCACGTGCATTGCTTACAGGCCTTGGAATGCCTTTTGCAAAATAATATAGGAGGTAAATCTAATGGCTAAAAAATCAATGATTGCTAAGAACAAACGTCCAGCGAAGTTCTCTACTCAAGCTTATACTCGTTGTGAAAAATGTGGTCGTCCACATTCAGTTTACCGCAAATTTAAACTTTGCCGTGTTTGCTTCCGTGAATTAGCTTACAAAGGACAAATTCCTGGTGTAACAAAAGCATCTTGGTAATTCTAGCTTTCAATCCCGTCGTGCTTCGTCGTTATCTGCTTTTGCCTAACTCAAGTTATGCCTGCAAGCAGATGCCTAGAATCACTTAGGAATTGAAACCTAGAAACATATTCTGAGCCTAGCTCAATCATTAACTAGCAAGTGCAACTTGCAAACTACTAGTAAGAGGAGAAAAATAAAATGGTTATGACTGACCCAATCGCAGACTTCCTAACTCGTATTCGTAACGCTAACCAAGCGAAACACGAAGTACTTGAAGTACCTGCATCAAACATCAAAAAAGGGATTGCTGAAATCCTTAAACGCGAAGGTTTTGTAAAAAACGTTGAAATCATCGAAGATGACAAACAAGGCATCATCCGTGTATTCCTTAAATACGGACCAAACGGTGAAAAAGTTATCACTAACTTGAAACGTGTTTCTAAACCAGGACTTCGTGTCTACAAAAAACGTGAAGACCTTCCAAAAGTTCTTAACGGACTTGGAATTGCTATCCTTTCAACTTCTGAAGGTTTGCTTACTGATAAAGAAGCACGCCAAAAGAATGTTGGTGGGGAAGTTATCGCTTACGTTTGGTAAAATCAAGATACAAAGCTCGTAAAGAACAAAGCAAAATTAGGAAGTTGGAGAAGTTTGTTTACAAACAAGCCAACTTATCTATTTTGCACAGTTCTTAGAGCGTGTTCAATTTAGCTATTGAACTCAATAAGTATCTGAACCCCGTGAAAACTGGCCGTTAGGGCCTGACAATTTAACAGGAGAAATTAAACATGTCACGTATTGGTAATAAAGTTATCGTGTTGCCTGCTGGTGTTGAACTCACTAACAATGACAACGTTGTAACTGTAAAAGGACCTAAAGGAGAACTTACTCGTGAGTTCTCAAAAGATATTGAAATCCGTGTGGAAGGTACTGAAGTAACTCTTCACCGTCCAAACGATTCAAAAGAAATGAAAACTATCCACGGAACTACTCGTGCCCTTTTGAACAACATGGTTGTTGGTGTATCAGAAGGATTCAAGAAAGAACTTGAAATGCGCGGGGTTGGTTACCGTGCACAACTTCAAGGATCTAAACTTGTTTTGGCTGTTGGTAAATCTCATCCAGACGAAGTTGAAGCTCCAGAAGGAATTACTTTTGAACTTCCAAACCCAACAACAATTGTTGTTAGCGGAATTTCAAAAGAAGTAGTTGGTCAAACAGCTGCTTACGTACGTAGCCTTCGTTCACCAGAGCCATATAAAGGTAAAGGTATCCGTTACGTTGGTGAATTCGTTCGCCGTAAAGAAGGTAAAACAGGTAAATAATGTTGAGTGGTTGATTCTCAACCACCAACCTATTTTCCAACTTTGTGCATAGCACACGATTTAAAACTAAAGAGGTGAAAACTGTGATTTCAAAACCAGATAAAAACAAACTCCGCCAAAAACGCCACCGTCGCGTTCGCGGAAAACTCTCTGGAACTGCTGATCGCCCACGTTTGAACGTATTCCGTTCTAATACAGGCATCTACGCTCAAGTGATTGATGACGTAGCGGGTGTAACGCTCGCAAGTGCTTCAACTCTTGACAAAGAAGTTTCAAAAGGAACTAAAACTGAACAAGCCGTTGCTGTCGGTAAACTCGTTGCAGAACGTGCAAACGCTAAAGGTATTTCAGAAGTGGTGTTCGACCGCGGTGGATATCTATATCACGGACGTGTGAAAGCTTTGGCTGATGCAGCTCGTGAAAACGGATTGAAATTCTAATAGGAGGACACTAGAAAATGGCATTTAAAGACAATGCAGTTGAATTAGAAGAACGCGTAGTTGCTGTCAACCGTGTTACAAAAGTTGTTAAAGGTGGACGTCGTCTTCGTTTCGCAGCTCTTGTTGTTGTTGGTGACCACAACGGTCGCGTAGGATTTGGTACTGGTAAAGCTCAAGAAGTTCCAGAAGCAATCCGTAAAGCAGTAGACGATGCTAAGAAAAACTTGATCGAAGTTCCTATGGTTGGAACAACAATCCCACACGAAGTTCTTTCAGAATTCGGTGGAGCTAAAGTATTGTTGAAACCTGCTGTAGAAGGTTCTGGAGTTGCCGCTGGTGGTGCAGTTCGTGCCGTTGTGGAATTGGCAGGTGTGGCAGATATTACATCTAAATCACTTGGTTCTAACACTCCAATCAACATTGTTCGTGCAACTGTTGAAGGTTTGAAACAATTGAAACGCGCTGAAGAAGTTGCTGCCCTTCGTGGTATTTCAGTTTCTGATTTGGCATAAGAAAGGGGATAAAATGGCTCAAATTAAAATTACTTTGACTAAGTCTCCAATCGGACGCATTCCATCACAACGTAAAACTGTTGTAGCACTTGGACTTGGCAAATTGAACAGCTCTGTTATTAAAGAAGACAACGCTGCTATCCGTGGTATGATCACAGCAGTATCTCACTTGGTAACAGTTGAAGAAGTAAACTAATGAATTTTTAGGGGATGTGCAGTATACCATCCCCTAAAACTAGATATAGTCATCTATGATGACGTCGTATAGGCGAGTTGATGGGGGAGACAACCTTTTCTCCCTTATCGGCGCTAGCATTTTACAAAAGAGGAGAAAATAAAAATGAAACTTCATGAATTGAAACCTGCAGAAGGTTCTCGTAAAGTACGTAACCGCGTTGGTCGTGGTACTTCATCAGGTAACGGTAAAACATCTGGTCGTGGTCAAAAAGGTCAAAAAGCTCGTAGCGGTGGCGGAGTTCGCCTTGGTTTTGAAGGTGGACAAACTCCATTGTTCCGTCGTCTTCCAAAACGTGGATTCACTAACATCAACGCTAAAGAATACGCAATTGTGAACCTTGACCAATTGAACGTCTTTGAAGATGGTGCTGAAGTTACTCCAGTTGTTCTTATCGAAGCAGGAATTGTTAAAGCTGAAAAATCAGGTGTTAAGATTCTTGGTAACGGTGAGTTGACTAAGAAATTGACTGTGAAAGCAGCTAAATTCTCTAAATCAGCTGAAGAAGCTATCACTGCTAAAGGTGGTTCAGTAGAAGTCATCTAAGAGAGGTGACCTATGTTTTTTAAATTATTAAGAGAAGCTCTTAAAGTCAAGCAGGTTCGATCAAAAATTTTGTTTACAATTTTTATCGTGTTGGTCTTTCGTATCGGAACTAGTATTACAGTTCCTGGTGTGAATGCCAATAGCTTGAATGCTTTAAGTGGATTATCCTTCTTAAACATGTTGAGCTTGGTGTCAGGGAATGCCATGAAAAACTTCTCAGTTTTTGCACTTGGTGTTAGTCCCTACATTACAGCCTCTATCGTTGTCCAACTCTTGCAAATGGATATTTTACCCAAGTTTGTAGAGTGGGGGAAACAAGGGGAAGTAGGTCGAAGAAAATTGAATCAAGCTACTCGTTATATTGCTCTTGGTCTAGCCTTTGTGCAATCTATCGGGATTACAGCTGGTTTTAATACTTTGGCTGGAGCTCAATTATTGAAAACAGCTCTTACTCCACAAGTCTTTATCATGATTGGTATCATTTTAACAGCTGGTAGCATGATTGTGACTTGGTTGGGAGAGCAAATTACAGATAAGGGATACGGAAATGGTGTTTCTATGATTATCTTTGCTGGGATTGTTGCCTCAATTCCAGAGATGATTCAGGGCATCTATGTAGACTACTTTGTAAACGTTCCAAGTAGCCGTATCAACTCATCTATCATTTTCGTAATCATCTTGATTATTGCTGTATTGTTGATCATTTACTTTACAACTTATGTTCAACAAGCAGAATACAAAATTCCAATCCAATATACGAAGGTTGCACAAGGTGCTCCATCTAGCTCTTACCTTCCATTGAAGGTAAACCCTGCTGGAGTTATCCCTGTTATCTTCGCAAGTTCGATTACTGCAGCGCCTGCGGCTATTCTTCAGTTTTTGAGCGCTACAGGTCATGATTGGGCTTGGGTAAGAACCGCACAAGAAATGCTGGCAACAACTTCACCAACTGGTATTGCCATGTATGCTTTATTGATTATTCTCTTTACATTCTTCTACACGTTTGTACAGATTAATCCTGAAAAAGCGGCAGAGAACCTACAAAAGAGCGGTGCCTATATCCATGGAGTTCGTCCTGGTAAAGGTACAGAAGAATATATGTCTAAACTTCTTCGTCGTCTTGCAACTGTTGGTTCCCTCTTCCTTGGTGTGATTTCTATTTTACCGATTGTAGCAAAAGATTTCTTTGGACTTTCAGAAGCGGTTGCTTTTGGAGGAACCAGTCTTTTGATCATTATCTCTACAGGTATTGAAGGAATCAAACAATTGGAAGGATACCTATTGAAACGTAAGTATGTTGGTTTCATGGATAGAACAGAATAAAAGTATTTACTGATACTCTTCGAAAATCAAATTCAAACCACGTCAGCTTCACCTTGCCGTACTCAAGTACAGCCTGTGACTAGCTTCCTAGTTTGCTCTTTGATTTTCATTGAGTATGAATCAGTAAATGCTGAGGGAGTGGAGGTTTAAACTCTGACATTTGTGAGAGTTTGGTCTCCCCTCTTCTATTTTGTTTTTAAATAGGGGTGAAAAGACTTTTTGCTTCTATTTAAAAATAAAATAAGGAGATCAAATCATGAATCTTTTGATTATGGGCTTACCTGGTGCAGGTAAGGGAACTCAAGCAGCAAAAATCGTAGAACAATTCCATGTTGCACATATCTCAACAGGTGATATGTTCCGTGCTGCTATGGCAAATCAAACTGAAATGGGTGTTCTTGCCAAGTCATACATTGACAAGGGTGAATTGGTTCCTGACGAAGTTACAAATGGAATCGTAAAAGAACGTCTTTCACAAGATGATATTAAAGAAACAGGATTCTTGTTGGATGGTTACCCACGTACAATCGAACAAGCTCATGCCTTGGACAAAACATTGGCTGAACTTGGCATTGAACTAGAAGGTGTCATCAACATTGAAGTGAATCCAGATAGCCTCTTGGAACGTTTGAGTGGTCGTATCATTCACCGCGTAACGGGAGAAACTTTCCACAAGGTCTTTAACCCACCAGTCGACTATAAAGAAGAAGATTATTACCAACGTGAAGACGATAAACCTGAGACAGTAAAACGTCGTTTGGATGTTAATATTGCTCAAGGAGAACCAATCATTGCTCACTACCGTGCCAAAGGTTTGGTTCATGACATCGAAGGTAATCAAGATATCAATGATGTCTTCTCAGATATCGAAAAAGTATTGACAAATTTGAAATAAAGCGTTTTTCACACTTGCAAAAATCCGCTACAAATGTTATACTGAGATAGTCTGACTTATAATTGTTGTCTCTGTGTCTAGAGGCATCGAATCGAAATTTATGGAGGTGCTTTTGCGTGGCAAAAGACGATGTGATTGAAGTTGAAGGCAAAGTAGTTGATACAATGCCGAATGCAATGTTTACGGTTGAACTTGAAAATGGACATCAGATTTTAACAACAGTTTCTGGTAAAATTCGTAAAAACTATATTCGTATTTTAGCGGGAGATCGTGTTACTGTCGAAATGAGTCCATATGACTTGACACGTGGACGTATCACTTACCGCTTTAAATAATCGAAAAACTTGGAGGGATAAGAAATGAAAGTAAGACCATCGGTCAAACCAATTTGCGAATACTGTAAAGTTATTCGTCGTAATGGTCGTGTTATGGTAATTTGCCCAGCAAATCCAAAACACAAACAACGTCAAGGATAAGATAGAAAGGAGAAAACATGGCTCGTATTGCTGGAGTTGACATTCCAAATGACAAACGCGTAGTAATCTCATTGACTTATGTTTATGGTATCGGACTTGCAACATCTAAGAAAATTTTGGCTGCTGCTGGAATCTCAGAAGATGTTCGTGTACGTGATCTTACATCAGATCAAGAAGATGCTATCCGTCGTGAAGTGGATGCAATCAAAGTTGAAGGTGACCTTCGTCGTGAAGTAAACTTGAACATCAAACGTTTGATGGAAATCGGTTCATACCGTGGTATCCGTCACCGTCGTGGACTTCCTGTCCGTGGACAAAACACTAAAAACAACGCTCGCACTCGTAAAGGTAAAGCTGTTGCGATTGCTGGTAAGAAAAAATAATATAGGAGGTAAAAGTCTTGGCTAAACCAACACGTAAACGTCGTGTGAAAAAGAATATCGAATCTGGTATTGCTCATATTCACGCTACATTTAATAACACTATTGTTATGATTACTGATGTGCATGGTAATGCAATTGCTTGGTCATCAGCTGGTGCTCTTGGTTTCAAAGGTTCTCGTAAATCTACACCATTCGCTGCTCAAATGGCTTCAGAAGCTGCTGCTAAATCTGCACAAGAACACGGTCTTAAATCAGTTGAAGTTACTGTAAAAGGTCCAGGTTCTGGTCGTGAGTCAGCTATTCGTGCGCTTGCTGCCGCTGGTCTTGAAGTAACAGCAATTCGTGATGTGACTCCAGTGCCACACAATGGTGCTCGTCCTCCAAAACGTCGCCGTGTATAATCATCGCATTACACTGCTTTTCGTTTAAGAGGGAGTAACTAAATGATCGAGTTTGAAAAACCAAATATAACAAAAATTGATGAAAATAAAGATTATGGCAAGTTTGTAATCGAACCACTTGAACGTGGCTACGGTACAACTCTTGGTAACTCTCTTCGTCGTGTACTTCTAGCTTCTCTACCAGGAGCAGCTGTGACATCTATTAACATTGATGGTGTGTTACATGAGTTTGACACAGTTCCAGGTGTTCGTGAAGACGTGATGCAAATCATTCTGAACATTAAAGGAATTGCAGTGAAATCGTACGTTGAAGACGAAAAAATCATCGAACTGGATGTTGAAGGTCCTGCTGAAGTAACAGCTGGTGACATTTTGACAGATAGCGATATTGAAATTGTAAATCCAGATCATTATCTCTTTACAATCGGTGAAGGTTCTTCTCTAAAAGCGACTATGACTGTTAACAGTGGTCGTGGATATGTACCTGCAGATGAAAATAAAAAGGATAATGCACCAGTTGGGACACTTGCTGTAGATTCTATTTATACACCAGTTACCAAAGTCAACTATCAAGTTGAACCTGCTCGTGTAGGTAGCAACGATGGTTTTGACAAACTAACCCTTGAAATCTTGACAAATGGAACAATTATTCCAGAAGATGCTTTAGGGCTTTCAGCACGTATTTTGACAGAACATCTTGATTTGTTTACAAATCTTACTGAGATTGCTAAGTCAACTGAAGTGATGAAAGAAGCTGATACTGAATCTGACGACCGTATTTTGGATCGTACGATTGAGGAACTGGACTTATCTGTGCGTTCATACAACTGTTTGAAACGTGCCGGTATCAATACTGTGCATGATTTGACAGAAAAATCTGAAGCAGAGATGATGAAAGTACGAAATCTTGGACGCAAGAGTTTGGAAGAAGTGAAACTCAAACTCATTGATTTGGGTCTTGGATTAAAAGATAAATAAAGGAGGAATACATGGCTTACCGTAAACTAGGACGCACTAGCTCACAACGTAAAGCAATGCTTCGCGATTTGACAACTGACCTTTTGATCAACGAATCAATCGTGACAACTGAAGCTCGTGCTAAAGAAATCCGTAAAACTGTTGAAAAAATGATTACTCTAGGTAAACGTGGTGATTTGCATGCACGTCGTCAAGCAGCTGCTTTCGTACGTAATGAAATCGCATCTGAAAACTATGATGAAGCAACTGATAAGTACACTTCTACTACAGCACTTCAAAAATTGTTCTCAGAAATCGCACCTCGTTATGCTGAACGTAACGGTGGATACACTCGTATCCTTAAAACTGAACCACGTCGTGGTGATGCAGCGCCAATGGCGATCATCGAATTAGTATAAAATCATCAATTTTGTTGAGTGTTATGATGATGGAGTCTTGTGCTCTTAGTCTAGCTCTGGTCTACCGCTAGGATTTCGGTCCTAGCGGGAACACTCATCATAAGTTGGGATAGTAGACGCTTGTTTACGAAATTGTTTTTTTCTTAAGAACAACTTCGTAAGCAGGCGTTTTTGAGTATTTAAGTTGGAATTATGCTATACTATTTAAGAAGAAATCTGCTGAATGTTCAGGTTTCCCATTTTAAGAAGAATTGGAGTTTGCTTATGAAAGCGATTATAACTGTTGTTGGTAAAGATAAATCTGGAATTGTTGCAGGTGTTTCTGGTAAAATTGCAGAATTGGGTTTGAACATTGATGATATCTCTCAAACTGTCTTGGATGAATATTTCACGATGATGGCTGTCGTCTCTAGCGATGAAAAGCAAGATTTTACGTATCTTCGTAATGAATTTGAAACTTTTGGTCAAACTTTGAATGTGAAAATTAATATTCAGAGTGCAGCGATTTTCGAAGCTATGTATAATATCTAGGAGGTGCACATGGATATTAGACAAGTTACTGAAACCATCGCCATGATTGAGGAGCAAAACTTCGATATCAGAACTATTACCATGGGAATTTCCCTTTTGGACTGTATTGATCCAGATATTAATCGTGCAGCGGAGAAAATTTATCAAAAGATTACGGCCAAGGCAGCTAATTTAGTGGCTGTTGGGGATGAAATTGCAGCTGAGTTGGGAATTCCAATTGTTAATAAGCGTGTATCGGTGACTCCTATTTCTCTAATTGGAGCTGCGACAGATGCGACGGACTACGTGGTTTTGGCAAAAGCGCTTGATAAGGCTGCGAAAGAGATTGGTGTGGACTTTATTGGTGGTTTTTCTGCTTGGTACAAAAGGGTTATCAAAAGGGAGATGAGATTCTCATCAATTCTATTCCTCGTGCTTTAGCAGAAACGGACAAGGTCTGCTCGTCAGTCAATATCGGTTCAACCAAGTCTGGTATTAATATGACCGCTGTAGCAGATATGGGACGAATTATTAAGGAAACGGCTCATCTATCTGATATGGGGGCAGCTAAGCTGGTTGTATTTGCTAATGCTGTTGAGGACAATCCGTTTATGGCAGGTGCTTTCCACGGTGTTGGGGAAGCGGATGTTATCATCAATGTCGGGGTTTCTGGGCCTGGTGTGGTGAAGCGTGCTTTGGAAAAAGTTCGTGGAGAGAGCTTTGATGTAGTAGCCGAAACGGTCAAGAAGACTGCCTTTAAAATTACTCGTATTGGTCAATTGGTTGGTCAAATGGCAAGCGAGAGATTAGGTGTGGAATTTGGTATTGTTGACTTGAGTTTGGCGCCAACCCCTGCGGTTGGAGACTCTGTGGCACGTGTCCTTGAGGAGATGGGACTAGAAACAGTTGGTACGCATGGAACGACGGCTGCCTTGGCTCTCTTGAACGACCAAGTTAAGAAGGGCGGAGTGATGGCCTGCAACCAAGTCGGTGGTTTGTCTGGTGCCTTTATCCCCGTCTCTGAGGATGAGGGGATGATTGCTGCAGTGCAAACTGGTTCTCTTAATTTAGAAAAACTAGAAGCCATGACGCTATCTGTTCTGTTGGATTGGATATGATTGCCATCCCAGAGGATACGCCTGCTGAAACCATTGCTGCTATGATTGCAGATGAAGCTGCAATTGGTGTTATTAACATGAAGACAACGGCTGTTCGTATCATTCCAAAAGGAAAAGAAGGAGATATGATTGAGTTTGGTGGCCTATTAGGAACTGCACCTGTTATGAAGGTCAATGGAGCTTCGTCTGTTGATTTCATTTCTCGTGGAGGGCAAATCCCAGCACCAATTCATAGTTTTAAAAATTAAGAAAATAGGAGAAATTTTAAGTTCTATTTAAGGTTAGCTGTGTATATTATAATCATTAAATAAAGACCTCCTAATATTATTTGAAACAGATAACACTGATTTAGTTTGAATTTGATTTTCATCTAATATCTTTATTTAATAGAACTCCTAAACTTTTTCATAATAATCTCCTGCAAAAGTCGCCTGTATGGGTGGCTTTTGTTTTATCATCCATGATATAATAGAAGCAAACGGAGGACGGAAAATGGTAAAAGTACGATTGTATTTGGTACGTCATGGTAAGACCATGTTTAACACGATTGGTCGCGCGCAAGGTTGGAGCGATACTCCCTTAACAGCTGAAGGTGAGCGAGGGATTCAAGAATTAGGAATTGGTTTGCAAGAATCTGGTATACAGTTTGAGCGCGCTTATTCGAGTGATTCTGGTCGCACCATTCAAACCATGGGAATCATACTTGAAGAACTGGGCTTGCAGGGGAAAATCCCTTATCGCATGGACAAGCGTATCAGAGAATGGTGTTTTGGTAGCTTTGACGGAGCCTACGATGGCGATCTTTTCATGGGCATTATTCCTCGTATCTTTAATGTGGACCATGTTCACCAATTGTCTTATGCTGAACTGGCTGAGGGCTTGGTAGAGGTTGATACAGCTGGTTGGGCTGAAGGCTGGGAAAAACTCAGCGGCCGAATCAAGGAAGGTTTTGAAGCAATTGCTAAAGAAATGGAAGAACAAGGTGGGGGCAATGCCCTTGTCGTTAGCCACGGAATGACCATTGGAACCATTGTTTATCTGATTAATGGCATGCATCCGCATGGTCTCGATAATGGTAGCGTGACCATCCTTGAATATGAGGACGGCCAGTTTAGCGTTGAGGTTGTTGGTGACCGTAGTTATCGAAAACTAGGACGGGAGAAGATGCAAGAGACAAATAGTTAATAGAAGTTAGCTCCAAATGGGGGCTAATTTTTTATACTGTTATATAAGCTGGATTTGCGATTCAGTCTTTCTTGGCATACAAGCCCAAAAGAACATTTCTCGTCTTTCAAATTCCCTCAAAAATGGTATAATAGTAGCATCACAAAATTGGAGAGAGACCATGAGTTTTTACAATCATAAAGAAATTGAGCCTAAGTGGCAAGGTTACTGGGCAGAACATCATACATTTAAGACTGGAACAGATGCATCAAAACCGAAGTTTTATGCGCTTGATATGTTCCCTTATCCGTCTGGAGCGGGTCTACACGTAGGACACCCAGAAGGTTACACTGCAACCGATATCCTCAGCCGTTACAAACGTGCGCAAGGTTATAATGTCCTTCACCCAATGGGTTGGGATGCTTTTGGTTTGCCGGCTGAACAGTATGCTATGGATACAGGTAATGACCCAGCAGAATTTACAGCTGAAAACATTGCCAACTTCAAACGTCAAATCAATGCGCTTGGATTCTCTTACGACTGGGATCGTGAAGTCAACACAACAGATCCAAACTACTACAAGTGGACTCAATGGATTTTCACCAAGCTTTACGAAAAAGGTTTGGCTTATGAAGCGGAAGTGCCAGTAAACTGGGTTGAGGAACTGGGAACAGCCATTGCAAACGAAGAAGTCCTTCCTGACGGAACTTCTGAGCGTGGAGGCTATCCAGTTGTCCGTAAACCAATGCGCCAATGGATGCTTAAAATCACTGCCTATGCAGAGCGTCTGCTTAACGATTTAGATGAACTTGACTGGCCAGAGTCTATCAAGGACATGCAACGCAACTGGATTGGTAAATCAACTGGTGCCAATGTCACCTTCAAAGTGAAAGGGACTGACAAGGAATTTACAGTCTTTACCACTCGTCCGGACACCCTTTTCGGTGCGACTTTCACTGTCTTGGCTCCTGAGCATGACTTGGTTGACGCTATCACAAGTCCAGAGCAAGCAGAGGCTGTAGCAGACTACAAACACCAAGCTAGTCTGAAATCAGACTTGGCTCGTACAGATCTTGCTAAGGAAAAAACAGGAGTTTGGACTGGTACTTATGCCATCAACCCTGTCAATGGCAAGGAAATCCCAATCTGGATTGCGGACTATGTTCTTGCTAGCTATGGAACAGGTGCGGTAATGGCTGTTCCTGCCCACGACCAACGTGACTGGGAATTTGCCAAACAATTTGACCTTCCAATCGTAGAGGTGCTGGAAGGTGGAAATGTAGCAGAAGCTGCCTACACAGAAGATGGACTTCATGTCAATTCAGACTTCCTAAATGGATTGAATAAAGAAGATGCTATTGCTAAGATTGTGGCTTGGTTGGAAGAGAAAGGTTGTGGACAAGAGAAAGTTACTTACCGTCTCCGCGACTGGCTCTTTAGTCGTCAACGTTACTGGGGTGAGCCAATTCCAATTATTCATTGGGAAGATGGAACCTCAACAGCTGTCCCTGAAAATGAATTGCCACTTGTCTTGCCTGTAACCAAGGATATTCGCCCTTCAGGTACAGGGGAAAGTCCATTGGCTAACTTGACAGACTGGCTTGAAGTGACTCGTGAAGATGGCGTCAAAGGTCGTCGCGAAACAAACACTATGCCACAGTGGCTGGTTCAAGCTGGTACTACCTCCGTTATATTGACCCACACAATACTGAGAAATTGGCTGATGAGGATCTCCTCAAACAATGGTTGCCAGTGGATATCTACGTGGGTGGTGCAGAGCATGCTGTACTTCACTTGCTCTACGCTCGTTTTTGGCACAAATTCCTCTATGACCTCGGCGTTGTTCCGACTAAGGAGCCATTCCAAAAACTCTTTAACCAAGGGATGATTTTGGGAACAAGCTACCGAGACCACCGTGGCGCGCTTGTAGCGACTGATAAGGTTGAAAAACGTGATGGTTCTTTCTTCCATGTAGAAACAGGAGAAGAGTTGGAGCAAGCACCAGCTAAGATGTCTAAATCTCTTAAGAACGTTGTTAATCCAGACGACGTGGTGGAACAATACGGTGCCGACACTCTTCGTGTCTATGAAATGTTCATGGGCCCACTTGATGCGTCTATCGCTTGGTCTGAAGAAGGTCTAGAAGGAAGCCGTAAATTCCTTGACCGTGTTTACCGTTTGATTACAAGTAAAGAAATCGTCGAAGAAAACAATGGCGCTCTCGACAAGGTTTATAACGAAACCGTTAAAGCTGTCACAGAGCAAATCGAGTCTATGAAATTCAACACAGCCATTGCCCAACTCATGGTCTTTGTCAACGCGGCTAACAAGGAAGACAAACTCTATGTAGACTATGCCAAAGGCTTTATTCAATTGATTGCTCCATTTGCACCTCACTTGGCAGAAGAGCTCTGGCAAACTGTTGCAGCAACAGGTGAATCAATCTCTTACGTGGCTTGGCCAACATGGGACGAAAGCAAATTGGTTGAAGATGAAATCGAAATCGTCGTCCAAATTAAAGGAAAAGTCCGCGCTAAACTCATGGTCGCTAAAGATCTATCACGTGAAGAATTACAAGAAATTGCTCTAGCGGATGAAAAAGTCAAAGCAGAAATTGATGGTAAGGAAATCGTGAAAGTGATTAGTGTACCAAATAAATTGGTTAACATTGTTGTAAAATAACCAATTTATTTGCTGATTTCCAACCTCAAACAGTTTCCCAAACTGTTTGAACCAACTAAACTCGTTAAATATCGTTGTGAAATAGGATAGGAATCCTTCAGAGTAGAATCTGGAGGATTTTTTGTATCTTCTTATGAAAGTATGATATACTATGGGCAACTATAAAGTTTGAAAAGCGAAACAAGGAGAAAGCTATGCCAGTAAATGAATATGGTCAGATGATTGGTGAGTCAATGGAAGGTTATACACATGGTGAATTGCCTGCTATTGATCTCTTAGAAGGGCGTTATGCTCGGATAGAGGCTCTTTCGGTGGAAAAGCATGCGGAGGATTTATTAGCTGTTTATGGTCCAGATACGCCTCGGGAAATGTGGACCTACCTCTTTCAGGAACCAGTGGTAGATATGGAGGAGCTGGTTAGCCTTTTAAATCAGATGTTGGCTCGTAAGGATCGCTTTTACTATGCGATTGTAGACAAGGGAACTAGTAAGGCTTCAGGAACATTTTCTCTCATGCGCATTGACCAGAATAACCGAGTAATAGAAGTGGGTGCCGTCACCTTTTCTACAGAGCTCAGGGGAACACGGATAGGGACAGAGGCTCAGTATCTTCTGGCTCGCTATGTTTTTGAGGAGCTTAACTATCGTCGCTACGAGTGGAAATGCGATTCTCTAAATCTCCCATCAAGACGAGCTGCGGAACGTTTGGGATTTATTTATGAGGGAACCTTCCGCCAGGCAGTCGTTTATAAGGGACGTACTCGTGATACAGATTGGTTGTCTATGATTGATAAGGATTGGCCTCAAGTCAAAGCTCGTTTGGAAGCATGGTTGGCTCCTGAAAATTTTGATAAAAATGGACGACAGTACAAGAGCTTAAGAGAGCTTTAATAGGTGTTGACATGATCACTATTAAAAAGCAAGAAATTGTCAAGTTAGAGGATGTTTTGCATCTCTATCAGGCTGTCGGTTGGACAAATTATACCCACCAACCAGAGATGCTGGAGCAGGCCTTATCTCATTCATTAGCGATTTATGTGGCGCTTGATGATGATACTGTGGTGGGCTTGATTCGTTTGGTTGGAGATGGATTCTCATCAGTATTGGTTCAGGATTTAATCGTTTTACCTATCTATCAGCGTCAAGGGATTGGTAGTACCCTAATGAAAGAGGCTTTAGAGGATTACAAAGATGTCTATCAAGTTCAGCTGGTGACAGAAGAGACAGAAAAAACCTTTGGATTCTATCGTTCTATGGGCTTTGAAATCTTATCCACCTATAATTGTATAGGGATGACTTGGGTAAATCGAGAAAAATAACAACACTAGTTTTTTCTTAAGCAAAGTTTAAGGATGGTCTAGTATCATATAGTCATTAAATAAAGACCTCCTAACTTTATTTAATGAAATCCTAAAACTTTTTTTCATAATAATCTCCTAATGAAGTCACCCAATCAGGTGGCTTTTTTGTGGGGTGAGGTTATGGTAATAAAAAGTTTTTGAAAAATGGTAGAATTTGAGAAAAGTTAAGCTAGTTTTAAGTTTCGTCTTGTATCATATAATCATTAAATAAAGACCTCCTAACTTTATTTAATAAAATCCTAAACTTTTCTTTTTCATAATAATCTCCCTTAACTCCACCCAATCAGGTGGAGTTTTTTGGCTCTATTTCGGGCTTTTGAGGACTATTCTAAAATAATTTTCCGATATTTTCCGGTATTTTCGGATTTTGGTCGGGGAATTGGAGGGGACTTTTTTAGGAAATATGACTAAGAAATAGGTCTGTTGTTGCTTCGGCTACTTCAAACTCAATTTGATTGTAAGTGACTGTTAATTGAAGGACTGGAACTGTTGTAATAATGATTTTGCTTGTCCAGTAGTGGCGTATTAAATGAGGAGTGACATGTAAGATTGTCTCTTCATTTACTAAATCAAAATTTCTATGAAATTGATAGAATCCCTAACTTTCTCTTAAACTTGAAAGTCTTGTTGTAAAACGGTTAAAGCTTGAGAAGCTGAGGATATAAACCTTTGACAAATTTTGTGAACTGTGGGATAATAAAAAGGAATTGAGTACTAGTTCTATATCATGGACTAGAAAAGACCTCAAGCTAACTTCCACATTAAGCTTGAGGTCTTTTTTGACACTATTTGTCCTTGTTTAGCCATTTATCGACTAATCGAAGAACGACACCGACCACAATTGGTCCGATGATAGTTTTGAGTACTAATTCCATCATGGGCTATCTCACCTCCTTTCGTAGGCGGTGTAGCAGTGCCGAACAATATTATACCACATACGTGCTAAAGTCGGAAGTCGCCTAATTAGGTGGCTTTTTTGTTTGTGGCTTGTATTTTTGATATAATAGAGCCATGAGTAGAATTTTAGATAATGAGATAATGGGGGATGAGGAGTTAGTAGAACGCACGCTCCGTCCTCAGTACTTACGTGAATATATTGGGCAGGACAAGGTCAAGGACCAGCTCCAAATCTTTATCGAGGCTGCCAAAATGCGGGATGAAGCGCTGGATCATGTGCTCTTATTTGGCCCTCCAGGTTTGGGAAAAACGACCATGGCCTTTGTTATTGCCAATGAATTGGGAGTAAATCTCAAGCAGACTTCGGGTCCAGTCATTGAAAAAGCAGGTGATTTGGTAGCGATTCTGAATGATTTAGAGCCTGGGGATGTCCTCTTTATTGATGAGATTCATCGTTTGCCCATGTCAGTGGAAGAGGTACTTTACAGTGCGATGGAGGACTTCTACATTGACATCATGATTGGTGCTGGTGAAGGCAGTCGCAGTGTTCATTTGGAGTTGCCACCTTTCACTTTGATTGGTGCGACGACTCGGGCTGGTATGCTTTCCAATCCTCTACGGGCACGTTTTGGGATTACAGGTCATATGGAGTATTATGCTCATGCTGACTTGACAGAAATTGTCGAGCGGACAGCAGATATTTTTGAGATGGAAATCACTCATGAGGCAGCCTCTGAGTTGGCTTTGCGCAGTCGTGGAACCCCTCGTATTGCCAATCGCTTACTCAAGCGCGTGCGCGATTTTGCCCAGATTATGGGGAATGGGGTTATCGATGATCTTATTACCGATAAGGCTCTGACCATGCTAGATGTTGACCATGAAGGCTTGGACTATGTAGACCAGAAAATTCTTCGCACCATGATTGAGATGTATGGCGGTGGTCCTGTCGGTCTAGGAACTCTTTCTGTGAATATCGCTGAAGAGCGTGAGACGGTTGAGGATATGTACGAACCTTACTTGATTCAAAAAGGTTTTATCATGCGGACACGGTCTGGACGGGTTGCAACGGCTAAGGCCTACGAGCATTTAGGTTATGAATACAGTGAAAAATGAGCAAGAAATACTAGAGGTTTTTAGAGAAAATCCGGATATGATGACTATTCTGACCATCATCCGAGATTTTGGTCTGAAAGACTCGTGGTTGGCAGCAGGTTCGGTACGAAATTTCATATGGAATCTCTTGTCAGACAGGCCACCTTTTGACTGTGAAACAGATGTTGATGTCATTTTCTTTGATCCAGATATTTCTTATGAGGAAACCTTGTCCCTAGAGAAAAAGTTGAGAGCGGATTTTCCTCAGTACCAGTGGGAGTTGAAAAATCAGGTCTATATGCACCAGCACAGTCCTCACACTGCTCCCTATACCAGCTCTCGTGATGCTATGAGTAAGTATCCAGAACAGTGTACTGCGGTTGGGCTCCGTTTGAATGAAGAATACGCTTTAGAATTCTTTACTCCTTATGGACTTGAGGATATTGTGAATTTTCAAGTTCGTCCAACTCCTCATTTTTTAGAGAATCAAGACCGAATGAAGCTCTATCAAACACGATTATCCAAGAAAAATTGGCAAGAGAAATGGAAAAATTTGATTTTTACAAATACTTAAGGAAACTTTAAGCTAGGAAGTGTATACTAAGTACATAAGTTAAGAAGACCTTAACTTAAACTCCTAAAACTTTTTCATAATAATCTCCCTATAAAAAATAGAGTCGCCCAATCAGGCGACTTATTTTTTTGAAAAATGGGCTTGGTGCCTGAGAATAAATAGCTTAGTGATAGAAGAAAATAGGGAAATATGGTATAATGAAACGATAGATTTTTGAATAGGAATAAGATCATGTTTGGATTTTTTAAGAAAGATAAGGCTGTGGAAGTAGAGGTTCCGACACAGGTTCCTGCTCATATCGGCATCATCATGGATGGCAATGGCCGTTGGGCTAAAAAACGTATGCAACCGCGAGTCTTCGGACACAAGGCGGGCATGGAAGCATTGCAAACTGTGACCAAGGCAGCCAACAAACTGGGAGTTAAGGTTATTACAGTTTATGCTTTTTCTACAGAAAATTGGACTCGTCCAGATCAGGAAGTCAAGTTTATCATGAACTTGCCAGTAGAGTTTTATGACAATTATGTCCCTGAACTGCATGCGAATAATGTTAAGATTCAAATGATTGGGGAGACAGATCGCCTGCCTAAGCAAACCTTTGAAGCTCTGACTAAAGCTGAGGAATTGACTAAGAACAACACAGGTTTGATTCTTAATTTTGCCCTCAACTATGGTGGACGCGCTGAGATTACACAGGCCCTTAAGTTGATTTCCCAGGATGTGTTAGATGCCAAAATCAACCCAGGTGACATCACAGAGGAATTGATTGGCAACTATCTCTTTACCCAGCATTTGCCTAAGGACTTACGAGATCCAGACTTGATTATCCGTACTAGTGGAGAATTGCGTTTGAGTAATTTCCTTCCATGGCAGGGAGCCTATAGTGAGCTCTATTTTACGGATACCTTATGGCCTGATTTTGACGAAGTAACCTTGCAGGAAGCCATTCTTGCCTACAATCGTCGTCATCGCCGATTTGGAGGAGTTTAGGAGGAGATATGACAAAGGATTTACAAAAAAGAACCTTGTTCGCAGGGATTGCCCTGGCTATTTTCCTACCGATTTTAATGATTGGGGGACTCTTGCTTCAGATAACAATTGGAATCATAGCCATGCTAGCCATGCATGAACTTTTGAAGATGAGAGGTCTAGAGACCATGACTATGGAGGGGCTCTTGACCCTCTTTGCAACCTTTGCCTTGACCATTCCCTTGGAGAATTACCTGACTTTTTTGCCAGTTGATGGGAATGTGGTGGCTTATAGTGTGTTGATTTCAATCATGTTAGGAACGACTGTTTTTAGCAAGTCGTATACGATTGAGGATGCTGTTTTCCCTCTTGCTATGAGCTTTTATGTGGGCTTTGGATTTAATGCTTTACTAGATGCTCGTGTTGCAGGTTTGGACAAGGCTCTCTTAGCCTTGTGTATCGTCTGGGCGACCGACAGTGGTGCCTATCTTGCTGGGATGAACTATGGGAAACGAAAATTAGCACCAAGGGTATCGCCTAATAAAACACTTGAGGGTGCCTTTGGCGGTGTTTTAGGAGCAATTTTAGTAACCATCATCTTTATGATAGTTGACAGTACAGTTGCTCTGCCGTATGGAATTTACAAGATGTCAGTCTTTGCTATTTTCTTTAGCATAGCTGGACAATTTGGTGATTTACTAGAAAGTTCGATTAAGCGTCACTTTGGTGTTAAGGATTCTGGGAAATTTATCCCTGGACATGGTGGTGTTTTGGATCGTTTCGATAGTATGTTGCTTGTATTTCCAATCATGCACTTATTTGGACTCTTTTAATCAAAAGACGGAGGAAATACTATGCTCGGAATTTTAACCTTTATTCTGGTTTTCGGAATTATTGTGGTGGTGCACGAGTTTGGGCACTTCTACTTTGCCAAGAAATCAGGAATTCTAGTGCGTGAATTTGCCATTGGTATGGGGCCAAAAATCTTTGCTCATATTGGCAAGGATGGAACGGCCTATACCATTCGAATCTTGCCTCTGGGTGGCTATGTCCGTATGGCCGGTTGGGGTGATGATACGACTGAAATCAAGACAGGAACTCCTGTCAGTTTGACGCTTACTGATGATGGTAAGGTTAAACGCATCAATCTTTCAGGTAAAAAATTAGATCAAACAGCCCTCCCTATGCAGGTGACCCAGTTTGACTTTGAAGACAAGCTCTTTATCAAGGGCTTGGTTCTGGAAGAAGAGAAAACATTTGCAGTGGATCACGATGCAACGGTTGTAGAAGCAGATGGAACTGAGGTTCGGATTGCTCCCTTGGATGTTCAATATCAAAATGCAACTATCTGGGGAAAACTGATTACCAACTTTGCAGGTCCTATGAACAACTTTATCTTAGGTGTCGTTGTTTTCTGGATTTTAATCTTCATGCAGGGTGGTGTCAGAGATGTCGATACCAACCAGTTCCATGTTATGCCCCAAGGGGCTTTGGCTAAGGTAGGAGTGCCAGAAACGGCTCAGATTACCAAGATTGGCTCACATGAGATTAGCAACTGGGAAAGTTTGATTCAGGCTGTGGAATCAGAAACCAAAGATAAGACGGCCCCGACTTTGGATGTGACTATTTCTGAAAATGGTAGTGACAAACAAGTAACTGTTACCCCAGAAGAAAATCAAGGTCGATATCTTCTAGGTGTTCAACCAGGAATTAAGTCGGACTTTCTATCCATTTTTGTAGGTGGATTTACAAGTGCTGCTGACTCGGCTCTCCGAATTCTATCGGCTCTGAAAAATCTGATTTTCCAACCGGATTTGAACAAGTTAGGTGGACCTGTTGCCATCTTTAAGGCAAGTAGTGATGCTGCTAAAAATGGAATTGAAAATGTCTTGTACTTTTTGGCAATAATTTCCATCAATATCGGGATTTTTAATCTTATTCCGATTCCAGCTCTGGATGGTGGTAAGATTGTGCTCAATATCCTGGAAGCCATCCGCCGCAAACCATTGAAACAAGAAATTGAAACCTATGTCACCTTGGCCGGAGTGGTCATCATGGTTGTCTTGATGATTGCTGTGACCTGGAATGACATTATGCGACTCTTTTTTAGATAATCGAGGAATATTATGAAACAAAGTAAAATGCCTATCCCAACGCTTCGCGAAATGCCAAGCGATGCTCAAGTTATCAGCCATGCCCTTATGTTACGAGCTGGTTATGTTCGCCAAGTCTCAGCAGGTGTTTATTCTTACTTACCACTTGCCAACCGTGTGATTGAAAAAGCTAAAAATATCATGCGCCAAGAGTTTGACAAGATTGGTGCCGTTGAGATGTTGGCTCCTGCCCTTCTTAGTGCAGAGTTGTGGCGCGAATCAGGTCGTTATGAAACTTATGGTGAAGACCTTTACAAACTAAAAAACCGTGAAAAATCAGACTTTATCCTAGGTCCAACTCACGAAGAAACCTTTACAGCTATTGTCCGTGATTCTGTTAAGTCTTACAAGCAATTGCCGCTTAACCTTTATCAAATCCAACCTAAGTATCGTGATGAAAAACGCCCACGTAATGGACTTCTTCGTACACGTGAGTTTATCATGAAAGATGCTTACAGCTTCCACGCTAACTATGATAGTTTGGACAGTGTTTATGATGAGTACAAGGCTGCCTATGAGCGCATTTTCACACGTAGTGGCTTAGACTTCAAGGCTATCATCGGTGACGGTGGAGCAATGGGTGGTAAGGATAGCCAAGAATTTATGGCCATTACACCTGCTCGTACAGACCTTGACCGCTGGGTTGTCTTGGACAAGTCAGTTGCCTCATTTGACGAAATTCCTGCAGAAGTGCAAGAAGAAATCAAGGCAGAATTGCTTAAATGGATGGTCTCTGGTGAAGATACCATTGCCTACTCAAGTGAGTCTAGCTATGCAGCTAACTTAGAAATGGCAACAAACGAGTACAAACCAAGCAATCGTGTTGTCGCTGAAGAAGAAGTGACTCGTGTTGCAACACCAGATGTTAAATCAATCGATGAAGTTGCAGCCTTCCTAAACGTTCCAGAAGAACAAACGATTAAAACTCTCTTCTACATGGCAGATGGTGAGCTTGTTGCGGCCCTTCTAGTTGGAAATGACCAGCTCAATGAAGTTAAGTTGAAAAACCACTTGGGAGCAGATTTCTTTGACGTTGCTAGCGAAGAAGAAGTGACGAATCTTGTTCAAGCAGGATTTGGTTCACTTGGCCCAGTTGGTTTGCCAGAGAATGTTAAAATCATTGCAGATCGTAAGGTGCAAGATGTTCGCAATGCAGTTGTGGGTGCTAACGAAGATGGCTACCACTTGATTGGTGTGAACCCAGGTCGTGACTTTACTGCAGAATATGTGGATATCCGTGAAGTTCGTGAGGGTGAAATTTCTCCAGACGGACAAGGTGTCCTTAACTTTGCGCGTGGTATCGAAATTGGTCACATCTTCAAACTCGGTACTCGTTATTCAGCAAGCATGGGAGCAGATGTTTTGGATGAAAATGGCCGTGCTGTGCCAATTATCATGGGCTGTTATGGTATCGGTGTCAGCCGTCTCCTTTCAGCAGTGATGGAGCAACACGCTCGCCTATTTGTCAATAAAACGCCAAAAGGTGAATACCGTTACGCATGGGGAATCAACTTCCCTAAAGAATTGGCACCATTTGATGTGCACTTGATTACTGTCAATGTCAAGGACGAAGAAGCACAAGCTCTGACAGAAAAACTTGAAGCAAGCTTGATGGGAGCTGGTTACGAAGTCTTAACGGACGATCGTAACGAACGTGTCGGTGTTAAATTTAGCGATAGCGACTTGATTGGTCTTCCAATCCGCATCACTGTGGGTAAAAAAGCGGCCGATGGCATCGTAGAAGTTAAGATCAAAGCGACTGGTGACACCATCGAGGTTCATGCAGATAACGTGCTTGAAACGCTTGAAATCCTCAGCAAGAAATAAAAACTATAATCAGAAGAAAAACAAGGAAAAAATGTAACTAGTTTTTACCTTGTTTTTTCTGTATAATGGGAAAAATGACTAGATAAAGAGGTAAATGTATGCTAAGATTTCCAAAGGATTTTGTCTGGGGATCCTCCACTTCTGGGCCGCAGACAGAAGGGCGTGTAGCTGGTGACGGCAAGGGAGATAATCTCTGGGATTACTGGTACCAAGTGGAGCCAAATCGTTACTATAATGGGATTGGTCCAGATAAGACATCGACTTTTTATGAAAATTGGGAACAGGATATTGAGCTTTTGTTAGAGACTGGTCACACGGCCTTTCGGACTTCTATCCAGTGGTCACGGATTTTTCCACAAGGCTGTGGAAAAGTCAATCCTCAAGGTGTGGATTTCTATCGTAAGGTCTTTGAGGCTATTAAGGCTAAGGGGATTCGTCTGTTAGTCAATCTCTACCACTTTGATTTGCCTTTTTCACTTCAAGAGGATGGCGATGGTTGGGAAAATAAGGCGACTGTCTCAGCCTATGAAGACTATGCTCGTTTCTGTTTTGAGACTTATGGAGATTTAGTGGATCAATGGATTACCTTTAATGAGCCTATCGTTCCTGTAGAATTTGGCTATTTCTACGATGCACATTATCCACATAAGGTGGATGCAGAAGCGGCGGTTAAAGTAGCCTACCACACACAATTAGCTAGCAGTCTAGCGGTCAAGGCCTGTCATGAACTCTTACCTGATTCCAAAATTGGGATTGTCCTCAACTTGACACCGGCTTATCCACGTAGCCAGCATCCTGCTGATGTCAAAGCTGCTCGTATTGCGGACCTTTTTCAGGCCCAATCTTTCTTAGATCCGTCTGTTTTGGGGACTTATCCACAGGAGTTGGTAGAAATCTTGCATGAACACGGTCTCTTACCTGATACTACGGAGGAGGAGTTGGAACTCATTCGTGATAATACGGTGGACTTCCTCGGTGTCAACTATTATCAACCTTTGCGTGTTATGGCACCTCGATTTGCTAAACATCCAGAGAGTCCACTCTTGCCAGAACATTTTTACGAGCCATATGTTATGCCTGGACGTAAAATTAATCCTCACCGTGGCTGGGAAATTTATGAGCAAGGGATTTATGACATCGCCCAAAATATCAAGGAAAATTATAGTAATATCGAATGGATGTTGACAGAAAATGGTATGGGTGTTGAAGGAGAGGAAAAATTCCGTGAGAATGGAATGATTCAAGATGATTATCGTATTGACTTTGTAAAAGGTCATCTTCGTGAACTGCACCGTGCCATTGAAGACGGAGCCAATTGTAAGGGCTACTTAATTTGGACTTTTATCGATTGTTGGTCATGGCTCAACAGCTATAAAAACCGCTATGGTTTGGTCGAACTAGACTTGGAAACGCAAGAACGCCGTCTGAAGAAATCAGGGCACTGGTTCAAGGAACTAAGCGACAATAATGGATTTTAAAAAAGACTCTGACTGATTGTCCTAATTGGTCAGAGCTTTTACTTACAGGAGTTTAATTTCAACTATACCAATTTTTATTCTTGACAAGTGAAAGAAACAAGTATATACTGTTTTTGCTGATTCTATAAAAGAGGAATCAGACTATACCAATTTTAAGGAGAAAGCACAGCTGGTCTGTGTAGTATATACTATGTGTGGAATTGTTGGTGTTGTTGGAAACACAAATGCAACTGATATTTTGATTCAAGGGCTTGAAAAGCTTGAATACCGTGGTTATGATTCTGCGGGGATTTTTGTCCTAGGTGGTGCTGAAAACCATCTAGTCAAGGCGGTTGGTCGTATTGCAGAATTGTCTGCCAAGACAGCTGGTGTTGAGGGAACAACTGGTATCGGACATACTCGTTGGGCAACTCACGGGAAACCAACTGAGGACAATGCTCACCCACACCGCTCTGAGACTGAACGTTTTGTCTTGGTGCACAACGGGGTGATTGAGAACTACCTAGAAATCAAGGAAGAATACCTTGCGGGTCACCACTTCAAGGGGCAAACAGATACTGAAATCGCTGTTCACTTGATTGGAAAATTTGCGGAAGAAGAAGGTCTCTCAGTTCTTGAAGCCTTCAAAAAAGCTCTTCACATCATCCGTGGTTCCTATGCCTTTGCCTTGATTGACTCTGAAAATCCAGATGTCATCTATGTGGCTAAGAACAAATCACCACTTTTGATTGGTCTTGGAGATGGCTACAACATGGTCTGCTCAGACGCCATGGCTATGATTCGTGAAACCAATCAATACATGGAAATCCATGACCAAGAGTTGGTAATCGTCAAGGCTGATAGCGTAGAAGTTCAAGATTATGATGGTAACAGTCGTGAACGTGCTAGCTATACTGCGGAACTTGACTTGTCAGATATCGGTAAGGGAACTTACCCTTACTACATGCTTAAGGAAATTGATGAGCAACCAACTGTTATGCGTAAACTCATCCAAGCCTACACAGATGAGGCTGGTCAAGTAGTGGTTGATTCTGCTATCATTAAGGCTGTTCAAGACGCAGACCGCATCTACATTCTTGCAGCTGGAACATCTTACCATGCAGGATTTGCTTCTAAGAAGATGCTGGAAGAATTGACTGATACACCAGTTGAACTTGGAATCTCATCTGAGTGGGGCTACGGCATGCCACTTCTCAGCAAGAAACCACTTTTCATCTTTATCAGCCAGTCTGGTGAAACAGCGGATAGCCGTCAGGTTTTGGTCAAGGCTAATGAAATGGGAATCCCAAGCTTGACAGTGACAAATGTCCCAGGTTCAACCCTTTCACGTGAAGCTAACCATACCATGCTCCTTCATGCAGGTCCTGAAATTGCCGTAGCATCAACCAAGGCCTATACAGCGCAAATTGCAGCCCTTGCCTTCCTTGCAAAAGCAGTCGGAGAAGCAAATGGCAATGCTAAAGCGCAAGCCTTTGACCTGGTTCATGAATTGTCAATCGTAGCTCAGTCTATCGAATCAACTCTTTCTGAGAAAGAAACCATTGAAGCCAAGGTTCGCGAGCTTCTTGAAACCACTCGTAACGCCTTTTACATCGGACGTGGTCAAGATTACTACGTAGCCATGGAAGCAAGTCTCAAACTCAAAGAGATTTCTTACATCCAGTGTGAAGGCTTTGCGGCAGGAGAACTCAAGCACGGAACCATTGCCTTGATTGAAGAAGGAACGCCTGTTTTGGCCCTCTTGTCTGATCCAGTTCTTGCTAACCACACTCGTGGAAATATCCAAGAGGTCGCAGCCCGTGGTGCCAAGGTGCTTACTATCGCAGAAGAGAATGTTGCCAAAGATACAGACGATATCGTCCTTACGACCGTACACCCTTACCTCTCACCAATCTCAATGGTTGTACCAACGCAATTGGTCGCTTACTTTGCAACACTACACCGTGGTCTTGATGTGGATAAACCACGTAACCTTGCTAAATCAGTAACGGTAGAATAAGCTAAAAAAGTCTAGTTTATCTAGGCTTTTTCTTGTGAGCAAATCGGTTGCTTGTACTCATGATTCGTGTTATACTCTTCGAAAGTCTCTTCAAACTATGTCAGCTTCCATCTGCAACCTCAAAACACTGTTTTGAGCAGCCTGCGGCTAGCTTCCTAGTTTGCTCTTTGATTTTCACTGAGTATTAGAATAATTTTTCAAATTGAAGGACAGAGATAGATAAGGAGAATCACAATGGTAGAATTGGGAATTTCAACATTTGGGGAAACAACGGAGCTTGAGGGAACTGGACAGACTTACAGTCATGCCGAACGCATTCGTCAGTTGGTGGCGGAGATTGAGTTGGCTGACAAGGTTGGTTTGGATGTGTATGGGATTGGTGAGCACCATCGAGCGGATTTTGCAGTATCAGCTCCAGAGATTGTTCTGGCCGCTGGGGCAGTCAATACCAAGAAAATCCGTTTGACTAGTGCAGTCAGCATACTCTCAAGCATGGACCCGATTCGTTTGTTCCAACAGTATGCCACTATCGATGCTTTGTCAAATGGACGAGCGGATATTATGGCTGGAAGGGGCTCTTTCACGGAATCTTTCCCGCTATTTGGTTATGATTTGAAAGACTACGAAGCCTCTTTGATGAGAAATTAGACTTGCTTCAGTTAGTCAATGAAAAGACTAAGCTAGACTGGAAAGGTCGATTGACCCAAACAATTTCTGGCAAAGAAGTCTATCCTCGTCCAGTTCAGGACAAATTGCCCTTGTGGATAGCGACAGGTGGTCATGTAGAGTCAACAGTGAAGATTGCTCAGGCAGGCTTACCGATTGTCTATGCCATTATTGGTGGCAATCCGCGTTACTTTAAAAAATTGATTCAGGCTTATCGTGAGATTGGGAGCGAAGCGGGCTATGCCAGTCATGAGCTGAAGGTCGGAGCCCATTCTTGGGGTTGGATTGCTGAGGATGGCGATCAGGCTGTGAAAGATTATTTCCATCCGACCAAGCAAGTGGTGGATGCTATTTCCAAAGACCGTCCACACTGGCAGGAGTTGCGTTATGAACAATATATGGAGCAGGTAGGGCCAAATGGAGCCATGTTTGTGGGTAATCCTGATCAGGTAGCAGAAAAATTGATTCGCATGATAGAGGATTTAGGTTTGGACCGCTTCATGCTCCATCTACCGCTTGGTTCTATGCCTCATGAACAAGTTCTAAGAGCTATTGAACTCTTCGGCACGCAAGTGGCTCCAAAAGTACGGGCTTATTTTGCCATGAAAGAGGCTTAATAAAAAATCCTTATCAAGCTTATTAGGACGACAAATATTGTACAAAAATTAATCCCCCAAGCTATAATGCTTGGGGGATTTTTCTATAGGAGGGCTAGTTTAGTTCTCTTTTTTGTTTTTTAGTAAGAACCCGAGACCTAGAAGGGCAAGGAGACTGATTCCTGCCAACAGGAGTTTGTGATCATTTTTGGTTCCTGTATTTGGAAGTTCAGCTTGTTTAGCTGGGGTTGCAGGCGTATTTTCCTTGCTAGAGTTATCTACAGCTTCGTTTTGAACAGCTTCTTTGACAGATGATGCTTGTGGCTCTTGTACTGGTTTTTCAGCTTGTGAATCAGTTGTAGTTTGGCTAGGTCTATTATCTGTCTCAGCTACGTTTGCATCTGGTTTTGCAGAATCAGGTTTAGTTTGTGGAGCTGGATTTTGCTGTTCCGGTTTGACGACTCGGTTTGGAGTATTGACTTGACCGTTATTTTGACCTTGCTCTTGTGTTAAGCTAGAAAGATTAAATTCTGGTTTTTCTTCCACAGCTGGGGCAACAATGGCACCGCCTTGAGAGACTCGAAGAACAGTGGCTGTAAGGGCATTTAATTTCAAGCCTTTTTCAGTCCATTCAAGTCCTTTCGGGTTGGCAATTCCGACTGGTCCTGCTTGGTTTTCATCTGCTAAAACTTCAGCATTTCTGAGGTGGGCAAAGGCAGTTCCTAAGTTAAATTCACGAGCTTTTTCGTCCGCATTGACAAAGACTGCATAGATATCACCGTTTGGAGCAGTGATTTGGTAGCCAATCACTACATCTTCTTTTTCCACACCATTTTGGCCTGGGACAGTGATGAGGTGGACACGGTCTTTGATCTCTTGGAGACTCTTGAGTCGGAAGGCATCTGTAGATTGACGAAGGGCAATCAACCCTTTCATATAGTCACGGCTCTTGACATTTTCAGGATAAGCTTTACCATCTGTAGCCTTAGTCCAGTCAAACTTATTGATAGCATCGCTAGAATCGTAAGAATCATGGATAAAGTAAGGATAGTCGAATGGATTGCCGTCCTTATCACGCAACAAGTGAGATTTGTTTGGAACCTTATCCTCTGCTACTGGAGTCTTGTAGGCTGGATCACGGAATTGTTTGGTACGCCCATATTCCTGACCAGAGTGGATAAATGGAGTTCCTTGAGCTGTCAAGACCATGAGGTTTCCAAGTCGCAAACGACGATGGATTTCAGCATAGTTCTCAGCCTTGCTTGGGTCTTTTTTGATAGACTGGGCAATGATGTCAAAGAGGGTCAAGTTATCATGGGCTGCGATGTATTGGATGACATCTCCAGGGCTGTCTGCTTCAAAGTTGGTTGGTTGAGCAATCAGATTTTTAAAGATAGTGTTGATATCACGCTTGCCACCTGTGATAAAAGCAGGTTGACCTTCATTTGGATAACCAGACTTGAGGTTATTACGGATGTCATCTGAAAAGACAGCAACAGTATCGGTATGTTTCATCCAATCTTGGTCAGCAGCTCTAGTAGGCATATTTTCATCACCAGCATAGGTTCTCCAACCTTCACCAAGCATGATAAGATTTGGATTAAGGGCGCGTGCAGCCTTGTAAGCTTCTTCGATAGAAGCGGCGTCATGGTCTCCCATCATATCGAAACGGAATCCATCAACTTTGTAGGTATCAACCAGATATTTGATAGAGTCAACTAGGAGACGTTTGGTCATATGGTGGGTTGTCCCCAAGCGTCCACCACCAAAGCTAGTTCGTGGTGTTCCATCAGCATCCATAAAGTGGTAGTAATTTGGCTCTAGGTCTTCAAAGATATTGACTTTGGCTGTGTGGTTATAAACGACATCTAGGATAGCTCCCATGCCACGTTTGTGGATTTCGTTGATGAGGTTTTTAAATTCTGCGATTCGTTTCTCTGGATTCTTAGGATCGCTTGAGTACATACCAGTCAAGGAGAAGTAGTTTTGAGGGTCATATCCCCAGTTGTAGTTGCTATTGCTTGAAGCATAGTCAGACAAGCGTTCATGGTTTTTCAATTCATTGACAAAGTAGTAAGACAAGACTGGAAGGAGCTGGATGTGGGTTACACCCAAGTCTTTGAGATAGTCTAGTTTTTCAATGAAGGCTTCAAAAGTACCAAATGGCTTAGTCAAATCTTTTGCGATGGCAGGATCTGAAGTGAAGTCACGCACATGAGCTTCATAGATGACAGCATCTTCGCGCGATTTGAAGTTGCGAATCTTACCATAAGTCAAGTCTTGAGGTCCTAGTTTAGCTGGATCTACAAAGGCAGCTTTAGCCACTTTATGGGCATCGTCAATCTTAGCATCGTCACTATTCCAAGCAGCGAGGGATTTAGCGTAAGGATCGAGTGCAAGAACAGTTTTACCTTGACGCTCGATTTGGTATTGATAATAGTAGCCAGTGAAATCTGTGATGCCTAGTTTGTTTGTGCTATCTAGAGTTTGTTTCCAAGTTCCTCTTTCCCCTTTTTCAAGAGCGACAGTTCCAACTACTTTTTCAGGGTCATTCTTGTCATAGACAACAACAGAAACCTTATCAGCACTTGGTGACCAAAGAGTCAAATCAACCTGTTTTCCTTCTTCTTTTAGGTAAGCTCCAAGTTTACCATCATAGCTGTAAGTCTCATCTTTAAGACGCCAGCTTGTTTTGGTAGTGAATTTGTCAGAGTTGTAGCTAACGGTATAAGGATGTTTTGTATCAGAGAAATCTCCGCTGTAAGTCACTTTCTTACCAGCTTCATCGATTGCAACATCAGTGATAGTTACTTTGTTTCCTAGATGATTGGTGATGTTGGAGTGTTTGAGGATATCTTCTTTTTTAGCACCGACAAGTGTTGAAAAACTACTTTCAATGCTAGAAGTTCCTACGTGTTGAGCTCCTGTCATGCGGATATCGTGCACATAGTAGGGGTTGGTGTAGATGGTTTCGTCATCATCTTTTAGGAAAATTTGGCTATGATTTTTCAAATCTGTGAATTTATAATCTTCTTTACGGATTTTCACATCGTCTCCTTGTTTCTTTCTGTCTAGTAATAAGAATCCAAGATCTTTAGCTGCATCCTTGAGTGGAATATCGATATAGCGACCATATTTGCCTGTAGCCGTAAAGTCTGTTCCGTTAGGCCATTCACCACTACTTGGATTTTTCACATCTCCCCAGTACCAGAGAGATTTCTTGTCATAGTTGCCATCTGTACGGTAGTAGTTGACGCGAATAGTTCCTGCAGGTTGTGGCTCGTAAGAGAAAACCTTGTGATCTTGGTCCAACCAAGCCTCATTCATCTTTGGTGCCAGTTTTTCTACCGATTTATCGCCGGTCAGATTTTTTCCAGCTGTATTATTGATGAGGAAGCTAATTTTCTTGGCTTGTTCTCCCTTTAATTTGACATCTAGGTAGTAGCCGTAGTTATCTTTTTTGGCATCCTTAAAGGATAAGGCTCCGTTAGGCCAGTTTTCAGAAGGTTTTTCAACATCGTCCCAAGTCCAGAGTCCTTGAGAATCCTTGTTTTCTTCAGGAAGTTTTTTGACATGGATACGGAAGTAGTTGTCTTCGATGGGCTCTTCTGCTTTAGTTTCAGTCGTTACTGGACTAGTAGAAGTAGTTGACTCACTTGAACGATCTTGTCTGGTTTGTGGTGCTGAATCGGTTGGACTTGCAACAGGAGTTGTTGGCTTTGTTGCAGGTTTTTCTTCTTTTGTCTCTAGGGAAGCGTTTGCATTATTAGGTGAAGAAAAATCGCTTTCGTTCTTGCCAGCGATGTTTGTTGCATCAGTAAGAGGTTGAGTAAGGGCAGTAGTAGTTTCACTATTACTTTCGTTAGTGGTTGTAGTATTTTCCTTGGCTGAGATAGTTGGTGTAGCCATAGCAAGTAGGACAAGACTTGCTCCGATAAGGACAGAACCAGTTCCATTTTTGAGGGAACGGATGCTGTAGACCATTTTTTTCTCAGTGTGAGCTGGTGTTTTTCTCATAATGATTCTCCAATCAATAAATTTCTATATCAGTATAGCATGTAGTAAAACAATATGCAAGCGTTTTCTTTAAATTGAACTAAAAGAAAATCGCAACAGGTTTTCTGTTACGACTAAGCTAGTCTTTCTTTATGAATTTGTGAACTCAAAAGGTGGAGGTGGTGAAATAGTTCTGCAGTAGAAAGATTCCGACTACAAATAATGGGTTTCGGACAATTGGAAACAGGAAAGGTAGTGATAACAATATCGTGTGGAATTTGATTGAGAATTGAGAAAGAAATAGTAGATTCTTCCCAAGAATCAAATAGATAGAGATTGTTACCGTAGTGAGTTAGGGTGTCGATAAGGTTTTGTGCGTGATGGCTATCTAGATGACTGATGACTAAAACACGTATTTTGGGAAGTTTTTGAAGTAATTGGACTAAAATCCGTTGTCCTTGAATCGAAAAGGTGTAGACAAGTTCTTGTAGTTTAATGGATTTATTTTCTAGCCCCATTTCAGTCAGATAAGATTGGAATTTGTGTTGACTTACTTCAAATAGTTTTGGAAATTCTGCCTGATAATTGTTTAAAATCTGGGATTTCTGTTTGTCAAGAGACTGTTCACTAAGTAGATGGAAGAAATCAGATTGGGCAGTGTAGTGGAGGAGCCAAATCAATTCTTCTCTATTTTCAATCTGTAGGTGAAATTCTTTAGCCAGCTCTTCTAGAATTTGACTCAATAAACGGTAGGATTTTTGAATGTGATGGATATCACCCAGTGCTCCATTGTTAGGATTGTTTGTGCTTTGAAGAGATTTGATTGGGTTTGAAAATAGCTGTTCCAGTGTCTCCTTTTTCGGTTCAAAATGGAGCTTTTTAGCCAGCTTTTTGATATCTTGTTCAAACTGGGGAATCTGCATGAGGGAGCTGTAGTGACTGGTTAAAAGAGGAGTAGGATTTTCGATGAAATGTCCCTTATTTAAACGCTCTAGATTGATAGCTAGGGTATATTTGATTTGCCGTAGACCGCTGAGGTTGGGTGAAACTTGTTGGGCGTTTAAAAATAGCTGAATCAGGTGAGTGAGTGATTCTTCAGAAATAGAAGGGAAGGGCCAATCAAGAAAACTATGACCTTGGCTAAAGTAGTCTAGATAAAAGGCGCGGATGTCTTCTTCTGCTCCTCCCAAGACTAAAGGGGAAGGTTGGATACTGACGCCATAGTGTTGTGGAAGTTTAGTGTTGAGACAATGGATGATTTCCTCAATCTGCTCTGGATTAGTCGAAAGCGTCTGGCACATTTGGTCAAGTGATTGCCCCTCTTTGAAAAACAGACAGTTCAAAAAAGAGTAGGTTGCAGATTGTTCAAAGATTGCAATCTGAGGATCCAAGCTATTTTGGAGGTCAAACTGTAATTGGATGCCTTTTTTTCTTGATCGAATAAGGAGGTTTGGAAATAATTGCTCAAGTTTAAAAAGGTGTTCTTGCAATTCTTCTGCTGACAGATTCAGATTTTCTGATAAAGATGAATCTTGTATCCAATCCTGGTGTTTGGCTAGTTCTTCCAATAACATTAGCAAATTTTGTTCTGTTTCAGAAAGCAAAATATCCATAACAAACCTCCTTATATATTTATACATATATATTAAAAGAAAAAGCGAGTAAAGTCAAGAAAAATAGGCTAGGATAAAATAGGAAAATCTAAATTTACTATATTTTTCTTGGGCTATTAAACTGAAAATGAAGTTTGCAAAGTGATAGTAGAATGCAAATTCTCATAGGAAAAGATTTTGTCAAAAAATCGTCAATTCCCTTGAAAAATCTAGCTAATTAGGGTATAATGTAAATAATCATTTGTCGTAGGTTTTGTCTGAAATATTGTCCAGACAAGGCTCACAGCAGTTAAATCTTCTGAAAAAGTCAGATTTAGCTGCTCTTTTTGTGCTTTTTTTCAGGATTTCGAGTATTTGTAACAAAGATTTAAAGATTCTGAAAATTCATCAAGAGGACACGGTGATAGGGGTTATACAACCATATGACGATTAGAAAGCCTGATTGATAAGGCTTGGAACTTATTTACAAAGGAGAATCATCTTGGCAGGACATGACGTTCAATACGGGAAACATCGTACCCGTCGTAGTTTTTCAAGAATCAAAGAAGTTCTTGACTTACCAAATTTGATTGAAATTCAAACTGATTCATTCAAAGCTTTCCTAGACCACGGTCTGAAGGAAGTATTTGAAGATGTATTGCCAATTTCAAACTTCACAGATACGATGGAGTTGGAATTTGTTGGATATGAAATCAAGGAACCAAAATACACGCTAGAAGAAGCTCGTATCCATGATGCTAGCTACTCAGCACCAATTTTTGTAACCTTCCGCTTGATTAATAAAGAAACAGGCGAAATCAAGACCCAAGAAGTTTTCTTTGGTGATTTCCCAATCATGACAGAAATGGGTACTTTCATCATCAATGGTGGTGAACGTATCATCGTATCTCAGTTGGTTCGCTCACCAGGTGTTTACTTTAACGACAAAGTTGATAAAAACGGTAAAGTGGGCTATGGTTCAACTATTATCCCTAACCGTGGAGCTTGGTTGGAGCTTGAAAGCGACTCAAAAGACATCGCCTACACTCGTATCGACCGTACTCGTAAGATTCCATTTACGACCTTGGTTCGTGCTCTTGGTTTCTCAGGTGATGATGAAATCTTTGATATCTTTGGTGATAGCGAATTGGTTCGCAACACTGTTGAAAAAGATATCCACAAGAATCCAATGGACTCTCGTACAGACGAAGCCTTGAAAGAAATTTACGAACGCCTTCGTCCAGGTGAACCTAAGACTGCTGAAAGCTCACGTAGCTTGCTTGTAGCTCGTTTCTTTGACCCACGTCGCTATGACTTGGCAGCAGTTGGTCGTTACAAAATCAATAAAAAACTCAATGTTAAAACACGCTTGCTCAACCAAACCATTGCGGAACCATTGGTAGATCCTGAAACAGGAGAAATCTTGGTAGAAGCTGGAACAATCATGACTCGTAGCGTGATTGAAAGTATTGAAAGCCATTTGGATGGTGACTTGAACAAGATTGTTTATATTCCAAATGATGCAGCCGTTGTGACTGAGCCAGTTGTTCTTCAAAAATTCAAGGTTGTTGCACCAACTGATCCAGACCGTGTCGTAACGATCATTGGTAATGCTAACCCAGATGACAAGGTTCGTATCGTCACTCCTGCAGATATCCTTGCAGAGATGAGCTACTTCCTCAACTTGGCTGAAGGACTTGGCCGTGTAGATGATATCGACCACCTTGGAAACCGTCGTATCCGTGCGGTAGGTGAATTGCTTGCTAACCAAGTACGTCTTGGACTTTCTCGTATGGAACGTAATGTCCGTGAACGTATGTCTGTTCAAGACAACGAAGTCTTGACACCACAACAAATTATCAATATCCGTCCTGTAACAGCTGCGGTTAAAGAATTCTTTGGTTCATCACAGTTGTCCCAGTTCATGGACCAACACAACCCGCTTTCTGAGTTGTCTCACAAACGCCGTTTGTCAGCCTTAGGACCTGGTGGTTTGACTCGTGACCGTGCTGGATATGAAGTGCGTGACGTGCACTACACTCACTACGGTCGCATGTGTCCAATCGAGACACCTGAAGGACCTAACATCGGTTTGATTAACAACTTGTCATCTTACGGACATTTGAACAAGTATGGTTTTGTTCAAACACCATACCGTAAGGTTGACCGTGAAACAGGTGTTGTCACAAACGAAATCGTTTGGTTGACAGCCGATGAAGAAGATGAATATACTGTAGCTCAGGCTAACTCTCGTCTGAATGAAGATGGAACCTTTGCTGAGAAGATTGTCATGGGACGTCACCAAGGGGTCAACCAAGAGTATCCGGCTAATATTGTTGACTACATGGACGTTTCACCAAAACAGGTAGTTGCCGTTGCGACAGCATGTATTCCTTTCTTGGAAAACGATGACTCCAACCGTGCCCTCATGGGAGCCAACATGCAACGTCAGGCTGTGCCATTGATCAATCCTCAAGCACCTTATGTTGGTACTGGTATGGAATACCAAGCAGCCCACGATTCTGGAGCGGCTGTGATTGCTCAGTATGATGGTAAAGTTACTTATGCAGATGCTGACAAGGTAGAAGTTCGTCGTGAAGATGGTTCATTAGATGTTTACCACATCCAAAAATTCCGTCGTTCAAACTCAGGTACTGCCTACAACCAACGTACTCTCGTAAAAGTTGGTGATATCGTTGAAAAAGGCGATTTCATCGCTGACGGACCTTCTATGGAAAATGGAGAAATGGCGCTTGGACAAAACCCAATCGTTGCCTACATGACTTGGGAAGGTTACAACTTCGAGGATGCCGTTATCATGAGCGAACGCTTGGTGAAAGACGATGTTTATACATCTGTCCACCTTGAAGAATACGAATCAGAAACTCGCGATACAAAGCTTGGGCCTGAAGAAATTACGCGTGAAATTCCAAACGTTGGTGAAGATGCCCTCAAAGACCTTGACGAAATGGGGATTATCCGTATCGGTGCTGAGGTTAAAGAAGGCGATATTCTTGTAGGTAAAGTAACACCTAAGGGTGAGAAAGACCTTTCAGCTGAAGAACGTCTCTTGCATGCTATCTTCGGTGACAAATCTCGTGAAGTACGTGACACTTCTCTTCGTGTACCACACGGAGCCGATGGTGTCGTTCGTGATGTCAAGATCTTTACACGTGCAAATGGAGATGAGTTGCAATCAGGTGTTAACATGCTGGTTCGCGTCTACATCGCTCAAAAACGTAAGATCAAGGTCGGAGATAAGATGGCCGGACGTCACGGAAACAAAGGGGTTGTCTCTCGTATCGTTCCTGTAGAAGACATGCCTTACCTTCCAGACGGAACTCCAGTCGACATCATGTTGAACCCACTTGGGGTGCCATCACGTATGAATATCGGACAGGTTATGGAGCTCCACCTTGGTATGGCGGCTCGTACTCTGGGTATTCACATTGCAACACCAGTCTTTGACGGGGCAAGTTCTGAAGACCTTTGGTCAACCGTTAAAGAGGCAGGTATGGATAGCGATGCCAAGACAATCCTTTACGATGGCCGTACTGGTGAACCATTTGATAACCGTGTTTCTGTCGGAGTCATGTACATGATCAAACTCCACCACATGGTTGACGATAAATTGCATGCGCGTTCTGTCGGACCTTACTCAACTGTTACCCAACAACCACTCGGAGGTAAAGCGCAGTTTGGTGGACAACGTTTCGGTGAGATGGAGGTTTGGGCTCTTGAAGCCTACGGTGCATCAAATGTCCTACAAGAAATCTTGACTTACAAGTCTGACGATATCAACGGACGTTTGAAAGCTTATGAAGCTATTACAAAAGGAAAACCAATTCCAAAACCAGGTGTTCCAGAATCCTTCCGAGTTCTTGTCAAAGAATTGCAATCTCTTGGTCTTGACATGCGTGTTCTTGACGAAGATGACCAAGAAGTGGAGCTTCGCGACTTGGATGAAGGAATGGACGAAGATGTCATCCACGTAGATGACCTTGAAAAAGCCCGCGAAAAAGCAGCCCAAGAGGCTAAAGCAGCCTTTGAAGCTGAAGAAGCTGAGAAAGAATCGGAAGCGGAAGCAACAGAAGAAGCTGCTGAAGAAGAATAGGCAGTTCACTTAGAATAGAAAGGGAAGAAATAGTGGTTGATGTAAATCGTTTTAAAAGTATGCAAATCACCCTAGCTTCTCCAAGTAAAGTCCGTTCATGGTCTTATGGAGAAGTCAAAAAACCTGAAACAATCAATTACCGTACTTTGAAACCAGAACGTGAAGGACTCTTTGATGAAGTTATCTTTGGTCCTACAAAAGACTGGGAATGTGCTTGTGGTAAGTACAAACGCATTCGTTACAGAGGAATTGTTTGTGACCGTTGTGGGGTTGAAGTAACGCGTACAAAAGTTCGTCGTGAGCGTATGGGGCACATCGAGTTGAAAGCTCCTGTATCTCACATCTGGTACTTCAAGGGGATTCCAAGCCGTATGGGCTTGACCCTTGATATGAGCCTCGTGCCCTTGAGGAAGTGATCTACTTTGCGGCTTATGTGGTGATTGATCCGAAGGATACACCACTTGAGCACAAGTCTATCATGACAGAGCGCGAATACCGTGAGCGCTTGCGTGAGTATGGTTATGGTTCATTCGTTGCCAAAATGGGTGCCGAAGCCATTCAAGACCTTTTGAAACAAGTAGATCTTGAAAAAGAAATTGCTGAACTCAAAGAAGAGTTGAAAACAGCAACTGGACAAAAACGTATCAAAGCCATCCGTCGTTTGGATGTTTTGGATGCCTTTTACAAGTCTGGAAACAAACCTGAATGGATGATTCTCAACATCCTTCCGGTTATTCCACCAGATCTTCGTCCAATGTTGCAGTTGGATGGTGGCCGTTTTGCCTCATCTGACTTGAACGACCTATACCGCCGTGTTATCAACCGTAACAACCGTTTGGCTCGTTTGCTTGAGTTGAATGCACCAGGTATCATCGTTCAAAATGAGAAGCGTATGCTTCAAGAAGCGGTTGACGCTTTGATTGACAATGGTCGTCGTGGTCGTCCAATCACAGGGCCGGGTAGCCGTCCACTGAAATCATTGAGCCACATGCTTAAAGGTAAACAAGGACGCTTCCGTCAAAACTTGCTCGGTAAACGTGTTGACTTCTCAGGACGTTCCGTTATCGCCGTTGGTCCAACTCTTAAGATGTACCAATGTGGTGTGCCACGTGAAATGGCAATTGAGCTCTTTAAACCATTTGTCATGCGTGAAATTGTCGCTCGTGACATCGTGCAAAACGTTAAAGCAGCTAAACGCTTGGTGGAACGCGGAGATGAGCGTATCTGGGATATTCTTGAAGAAGTAATCAAAGAACACCCAGTACTTCTTAACCGCGCACCGACCCTTCACCGTTTGGGTATACAAGCCTTCGAGCCTGTCTTGATTGATGGTAAGGCTCTTCGCTTGCACCCACTTGTCTGTGAAGCCTACAATGCCGACTTTGATGGAGACCAAATGGCCATCCACGTACCGCTTTCAGAAGAAGCCCAAGCAGAAGCTCGTATCCTCATGCTCGCTGCTGAGCACATCTTGAACCCGAAAGATGGTAAACCAGTTGTTACACCATCTCAGGACATGGTTTTGGGTAACTACTACTTGACCATGGAAGAAGCTGGTCGTGAAGGTGAAGGAATGGTCTTCAAAGACCGTGACGAAGCTGTCATGGCTTACCGTAATGGTTATGTTCACCTCCACTCACGTGTTGGTATCGCGACAGACAGCCTTAACAAACCGTGGACAGAAGAGCAAAAACATAAGGTCTTGCTTACAACAGTTGGTAAAATTCTATTCAACGACATCATGCCAGAGGGTCTACCATACTTGCAAGAACCAAACAATGCCAACTTGACAGAAGGCGTTCCTGCTAAATACTTCTTGCCACTTGGTGGAGATATCAAGGAAGCAATCAGCAAACTTGAACTCAACCCTCCATTCAAGAAGAAAAACCTTGGAAATATCATCGCTGAAATCTTCAAACGTTTCCGTACGACAGAAACTTCTGCCCTACTTGACCGTATGAAGAACCTCGGTTACCACCACTCAACTCTTGCAGGATTGACAGTGGGGATTGCCGATATCCCAGTCGTTGATGACAAGGCTGAAATCATTGAAGAATCACACAAACGTGTAGAACAAATCACAAAACAATTCCGTCGTGGTATGATTACAGATGACGAGCGCTACAATGCTGTTACAGCTGAATGGCGTGCTGCCCGTGAAAAACTAGAGAAACGTCTGATTGCCAACCAAGATCCTAAGAACCCAATCGTTATGATGATGGACTCAGGAGCCCGTGGTAACATCTCAAACTTCTCACAGCTTGCCGGTATGCGTGGTCTGATGGCTGCTCCGAACGGACGTATCATGGAATTGCCGATCCTTTCAAACTTCCGTGAAGGTTTGTCAGTACTCGAAATGTTCTTCTCAACTCACGGTGCCCGTAAAGGTATGACCGATACGGCCCTTAAGACAGCCGACTCAGGTTACTTGACTCGTCGTTTGGTTGACGTTGCCCAAGATGTTATCATCCGTGAGGACGACTGTGGAACAGACCGTGGTCTCCTGATTCGTTCTATCGCAGAAGGAAAAGAAATGATCGAGTCACTCGAAGAGCGTCTCAATGGTCGTTACACTAAGAAAACTGTTAAACATCCAGAAACTGGCGCAGTGATCATTGGTCCAAATGAGTTGATTACAGAAGACAAGGCGCGTGAAATTGTCAATGCTGGTGTGGAAGAAGTAACTATCCGCTCAGTATTTACATGTAATACTCGTCACGGTGTCTGCCGTCACTGTTATGGTATCAACTTGGCGACTGGTGATGCGGTTGAAGTTGGTGAAGCAGTTGGTACAATCGCTGCCCAATCTATCGGGGAACCTGGTACACAGCTTACAATGCGTACCTTCCACACAGGTGGGGTTGCCTCAAATACCGATATCACTCAGGGTCTTCCTCGTGTCCAAGAAATCTTTGAAGCCCGCAATCCTAAAGGGGAAGCGGTTATCACAGAGGTTAAAGGACAAGTTACAGCTATCGAAGAAGATGCATCAACTCGTACTAAGAAAGTCTTTGTTAAGGGTGAAACTGGCGAAGGTGAATATGTTGTTCCATTTACCGCTCGTATGCGTGTTGAAGTTGGAGACCAAGTAGCGCGTGGTGCTGCTCTTACAGAAGGTTCTATCCAACCAAAACGTCTCCTTGCAGTCCGTGATGTCTTGTCAGTTGAAACTTACCTTCTCGGTGAAGTACAAAAAGTTTACCGCAGCCAAGGGGTAGAAATCGGTGACAAACACATCGAGGTAATGGTTCGTCAAATGATCCGTAAAGTCCGTGTCATGGATCCAGGTGACACAGATCTTCTCATGGGTACCCTCATGGATATCAATGACTTTACAGACGCCAACAAAGATGTCCTTATTGCAGGTGGAGTTCCAGCGACTGGTCGCCCAGTTCTTATGGGAATCACCAAAGCCTCACTTGAAACAAACAGTTTCTTGTCAGCGGCTTCCTTCCAGGAAACAACTCGTGTCCTTACTGACGCAGCTATCCGTGGTAAGAAAGACCATCTCCTTGGACTTAAGGAAAATGTTATTATCGGTAAAATCATCCCAGCAGGTACTGGTATGGCCCGTTACCGTAACCTTGAACCACATGCTATCAACGAAGAAGAATACCTTAATCCTCCAGTAGAGGAAGAAGAAAATGAAGAAACAACAGAAGTAGTTGTGGATACTGCCGTTGAAACTGTGGAAGAAACAGTAGAATAAGAGAGAATGAGAGAGCCTTCGGGTTCTCTTTTATTTTCTGAAAACTTTCTCCATTTTTCCATAAAATGTGGTAAAATAATACTCAATGAAAATCAAAGAGCAAACTAGAAAACTAGCCGCAGGTTGCTCAAAGCACTGCTTTGAGGTTGTAGATAGAACTGACGAAGTCAGCTCAAAACACTGTTTTGAGGTTGTGGATAGAACTGACGAAGTCAGTAACTATACCTACGGCAAGGCGAAGTTGACATGGTTTGAAGAGATTTTCGAAGAGTATAAAAGAAAGAAGCTGACAAAGGAGACAAGTATGGAACAAACATTTTTTATCATCAAACCAGATGGTGTAAAAAGAGGACTAGTGGGTGAAGTGTTAAAGCGCATCGAACAACGTGGATTTACAATCGAAAAAATGGAGTTGCGTTCACAGGCTTCAGACGAGTTGATTGACCAGCACTATCAGGACTTGGTTGGTCAGAGTTTTTACCCACCGATTCGTGAATTTATGACTTCAGGACCGGTTCTTGTAGGTATCATTTCTGGTCCCAAAGTAATCGAAACTTGGCGGACTATGATGGGTGCGACTCGTCCAGAAGAAGCTTTACTAGGGACGATTCGAGGTGATTTTGCAAGAGCTGCTGGAGAAAATGAGGTTATCCAAAATGTTGTACATGGTTCAGATTCAGAAGAGTCAGCTAAGCGAGAAATTGCTCTTTGGTTTTAAGAGTGGATTGGCTCAATCAATTGGTTAAAAGTTTATTTGAATAGAAAGTATAGTCAATTAGTTTAAGACATGACGCATAATATCAAATTTTTTAGTCTTTGATATTATGCTTTTTTTGATTTCAAGTTTATATTCTTCGAAAATCTCTTCAAGCTACGTCAGCTCTATCTGTAACCTCAAAACAGTATTTCGAGCAACCTGCGGCTAGCTTCCTAGTTTGCTTTTTGATTTTCATTGAGTATTAGTCTCTGGTGTTTGTTTAGCGTCTTAAAGAGACATTTGAGAAGATTGGAAACAGTTCCCTCTTTTCTCCTAGTATAATGATTGGTAGGGAGGGAGAGAAAAGATGAAATCAATGAGAATCTTATTTTTGTTAGTTTTAATTCAAATCAGTTTGAGTAGCTGTTTCCTATGGAAGGAATGCATCTTGTCCTTTAAACAAAGTACAGCTTTTTTCATCGGAAGTATGGTCTTCGTTTCAGGAATCTGTGCTGGAGTAAATTATCTTTATACCCGTAAGCAAGAAGTTCATAGTGTCCTAGCCAGTAAGAAGTCGGTGAAGCTTTTTTACAGTATGTTACTCTTAATTAATTTGCTAGGAGCTGTCCTTGTCTTGTCAGATAACTTGTTCATCAAAAATACGCTGCAACAAGAATTAGTTGACTTTTTATTGCCATCCTTTTTCTTTCTATTTGGGCTAGATTTGTTGATTTTTTTACCCTTGAAAAAATACATTCGCGATTTGCTTGCTATGCTAGATAGAAAAAAGACAGTGTTGGTGACTATTTTAGCAACACTTCTTTTCTTAAGAAATCCAATGACCATTGTCTCTCTTCTGATTTATATTGGACTGGGCTTGTTTTTTGCAGCCTATCTTGTCCCAAATTCGGTTAAAAAGGAAGTTTCCTTTTATGGTCATATTTTCCGAGATCTTGTATTGGTCATTGCTACGCTCATTTTCTTTTAGAGAAAGCTTGTTTTTATGGAGGTTATGATGGTAAGTTTAGCAGGAAAATAGACACAAAAGAAAAGTTTTTGGTATAATAAGAATATGTACACAAAAAATGAAGAAGAGCTGCAAGCCTTAGGGGAGCGTTTGGGTCATCTATTAGAAAAGAATGATGTTTTAATCTTAACTGGTGAACTTGGGGCAGGCAAAACGACCTTTACAAAAGGTCTTGCTAAAGGGTTACAGATTACTCAGATGATTAAGAGTCCAACCTACACTATCGTAAGAGAGTATGAAGGTCGTCTTCCACTTTACCACCTAGATGTTTATCGTATCGAGGGCGACGCTGATTCTATTGACTTGGATGAGTTTCTCTTTGGTGGCGGCGTGACTGTTATCGAGTGGGGCACTCTCTTAGGAGATGCCTTGCCAGATACTTATTTAGAGTTGGAAATTCTGAAAGAGGAAGACGGTCGCAGGTTAAATTTCCAAGCAAAGGGTTTGCGTGCAGAAAAGCTTTTAGAGGAGCTTCAACATGGAGTATGAATTGCTCATTAGGGAAGCAGAGCCTAATGATGCTGCTGAATTAGTGGCCTTTTTAAATCGTGTAAGTTTGGAGACAGATTTTACCAGCTTAGACGGAGATGGTATTCTCTTGACCAGTGAGGAGATGGAAGTATTCCTCAACAAGCAAGCTAGTTGGGACAATCAGATAACCTTACTTGCATTCTTAAATGATAAAATTGCTGGCCTTGTAAATATTACAGCTGACCAGCGCAAGAGAGTTCGTCATATTGGAGATCTTTTTATTGTGATTGGTAAGAAATATTGGAATAATGGACTGGGAAATTTGTTGCTTGAAGAAGTCATAGAGTGGGCACAAGCAAGTGGCATTCTGCGTCGTCTCCAACTGACTGTCCAAACTCGTAATCAAGCTGCAGTTCATCTTTATCAAAAGCATGGCTTTGTAATTGAAGGTCGCCAAGAGCGTGGGGCATATATAGAAGAAGGGAAATTTATCGATGTTTACTTGATGGGTAAACTGATAGATTAGTAGAAATATGGTTAAAAAAATTATTGGAATGGTGCTAGCTTTTCTAGCTGTGACAGTTTTGGGTGTCGGTGTTTTTGCTTATACTATTTATCAGCAAGGTACAGAGACTTTGGCAAAAACCTATAAAAAAATAGGAGAAGAAACCAAGGTTATTGAAGCAACAGAGCCTTTGACCATTCTGTTGATGGGGGTTGATACTGGGAACGTAGAGCGTACAGACCAATGGGCTGGAAATAGTGACAGTATGATTTTGCTGACTGTCAATCCTCACACAAAGAAAACGACGATGATGAGTTTGGAACGTGATATCCTGACTAAAATTCAACATAAAGATGGTAGTATTGAAGAAGCGAAGCTAAACGCTGCCTATGCTGGTGGTGGTGCAGAACTTGCGATAGAAACAATTCAAAAGATGATGAACCTCCATATTGATCGCTATATTATGGTCAATATGCAAGGATTGCAACAATTGGTCGATGCAGTTGGAGGTATTACGGTTAATAATACACTAGGTTTCCCGATTTCTATCAGTGATCAAGAAGAATTTAACACCATTTCTATCGGTGTTGGAGAACAGACAATAAATGGAGAGGAAGCACTTGTTTATTCACGCATGCGTTATCAAGACCCAGAAGGAGACTACGGACGTCAGAAGCGTCAGCGTGAAGTCATTCAAAAAGTTGTTGAAAAAGTTCTTAGTTTAAATAGTGTTAGTCACTATCAGTCTATCTTAAAAGCCCTAAGTACTAATATGCAGACTAATATCGATTTATCTGCGAAAAGTATTCCAAGCTTATTGGGCTACAAAGATTCATTTAAAACCATTGAAACACAACAGTTGAAGGGTGAAGGGGAGATGCTACAAGGCGTTTCTTATCAAATTGTTACGAGAAACCACATGTTGGAAATGCAGAATCTTTTGAGACGTTCTTTGGGACAAGAAGAAGTCACTCAGCTTGAAACAAATGTTGTCTTATTTGAAGATTTATTTGGACGAACACCTGTTGGTGACGAAGACAATTAACTTTCTTACTATAAATAAAAAAATCAATCGTGGGAAATTTCCTGCGATTTTTTCAAAAAAATACGAATAGATAGGTAGGAGGAAACATGAAAGCAGAAATTATTGCTGTTGGAACAGAGATTTTGACAGGACAGATTGTCAATACCAATGCTCAGTTTTTATCGGAAAAACTAGCAGAGATTGGGGTAGATGTTTATTTTCAGACGGCTGTAGGAGACAATGAAGCTCGTCTCTTGTCTTTGCTTGAGATTGCCAGTCAACGTAGCAGTTTGGTGATTTTGACAGGTGGTTTGGGGCCAACTGAGGATGACCTAACCAAACAAACGTTGGCTAAATTTTTAGGGAAAGAATTAGTCTTTGATCCTCAGGCGCAGGCGAAGTTGGATGTATTTTTTGCTCAGAGACCAGACTATGCCCGAACACCGAATAACGAAAGACAAGCTCAACTTGTAGAAGGGGCGACTCCGCTACCAAATGAAACAGGGCTGGCAGTTGGAGGAATCTTAGAAGTAGACGGAGTGACCTACGTCGTCCTTCCTGGTCCACCAAGTGAATTGAAACCCATGGTCTTAAAGCAGCTTCTACCCAAGTTGATGACAGGGAGCAAGCTGTATTCCCGAGTTCTTCGTTTCTTTGGAATTGGCGAAAGTCAGCTGGTTACGATTTTGGCTGATTTGATTGATAATCAAACAGATCCGACCTTGGCACCTTATGCCAAGACAGGAGAAGTCACTCTACGTCTGTCAACAAAGGTTAGCAGTCAAGAAGAGGCGAATCAAGCGCTGGATATCTTAGAAAACCAAATCTTGGAGTATCAGACCTTTGAAGGAATTTGTTTACGAGAACTTTGCTATGGTTATGGGGAAGAAACTAGTTTAGCTAGCATTGTGGTAGAAGAACTGAAAAAGCAAGGGAAAACCATTACGGCAGCAGAGAGTTTGACGGCAGGTCTTTTCCAAGCTACTGTAGCTGATTTTTCAGGAGCTTCAAGTATATTTAAGGGCGGTTTCGTGACCTATAGCTTGGAGGAAAAATCAAAAATGTTGGATATTCCTGCCAAGGATTTGGAAGAACATGGTGTTGTGTCTGCATTTACAGCCCAGAAGATGGCTGAGCAGGCACGAAGCAGGACCCAGTCTGATTTTGGCCTTAGTTTGACTGGCGTGGCAGGACCAGATAGCTAGAAGGGCACCCAGCTGGGACAGTTTACCTAGGGTTGGCGCAAGAGAAAGGAACTGAGGTCATCAAGGTGAATATTGGAGGCAGAAGTCGAGCAGATGTACGTCACATTGCGGTTATGCATGCCTTTAACCTAGTTCGCAAGGCTTTATTAAGTAACTAACTTTTGATATAATAGTAGATAGGTCTAAGGACCATTAGAATGTAGGAGAATAGAATGGCGAAAAAACCAAAAAAATTAGAAGAAATTTCAAAAAAAATTTGGGGCAGAACGTGAAAAGGCCTTGAATGATGCTCTTAAATTGATCGAGAAAGACTTTGGTAAAGGATCAATCATGCGTTTGGGTGAACGTGCCGAGCAAAAGGTGCAAGTGATGAGCTCAGGTTCCTTGGCTCTCGATATTGCCCTTGGTTCAGGTGGTTATCCTAAGGGACGTATCATCGAAATCTATGGGCCGGAGTCATCCGGTAAGACAACGGTTGCCCTTCATGCAGTTGCACAAGCGCAAAAAGAAGGTGGGATTGCAGCCTTTATCGATGCGGAACATGCCCTCGATCCAGCTTATGCTGCGGCTCTTGGGGTCAATATTGACGAATTGCTCTTGTCTCAACCAGACTCAGGAGAGCAAGGTCTTGAGATTGCAGGGAAATTGATTGACTCAGGTGCAGTTGACCTTGTCGTAGTCGACTCAGTTGCAGCCCTTGTACCTCGTGCGGAAATTGATGGAGATATTGGAGATAGCCACGTTGGTTTGCAGGCTCGTATGATGAGTCAGGCCATGCGTAAACTTGGTGCTTCTATCAATAAAACTAAAACGATTGCCATCTTTATCAACCAATTGCGTGAAAAAGTTGGGGTCATGTTTGGAAATCCAGAAACGACTCCTGGTGGACGTGCCTTGAAATTTTACGCTTCAGTGCGTTTGGATGTTCGTGGAAGCACACAAATCAAGGGAACTGGTGACCAAAAAGATACCAACGTCGGTAAGGAAACTAAGATTAAAGTCGTGAAAAACAAGGTGGCTCCGCCATTTAAGGAAGCCTTCGTTGAAATCATGTACGGAGAAGGAATTTCTAAGACAGGCGAGCTTTTGAAGATTGCAAGCGACTTGGATATCATCAAAAAAGCAGGAGCTTGGTATTCTTACAAGGATGAGAAAATCGGGCAAGGTTCTGAAAATGCTAAGAAATACTTGGCAGATCACCCAGAAATCTTTGATGAAATCGACCATCAAGTCCGTGTTCAATTTGGTTTGGTTGACGGAGAAGAAGCTTCTGTAGAAGGTGTTGAAACTAAAAAAGATGAAGCAGTTCAAGCAGATTCTGTGAATGAAGAAGTAACTCTTGACCTAGGCGACGAGCTTGAAATCGAAATTGAAGAATAAGTTGTTAAAGTAGTGGAGAAATCCACTGCTTTTTCGTTGATTTGCTCTGGTTCTCAGCTCATGCATAGTTTGCTGTTTCTTGTCGCTCCTCTAGAAAGCTGATATAATAGCCTTATGAATAAAAAACGAACAGTGGACCTGATTCATGGTCCTATTCTTCCTTCGCTCTTGAGTTTTGCCTTCCCAATCTTGCTGTCCAATATTTTCCAACAGCTCTATAACACTGCTGATGTCTTGATTGTTGGACGATTTCTTGGTCAAGATTCTTTGGCAGCAGTAGGAGCGACAACGGCCATTTTTGATCTGATTATAGGCTTTACACTTGGTGTCGGAAATGGTATGGGGATTGTCATTGCCCGCTATTATGGGGCACGGAATTTTACTAAGATTAAGGAAGCAGTAGCGGCTACCTGGATTTTAGGTGCTCTTTTGAGTATTGTAGTGATGCTACTGGGCTTTCTTGGTTTGTATCCTCTCTTGCAATATCTGGATACACCTGCAGAAATCCTCCCTCAGTCCTATCAATATATTTCTATGATTGTGACCTGTGTCGGTGTCAGTTTTGCCTATAACCTCTTTGCAGGCTTGTTGCGGTCTATTGGGGACAGTCTAGCGGCTCTTGGTTTTCTGATTTTCTCTGCGTTGGTCAATGTGGTTTTGGATTTGTATTTCATCACGCAATTGCATCTGGGAGTTCAATCTGCGGGCCTTGCCACCATTATTTCGCAAGGTTTATCAGCGGTTCTCTGCTTTTATTATATACGCAAGAGTGTGCCAGAACTTTTGCCTCAGTTTAAGCATTTTAAATGGGATAAGGCCTTGTATGCGGATCTCTTGGAGCAAGGTTTGGCTATGGGCTTGATGAGCTCGATTGTATCTATCGGTAGTGTGATTTTACAGTCTTCTGTTAATACCTTTGGTGCTGTAATTATCAGTGCCCAGACGGCAGCTCGACGCATTATGGCCTTCGCCCTTCTTCCTATGACCGCTATTTCTGCGTCGATGACGACCTTTGCTTCGCAGAATCTTGGTGCTAAGAAACCAGACCGCATTGTTCAAGGACTTCGAATCGGCAGTCGTCTAAGTATGTCCTGGGCAGTTTTTGTTTGTGTCTTCCTCTTTTTTGCCAGTCCTGCCTTAGTTTCCTTCTTGGCCAGTTCAACGGATGGTTACTTGGTAGAAAATGGTAGTCTCTATCTGCAAATCAGCTCAGCCTTTTATCCCATTTTGAGCCTCTTGTTGATTTATCGCAATTGCTTGCAGGGCTTGGGGCAAAAGATCCTTCCTCTAGTTTCTAGCTTTATTGAACTAATCGGGAAAATTGCTTTTGTGGTCTTGATTATTCCTTGGGCAGGCTATAAGGGTGTTATCCTCTGCGAACCCCTTATCTGGGTTGCCATGACCATTCAATTGTACTTCTCACTCTTCCGTCATCCTTTGATAAAAGATGGCAAGGCCATCTTGGCAACAAAAGTGTCATCCTAGCTTGATTTACTGAATAAAATCTATTTCCTCTAGTGAAAATCGAAAAAACTTGTGTTATAATAAGAAAGATTAAAATGTGAAAAAAGGAGATTCCTAATGGGACGTAAATGGGCCAATATCGTAGCCAAGAAAACGGCTAAAGATGGAGCTAACTCTAAAGTATATGCAAAATTTGGTGTAGAAATCTATGTAGCAGCTAAGAAAGGTGATCCAGACCCAGAATCAAATACTGCTTTGAAATTCGTTATCGACCGTGCTAAACAAGCCCAAGTGCCAAAACACGTTATCGATAAAGCGATTGATAAAGCAAAAGGAAACACAGACGAAACCTTTACAGAAGGACGTTACGAAGGTTTTGGACCGAACGGTTCTATGTTGATCGTTGATACCTTGACTTCTAACGTCAACCGTACAGCAGCTAATGTCCGTGCAGCTTTTGGTAAAAACGGCGGAAACATGGGTGCTTCAGGTTCAGTTTCTTACCTCTTTGACAATAAGGGTGTTATCGTATTTGCAGGTGAAGATGCGGATGCGGTCTTTGAGCAATTGCTAGAAGCAGATGTGGATGTGGACGATGTAGAAGCAGAAGAAGGAACAATCACTGTTTACACAGCTCCAACAGACCTTCACAAGGCTATCGTTGCCCTTCGTGAATCAGGTATTGAAGAATTCCAAGTGACTGAATTAGAAATGATTCCTCAGTCAGAAGTGGAATTGTCAGGCGAAGACCTTGAAACCTTTGAAAAACTTTACAGCGTTCTTGAAGACGACGAAGACGTACAAAAGATTTATACGAACGTAGATGGATTCTAATAGAAAAACGAACAGTTTTACTAGCTGTTCGTTTTTTTTTAATATTTGAACTTAGAATCTGGTTTTAGAATCGTTTTGTTGCTTGCTTTTTTCTAGACCTAGACCGACTGATGTTTTTGGACGAGCAAGAGCTGTCCATCGTCCTGTTTTGCAAAAGTTAAGGTAACAGTCTTAATCTTGTCTCCAATAGAGATATAGGTGATTTTTTTCGTATTGTAACCCCCAAGAGTGAAGTCAAACTCGGAATCTGGCTGTCCGTGTTTGTTGATAATATCTTCGTAGTTGGTACCACCTTTTCCTTTGTTGTCAAGGTCACCTTCGATTAAGGCGTCGAACTGTTCTTGGGTCCAGGTGGAGGTATCGTCTGTCGAGCCGCTTTCTTCTTTGCGTTCCATTGAGGCACTCGTATCTAGGTAGGAACGGTTAAACTCCCTGGCATACTCTTTGTAGACATCAGCGTATAGTACCTGAGTCGTAAAGAAAAGTACAACAGAGGCAATTGCCAGGGATGTCCCGATAATAGCCATTGTTTTCCGTTTTTTGAGGTTGACGATAAGACCGATAATCCCCAAGATAAATGCGACGATGGCGATGAACAACGATGGATAGTTAATAAACGGGATCCAGGATCCTAAAAGTGCGATGGCTCCAAAAATGGTTGCTAAGATTCCTAAAACTCTTTGTTCTTCTGGTTTCATTTGAAAGTTTTCTCCCTTCATTGAGTGAATGGATTTCTATCCACAGTAGTGAGTGCTTATTATATAAAAAATCTTGCCTAATGTCAATTCAAACTAAAATAGTTCTCTAGGAAACTTTTTTCTTGACATCTCTTTTTAAAGTGGTAAAATAGTTCTCATGAAAACTTAATTAGTTCCTAGGAGAACTAAATGTGATAGTTAGAAAGGAGTTAGTATGGATAAACCGATGTTGGTCTTTAAGCGTTTTGGTCATCAGATTCATCTGATGGTGCAAAAGGAAGCCAAGCGTTGTGGCATTGAATTTATGGGTGGACCACAAGGTCAAGTTGTACGTTTTTTAGATAGCCGTGAGGAAAATCAAGACTTGGTATTGATTAAAGATATCGAGCAGGAACTCAATATTACCAAGTCTGTAGCGAGTAACTTGGTCAAGCGTATGGTGCAAAATGATTTGGTGGAATTGGAGGCGAGTCCTGTCGATAAGCGGGCCAAGTTTGTTCGTCTGACGGACAAATCGCGTTCTCAAATGAAGCAGGTTAAAGCCTTTTTTGAACGCATTGACAACCAGTTGATGGCAGACATTGATGGAGATGAATTACTGATTTTTGAGAAAGTCCTCAATCAACTACAGGAAAATATCAAGAGAATAGGAGGAGATAATGAAGAAATTAGCTAAACGAATTAGTAGAAAAGAATGGGGGATGATTTTATTAGCCATTCTCTTTACATGCTTTTCGGTCTATCTAGAATTGGAAGTTCCGACCTATATCTCGAAAATCACGGATTTGCTAGGAAGTCAAGGAACCAACTTGGATGAGTTATGGCAACCAGCAGGTATGATGGTCGGAATGTCTTTTTTTGCCTTCTTGTCCGCAGTCGCAGTTGGATTTTTTGCATCCAGAGTGGCTGCTTCTTACACTAGTAGGTTGAGAAGTGATATTTTTAATCGAGTTTTAGATTACTCACAGACAGAGATTAAGAAGTTCTCTATTCCCAGCCTCTTAACTCGTACCACTAATGATATTACTCAAGTTCAGATGCTGATCATCATGGGCTTGCAAGTGGTTACGCGTGGTCCGATTATGGCTATCTGGGCTATTGGGAAGATCTTAGGGCATTCAGAATACTGGCTCTGGGCTGTACTTGTGGCAGTGATTGTCAATGTTTTGATGACAACAGTTTTGATGACGCTAGCCTTTCCAAAACAGTCCTTGATTCAAAGTTTGACTGATAAACTGAACAGTATCACTTGTGAAAGTTTAACAGGCATTCGTGTCGTTCGTGCCTACAATGCCGAAAAGTACCAAGATGAAAAATTTGCAGCAGCAAATGATGAATTGACACGCTTGAATTTGTTTGTAAATCGTCTCATGGCCATTTTAAATCCCATTATGATGGGGATTTCAAGTGGTTTGAGTGTGGCGATTTACTGGATAGGGGCCTATGTGATTAACGATGCTGCTCCGACAGCGCGTCTGCCTCTCTTTAGTGACATGGTTGTTTTCATGTCTTATGCCATGCAGGTTGTTATGGGATTCCTTCTCATGGGGGCACTCTTCATCGTTCTTCCCCGAACTATGGTCTCTGCTAAGCGGATTAATCAGGTTCTAGATTTGCATTCTTCTATCCAAAATCCTGCTCAAGTGCAGCTGGCTGATGAAAATCTCAAAGGTCAGGTCGAGTTTAAGGATGTGACTTTCCGCTATGCGGCAAATTCGGAGGCGGTTATTGAGCATGTTAGCTTTAGAGCAGAAGCTGGCCAAACAGTTGCCTTTATAGGGTCAACGGGTTCTGGTAAATCAACTCTAGTCAATCTAATTCCACGTTTTTATGACGTATCAGCAGGAGAAATCCTAGTGGATGGAGTTAATGTTCAAGATTATGCCTTGGAAGATTTGCGCAACAAGGTCGGCTATATTCCACAAAAAGCTGTACTCTTTTCAGGTGATGTCAAGGGCAATCTAGACTTTGGACAGAGTCAAGAAACACCGCTTAGTGAACAAGCTATGTGGCAAGCCTTAGAATTGGCCCAGTCTAAGAACTTTATCGAAGACAAGGAAGCGGGCTTAGAGTCAGAAGTAGCCCAAGGAGGAACCAACTTCTCAGGTGGACAAAGACAGCGTCTGGCCATTGCGCGTGCCTTGGCTCGGAAGCCAGAAATCCTCATCTTTGATGACTCCTTCTCAGCCTTGGACTACAAGACAGATCGAGTCCTACGCCAAGAGCTAGCAGAGAAAACCAAGTCTATGACCAAGCTCATTGTCGCACAGCGTATTTCAACGATTATGGACGCAGATTTGATTTTGGTCTTGGATCAAGGAAAAGTCGTGGGGCAAGGCACCCACAAGGAACTTCTAGCTAATAACGAAGTTACCAAGAAATTGCCTATTCACAATTATCGAAGGAGGAATTGGAACATGGAAAATAAAAAAATGTCTCTTTGGAAACAGAGTAAACCCTATCTTGCAGGTCTCCAGTTTGCCCTTCTAATCGCTTTTTTAGCAACAATTCTATCCAATATCATTACTGTATATGGTCCAACTCGTATCAAGGAAATGACCAATATTATTGCAAGTGGTCTAGAAACAAGTGTGGATGTCGCTGCGGTTGCAGCTATTGGTGGTTTTTTAGCCGTTATCTATGTGATTGGACTTTTATCAAATTATTTGCAGGCATTTCTGTTTACAACAGCCATTCAACGTTTTTCAGAGCGTTTGAGAAGAGCTATTGCAGAGAAAATCAATCGCCTTCCATTGGGATATTTTGATGGACATTCTCAAGGAGATACCTTGTCTCGTGTGACTAATGACGTTGACACTGCAGCCCAATCCCTCAATCAAAGTCTGGGAACAGTTCTTTCATCTAGTTTATTGGTCGTGGCAGTCTTGGTGACCATGTTTGGGATGAACTGGATTTTAGCCTTAGTGACGGTTGTTTCAACTCTTATCGGTTTTGCTTTCGTGTCCGTCTTTATGGGCAAATCGCAGGGCTTCTTTAAGAGTCAGCAACAGGATTTGGCGGCTGTAAATGGTTATGTAGAGGAAATGTACTCTGGCCATAATGTGGTGACCAGTTACAATGCTATCGAGAGTACCAAAGAAGAATTTGCGACATTAAACCATCGTCTGTATGACAGTATCTGGAAATCTCAGTTTATTTCAGGGATTATGATGCCGATCATGATGTTTATTGGGAACTTTAGCTATGCCTTAGTGATTATCGTCGGTGCAGCCTTGGCCTTGAATGGGCAGATTAGTATTGGGATTATCGTTGCCTTTATGGCCTACGTTCGTATCTTTTCTCAGCCTCTTTCACAAATTGCCCAAGGGATTACTAGTTTGCAGCAGGCTAGCGCAGCCATGGGACGCGTCTTCGAATTCTTAGGTGAAGAGGAAATGGAAGACGAATCCCATAAAGAAAGACAATTGAGCGATATGAAAGGTCAAGTGGTCTTTGATCGAGTTTCCTTTGGTTATACACCAGAGCGAACTATTATCCATGACTTTTCTGCGACAGCTCATGCAGGTCAAAAGGTTGCCATTGTCGGACCGACTGGAGCTGGTAAGACAACCATTGTCAATCTTTTGATGAAGTTCTATGAGATTGATAAGGGAAGTATCCGCATCGATGGTGTGGATACCAAAGAGATGAAGCGTTCGGAAGTACACGATGCCTTTTCAATGGTCTTGCAGGATACTTGGCTCTTTGAAGGAACTATTCGCGACAATCTTATCTATAACCAAACAGGTATTAGTGATGAGTGCGTGATTGAAGCCAGTAAGGCTGTAGGGATTCACCACTTTATCATGACTCTACCAGATGGTTACGATACCGTCTTGGATGATACAGTGACCTTGTCTGTCGGACAAAAACAACTCTTGACCATTGCTCGTGCTTTGCTGAAAGATGCGCCGCTCTTGATTTTGGATGAGGCGACCTCTTCGGTTGATACCCGTACAGAGGAATTGATCCAGAAAGCCATGGACCGATTGATGGAGGAAGAACTTCCTTTGTTATCGCCCACCGCTTGTCTACTATCCGAAATGCTGATTTGATTCTTGTCATGAAAGATGGCAATATCATCGAACAAGGAAATCATGATGAGTTGATGGCACAAGGAGGCTTCTATGCTGATCTTTATAACAGTCAGTTTACAGAAGACGAAGCAGAAGAATAAATCGAAAGAAGGCTTGACGGCCTTCTTTTTCTGCACTATACTAGAAGACGAGTGCTTCCCTATAAGCAAAATTTGAGTAAGTGATGAAAAAATATATGAAAAATTATCAAGAATGGTATGGACACGTTGCTGGTAAGATTAAAAATAAGCCCTTTCTTCTGAGCTTGTTAAGAGCTTTCAATCGGTTCATGACCGTAGTTATGCCTATAGTTTATCTAACCTTATTAGCCACTACCTATCTCCAAGAAGGACTTGGGAAGCAGGTCTTGATGTATGTGTTTGTCCCTGCGTCAGGTTTTGTGATTTTGTCCCTTCTCCGTAAGAAACTCAATGCCCCTAGGCTTATGAAGTTTGGGAAATTGTACCGCTACTAGACAGAGATAGTCCTGGTCAGTCTATGCCTAGTCGTCATGTCTTTTCAGCAACCATTATCTCCATGGCTTGTTTACACGCTAGTCTATCTGTAGGGGTTATCTTGTTGGTCTCGTCAGCTTTCCTCGGTCTAGTAAGAGTCCTAGGTGGCGTCCATTATCCCAAGGATGTCTTGGTTGGTTATGCTTGCGGACTTGTGTGGGGTATGATTTTCTTTCTATTTTGACCTGCAAGTTAAGGTAGCCTTACAACCACTTACGGGTCTAAAGTAACCACTTGCTTTTTTGCTCTTGTTTTCTTATTTTAGCTTTGATATAGTAGAGTCAGAAAGGAGATGGAATGAAGTTACGAATCGAAATTGATAGCAATTTAGAGGAAACTGAAATTGTCATCAAGGCAGCGGCCTTGACAGATGAGATTGCGGATTTACAGCGACTCTTACAAGAGTCCAAGTCTCCTAGGTTGATTTTTTACAAAGGGACGGGTGAATATTATCTGGACTTGTCGGAAATTCTTTTCTTTGAGACAGAAGGGAACAAGATTTATGCCCATACCCAGAAAGATGCCTACGAGGTTCGGCTCAAACTCTATGAGTTAGAGTCTATCCTTCCTCGCTATTTTAGTCGAGTATCCAAGTCAACGATCGCTAATATTCGTCAGATTTATTCGGTGGACAAGTCCTTTTCAGGAACGGGCACCATTTCCTTTTATCAGACCCACAAGGAGGTTCATGTCTCACGACATTATCAATCCCTCCTAAAAGAAAATCTAAGAAACATGAGGTAAGAACATGAAAAAGAAAGCATTTGGTATTGTGTTGCTCGTTTTAGCAACTTTGATATTATTGCAAGGAAATTTTGGAATCCCTTCTCTTGGAGGGCAAATTTGGCCCTTGATTGGTATTGCTTTTTTTGCCTACCAATCAGTTGGAGCTTTGTTGCGTCGCCACTTAACTTCAGCCTCTTTTACAGCTCTAGTAGCCCTCATGATTGCTAACCACTTTTATGATATTTTACCGATTCCAAATCAGTCTTTATTTTGGGCTAGTATTTTAATCGTAATGGGTGTCAGCGCACTCACTCATTCTAACAGAACTTGGAATGGAAAAAAATGGTGGTATGATGGTGAAAAGACCATTCTTACAGATAAGGAAGTCGCTTTTGGGACTGGGACTTTCTACAAGCAAGACCAAGAATTGGTAGAAGACCAAGTTGAAGTTGGTTTTGGGAATGCCAAGATATATTATGACAATGCAGAGATGTTAGGTGATAGTGCAACACTGAAAGTGGAAGTTGGTTTTGGCAATGCAGTTATCTATGTTCCTCAACATTGGAGAGTTGATTTAAAGGTAGAAACTTTCTGTGGTGTAGCCAAGGCAGATACTTCTCTAGCCCCAACCAGCAAAACCTTGATTATCCGTGGGGATGTGGCTTTTGGAAAGTTGGGAATTGTCTACGTTAAATAAAAAAAATATTCCAATTCCCTTGCAAAAATGAAGAAAGTGTGATAACATAGTACGGTATGTGGTGCTAGCACATCCGCTATATTAGATCTAATAGGAGGAAAACACAATGGCTAAAGTATGTTACTTTACAGGTCGTAAGACTGTATCAGGAAACAACCGTTCACACGCGATGAACCAAACAAAACGTGCCGTAAAACCAAACCTTCAAAAAGTTACTGTTCTTATCGATGGTAAACCTAAAAAAGTTTGGGCTTCAGCTCGTGCTTTGAAATCAGGTAAAGTTGAACGCGTTTAATAATAAAAGTAAAGGAGACCTTAGGGTCTTTTTTCTTTTATTACGGGTATAACATCATTTGAAAAATAGAGTAAATATCCGCTGATACAGTATTCTGCTTTTACACTTGGGCTGAAATATGATAAAATAGAGTATCAACTAGTTGAGGTAAAAAGGATGACTGTAAAAATTAATACAAAAGATGGTCAAATCGAACTAACAGATGAAGTGATTGCAACTGTCGTAGGCGGTGCAACAACTGAGATTTTTGGTGTGGTCGGTATGGCTAGTAAAAATGCCCTCAAAGATAACTTCCAAGCTCTGCTAGGTAAGGAAAATTATTCCAAAGGTGTCGTCGTAAAGGCGGACGCAGATGGCAGTATTGCAGTTGATGTATATACCGTGTTGAGCTACGGAACAAAGATTAGCGAAGTGTCAAAAAACATTCAAGAGCGTGTTCGTTTTAGTTTGGAAAACCAACTTGGAATTACTGCTCAGACTGTAAATGTCTACATTCAAAATATCAAAGTTGTAGGAGAATAACCGTGTCAAAAATTACTACTAGCTTATTTCAAGAAATGGTGCAGGCTGCATCAACTCGCTTGAATAAGCAAGCTGAATATGTCAATTCATTAAACGTCTTTCCAGTTCCAGATGGAGATACTGGTACAAATATGGGAATGACCATTGAAAATGGTGCTAAGGAAGTTGCAGACAAACCAGCTTCTACAGTTGGAGAGGTAGCGAGCATTCTTGCTAAAGGGCTTTTGATGGGTGCGCGTGGGAACTCAGGAGTTATTACATCTCAGCTTTTCCGTGGATTTTCACAAGCTATCAAGGATAAAGACGAGTTAACAGGTCAAGACTTGGCCCTTGCCTTCCAATCAGGTGTAGAAGTTGCCTATAAGGCCGTGATGAAACCAGTTGAAGGAACGATTTTGACAGTTTCGCGTGGAGCTGCTATCGGTGCTAAGAAAAAGGCTGAGCAAACAGATGATGCTGTTGAAGTAATGCGTGCAGCCTTGGAAGGTGCTAAAACCGCTCTAGCTAAAACGCCAGATATGCTTCCAGTCTTGAAGGAAGTTGGAGTTGTGGACTCAGGTGGTCAAGGACTGGTCTTCATCTACGAAGGGTTCCTTTCAGCCCTTACTGGTGAATATATTGCATCTGAGGACTTTGTAGCGACTCCTGCCAACATGAGTGAAATGATCAATGCGGAGCATCATAAGTCTGTAGCTGGTCACGTAGCGACTGAGGACATTGCGTTTGGTTACTGTACTGAAATCATGGTAGCCCTTAAACAAGGTCCAACCTATGCTAAAGATTTTGACTACGACGAATTCCGTAACTACTTGAATGAACTTGGGGACTCATTGCTTGTTGTCAATGACGATGAAATTGTCAAAGTCCATGTCCATACAGAAGATCCAGGACTTGTTATGCAAGAAGGTCTCAAATATGGTAGTTTGGTCAAGGTAAAAGTTGACAATATGCGTAACCAACACGAAGCACAGGTTGAAAAAGAAGCCGCTCAAGTTAGCAAGCCAGCTGAAGAAAAAGAGTATGCTTTGATTGCTGTAGTGGCTGGTAAAGGTCTAGCAGATATCTTCCGTTCTCAAGGCGTGGATTATGTTATCGAAGGCGGTCAAACCATGAACCCTTCAACAGAAGACTTTATCAAGGCTGTTGAACAGGTCAACGCTCGTAATATTATCTTCCTGCCAAATAACAAGAATATCTTCATGGCGGCTCAATCTGCAGCAGAAGTTTTGGAACAACCAGCAGTAGTGGTAGAAGCTCGTACTCTTCCTCAAGGATTGACTAGTCTTCTTGCCTTTGATCCAAGCAAGTCAATCGAAGAAAACCAAGAGCGTATGACAGCTGCTCTTAGCGATGTCGTTAGCGGAAGCGTCACAACAGCTGTGCGTGATACAACGATTGATGGTTTAGAAATCCATGAAAACGATAATCTTGGTATGGTCGATGGGAAAATTCTCGTGTCAAACCCTGATATGCACCAAACCTTGACAGAAACCTTGAAACATATGTTGGATGAAGATAGTGAAATCGTAACATTCTATGTCGGTGAAGACGGAAGCGAAGAACTTGCTAATGAAATTGCTCAAGAAATCGCAGAAGAATTCGAAGACGTTGAAGTCGAGATTCACCAAGGCCAACAACCTGTTTACCCATACCTATTTAGTGTGGAATAAGATTAATGAAGGACTGAGAAATCAGTTCTTTTTTATTTTTTAATAAATGAAATCGATATCTTTTTTAATAAAAACAAAAATAATATTCATAAATAAACGTTAAAATAGAAAATTCAGAAAATTTCTTCTTTTCTCTTGAAAAATCTTGAAAAAATGGTATGATAGTAACAAGTTATTTTTAAGAGAAGAGAAAGGGGAACAATGGAGAAAATCAGTTTAGAATCTCCTAAGACGGGGTCGGACCTAGTTTTGGAAACACTTCGTGATTTAGGAATTGATACCATCTTTGGTTATCCTGGTGGTGCTGTCTTGCCTTTTTATGATGCGATATATAATTTTAAAGGCATTCGCCACATTCTAGGACGCCATGAGCAAGGTTGTTTGCATGAAGCTGAAGGTTATGCCAAATCAACTGGAAAGTTGGGTGTTGCCGTCGTCACTAGTGGACCAGGAGCCACAAATGCCATTACAGGGATTGCGGATGCCATGAGCGATAGCGTTCCCCTTTTGGTCTTTACAGGTCAAGTGGCGCGAGCAGGGATTGGGAAGGATGCCTTTCAGGAGGCAGACATCGTGGGAATTACCATGCCAATCACTAAGTACAATTACCAAGTACGTGAGACAGCTGATATCCCGCGTATCATTACGGAAGCTGTCCATATCGCAACTACAGGCCGTCCAGGGCCGGTTGTCATTGACCTACCAAAAGACGTATCTGCTTTAGAAACAGACTTCATCTATTCACCAGAAGTGAATCTACCAAGCTATCAGCCGACTCTTGAGCCAAATGATATGCAAATCAAGAAAATCTTGAAGCAATTATCCAAGGCCAAAAAGCCAGTCTTGTTAGCTGGTGGTGGAATTAGTTATGCTGAAGCTGCTGCAGAATTAAATGAATTTGCAGAACGCTATCAGATTCCAGTGGTAACCAGTCTTTTGGGACAAGGCACGATTGCAACGACTCATCCACTCTTTCTTGGAATGGGAGGAATGCACGGGTCTTTCGCAGCTAATATTGCCATGACGGAAGCAGACTTTATGATTAGTATCGGTTGCCGTTTCGATGACCGCTTGACAGGAAATCCTAAGACCTTTGCTAAGAATGCCAAGGTTGCTCACATTGATATTGATCCAGCTGAGATTGGTAAGATTATCAGTGCAGATATTCCTGTAGTTGGAGATGCTAAGAAGGCCTTGCAAATGTTGTTGGCGGAACCAACAGTTCATAACAATACTGAAAAATGGATTGAAAAAGTCACAAAAGACAAGAACCGTGTTCGTTCTTATGACAAGAAAGAGCGTGTGGTCCAACCGCAAGCCGTTATTGAACGAATTGGTGAACTGACGAATGGAGATGCCATTGTGGTAACAGACGTTGGTCAACACCAAATGTGGACAGCCCAGTATTATCCATACCAAAATGAACGTCAGTTAGTGACTTCAGGCGGTTTGGGAACCATGGGATTCGGAATTCCAGCAGCAATCGGTGCTAAAATTGCTAACCCAGATAAGGAAGTGGTCTTGTTCGTTGGAGATGGTGGTTTTCAAATGACCAACCAGGAATTGGCTATTTTGAACATTTACAAGGTGCCAATCAAGGTGGTTATGCTGAATAACCACTCTCTTGGAATGGTTCGCCAGTGGCAGGAATCCTTCTATGAAGGTAGAACATCAGAGTCAGTCTTCGATACCCTTCCCGATTTTCAACTGATGGCACAGGCTTATGGCATTAAAAACTATAAGTTTGACAATCCTGAGACCTTGGCTCAAGACCTTGAAGTCATTACTGAGAATGTTCCTATGCTAATTGAGGTAGATATTTCTCGTAAGGAACAGGTGCTACCAATGGTACCAGCTGGTAAGAGTAATCATGAGATGTTGGGGGTGAAGTTCCATGCGTAGAATGTTAACAGCAAAACTACAAAATCGTTCAGGAGTCCTCAATCGCTTTACTGGCGTTCTGTCTCGTCGTCAGGTTAATATCGAAAGCATCTCTGTTGGAGCAACAGAAGATCCGAATGTATCGCGCATCACCATTATTATTGATGTAGCTTCACATGATGAAGTGGAGCAAATCATCAAGCAACTCAATCGTCAGATTGATGTGATTCGCATTCGAGATATTACAGACAAGCCTCATTTGGAGCGCGAGGTGATTTTGGTTAAGATGTCAGCGCCAGCTGAGAAGCGAGCTGAGATTTTAGCGATTATTCAACCTTTCCGTGCAACGGTGGTGGATGTAGCGCCAAGCACGATTACCATTCAGATGACAGGAAATGCAGAAAAGAGCGAGGCCCTGTTGCGAGTCATTCGACCATACGGTATTCGTAATATTGCTAGAACGGGTGCAACTGGATTTACCCGAGATTAACAATCCAACTTAAATTTGTTAAACCAGCCTAAAAGGCAATAAATAATAGAAAAGAGAGAAAACTATGGCAGTTCAAATGGAATATGAAAAAGATGTTAAAGTAGCAGCGCTTGACGGTAAAAAAATTGCCGTTATCGGTTATGGCTCACAAGGACATGCGCATGCTCAAAACTTGCGTGACTCAGGTCGTGATGTCATTATCGGTGTACGTCCAGGTAAATCTTTTGACAAAGCAAAAGAAGATGGATTTGACACTTACACAGTAGCAGAAGCTACTAAATTGGCTGACGTTATCATGATTTTGGCACCAGATGAAATCCAACAAGAACTTTATGAAGCAGAAATCGCTCCAAACTTGGAAGCTGGAAACGCAGTTGGATTTGCCCATGGTTTCAACATCCACTTTGAATTTATCAAAGTTCCTGCCGATGTAGATGTCTTCATGTGTGCTCCTAAAGGACCAGGACACTTGGTACGTCGTACTTACGAAGAAGGATTTGGTGTACCAGCTCTTTACGCAGTATACCAAGATGCAACAGGAAATGCTAAAAATATTGCTATGGACTGGTGTAAAGGTGTTGGGGCAGCTCGTGTAGGTCTTCTTGAAACAACTTACAAAGAAGAAACTGAAGAAGATTTGTTTGGTGAACAAGCTGTACTTTGTGGTGGTTTAACTGCCCTTATCGAAGCAGGTTTCGAAGTCTTGACAGAAGCAGGTTACGCTCCAGAATTGGCTTACTTTGAAGTTCTTCACGAAATGAAATTGATCGTTGACTTGATCTATGAAGGTGGATTCAAAAAAATGCGTCAATCTATTTCAAACACTGCTGAATACGGTGACTATGTATCAGGTCCACGTGTAATCACTGAGCAAGTTAAAGAAAACATGAAAGCTGTCTTGGCAGACATCCAAAATGGTAAATTTGCAAATGACTTTGTAAATGACTATAAAGCTGGACGTCCAAAATTGACTGCTTACCGTGAACAAGCAGCTAACCTTGAAATTGAAAAAGTTGGTGCAGAATTGCGTAAAGCAATGCCATTCGTTGGTAAAAACGACGACGATGCATTCAAAATCTATAACTAATTTATAGAAATTAAGGTGAAGGCGAGTTGGGGGGACCTAACTCGCTTTTATAATCAATTCATCTCTCTTTTTAGAAGAAGGATTGTGATAGTATGAATAGTCTAGGAGAAAAAGATGTTAAGTTCAAAAGATATCATCAAGGCTCATAAGGTCTTGAGCGGTGTGGTTGTGAATACCCCACTGGATTATGATCATTATTTATCGGAGAAGTATGGTGCTAAGATTTATTTGAAAAAGGAAAATGCCCAACGTGTTCGTTCCTTTAAAATTCGTGGTGCCTATTATGCTATTTCTCAGCTCAGCAAGGAAGAGCGTGAGCGTGGGGTAGTCTGTGCTTCTGCGGGGAATCATGCGCAGGGAGTTGCCTATACTTGTAATGAGATGAAAATTCCTGCTACTATTTTCATGCCCATTACAACTCCGCAACAAAAGATTGGCCAAGTTCGCTTTTTTGGTGGGGATTTCGTAACCATTAAACTAGTTGGAGATACTTTTGATGCCTCAGCTAAGGCAGCTCAAGAATTTACAGTCTCTGAAAATCGTACCTTTATTGATCCCTTTGATGATGCTCATGTCCAGGCAGGTCAAGGGACCGTTGCTTATGAGATTTTAGAAGAAGCTCGAAAAGAATCGATTGATTTTGATGCTGTCTTGGTTCCTGTTGGTGGTGGCGGTCTCATTGCTGGGGTTTCTACCTATATCAAGGAAACAAGTCCAGAGATTGAGGTTATCGGAGTAGAGGCGAATGGGGCACGTTCCATGAAGGCTGCCTTTGAAGCTGGTGGACCTGTTAAGCTTAAGGAAATTGACAAATTTGCAGATGGGATTGCCGTACAAAAGGTAGGTCAGTTGACTTATGAGGCAACTCGTCAACATGTTCAAACTTTGGTAGGTGTCGATGAGGGATTGATTTCTGAAACTTTGATTGACCTCTACTCTAAGCAAGGGATTGTTGCAGAACCTGCTGGAGCAGCTAGTATTGCCTCTTTAGAAGTTTTAGCTGAATATATCAAGGGGAAAACCATTTGTTGTATCATTCTGGAGGAAATAATGATATCAACCGTATGCCAGAAATGGAAGAACGTGCCTTGATTTATGATGGGATCAAGCATTACTTTGTGGTCAATTTTCCACAGCGTCCAGGAGCATTACGTGAATTTGTAAATGATATCTTGGGGCCAAACGATGATATCACACGTTTTGAGTATATCAAACGAGCTAGTAAGGGGACAGGACCTGTATTGATCGGGATCGCTTTAGCAGATAAGCATGATTATGCAGGATTGATTCGTCGAATGGAAGGTTTTGATCCAGCTTATATTAACTTAAATGGTAATGAAACGCTCTATAATATGCTTGTCTGAGGATTAATAAAAAAATATCATATTATTTGCACAACTGATGTATAGGTGCTATAATGAGGGTGAAGAAAGGGGGCGATTCCTATGGACTTAGGAAAACTATCGTACTACTTCTACTATAACTCACTATAGTACCTATTATTTTTTATTTCAGTTTATAATAATAAAGAAGAATGACTTGTTATATATAGGGCTATTTTTTAGAATACCATATTTTATATATATAATTTTAAGTTTGATTAAATATAATAGGAATTAGAAAAAATAATCAATGCTTATGAGGTAGATTTGGTGAGTTGATTGAATATAGTATATGATAGCAGTAATATGAGGCGAGTAGAACATTTGGAATACTAGGAAGTGCTATTCTAAATGCTGATTGTAATAGCGGTGTGTTATAAGAATATGCAAAATTTGATGAGATAAGTCAATTGTACCGGTTAAAAAAGTTAAATAGTAACAGGAAGGGAACCAAAGGAAATAGAAAGGATAAAATAGATATGAGATAGTCAGAAAAGGAAGATTCTCTTTGACAAACTTATAGATTAAAATGAAGATATAGAATATGACTCCTGTTTATCCTATTGAGAAACTGGTATTTTTTCTTGATGAATATTTTTGCGAATTATAAGTTTAATAATTCAATTATTTTTAGGGTGCGTACTAATGGGTTATAGCAACTAAAAACCTATATATTATCGGCTTTAAAAAAGAAGTAAGAAAAAACTAAATCATTTGTTTTATTGAATATATGTTTTTTTATTGACAAAAGACATAAAAACGTATAGAATAATATATCGTAAAGAAGAAAATAGGAGAAGAACATGGCTAAGTCAAACTTTGAAAAAGTAGAATCAGTTGTTGGCTGGGTTCGTGATAAGAAAATCACAGGCTACCGTATCTCTAAGGAAACGAATGCGCGTGAGATGTCTATCATTGCTCTAGCGCAGGGTCGTGCGAAAGTAAAAAATATTTCATTTGAAACAGCTCTAGGTTTAATTGATTTCTATGACAAAAATCATGAAAAATTTGAAGATTAATCTTTGGATGACGGCGGATTCTTAAATAGGGTCTGCCTTTTCATTTTGACCAAGCAAAAAGACTGCTCGATTGATGCAGCCTTTTCTTTTTATTTGAGATAGCGTTGAAGGAATTCTTTTGTACGGTCTTCTTTAGGATTGGTGAAGAGATCTTCTGGTTTGCCTTCTTCAGCGATTACTCCCTTATCCATAAAGATCACACGGTGGGAGACATCACGGGCGAATTCCATTTCGTGGGTTACGACAATCATAGTCAAGCCTTCTTGGGCAAGTTCCTGCATGATTTTAAGTACTTCTCCAACCATTTCTGGATCGAGAGCTGATGTTGGTTCATCAAAGAGAATAGCATCAGGATTCATTGAAAGGGCACGAGCAATAGCCACACGTTGTTTTTGACCACCTGAGAGTTGTTTTGGTTTCGCTTGCCAGTAGCGTTCCCCCATACCGACCTTTTCTAGGTTTTCTTTGGCAATCTTTTCAGCTTCTGTACGTTCACGTTTAAGGACAGTTGTCTGAGCGACGATTGTATTTTCAAGAACGTTGAGATTTTCAAAGAGATTAAAGGATTGGAACACCATTCCCAACTTTTCACGGTATTGTGTGAGGTCATAACCTTTTTTCGAGGACGTTTTGCCCATGATAAAGGATTTGTCCATCAGTTGGCGTTTCAAGTAGGTTAATGGAGCGGAGGAAGGTCGATTTTCCGCTTCCAGAGCTTCCGATGATAGAGATAACTTCTCCCTTGTGGACAGTGAGAGAAATGTCTTTTAGCACTTCGTTTTGTCCATAGGATTTTTTGAGGTGTTTAATTTCAAGGATTGCTTGTGTCATTATTTCAAATCCTCCGTTTGCATTTGATTAGCACCTGTAGTATAGGTATCCATATCCATTCGGCGTTCGATGAAGCGTAGGATACGTGTTACGGTAAAGGTGAGGACAAAGTAAATCACGGCGATGATTGTAAATGTCTGGAAGTATTGATAGGTTTGAGTTGCCACGGTATTTCCTGAGAAATAAAGCTCAACAACAGAAATAACGTTCAATACAGATGTATCTTTGATATTGATGACAAATTCATTACCAGTTGCTGGTAGGATATTGCGGACAACCTGAGGTAGCACAATCTTACGCATGGTTTGGTTATGAGTCATACCAAGAGCAGTAGCAGCTTCAAATTGTCCCTTGTCAACTGCTAGGATACCACCACGGACGATTTCAGTCATATAGGCACCGGTATTTATTGAAACGATGAAGATAGCAGCTAGTGTACGGTCAAGGTTGATCCCGAAAGCTTGGGCAGTTCCATAGTAGATAACCATTGATTGAACAATCATTGGTGTACCACGGAAAATTTCAATGTAGACATTGAGGATCCAGCCGACTAGTTTTTGTAGGCCGTAAATGGCTTTGTTTTCAGAGAGAGGAGCAGTACGGAAAACACCAATCGCAAGACCGATAATGAGACCTATGATGGTTCCGACGATAGAGATTAAAAGAGTGATACCAGCACCACGCAAGAGTTGTTGCCAGTTTTCAGAAAGAATTTTAGCGACTTGGTTAAAGAAACTACTGCTAGTCTCTTCAGTTGTTGTAGCTTCGGCAGGTTGCTCCTTGATCATACGGTCCATCAAGGCAACTTGCTCATCTTTAGAAATGGTTTCAATGCTGGCATTGATTTGGTTAATCCGAATGTCATCTTTACGAAGTCCAATGGCGATAGCTGTATCTTCTTCCCCGGTTTTGAAACCTGGTTCTACTTGAATCATCTTAAACTTAGAGTTAGCAGCTTCGGCAGTCAGAGCTTCTGGTCGTTCAGAAACATAAGCATCGATGACACCAGCCTCAAGAGCTTGGCGCATTTGAGCGAAGTCTCCCATGGCTGTTTCTTTTTTAGCACCTGGGATTTGTGCAATCAAGTCATAAAGGTAGACACCTTGTTGAGAAGTGATTTTCGCACCATTAAAGTCATCTAAAGATTTGGCATTTGCATAGGCAGAATCTTTTTTAACTAGTAGAACTGGTTCACTAGTGTAGTAACTGCTTGAAAAAGCAATTTCTTGTTTACGTTCAGCAGTAGGACTCATACCTGCGATAATCATGTCAATCTTACCAGAAGTAAGGGCAGGAACTAAACCTTCCCACTTGGTTTTAACAACCAAAGGTTCTTTACCTAAGTCCTTAGCGATTTTCTTGGCAATCTGGACATCGTATCCATTGGCGTACTGGTTAGTCCCATCGATTTTGACAGCTCCATTGCTATCATCATCCTGGGTCCAGTTAAAGGGAGCATATGCTGCTTCCATCCCGATGCGTAAATATTCATCAGCTTGAGCAACATTGACAAGTCCTAGCATCAGCAAGAGACTTGTGAAAATAGATAAGTATATTTTTCTCATGATTTCTCCTATTTCTAATCTATTAAAAAATAACTGTCTCCTATTTTATCGAAAAAAACTTTATTTTTCAATATGGGTAAGCCCTTACTTGAGAAAAAATGATATAATGATAGCAAAGATAAAAAGGGGGATTAGTTGATGAAAAAAACTTTTTTCTTACTGGTGTTAGGCTTGTTTTGCCTTCTGCCACTCTCGGTTTTTGCCATTGATTTTAAGATAAACTCTTATCAAGGTGATTTGTATATTCATGCAGACAACACGGCAGAATTTAGACAGAAGATAGTTTATCAGTTTGAGGAGGACTTTAAAGGCCAAATCGTGGGACTTGGACGTGCTGGCAAGATGCCTAGTGGATTTGACATTGATCCTCATCCAAAGGTTCAGGCCGCGAAAAATGGTGCTGAATTGACAGACGTTACTAGCGAAGTGATAGAAGGAGCAGATGGTTATACTGTTAAAGTTTATAATCCAGGTCAGGAAGGTGACACAGTTGAAGTTGACCTTGTCTGGAACTTAAAGAATTTGCTTTTCCTATATGATGATATCGCTGAATTAAATTGGCAACCTTTAACAGATAGTTCAGGGGCTATTGGAAAGTTTGAATTTCATGTAAGGGGAGATAAGGGGGCTGAAAAACTCTTTTTCCATACAGGGAAACTCTTTAAAGAAGGAACGATTGAAAAGAGTAACTTTGATTATACTATTCGTTTAGACAATCTTCCTCCTAAGCGTGGAGTTGAATTGCATGCCTACTGGCCTCGAACTGATTTTGCTAGCGCTAGGGATCAGGGCTTGAAAGGGAATCGTTTAGAGGAGTTTAATAAGATAGAAGACTCGATTGTTGGAGAAAAAGAGCTGAGTAAACAACTCGTCACTTGGGTCTTTCCTTCGATACTTTCCATCTCTTTGTTATTGAGTGCTTTCTTCTATTTTATCTATAGAAGAAAGACCACTCCTTCAGTCAAATATGCCAAAAATCATCGTCTATATGAGCCACCAATGGAATTAGAGCCTATGGTTTTATCAGAGGCTGTCTACTCGACCTCCTTGGAGGAAGTGAGTCCCTTAGTCAAGGGGGCTGGAAAATTCACCTTTGATCAACTCATTCAAGCTACCTTGCTAGATGTGATAGACCGTGGGAATGTCTCTATTATTTCAGAAGGAGATGCAGTTGGCTTGAGGCTGGTAAGAGAAGATGGTTTGTCAAACTTTGAGAAAGACTGTCTAAATCTGGCTTTTTCAGGCAAAAAAGAAGAAACTCTTTCCAATTTGTTTGCGGATTACAAGGTATCTGATAGTCTTTATCGTAGAGCAAAAGTCTCTGATGAAAAACGGATTCAAGCAAAGGGGCGTCAGCTCAAATCGTCTTTTGAAGAAGTATTGAAAGAGATGCAAGAAGGGGTGAGAAATCGAGTTTCCTTCTGGGGCCTCCCAGATTATTATCGTTCCTTGACTGGTGGAGAAAAGGCCTTGCAGGTGGGTATGGGTATTTCCACTATCTTGCCCTTATTTATCGGATTTGGTTTGTTCTTGTACAGTTTAGACGTTCATGGCTATCTTTACCTCCCCTTGCCAATACTTGGTTTTCTAGGTTTGGTTTTGGCTGTCTTCTATTATTGGAAGCTTCGGCTAGATAATCGTGATGGTGTCTTAAATGAAGCGGGAGCAGAAGTCTACTATCTCTGGACCAGTTTTGAAAATATGTTGCGTGAGATTGCACGACTGGATCAGGCTGAATTGGAAAGTATTGTAGTCTGGAATCGCCTCTTGGTCTATGCAACCTTATTTGGCTATGCGGATAAGGTTAGTCATTTGATGAAGGTTCATCATATCCAAGTGGAAAATCCAGATATCAATCTCTATGTAGCTTATGGCTGGCACAGTATGTTTTATCATTCAAGCGCGCAAATGAGCCATTATGCCAGTGTCGCAAATACAGCAAGTACCTACTCGGTATCTTCTGGAAGTGGAAGTTCTGGCGGTGGCTTCTCTGGTGGCGGAGGCGGTGGCAGTATCGGTGCCTTTTAAAGAGAACTGCCATAGACTGAAAAATATGCTATAATGGAAGATAGAAAAAAGGAGTAATCTATGTATCTTATTGAAATTTTAAAATCTATCTTCTTCGGGATTGTTGAAGGAATTACGGAATGGTTGCCCATTTCCAGTACCGGTCACTTGATTTTAGCAGAGGAATTTATCCAATACCAAAATCAAAATGAAGCCTTTATGTCCATGTTTAATGTCGTGATTCAGCTTGGTGCTATTTTAGCAGTCATGGTGATTTATTTTAACAAGCTCAATCCTTTCAAACCGACTAAGGACAAGCAGGAAGTTCGTAAGACTTGGAGACTGTGGTTGAAAGTCTTAGTTGCTACTTTACCTTTGCTTGGTGTCTTTAAATTTGACGATTGGTTTGATACCCACTTCCATAATATGGTTTCTGTTGCTCTTATGTTGATTATCTATGGGATTGCCTTTATCTATTTGGAAAAGCGCAATAAAGCGCGTGCTATCGAGCCAAGTGTGACAGAGTTGGACAAGCTTCCTTATACGACAGCTTTCTATATCGGACTCTTCCAAGTTCTTGCCCTTTTGCCAGGAACTAGCCGTTCTGGGGCAACGATTGTCGGTGGTTTATTGAATGGAACCAGTCGTTCTGTTGTAACGGAATTTACCTTCTATCTTGGAATTCCTGTTATGTTTGGAGCCAGTGCTTTAAAGATTTTCAAATTTGTGAAAGCAGGACAGCTCTTGAGCTTTGGGCAATTATTCTTGCTCTTGGTTGCGATGGGAGTAGCTTTTGCAGTCAGCATGGTCGCTATTCGTTTCTTGACAAGTTATGTGAAAAAACACGACTTTACCCTTTTCGGTAAATACCGTATCGTACTTGGTAGTGTCTTGCTACTTTATAGCTTTGTTCGTTTATTTGTATAAGAAAAACCTTGAAGGGGCAACTCTTCAAGGTTTTAAAATCCAGTCATGGTAATCCCCAACAGGCGGACACCTCTTTCTTTCTCGCTTAATTCTTCATAGAGTTGCAGGGCTATTTGACTTATCTGACTAGCATCCTGTGTTTTTTGAGCCAGACTTTTTCGTTTAGTCAGAGTTGAAAAGTCCTCATAGCGAATTTTCAGAATAACAATTTTTCCAGATTTTTCTTGTTGATTGAGATTGAGAGCGACTCTTTCTGATAGGAGAGTTAGCTCTTTTTTGATATCTTCCTCGGCACGGAGAATCTTTCCATAGGTTTTCTCTTTCCCGATTGATTTACGGATGCGGTTGGATTTGACGGGGGAATTGTGGATACCACGAGCCTTTCGATAAAGGTCATAGCCCAGTCTGCCAAAGCGGTCTATTAGGGTCACTTCAGGGACTTCAAGTAGGTCAGCGCCAGTAAAAACCCCCATTTGATGAAGACGTTCTACTGTCTTTTTTCCTACTCCATGAAACTTGGAAATATCCATTTGTTTGAGAAAATCCTCAGCTTGGTCAGGTAGAATCACTGTCAGACCATGTGGCTTTTGATAATCGCTCGCCATTTTAGCTAAGAATTTGTTGTAGGAAACACCGGCAGAAGCAGTTAGATGAAGTTCTTGCCAGATATCCTCTTGAATGAGGCGAGCAATTTTGACCGCTGACTTAATACCGAGTTTATTTTCTGTTACATCCAAATAGGCTTCGTCAATGCTCATAGGTTCAATCAAATCTGTATAACGCTTAAAGATAGCTCGAACTTGGAGTCCCACAGCTTTATATTTTTCATAATTTCCTGAGATAAAGACGGCCTGGGGACAACGTTCGTAGGCTTCTTTAGAACTCATAGCAGAATGGACACCAAAAGCTCGCGCCTCATAGCTACAAGTAGAAACGACTCCCCGCCCACCTGTTTGCCGAGGGTCGCTGCCGATAATGACAGGTTTTCCTCTGAGTTTAGGATTGTCTCTGATTTCTACCGCAGCAAAAAAGGCATCCATGTCAATATGGATGATTTTTCTTGACAAATCATTTAACAAAGGGAAAATCAACATGCCTAGCACCTTTTTACTGCTTATTTTCTTTTATTATACCCTTTTTTCTGAAAAAAAAGAAAAAAAGGACTTTGTTTTTTCAAAAATATAATACAGTTTGGAATGAAATATAGACTGTTTTAGAAAAGAAAGTGCAAAAATAGGGGTTTTCCACTTGTTGAAAACGATTACTGTGTGGTATACTTGTCTCATGAATGTAACAGATAGTTGTTACTAGAAAGAAAAAAGAGGACATTAACATGGTTGTTAAGACAGTTGTTGAAGCACAAGATATTTTTGATAAAGCTTGGGAAGGCTTCAAAGGCGTAGATTGGAAAGAAAAAGCAAGTGTATCACGCTTCGTACAAGCTAACTACACACCTTATGATGGAGACGAAAGCTTCCTTGCAGGACCAACAGAACGTTCACTTCACATCAAAAAAATTGTAGAAGAAACTAAGGCTCACTACGAAGAAACTCGTTTCCCAATGGACACTCGTCCAACTTCTATCGCTGATATCCCTGCTGGATTTATCGATAAAGAAAACGAAGTTATCTTTGGTATCCAAAATGACGAACTCTTCAAATTGAACTTCATGCCAAAAGGTGGTATTCGTATGGCTGAAACTACTTTGAAAGAAAATGGATACGAACCAGATCCAGCTGTTCACGAAATCTTTACTAAATACGTAACAACAGTTAACGACGGTATCTTCCGTGCCTACACTTCAAATATCCGTCGCGCTCGTCACGCACACACTGTAACCGGTCTTCCAGATGCGTACTCACGCGGACGTATCATCGGTGTTTACGCACGTCTTGCTCTTTACGGTGCAGACTACTTGATGCAAGAAAAAGTAAACGACTGGAATGCAATCGAAGAAATCGATGAAGAAACAATCCGTCTTCGTGAAGAAATCAACCTTCAATACCAAGCATTGCAACAAGTTGTTCGCTTGGGTGACCTATACGGAGTTGACGTTCGCAAACCAGCGATGAACGTTAAAGAAGCTATCCAATGGGTTAACATCGCCTTCATGTCTGTTTGCCGTGTGATCAACGGTGCTGCTACATCTCTAGGACGTGTACCAATCGTATTGGACATCTTTGCAGAACGTGACCTTGCTCGTGGTACATTTACTGAATCAGAAATCCAAGAATTCGTTGATGATTTCGTTATGAAACTTCGTACAGTTAAATTTGCTCGTACTAAAGCTTATGACCAATTGTACTCAGGTGACCCAACATTCATCACAACTTCTATGGCTGGTATGGGTAACGATGGTCGTCACCGTGTTACTAAGATGGACTACCGTTTCTTGAACACTCTTGACAATATCGGTAACTCTCCTGAACCAAACTTGACAGTTCTTTGGACTGATAAATTGCCATACAACTTCCGTCGCTACTGTATGCACATGAGCCACAAACACTCTTCAATCCAATATGAAGGTGTAACAACAATGGCTAAAGACGGATATGGTGAAATGAGCTGTATCTCATGCTGTGTGTCTCCACTTGACCCAGAAAATGAAGAACAACGCCACAACATCCAGTACTTCGGTGCGCGTGTAAACGTATTGAAAGCTCTTCTTACTGGTTTGAACGGTGGTTACGACGATGTACACAAAGACTACAAAGTATTTGACATCGAACCAATCCGTGACGAAGTTCTTGAATTCGAATCAGTTAAGGCTAACTTTGAAAAATCTCTTGACTGGTTGACTGACACTTACGTAGATGCTTTGAACATCATCCACTACATGACTGATAAGTACAACTACGAAGCTGTTCAAATGGCCTTCTTGCCAACTAAACAACGTGCCAACATGGGATTCGGTATCTGTGGATTTGCTAACACTGTTGATACATTGTCAGCTATCAAATACGCTACAGTTAAACCAATCCGTGATGAAAATGGCTACATCTACGATTACGAAACAATCGGTGAATACCCACGTTGGGGTGAAGATGACCCACGTTCAAACGAATTGGCAGAATGGTTGATCGAAGCTTACACTACTCGTCTACGTAGCCACAAACTTTACAAAGACGCAGAAGCTACAGTTTCACTTTTGACTATCACATCTAACGTTGCTTACTCTAAACAAACTGGTAACTCACCAGTCCACAAAGGTGTATACCTCAACGAAGATGGTTCTGTGAACTTGTCTAAACTTGAATTCTTCTCACCAGGTGCTAACCCATCTAACAAAGCTAAAGGTGGATGGTTGCAAAACTTGAACTCACTTTCTAGTCTTGACTTTAGTTATGCAGCTGACGGTATCTCATTGACTACTCAAGTTTCACCTCGCGCTCTTGGTAAGACTCGTGATGAACAAGTTGATAACTTGGTAACAATCCTTGATGGTTACTTCGAAAACGGTGGACAACACGTTAACTTAAACGTTATGGACTTGAACGATGTTTACGAAAAGATTATGTCAGGAGAAGACGTTATCGTACGTATCTCTGGATACTGTGTAAACACTAAATACCTTACTCCAGAACAAAAAACTGAATTGACACAACGTGTCTTCCACGAAGTTCTTTCAATGGATGATGCCTTGGATGCATTGAGTTAATCAAGTTCTTGAATAATGAAATAAGTAACCCTCGGTCAGTCGACTGAGGGTTGTTTTTTGGATTATTAAATTCCTTAAGTCAGTCACTGAAATATCTGACCGGGATTCAAAGATACTTGTTGAGTTGTGGGAGGTATTTGATACTCAATGAAAATCAAAGAGCAAACTAGGAAGCTAGCCGCAGGTTGCTCAAAATACTGTTGTGAGGTTGCAGATAGAGCTGACGTGGTTTGAAGAGATTTTCGAAGAGTATAAAAATACCACACTTTGTAAGTTTACAATGTGTGGTTGTATTTTATCTCTTAGACCAAGTCCTCTTCATAAAGAGAAGTAGGATTGGATAAATCTCCAAACGTCCTGCAATCATTGCAAAGGAGAGGAGAATTTTTGAGATAGGACTAAAGATTGAGAAGCTAGAAGTTGTTCCTAGAATAGGCCCGATATTATTGAAACAGCTGAAGACAGCGCTGGTCACAACTAGAAAATCATTGCTATCTAGGCTGACAATAAAGATAAGTGCTAGCAAAATCATAGCATAGATGACAAAGTACTTGAGAATCTTATGCTGGGTATCCTTATCAATCACTGTTTTATTAACATGGAGGGTCAAAACACGGTGGGGGGATAGGATTGACAAAATCTGGTTTTTGGCAATTTTTGAAAGGATGAGGCCTCGAATAACCTTGAGTCCACCTGCGGTTGAACCAGCAGAACCACCGATTCCCATAAGGAAGAGGAGGATAAACTGGGAGAAGAGGGGCCAGTTGGTAATATCTCCGTAACCAAAACCAGTCGTCGTAATGATATTGGAAACCTGGAAGAAGGCCATTTCAAAACTCTTGGAAAATCCTGAATAGAGATAGAGGGTATTAAGGCTAATCAAGCCTGTAGAAACCAGCACGATGACCAAGTAAGCCCGAAGTTCTTCGTCTCCAAAGAAGGCTTTGACTCGACGGAGCATGAGGTAGTAGTAGAGATTGAAATTTACCCCAAAAACCAGAACTCCGATGCTAACCAGATAGGTAATCAGTGAGCTACCATAGTGGGCAATCCCGTCGTTATAGACTGTGAAACCTCCTGTACCTGCTGTCCCCATAGCGATGACAAAACTATCAAATAGGGGCATGCCAGCTAGATAATAGATAATGACAAAGAGGGAGAAGAGAGCTAGATAAAGGAGATAGAGAATCTGGGCAGTATTTTTTAGTTTGGATACAACCTTACCAAAAACAGGGCCAGGAACCTCAGCTTCATCACTTCTAGGTGGCTATTCTTAGCATTATCCATAATAGCAAGTGCAAAAACAAGCACTCCCATTCCTCCGATCAAGTGGGTAAAACTTCGCCAGAAGAGGAGGGAACGGCTGAGGACCGAAACATCGTTCAGAATAGTTGCTCCAGTAGTTGTAAAGCCAGAACTAATCTCAAAAAAGGCATCGATAAGGCTGGGAATTTGCCCTGCAAAGACAAAGGGGAGACCGCCAAAGAAAGACCAGAGGATCCAACAGAGGGCCACAATCAAGATTCCCTCCTTGGCATAAATCCGTTGATTTTTTGGTTTTTGCAAACTCCCTGAACCGCCTAGCAATACGAGAATCCCTATTGTTGAAAAGAGGGCTGTAAAAACTTGGCTAGATTCATGGTAATAGATAGCAACAGCCACAGGAACCAAAAGAAGAACACCTTCAATCAAAAGTAACTTTGAAAGGAGATAACGAATCATACTTTTATTCATTTCTTACCTCGCAATCAAGTCATAAATTTTGGTGATGTTTGGCAATAAGGTTGTTACTAGGAGCTTATCTCCAACTTCCAGCGTATCCTCCCCAGTAGGAAAATAGTCTTTCCTTTTCGAATGATGGCTGCAATAAGAACTCCTTTTTTCAATTTCAGTTGAGAAAGAGGTTTGGCAGTCATTTTATTGGCTTCCTTGATATGGAATTGCAGGGTTTCGATTTGGCCATTGGCTAGATGGTGCATGGCTTGAAGGTCTGAATACTGAGCATTAACACGACCACGAATAAAGTGCATGATTGTATCTACAGCGATGATTTTCGGAGTGATAATGCTTGAGAAATCAGGCGCATGAATAATTTCAAGGAGACTAGTTCTGTTAACCTTGCTAATATTTTTTTGCACCCCGACACTATCCAGGAACATAGAAGTAATAATATTCTCTTCGTCAACTCCTGTTAGGGTTGCTACTGCATCATAGTTTTGAGCACTTTCTTCTAGTAAGATATCTTTTGCGGTACCATCTCCTTGGACAATATAGAGATTAGGGAATTTTTCACTAAAGAAACGTGCCCTTTCAGGATTAATCTCGATGACTTTGGTATCAATACGACTGTCTTTGAGGATACCTAGTAGATAATAGGCAATTCTACCTGCTCCAACGATGAGAAGGCTCTTCACAGCACGAGATTTGAAATAATTATGGAAGAGCATCATATCAACACGGTTACCAGTGACAAAGATTCTATCTTTATCCTGTATGGTCATATCACCACTTGGGATGATAATTTGATGATCCCTTTCTATAGCGCAGACAATGACATTGCCAAATTTTTTCCGAAAATCAGAAATGGGCATTTGGCAAAGACTGCTAGTTGATTTGACGACAAATTCCATCAGGCTAACGCGTCCACCAGCAAAGCGTTCGACAGATAGGGCGTTGGGGAAGTCAATGATATTGGCGATAGCGCGGGCAGCTAAGAGTTCAGGGTTAACAATAAGAGAAAAACCGAGAATATTCTTTTCCTTGAAATAAGAGTTAGAATATTCAGGATTGCGCACCCGAACGATGGTTTCTTTAGCTCCCATTTTTTTGGCTAGAACTGCTGCAATCATGTTCACTTCATCGTATTCAGTCAAGGCGATAAAGATATCACAATCCTGAACACTGGCTTGCTCAAGGATAGTGAAATCGGCCCCGTTACCAAGGATACCCATGATATCAAAGCGATTAACAATATGATTGAGAACAGCTTCGTCTTGCTCAATCAGCAAAACATCATGCTTTTCTGCAACCAAGGAGCGACAGAGGGCAAAACCAACTTTTCCCCCTCCGACAAGGATAATTTTCATAATAAAACCTACTTTTTCATGATGTAACTATCATACCCTTTTTCAAGAAAAAATGCACCTACTAGCTAATAACCAGAGCTTTTAATGGAATTTTGTTATAAGGTAAAACTATATCCCAATCATTTAAAATAGCTATTAGCACCTTTCTCTGAAATATGGTATGATAAAGGGTATACAAGGAGACAAAATGAATAATAATTTACTGGTATTACAATCAGACTTTGGTCTGGTTGATGGTGCGGTATCGGCTATGATTGGAGTGGCTTTAGAAGAGTCTCCAACCTTAAAAATCCATCACTTGACGCACGATATCACGCCTTATAATATTTTTGAGGGGAGCTATCGTCTCTTTCAGACGGTGGATTACTGGCCTGAGGGAACGACTTTTGTATCGGTTGTCGATCCAGGTGTCGGCTCGAAACGTAAGAGTGTGGTTGCCAAGACTGCAAAAAATCAATACATTGTCACGCCAGACAATGGGACGCTTTCTTTTATCAAGAAACACGTTGGCATTGTAGCTATTCGTGAGATTTCTGAAGTAGCCAATAGACGTCAAAATACAGAGCATTCTTATACCTTCCACGGTCGTGATGTCTATGCCTATACTGGTGCTAAACTAGCCAGTGGTCACATTACTTTTGAGGAAGTGGGACCAGAACTCAGTGTGGACCAGATTGTAGAGCTTCCAGTCGTAGAGACAATTATTGAGGATCATCTGGTGAAGGGAGCAATCGACATTCTGGATGTGCGTTTCGGTTCGCTTTGGACTTCTATCACGCGAGAAGAATTTTACAAGCTGGAACCAGAATTCGGTGATCGTTTTGAAGTGACTATCTATCATGCAGATATGCTGGTCTATCAAAATCAGGTTGTCTATGGCAAATCATTTGCAGATGTGAGAATTGGGCAACCAATCCTTTACATTAACTCTCTTTATCGTTTAGGTCTGGCTATCAATCAAGGTTCTTTTGCCAAGGCTTATAATGTAGGTGTCGGTTCATCTTGGACCATTGAAATAAAGAAAATAGAATCATAAAATAGGAGAATATAGATGAAAAATCAATCAATTAAACAAGTTGTTGCTATCGGTGTTGGAGCTGCGCTCTTTGTTGTCATCGGGATGATCAGCATTCCGACTCCTGTTCCAAATACAAGCATCCAGCTTCAGTATGCGGTACAGAGTCTCTTGTCTATCATTTTTGGCCCTCTAGTGGGATTACTTGTTGGTTTAATTGGGCATGCAGTGAAGGACTCTCTTGCTGGCTACGGTCTTTGGTGGACTTGGATTATTGCTAGCGGTCTCTTTGGTCTAGCTGTAGGTCTCTTTAGAAAATACATTCGAGTAACACAGGGTATTTTTGAGTTGAAGGATATTGTCTTCTTTAACATTATTCAGATTGTTGCAAATGCTCTTGTTTGGGGAGTCTTGGCACCACTTGGAGATGTTGTGATTTATCAAGAAGCGGCAGAAAAAGTATTTGCCCAAGGGATTGTTGCAGGTATTGCTAACGCTGTGACTATTGCTATTGCAGGAACTCTTCTTTTGATAGCTTATTCACGTACGCAGACTCGTTCAGGAAGTTTGAAAAAGGATTAACATAAGGGAAAAGGCTGGGCAACCGGTCTTTTTCACTATTTATAGACTAGTCAAGCAAGCTAGTTAGGCTGGGAATCTTTTTGGCGCTAAGATTTTAAGAGAAGAGACTGCAAGAAGGGTTCGATTTATGATAAAATAGAAGTCTAAGAAGCGAATGAAGAGAGTAAGATGAAAGAAGCTATAATTGAGTGGAAGGATTTCTCTTTCCAGTATGAAACGCAACAAGAACCGACCTTGCAAGGGGTGAATTTGACCATTTACAAGGGAGAGAAAGTCTTAATTGTTGGTCCATCTGGGTCAGGTAAGTCTACCTTGGGTCAGTGTTTGAATGGGATTATTCCCAATATTTACAAGGGGCAGAAGTCTGGAGAATTTTTTATCAAGGGGCAAGTAGCCTTTGATATGAGCATCTATGATAAATCTCATCTGGTCAGCACAGTTTTGCAGGATACAGATGGGCAGTTTATCGGTTTATCCGTAGCAGAGGATTTGGCTTTTGCTCTGGAAAATGATGTGACAGCTTTAGAAGAGATGAAAAGTCGTGTTCATAAATGGGCTGAAAAGCTGGACCTTCTTTCTTTGCTGGATCATCGTCCTCAGGATTTGTCTGGTGGACAAAAGCAGCGAGTTAGTCTAGCTGGTGTCTTGATTGATGAGAGTCCGATCCTTTTATTTGATGAGCCACTCGCCAATCTAGATCCCAAGTCAGGTCAGGATATTATCGAGTTGATTGACCAGATTCATAAGGAGGAGGGGACGACGACCCTTATTATTGAGCACCGTTTGGAGGATGTTCTGCATCGCCCTGTGGATCGGATTGTCTTGATAAACGATGGTCGCATCCTCTTTAATGGGAGCCCTGACCAGCTACTGGAGACTGATCTGTTGACTCAAAATGGAATTCGAGAACCCCTTTATCTAACTACTCTCCGTCAATTGAGTGTGGATTTAGTCAAGGAAGCACAATTAGCAAATCTGGATAACTTGTCTATCTCAAAAGGCCAGGTTCAGTTACAGACGGAGCTGGCAAAAGAAACCCAAGAATTGCAGTCACTCTTTAGATTAGAGGATGTGTCTTTTTCTTATGATGATAGACCGATTTTAAAATCCCTATATTTGGATATTAAAAAGGGTGAAAAAATTGCCATTGTCGGAAAAAATGGAGCAGGGAAATCAACTCTAGCCAAGGCCTTAAGTAGCTTTATTCAGACGGAGGGCCGCTATCTTTGGGAAGGACAGGATATCAAAGGAGATTCTGTTGCAGAGCGGGCGGAAAGAGTAGGCTATGTGTTGCAAAATCCCAATCAAATGATTTCAACCAATATGATTTTTGATGAGGTGTCTCTTGGGCTTCGTTTGCGAGGTGTGGATGAGAGGGAAATTGAAACAAGAGTCTATGAAACCTTGAAAATTTGTGGTCTCTATGAATTCCGTAATTGGCCTATTTCTGCCTATCATTTGGACAGAAGAAACGTGTCACCATTGCATCGATTTTGGTTTTAGGAGCTGAAATTATCCTCTTAGATGAACCGACTGCAGGTCAAGACCAGAAGAACTATACTGAGATTATGGAATTTCTCGAAGAACTGCATCAAAAAGGGCATACGATTGTCATGATTACCCATGATATGCAATTGATGCTGGATTATTCAGATCGGGCTCTTGTCATGGTGGATGGAGAATTGATTGCCGATACTGATCCAGCTAGTCTGTTGAGTAATCCCGAGTTGTTAGTAAAAGCTAATCTAAAAGAAACCTCTATCTTTAACTTGGCTAAGAAACTCGACGTGGATCCACTTGCTTTAACGGCATTTTACAAAGAAAGGAGAGAAGGATGCAAGCTAAATTAATCGGTTACCAGCATAGAGATACTGTGATTCATCGCTTGTCAGGAGCTGGGAAACTCCTCTTTTTCATTCTCGTGTCATTGGCTGCCATGATTAGCTATGATACCAGACTGCTTGTTCTGATTGCTATTTTTTCAGTCTTTCTCCTCTATTTGTCAGAAATTCGTTTTAAAGATGTTTCCTTTGTGGCCGTTTTTGCGACTGTCTTTGCTATTTTGAATGTCTTGATGGTCTATCTCTTTTCTCCTGAGTACGGAGTGGGGCTGTATGGTGCTAAAAGTGTCATTTTGCAAGGAATCGGTAGTTACACGATAACGAGCCAAGAAATCTTTTATCTGCTAAATTTGGCTATTAAGTACCTTTGCACCATTCCTCTGGCTATTATCTTTTTGATGACAACTCATCCTAGTCAGTTTGCATCCAGTTTAAATCAAATTGGTGTGCCTTATAAGATTGCCTATTCTGTCAGTCTGACCTTGCGCTATATTCCAGATTTGCAGGAAGAATTCTTTACCATCAAGATGTCTCAGGAAGCGCGTGGGATGGAATTGTCCAAGAAAGCTTCTCTTATGCAACGAATCAAAGGCAATCTGCGCATTATCACTCCCTTGATTTTTAGCTCGTTAGAACGCATTGATACCATCGCGACTGCCATGGAGCTTCGCCGTTTTGGGAAAGAGAAAAAGCGGACTTGGTATAGTTATCAGGTCTTGAAAAAAGGAGACTATATTACCTTGCTTTTGGCAGCTGTGTTTTTAGTAGCTAGTTTACTACTCATCTTGCAGAATCAGGGACGATTTTACAACCCTTGGAAATAGCTTGAAAAAATTGAAAAAATCAAGTCGTTTCTATTGACAATGATTCTGAAAGTGTTATACTAAGAAAGTAGTTTCGCTGATTTACTTCAAACCTGTTGTGAGGTAAGTTAACGATGCCTTAACCACGCTGTTTGCTGAGCTTGACTCCGGGCAGTGTGGCTATTTTTTTGCAATGGTGAAAGGAAGCAAGTCATGACAAATCACATTGTATTATTTGAACCCCAAATTCCACAAAATACAGGCAATATCGCGCGTACTTGCGCTGCGACCAATTCTCCCCTCCACATCATCAAGCCTATGGGCTTTCCTATCGATGACCGCAAGATGAAGCGAGCTGGGTTAGATTATTGGGATAAGCTAGAGATTTATTTTTACGAGAGTTTAGAGGATTTCCTGTCTCAGATGAAGGGAAAACTCTATCTGATTTCAAAATTCGCGGAAAAAGTCTATTCTGAGGTGGATTTATCGACTGATGAGGAGCATTATTTCCTCTTTGGGCGTGAAGACAAGGGCTTACCTGAGGATTTTATGCGGGAACATCCTGAGAAAGCTCTCCGTATTCCTATGAATGATGAACATGTCCGCAGTCTCAATGTGTCGAATACCGTCTGCATGATTGTTTACGAAGCCCTTCGCCAGCAGAACTTTGCAGGTCTTGAGCTTGTTCATACCTATGAAGTGGATAAATTGAAATAAAAAATGAAAATGAACAAAATGCTTGCGCTTGCAAGCGTTTTTTGTTATGATAAAAGAGTCTTCAGGGCAGGGTGAAATTCCCGACCGGCGGTAAATTTGACTAGCTATTTTAGCCAAATAAGTCCGCGAGCGCAAGCTGATGTGGTGAGATTCCACAACCGACAGTATAGTCTGGATGGGAGAAGACGAAAGAATGGCTTTGTCTGTTCTGATAGATTTATAGCCAGATTGTAACCGCTTGCTTTAATAGAGTGAGAGGGAACTTTTGGGATATAAAAAGTGAGAATAGATAGAGGAATCCTTTCCAACTTCTTCTGATTTTATAGAAAATTGGAGGAACCTGTTATGACAAACACACGTCGACTTTCGACCATTGCAATTCTATCAGCCATCTCATTTGTGCTGATGTACTTTGACTTTCCGCTCTTGCCAGCGGCATCCTTCCTCAAGATCGAATTTAGTATCTTGCCAGTCCTTGTGGGTTTGGTGGTCATGGATTTGCCTGCTGCTTTAGGAGTTCTCTTGCTTCGCTCACTCTTGAAACTGCTTCTTAACAGTCAGGGAGTGAATACTTACATTGGTTTGCCGATGAATATCGTGGCTTTGGGAGTTTTTGTCATCGTATTTGCTTTGATTTGGAAAAAGGAACGGACAACCCTTCGTTTCCTACTAGGCTCTCTAGCTGGAACTATTGGTTTGACCGTAGCTATGTTGGTTCTCAACTATGTTTACGCTGTTCCTTTGTACGCTAAGTTTGCTAACTTTGATATTGGAAAAATTTTGGGACTGTCCAACTACCTAATGACTATGGTATTGCCTTTTAACTTGATTGAGGGTGTCATCTTTTCCGTTTCATTCTGGTTGTTGTACGTTCTCTTGAAACCAACCTTAAAACATTATGAGAGATAAACAAACATTTTTAATGAAGGGCAGTTTTGCCCTTTTACTTTTCGTTATTCTTGGCTATATTGTCAAATTTTACCCTGAAACGCTGGTCGGTTTTGACCAACCGATTCAGACTGCTGTTCGAGGAGACTTACCAGATTATTTGACTATTCTTTTTAGGGCCATCACACGCTTGATTGATATTCCGGTGATTATCACTTGGGTGGTCATTACAGCCTTTATCTTTTATCGTAAGCGATGGAAGATTGAAAGCCTACTTATGCTGGGGAATTTGGCTTTGGCTGGTCTTTTAATCGTGACCTTTAAAAATATCTACCAGCGTCCACGGCCAGCTATCTTACATCTGGTGGAGGAGAAGGGATTTTCCTTTCCAAGTGGGCATTCTCTAGCAGTGACGCTGATGGTAGGAACTTTGATTGTGATTCTCAGTCAACGGATTAAAAATCCAGTTTGGAGAAAAATCGTGCAAATCGCCCTTGGCCTCTACCTAGTTAGTGTGCTGGTATCAAGAGTCTATCTGGGGGTTCACTATCCATCAGACGTTCTTGCCAGTCTCTGTGTCGGCTTGGGAGTCTTGTTTATCGAGTTTCCCTTCTATGATAAGCTCCGCTTCCAATGGCGATTTAAAGGCAAACAGAAGTGAGTATCAAATTCCCTTGAGGAGAAAGAAATGAAAGTCAACATAAAAGATCTTCATCCAACTCAACTATACTTATCAGAAAAGAAACTAGAAGGCATCCAGACACTTTATCAGTCGACAAAAATGATCAATGTTGACCCAATCAGTATTCTTGCCTTTGGAGATTACTTATTGATTACAGATGGGCATCACAGGCTTATCAGGCTTTATTGGCAGGTCGAGATACGATTTCTGCTGAGTGGGATAGAGATGGTGGTGATGAACTATATCATCTCTATGCGCAAGTCTGCGAAGAAAGAAAAATTTACTCTGTTCTGGATTTAAAAAATCATATCTTACCTCAAGATGAGTATAAAGCAAAATGGTATAACTGGTGTGATGGTTTTAATCAAGCAGCAACTCTCTTGTTGAAAAGGCAAGCAGAAGTGAGATAGGTCTTGCAAGAATGGTAAAAATCTGATAAACTAAGTAGTAATTGAATAGGAATCTGCAAGACTAGTAACTCAAGGGAAGTATATCAGGGAGGAGAGCCGTGACTGCAAGCTCTCTATATGAAAGCTGGGTGAATTCACTTGTGCATGGATTTAGAAATGAAGGTCTGACTTGTCAGATGAAAACGGATGGTACCGCGTGTCAACGCTCCGAGTGGAGTTTTTGGCATGTGGTTTTCTTTTTATCTACGAGAGACTGATGGAGGAATTATGTCAACTATTGAAGAACAATTAAAAGCGCTTCGTGAAGAAACGCTGGCTAGCTTGAAGCAGATTTCTGCTGAAAATGAAAAAGAAATGCAAGATTTGCGTGTCTCTGTCCTTGGTAAAAAGGGGTCGCTCACTGAAATCCTCAAAGGGATGAAAGATGTTTCTGCTGAGATGCGTCCAATTATCGGGAAACATGTCAATGAAGCTCGTGATGTATTGACAGCAGCCTTTGAAGAAACAGCTAAGCTCTTGGAAGAAAAGAAAGTCGCTGCACAATTAGCTAGCGAGAGTATCGATGTGACGCTTCCAGGTCGTCCTGTTGCAACTGGTCACCGTCACGTTTTGACACAAACCAGTGAAGAAATCGAAGATATCTTCATCGGTATGGGTTACCAAGTCGTGGATGGTTTTGAAGTAGAGCAAGACTACTATAACTTTGAACGTATGAACCTTCCCAAAGACCACCCGGCCCGTGATATGCAGGACACATTCTATATCACAGAAGAAATCTTACTCCGTACTCACACGTCTCCAGTTCAGGCGCGTGCTATGGATGCCCATGATTTCTCTAAAGGTCCTTTGAAAATGATCTCGCCAGGGCGTGTGTTCCGTCGTGATACGGACGATGCGACTCACAGTCACCAGTTCCACCAAATTGAAGGCTTGGTTGTTGGGAAGAACATTTCTATGGCAGACCTTCAAGGAACCCTTCAGTTGATTGTGCAAAAAATGTTTGGTGAAGAGCGTCAGATTCGTCTGCGTCCCTCTTATTTCCCATTCACAGAGCCATCTGTTGAGGTGGATGTTTCTTGCTTCAAGTGTGGTGGAGAAGGCTGTAACGTATGTAAGAAAACTGGTTGGATCGAAATCATGGGAGCCGGTATGGTCCACCCACGTGTCCTTGAAATGAGTGGTATAGATGCAACTGTTTACTCTGGTTTTGCCTTTGGTCTTGGACAAGAGCGTGTAGCTATGCTCCGTCACGGAATCAACGATATCCGTGGATTCTACCAAGGAGATGTCCGCTTCTCAGAACAGTTTAAATAAGATTGAAACCTGAAACATAGTCCTATACAGTTCTAGTCATTTTCTCTAGATGAGAATGGCAAGGACTGACTCGAAGAAAAAGAAAGGAATTGAAAAGGTCACACTTGGTGGAACCTTACAATCAGAATTATGCTTGTATCTTATAAATGGTTAAAAGAATTGGTGGACATTGATGTGCCATCACAAGAGTTGGCTGAAAAAATGTCAACTACAGGGATCGAGGTAGAAGGTGTGGAATCACCAGCTGCTGGTCTCTCAAAATTGTCGTCGGTGAGGTCGTGTCTTGCGAAGATGTGCCAGAAACTCACCTCCATGTTTGTCAGGTTAACGTTGGCGAAGAAGAAGCCCGTCAAATCGTTTGTGGTGCACCGAATGTGCGTGCTGGGATCAAGGTCATGGTGGCACTTCCAGGAGCTCGCATCGCTGACAACTACAAAATCAAAAAAGGGAAAATCCGTGGCTTAGAGTCACTTGGAATGATCTGTTCACTTGGAGAATTAGGTATTTCTGACTCAGTTGTCCCGAAAGAATTCGCAGATGGGATCCAAATCTTGCCAGAAGATGCAGTTCCTGGAGATGAAGTCTTCTCATACCTAGATTTGGATGATGAAATCATCGAACTTTCCATTACACCAAACCGTGCAGACGCTCTTTCTATGCGTGGGGTGGCTCATGAAGTGGCAGCCATCTATGACAAGACAGTCAACTTTAAAGAATTTACTCTTTCAGAAACGGACCAAGCTGCAGCAGATGCCCTTTCTGTCAGCATTGACACAGACAAGGCGCCTTACTATGCCGCTCGTATCTTGGACAATGTGACTATCTCACCAAGTCCACAATGGTTGCAAAACCTTCTCATGAACGAAGGAATCCGTCCAATCAATAACGTTGTAGACGTGACAAACTACATTCTGCTCTACTTTGGTCAACCAATGCATGCCTTTGACTTGGATACCTTTGAAGGGACTGACATCCGTGTACGTGAAGCGCGTGCTGGTGAAAAATTAGTGACTTTAGATGGTGAAGAACGTGACTTGGACGTGAATGACCTAGTCATTACTGTCGCTGACAAGCCAGTTGCTCTTGCAGGTGTTATGGGTGGTCAAGCAACAGAAATCTCTGAGAAATCTAGTCATGTCGTCCTTGAAGCTGCTGTTTTCAATGGCAAATCTATCCGTAAGACTAGCGGTCGCCTTAACCTTCGTTCTGAGTCATCTTCTCGCTTTGAAAAAGGGATCAATGTGGCAACTGTTAACGAAGCCCTTGATGCGGCGGCTAGCATGATTGCAGAACTTGCTGGTGCTACTGTACGTAAGGGCATCGTTTCAGCAGGTGAGCTTGACCCTGCAGATGTAGAAGTATCTTCAACCCTTGCAGACGTCAACCGTGTCCTTGGAACTGATCTTACTTATGCCGATGTAGAAGACGTCTTCCGTCGTCTTGGCTTTGGTCTTTCTGGAAATGCAGATAGTTTTACAGTTAGCGTCCCACGTCGTCGCTGGGATATCACTATCGAAGCAGACCTCTTTGAAGAAATCGCTCGTATCTATGGATATGACCGCTTGCCAACCAGTCTTCCAAAAGACGATGGAACAGCTGGTGAATTGACTGCGACACAAAAACTTCGCCGTCAAGTTCGTACGATTGCTGAGGGAGCAGGTTTGACAGAAATCATTACCTACGCTCTGACAACGCCTGAAAAAGCAGTTGAGTTCACAGCTCAACCAAGTAACCTTACAGAACTCATGTGGCCAATGATCGTGGATCGTTCAGTTCTCCGTCAAAATATGATTTCAGGTATCCTTGATACGGTGGCTTATAATGTGGCTCGTAAGAATAAAAACTTGGCCCTTTACGAGATTGGAAAAGTCTTTGAACAAACAGGTAATCCAAAAGAAGAACTTCCAAATGAAATCAACAGCTTTGCTTTTGCCTTGACAGGATTGGTTGCGGAAAAAGACTTCCAAACAGCAGCAGTTCCAGTTGATTTCTTCTATGCTAAGGGAATCCTTGAAGCCCTATTTACTCGCTTGGGACTAGAAGTTACCTATACAGCTACAGCTGAGATTGCTAGCCTTCACCCAGGACGTACAGCCATGATTTCACTCGGTGACCAAGTTCTTGGTTTCCTTGGACAAGTGCATCCAGTCACTGCTAAGGCTTACGATATTCCAGAAACGTATGTAGCGGAACTTAACCTTTCAGCCATCGAAGCTGCCCTTCAGCCAGCGGCTCCATTTGTGGAAATTACTAAATTCCCAGCAGTCAGCCGTGACGTTGCCCTTCTTCTCAAAGCAGAAGTGACTCACCAAGAAGTTGTGGATGCTATCCAAGCTGCAGGTGTGAAACGTTTGACAGATATCAAACTCTTTGACGTCTTCTCAGGTGAGAAATTGGGGCTTGGTATGAAGTCAATGGCTTATAGCTTGACCTTCCAAAATCCAGAAGATAGCTTAACGGACGAAGAAGTCGCACGCTACATGGAAAAAATCCAAACATCACTTGAAGAAAAAGTGAATGCAGAAGTGCGTTAACTCATCAATCCATCCTCCGGGGTGGATTTTTCTTTTCAAATAACAATTCAGGATCAAAAATAGACAGTTGAGGAACAGAGAAGATAAATCGGAGTTTACCAGTGTATAATGTACTCATAGCTCAAAGTACCCCAAGATTTTTTACTAAAATGAGGATGATAAAAATGGACAGAAATCATTGTAAAGGCTATCAAAAAGGAGTATAATGAGTGCAAGACATTTCGGAGGTGAAAGATGCTAGAAGTAAGAAATCTAGAGAAAAGTTTTGGACCCAAGCAAGTTTTGTTTGGTATTGACTTTCAAGCGCGACCAGGTCGTATTTTGGGACTAGTCGGGAAAAATGGTGCGGGGAAAACAACGATTTTCCACAGTATTTTGAAGTTTTTAGAATATCAGGGAGAAATCAGTCTGGATGGTCAGGATATCCGTCAGGAAAACTATGCTCGGATTGGCTATCTACCTGAAGAACGCAGTCTCATGCCTAAATTGACAGTCCTTGAACAAGTTCGTTACTTGGCGACTCTAAAAGGCATGGATGCCAAGGAGGTCAAGGAAAAACTTCCTCAATGGATGAAGAAGTTGGAAGTGAAAGGAAAGCTGACAGATAAAATTAAGAGTCTGTCAAAAGGAAATCAGCAGAAGATTCAGCTCATTATTACTCTGATTCATGAACCAGATTTGATTATCTTGGATGAGCCTTTCAGTGGTTTGGACCCAGTCAATACAGAATTGCTCAAGCAAGTCATTTTTCAGGAAAAAGAGCGCGGAGCAACCATTATTTTTTCTGACCATGTCATGACCAACGTCGAGGAACTTTGTGACGATATTTTGATGATTCGAGATGGTCGTGTGGTCTTGCATGGACCAGTTCAGGATGTCCGCAATCAATACGGGAAAACGCGTCTCTTTGTTTCAAGTGAACGAAGTAAGGAAGAATTGGAAAACCTTCCTCATGTCAAGCAGGTGAGCTTGACCAAACAAGGCAGTTGGAAATTGATCTTGGAGGATGAGAGTGCTGGAAGGGAACTTTTCCCAATCTTGACTCAGGGGCAATATATCGCAACCTTTGACCAACAAGCGCCAACAATCGATGAAATCTTTAAACTAGAATCAGGGGTGGAAGTATGAGAAATATGTGGGTCGTAATCAAGGAAACCTATCTTCGACATGTCAAATCGTGGAGTTTCTTCTTTATGGTGATTTCACCGTTCCTCTTTTTAGGAATCTCTGGAGGAATTGCTTATCTCCAAGGCTCTTCAATGGCTAAAAATGATAAAGTGGCAGTAGTGACAACAGTGCCATCTGTAGCAGAAGGATTGAAGAATGTAAATGGTGTTAACTTTGACTATAAAGACGAAGCAAGTGCCAAAGAAGCGATTAAAGATGAAAAATTAAAAGGCTATCTGACTATTGACCAAGAGGATAGTGTCTTGAAGGCAGTTTATCATGGCGAAACTTCGCTTGAAAATGGAATTAAATTTGCAGTTACAGGTACACTCAATGAACTGCAAAATCAGCTTAATCGTTCAACTGCCTCCTTGTCTCAAGAGCAGGAAAAACGCTTAGCGCAGACAATTCAATTCACAGAAAAGATTGATGAAGCCAAGGAAAATAAAAAGTTTATTCAAACAATGGCAGCAGGAGCCTTAGGATTCTTTCTTTATATGATTCTGATTACCTATGCAGGTGTAACGGCTCAGGAAGTTGCCAGTGAAAAAGGCACCAAAATTATGGAAGTTGTCTTTTCTAGCATAAGGGCTAGTCACTATTTCTATGCGCGGATGATGGCTCTGTTTCTGGTGATTTTAACGCATATCGGGATTTATGTTGTAGGTGGTCTGGCAGCTATTCTGCTCTTTAAGGATTTGCCTTTCTTGGCTCAGTCTGGTATTTTGAATCACTTGGGAGATGCATTCTCACTGAATACATTGCTCTTTATTTTGGTCAGTCTCTTTATGTATGTAGTCTTGGCAGCCTTCCTAGGATCTATGGTTTCTCGTCCTGAGGACTCAGGAAAAGCCTTGTCGCCTTTGATGATTTTGATTATGGGTGGTTTTTTTGGAGTGACAGCTCTAGGTGCAGCTGGTGACAATCTCATCTTGAAGATTGGTTCTTATATTCCCTTTATTTCGACCTTCTTCATGCCATTTAGAACCATTAATGGCTATGCAGGGGGAGTAGAAGCATGGATTTCACTTGCTATTACAGTGATTTTTGCGGTGGTAGCAACAGGATTTATCGGACGCATGTATGCTAGCCTAGTCCTTCAAACGGATGATTTAGGAATTTGGAAAACTTTTAAACGTGCCTTAGTTTATAAATAGGAGAGCCTCGCGAAAGCGAGGTTTTTTAGAGATAAAAAGAGTGGAATTCAGAAAAATATTTTTCATATCTATTGACTTTTGGGGGTGAAATTTGGTATTATAGTAGGCGGTATTGTTTACCCCATTTGAAAGGCCCCGGAACCTTCCAAATACTTTTCGATGGGAAGGAACACCCATCACCGTAAACAAAAATCGAACTATATATAGGAGAAATCATGAACAAAACAACATTTATGGCTAAACCAGGCCAAGTTGAACGTAAATGGTACGTAGTTGACGCAACTGATGTACCACTTGGACGTCTTTCTGCAGTAGTTGCTAGCGTACTTCGCGGAAAAAACAAACCAACATTTACACCACACACTGATACAGGTGACTTTGTGATTGTTATCAATGCTGAAAAAGTTAAATTGACTGGTAAAAAAGCAACTGATAAAATCTACTACACTCACTCAAACCACCCAGGTGGATTGAAACAAATCTCTGCAGGTGAACTTCGTTCTAAAAATGCAGTACGTTTGATCGAGAAATCAGTTAAAGGTATGCTTCCACACAATACACTTGGCCGCGCTCAAGGTATGAAGTTGAAAGTATTTGTTGGAGCTGAGCACACTCACGCTGCACAACAACCAGAAGTTCTTGACATTTCAGGACTTATCTAAGGAAAGGAACAATAAAGTATGTCACAAGCACAATATGCAGGTACTGGACGTCGTAAAAACGCTGTTGCACGCGTTCGCCTTGTTCCAGGAACTGGTAAAATCACTGTTAACAAAAAAGATGTTGAAGAGTACATCCCACACGCTGACCTTCGTCTTGTCATCAACCAACCATTTGCAGTTACTTCAACTGTAGGTTCATACGACGTTTTCGTTAACGTTGTAGGTGGTGGATACGCTGGTCAATCAGGAGCTATCCGTCACGGTATCGCTCGTGCCCTTCTTCAAGTAGACCCAGACTTCCGCGATTCATTGAAACGCGCAGGACTTCTTACACGTGACTCACGTAAAGTTGAACGTAAGAAACCAGGTCTTAAGAAAGCTCGTAAAGCATCACAATTCTCAAAACGTTAATCAAAACGATTATATCAACGTTTCAAAGCACTCAAAAGTTTACCTTATGGGTGCTTTTTTCGTATTTTTTTGAAAAGTTTTACCTCAAAGTTTACCTTATTTTTACCTTATTGTTTTAGAGACTTTAAAGCAAATTCACCAACTGCCATAGGAACTACATTAGAAGTATTGACATAAATCTGTGTTGTTCCTGTGTCACTGTGTGTTAGAGCTTCAGAAATAGCTTCTAAGCTCATTCCTGCTTGTCTAGCAAGCGTTGCTCCTGTATGTCGCAGTTTATGAGGTGTAGCATGTGCCAGCTCTTTATGTCGCTTTCTAATGCTTTTCATTTTATTGTTTAGATAGTCAGCATGTAAAGGCTTGTTGATGTTTCCTTTTGTGTCGATATATGTAAAAACAAATTGTTCTGGATTACTGATGATACCAAACTTTGCTAGTTCATATCTTTGTTGTTCTTTCCAAGAGGTAAGAAGCTGAAGTAAGTCATTAGAAATAGAGAAAATAGTTTTCTTATTTCCCTTAGTAGATTTTACTTGTCCATATCTATCTAAAGCTTGAATTAGCTGAATCTGTGATTTTGAAAAGTCGATATGTTTCCATTGAAGAGCATAGGTTTCAGATTTTCTATCGCCTAAGAAAAAAGTGAGATAAAATAGGACATAATCTTTAAGGGTTATTTTATCATTCTCTAAATCTTCTTGAAATGCTGAGAACCATTCTTGGAGTTGTTCATGAGTTAGATATAAATCTTCCTCTCTCTTTGACTCTGCAAGTTGAATCTTTTTAGTGGCCTTTATTCTTCTTAATATTTTTGCAACTTTATTAGCTTCTATATATTCAAGTTCTTCTGCCCAATCAAAAATGGAAATCACATAGCTACGTAAAGATTTGAAGTTCGCATATTCATTAGCCTTAGATGTCATTAGATTTAGGATAACTTGCTTATTTTGATTTAGAAACTGTATCGTATAGTTTCCAAGAAGTGGTAGGATATGTTTTTCAAAACAGGTTTTGGTATTTGCAACTGTTGACCTACTTGGTGGCTTAGAAGTAGATGTAGTTTGTCCTGCTTTATAAGAGTCCCACCAGATATTGTTATAGAAGTCTGAGAAAAGAATATCTCCTTTTGCTAGTCCTGTAAACTCATTATCTTCTATTTGATTTAACTTAGTAAGCAAGTCTATCTCAGCTTGCCTTGCCTCCTTTCTTGTTTTGAATCTCTTATCGTAATAATTGCTATTAACGATACCAAGTGGCATTCGTGCTTCAATTGGGATATAGACTTTTAAGCGATAAGTTCCGTTTTTTGTCTTACTGATAGTCATGATATTCTCCTTGTATATCGAACCAGAAAATATCATGACTATTATAAAACAAAAATATAGATATTTCTAGTTTTGTGAGTAAAGCCAAGAATTAATGGCTTCTTTATTAAATCGTATAGTCTTACCTATTTTTATTGCAGGCAGTCCTCGTTTAATCCAACTGTCGAGAGTATTGTTTGAGATACCCAAGTAGTGGCAAGCCTGTTGTTTGTTTAAAAACGGACTTTCAAGGTTACTATTGTTCAATCTATTTTCAATTTCTTTTTTGATAAGTTCAGCAAGTAGGAGCTGAATTTGTTGAACTTGTTCATCTGGTAGAATTACTTGCATAAGTTATTTCTCCCTATTGTGCTATAATTGAAGTATCAGTTGATTTTTAATCATCTGTATTTGCCTCATCAGTATTGCTCGCCAAAGTATCTTCTGAGGAGGTTTTTTTGTTGTTTTGGGGATTATAACGTCTAGAATCTAAAAATTTTGTAAAAAAGTAGGTTCGTTCAATTATTAATCCCAGTAGTGAAATATCTTTATTTCTAGCGTAGTGAACTAAGTCTTCGAACTCGGTAAAATCGTTATCGGTGATTACATCGATAACAGTTTCTAGAAATAAATTTGAATTTTGCTCTATCAAGAACTTATCAAGTTCGAATCCGCAACCTGATTCAATATCTTCTATATTGTATAAAGTTTTTTCAGGGTTTTCTGCATGTATGAAATAATCGTACATACCTTTTGGTGACATGACAACTTCAACGTGGGAAGGTGTATTGAGTTTCTCAGTAAGAAGCTCTGATACTTGGGAATAACTTTTTAGCGATTCAAAAAATAAGACTCCGTGCTTGTGCGATTTTTTAAATTCCCCAGTTTCCCTGTTAATGTCCTTATTATGCCAAGGGCTAAGAACAAATGGAATGTGTAACTCTTCGAGAATTTCTAAATAATTTTCTGGGGCACTTTCCTTATAGAATAGGAATGCCCATTTATTTGAACGTTTTTCTTTAGCCATTTTGTCTTCTTTCTATGATTATTGATTATTGATTTATTGGGGGTCGTAGTAACCCCAATAAATCTTCTCTTGGGGCTTTGCCCCAAACCCCAGCCTCTCCTGCCCGATGAAACCCCATCGAACCGAGAACGCTTGCCAATTCAACAAGGGACGGGGTAGTATTTTTGGCGCTTCACTTCCTGCCGTTGGCATCGTTACGCTTAAAAATCTCCACCCCTCAAGCCCTTGCGAATAGGCATTTTCCTGCTAATGAGATTGTGCCGACACCTATACCGATGAAACCCCTAGGTAAGGTCAGTGTCGTATCAAACAAGTGTAGCAGAAAAAACGCTAGCTATATCTTGAAAATAGCTCTTGTATCCGCTGGTTTAACCGTTCTTCGTCTCTTACTTGAATAGTGCGAAGCATCTTAACAGGTTCCCCTTCTAGCTGAAAATAGCCATATCCTCGCGGTTTTACTACAACTTCATCTTTTTCCATATCAGGAAAAAGGAGTTGTCTGTTGTTTGCTGCTAGCAGAAAGCTAGTAGACAAGGATATAATACAGTTAAAGTTATATCGTCCTGGCAGTTCTGATAAAAGAAATCGCTGACTAGATAGCAAAATTCTACATCCTAGACTTCTACCCATACTATTCATCATCAACATTTTTGATAAAACCTCTTTATGCTTTTTCTTATCTGTTTGTTCCAGATATGCAAGAAAGGCTTGCCATTCATCAAAAATCAAGTAAAGATTATGAGAACTTTCTTCTTGCTTTTTAAGTCTAGATTCAAAACGTCGGTAGACTGTTTCGAATAGTTCTAAACAGTCAAACCCTCTTGCGACATGGTCGCCAGTCATTGAAAACATTTCTTCATCAGCTTTGAAATCCAAAAAGTAAGCTTCAGCATCTGTATCATAAAATGAAATAAGGCCTAGAATTCTCCTCAAAAAAGTGGATTTTCCTGAACCCGATGGGCCTGCGATTATCCAAGCGAAAAATCGGTTTATGTCAATGGTTACAGGGGAAGGATGCCCCCTGACGTTGACGTCAAAAACGTTTTTGATCATACTAAAAGTCCTCCTCGTAACTGAATTTCGTCTGTCTTGTCATTCGATTGTATGTAGCCTCTTCAATCGTTTTGACATCGAATTTAGCAACCCAACCAGCTCCTGATACCAGTTCAACAGTTAGTACATCTAATGCAAACTCTCTAGTGTATTTAGAAAGAGCGCCTGTAAAGTAGTTCTCTAATGATAATTGTTCATCATCGTTTAACTTGTTTGCTAGATAAACCCAAATATCTATGCCTCCTGTTGTAGCAGGATTTATAGTTTTTAACTGTAAATCATGAGATAAGTTTTGATTGAGATGATTAACTACATTTTGTAAGACAGTACCTTTTCTAACTTGTAGTTGTTCATCAGCTTTCTTCTTGAACCACCAAAGAGTGACATTTCGGATCAATGTGGTTATAATCTTAACTTGCTTGCCTGTTAACAAGAGGCATTGTTCCCATAATTTTTCATTTCTCTTAACAACCTCATCTGACACAATGAGAAACTGTCGTTTTAGAAAAATGTGTAGAATATTAAGACCTTGCCATACCAATAATGCAATAATAAGAGAAAAGAATATTTTTATCAACATATATGTTACCTCGTCATATAGTGAGTAGTTATCATCTACACAATGCAGATGATAACTCACTATTTTTATCACTTATTTTAATGAAATATCTGCAAGCTCAGTGACTAGAGCTAAACCAATTGGTTGCTTCAACTTGTCAAGAACAAATGACAAGTCATACTTGTTAAGTATGATGTCAGTATTGACCAAGCCATCTAAACTCTCGTTTTGATAGTTCTTTAACTTGATTTTGAACGAAGGGCAGTAAGATTCTTGAGAAATGCTAGCGAACTGTTCATAGAGTTCGACATCTACGCATGTAAGAGATGCCCACGGACGTTGATTTTCTTGACTGTCATTGATGATTCCGCTATTTGTATCAATTACTTTGATCTCTGCTGGGATATCAACAGAAGTTGATAAAGCATCTAAAAATGCTCTTGCGCTTTCGTAGTTTCCTACGATTAATTTTTTCTCTTTTGACATATGAATGCCTCCTTTGCTAATCTTCCGTCTGACTAGCAATTTTAACTTTGAATGATAGGACGGTCTATATTTGAATTAGTTAGCTAACTTATGACACTAGTATATATTTTTTTTATTCCATGAGCAATGTGAGGGATTAATATAGTTGGTGTCTCTTTTTTGACACTATTCTTTAAAGAATCTTCTTTATGTAAAATATATAAATTATGATTAATATTTTCGATTAAATTGGCTTTTTATGTATATTGTTTCTAATAAGTGATTTGGATATTAATAATTGAACAACTTATCATTTAAAGTTTTTATCTAACTTTTGACACTATTATTGAAAGGTGCTATAATGTTTTTAAAAGGAGGTAAGATATGATTAATTTTGAAGATTTAAAGTTAGAAATACAAGATGAGTTTATTTCTTCTAATATTTCTGAAATATTGTACAGACAAAGAAAAAAAGATAAATTATCACAAGAACGTTTTTTAGAAAAATATTTTGAATACAATATTTATAAAAAAATAGCAGGGTCTTTATCGCTCTCGCAGTTAAAAAGATATGAGAAAAATTATCGAGAAAAATCTTCCACTATTAAGCCTCAAAAAAGTAGCGAAATTTTTAACATTATTCGAAGATTTTCTGTTACTAATGATTTATATCAAAGGGAGATATATAACGACTATTTAAAAGAAGATTCGTTTAGGTTAGCTGAACGTCTAGAAGAGTTAGGTTTATTGGACTGCATTGAAAAAGCAACTAATGGACTAGCTGGGATGAATGAATTTAACATTAAATTTGGAAAAACTTATGATAAATCTGTTTTACTAGATTGGTTATTCAATAATGCTAAGAAAGCATTGAATGGTGAAGACATACCTAAATTTATTTATAGTCAGACTAAAACAAGGCATGATATAAAGGGAGCAACTAAAAACTAAATTAGTAAATTAAAAAAAGCCAAGTTCAAAAATACTTGGCTTAATTTATTTGTTTTAATATATCTCGGAGAGCTTTTATAGTAGGTTCTCTTTTTTCTGTTGGTAGGTTTCTAATATCTTCAATGAGTTGTGAAAATTCTCTGCTTTGATTTTGATTTTCAATATTAAAAAAAGTATTCATATCAACTTCAAGTGCTTGTATGATTTTTTCAATGGTCTCAAGCTTAACGTTTAACTGTTTATTCTCTAATCTATAGATATAGTTGAATCCCAGATCAGCCTTTTCTGCTAGATATTCTTGTGTCATCCCACTTTTCAGTCTTAGAAGTCTGATTTGTTTTGCAACAAATTCTCTTAAATTTATTTTTTCAGTCATGATAGTACCTCATAACTATCATACAAGTTTATCTCATTGAATAAATCATTATCAAAAGACTGAAATTATAATAAAAATAGTGTTTAAAAGACTGTAAAATGTGGTATAATATTATTCATAAAACAGTCTTTTAAGACATAAAGGAGTTTATACGATGGAATCAAACACACAAGGTCACGGAACCATCAAGAAATTGCGCACAGGCGCTGTCGTTTCTACTTTAGCACTTACAGCCTTTGGGGTATCTACTGGGGTATCGGCTAGTGAGGTCGAAGTAGCCGTTAATGAGCCTGCAACTAGGGTAGTTGCTAAGGACGAGGTAGTCCCTAAAGTTCCGAGTCAACAAGACGTAGACAAGGCTAAAGCTGAATCAGATAAAGCTAATCAGGATGTAGCTAAACAAAAAGAAGTGGTTGCATCTACTGAAGCAAACATTGCTAACGTTGAAAAGACTCTCGCTGACACTACTAAGAAAGTAGAAGAAGCTAAGGCGGTTACACCTGAGAAGGTAGCTGAGGCTAAGGCTAACGCTGAAAAGAAAGCCAGTGAGCTTGCTACGGCTGAGAAGGCTGTAGCTGATGCTGATAAGTCTGTATCTGCGACTGCTGAGAAGGTTGCTGACCAAACTAAGGTAGTATCTAATGCTGAGAAAACTGCAACTGATACGGCTAATAAGGTAGCTGACGCTCAGAAAAAAGTAGATGCTCTTTCATCTACTACTGATGTTGCTCCCCTTGAAAAAGAGGTAGCTACGCTTACTAATCAAGTTAGTGCTGACACTCAAGCCGTAGAAACTGCTCAGACTAACCTTGATAACGGTAAAAAAGCTCAATCAAACAAAGAACAAGCTATCAAAGACGCTCAAACTGGGGTATCTAACGCTGAATCTAAGCTCAGCCAAGCTACTACAGCCCTTGCGACTGCTAAGGCTAGTCAAGCTTCAAAAGACGGTGCAGTTACAAATGCTAAATCAGCTCTTGAAGTAGCTAAACAGGGTGTCACTGAAACAACTACAACTTCTGAGAAGGCATATACTATTCCTAAGACTGATTATACTGTAGTTCTTTCTCAGGCTTATATTGATGCCGTTAAGGCTTATGCAAATGGAACAGGTTCTCTAAAGGATGTTGAACGCGAGTTTTATAACGTCCCTTACGAAGACGAGATTACTGGTGTTGGCGCTAAATCCCTTTCAGCTTTTAACTCAACTGGTAAACGTTTCTACAAAGGTGACTTTATTCCTCACGGTTCTGAAGACACAGACACAACAGAGATTGCTGACTTCCAACACTTAACTAAAGAGCAACAAATTCGTTTGGCTACTTATGCAGCGTCTATTATCAATGAGTTGCGTGCTAAGTTTGGTACTAAGCCTGTTTCTGTTACGGATAGTTCTTTGATGTTTGGTGAAGCCTTTAATAGAAACTTCAATCCGTACATTGGTGGTCATTCTGCTACTCCTGCAAACAACAGTAGGTCAGATGAGCAGAGATTTAAGGACGCTGTCGAGGAGTCTGGTGTAAATGCGCCATCTTCTGGTATTCGTGTTGATGGTCAACCTCATTTCTTGAGATTGGGTGAGGATGTTAAGACTATGGCTCAGATTAAGCAGATTCTATTTAAGGGTATTACTGATACGCTTGGCAGAGCTAAGGTTGTTCATGCGGATAGTTCTACAACTGGTTTTGATAGTACGCTTTTACTTCTTGGTTTGCGTGAGCCTGAGAAAACTAGCCTTGGAGCTGGTATTGGTGCCTCCTTATCACAATTCGGGGTGCAGTACGGTACATCTCTCACTTTCTCTGCTCCTCAGGACGTTGTTACGACTACTAAGAAGGTAGACCCTAGGGCAGTTGAAACTGCTCAAAAAGCCTATGATAATGCAGTTAAAGCATCTCAAGAAGCTAAAACAGCAGTCCAATCAGCCCAAACTGCTTACACTAACGCTGAGACAGCTCTTGCTAATGCTCGTACTAATTTATCTAACGTAGTCGGTAACAAGGTTGATGTTCCAGCGCTTGAAAAGGCTCTTGCTGACGCTAAAGACAAACTAGCTAACGACACTAAAGCATTGCAAACTGCTAAGGAATCACTTGCTCTAGCTAAATCAAACGCTACTGACAAAGCTAAGGCTCTTGCTGATGCTAATTCAGCTCTTGAGACTGCTAAGGCTGAACAAGCAACCGCAGATACTGCTCTTGCAACTGCTAAAGGTGAATTGGAAGTTCTTACTAAGGCTCATGATGTAGCAGTTTTGGCTCGTAAGTCAGCTGGTCAAGACCTTGCTCGTAAACGTGAAGCATCTAAAGAGGCTACTGATACTCATACAGTTCTTGAACTCGCTCTTACTAAGCGTGATGAAGTCCTTAAGGCTTTGGATAAAGAGCTTACTGATTCTAACGCTAAACTTGGTGTACTCCGTGCTGAGTTGGAGACTGCTAAGGAAGAGTTGGCTCGCCTAGAGGGTATCGCTGAAGCTAAGGCTCGTGGGTATGAAAACTTTAAGCAACTCAAAGCTGATCATGACGCATACCTTGCTGAGCAACAACGCTTGCAAGCCTTGAAAGACAGAGCAGAAGAAATCCGTAACGCAGGTGGTCAACCTAAGGAAGTTACTGACGCAACTGGTAAAGTAGTTGATGTTGTAGACGCTAGTGAGCAAAATAAGGTTGTAAATGTGGCTACAGTGGGAACTAAAGACGATAAAACATATCAAGCTCCTGCAAAAACTGCAAATGCAAAAGCAGAATCGAAGAAACAACTTCCAAATACAGGAACTAAGGATTCAGGACTTTTAGCATTGCTTGGAGCAAGTGTTGGACTACTAGCTTTAGCAGGAAAACGAAAATATAATAGGTAAAAAGAAAGAGAGCGGTGGCTCTCTTTTCTAATGGAAACAAATTAGTATACATGTAAAAATTTTATATAAGGTAAACTTTTGATATTCTGGTTCGATTTTTGCTTATTTTTTATGAAAGTTTACCTTATTTTAATGAAACTGTTTGAAATTAGTTGAAATTTTATTTTTTGAAAACTTATGAAAACGTTGATTTTAAAGCACTTTGAAATTAGATGAAATAAGTGGTGCCCCATCGACGGGTAAGAGAACGTTATTTTATGAAAAAACATCCTGATAGCGATTTAGCTAGAGAAATGAGAAAATTTGATGAATAATTATGTCCAATATGTTTATAGGAAACTACTAAAATGGTAGATATGTCATTATGGTAGATAAATATGATAATGAGAACTGCAATTGTTATCCCTGTAAGGTTAGTAGTGCAACTAAATTGAGGTATATAGAATAGAATTTTTTGGTAATAGTTGATGTTTTGGTATAATAGGATTATTCAAATAGTCTGAATATAGTAATAAGGAGGAAGTAATGGTTGATTTTTTTGCTGGTAAAATTGTTTATCTTGATGAGCAAGCCGTTTTTGACTTTTTAGAATTACATCAAAATGGAATACAATCTGATATCATAAAGTGTGTCTCCAAAAATATGGTTGAAGTAGATGCCGAGGGAAAGGTTGGTATGAACTTCTTTACTCGATTTAAGATAGGGCTCTCTGGCAATGCTTCATATCAACGAAGCGGTGTAGTAGAATCACAAATTACCTCTACATTGCTAAGTAATTTTAAAAAGTTTGTGACCAATAAAAATTCTTCAAAAGTGGAATGCTTAGATAATGTTAAGCTTTTTATTGAGAAAGACTCTCCCGCTTTTTACCGTAACATCACTCCTGTTCTTGATATGATTAGTGATATTACTAAAATGAGTAGTATTACAGATGATGATAAAAATAATTTTAAAGGTATTGAAATAAAGAATATTGAACGAACTTTGGACCGACTTTCTGGATATTATGAAATTAAGGGAATTAGTTCCGAGAGTAATGAAAGTGTTTTCAGATTCAATATATCGGGTCTACGTAATAATTATACGTTGAGTGACTTGACCAAGATGGATGTCAAACTTTATGGAATTAAGGTTGGAGAAGTAGATTCAATTGATTTAAGTTTTAATACAATGATAGATAGACTATCAAACCAGAGACAGTCACAATTAGGAGCTGACTTTGATGAAGAACAAAATAATGAGAAAATACCGATATATGATGTTCTAGTGGCAGGTGTATAATGGTAAGATTTAATATTTTTTTTGAGCCAGTTCAAAAGTTTAATGAAAGGGTCGCAAAATTAGATAACTATGTTTCATTTAATGAGGTTATTATAAATTGGACTAAAGATTCTACTATTATTGATATAATAAAACCTCTAATAGATAAAAAGAATTGTATTTTTAGAATGGATACCTACTCGCTTTCTGGGAGCCTAGTTTTTGAAAATATTGATTTATTAATCAAAATTTTTAATGATTCAGGTACTGAAGAAATATATCTTCATAATCCCCCTAAAAATTCTTTAATTCATTAAAGCAACAAGTTAAATCAGAATTTTTAAATATTGAACAAAGTACTTTTGCAAAAATTAGTGAGGAGCAACTTAAAAGGATCTCTGAAGATTTAAATGAAAAAATAGTTGGTCAAGAAAAAGCTAAGAAAAGTTTATTAAGGAAATTGGTTACTCAGTTGGTGCGTACGAATGCGAAACCACTAGTATTAATGTTTTATGGTGAACCAGGAATCGGAAAAACTGAAACAGCAAATCAACTATCAACTACACTATATGGGAATAACAATATTATTAGAGAACAAATGTCGATGGTTGGTGGTGAATCAAGTGTAAAATATTTTAAATCAACAAACCATAGCGAGGACTCATTTTCTAAAACATTACTAAACAGAGAATCTAATGTTATTTTGCTTGATGAGTTCGCTTTAGCTCCTGCATTTTTTCATAGCACCTTCTTTCAAATGTTTGATGAAGGCATTTATGAAGACCAAAATTATAAAGTAGATTTAAGTAACTCAATTATTATTTGCACTTCTAATTTTAAAAGTCGTTTAGAAATGGAAAAAAATATTGATATAGCATTATTGAGCCGATTTGATGGTTTTGTTAAATTTTCTCCACTATCTATTGATGAGAAAAAGCAAATTTTAAAATTGACGTATTCAAAAATTATTAGCTCTGAATATATAGATGAAAGGTATCAGGAATATCTAGATGAGGACAAGATATTAGCTTGTATTGAATCGCATCTAACACCCTTCCTAATGTTAGAGCAATAAGGAAGTACGTTGAAGATGTTGTTGCGGATGAATTACTGGAGGTCATAATAAATGGTAAATCAAACTGATTATGTTAATCACCTGAGAGAGCGTATGAATATTGCAATTGAAGAAGGATTTTATATCGAATCAATTTCATGTTCTTATGCTATTATTGAGAATAGAACAAAGAGAATTGTTGAACATTTAGGAAAGTCAGCAAAAGAAATGTCGCTAGATAACAAAATAGGATATATTTATAAAAAAATTATGATAAAGGATAGCATAATTGATAAAAAATTGAAGAAGCTTGTTAGTTATCTAAATTATCGACTAATAGGTTCGCAGATAATGCTTGTGGATCCATCAAAAACTTATGATGATTGGAAATTGAGTAAAGATAAATCAACCAGTGAAAATAAAATATATCAATTTAAGCAACTTAGGAATGAGATTGTTCATGATTTAGCAACTTATGATAGTAGTCATCCTAAATTGATAGATTTTGATTCTTATATTGATTTAGCGATGTTAGGGAAAGAGGTTGCAGTGGAATTATCTAGAATTGCAACAGGAATGAAGAGAAAAAAGAAAAATTTATAATTGACTTTTATTTTTGGATGTAATAAAATAAATACGTAAGACACCGTTATTTAGGTAGCGCCACGGATTGGCGTTGGGATGTAAAACTCCTGTCTTACTTTTATTATCTGCATCCTCTACTTAAATTTTATTATCTAAAAAGTGTAGAGATTCGATTGCTTTGTATCATGAAGTAGTGAAATTTTTAATTTCAAAAATCACATAAAATGAAGGTTTCTACTGTCTATTGCTGTGTAGTAAATACTTAGTTAATATCTGTAAAAACTAAATAAGGTAAACTTTTGATATTCTGGTTCGATTTTTGCTTATTTTTTATGAAAGTTTACCTTATTTTAATGAAACTGTTTGAAATTAGTTGAAATTTTATTTTTTGAAAACTTATGAAAACGTTGATTTTAAAGCACTTTGAAATTAGATGAAATAAGTGGTGCCCCAACCAGGTCTTAAGAAAGCTCGTAAAGCATCACAATTTAGTAAACGTTAATTCGAAAGAATTACTATACTTATACAGAGCACCTTTCGAGGTGTTCTTTTTTATACTTTCTTACTAAATTGGTGCAATTGACACAGTTGTTGCGACTTTAGTCGCTTACAAATGTGGCTGCAACCTGACAAGGTCAGTTGCCTCAAAACGTTAATCAATACGATTATATCAACGTTTACAGACATTCAAGAATTTTCTCTTGGATGTCTTTTTTTGTCTAAAAATCAAGAGTTCTCCTTCTGTTGCTTTTGAATGTATTCAAGAATGGAATGTTGATTGTTTGATAATATAATTTTAGTTTTACACATTAATAATTTTATAGATAAGTTTGATATTTTTTAATTGAAGATAAAGCGTAAACTAATCTAAATAGATTTTTCCAAAAAATTTTCTAACAGAAACAGAATTTGTTTGACATTTGTTTGAAAATTCTGTAAAATAAGTTATTATATTTTTTAAGGAGAATATATATGGAAAAACAGAAAACATTTTTTGGACATCCTATTGGCTTGTCCACCCTCTTCTTTACAGAGATGTGGGAGCGCTTTTCTTACTATGGGATGCGAGCGATCCTACTTTACTATATGTACTATAGTGTGCAAGATGGTGGGTTGGGGATGGATAAGACCACAGCTGCATCGGTTATGGCGATTTATGGCTCGCTGGTATTTTTATCCTCGGTTGTCGGTGGTTTTGTCAGTGACCGTATTTTAGGAAGCCGTAAGACCGTCTTTTACGGTGGTATTCTGATTATGCTAGGGCATATTGCTTTGGCAACACCTTTTGGACAAGTGGCTCTCTATCTTTCTATTGCCTTGATTATCTTTGGTACTGGATTTTTAAAACCTAATATCTCAGATATGGTTGGGGGAATTTATGAGAAAGAGGATGATAGACGGGATGCAGGATTTAGTATCTTTGTCTTTGGTATTAACTTAGGTGCCTTCGTTGCCCCTTATCTAGTGGGTTATCTAGGTCAGGAAGTCAATTTCCATCTAGGTTTCTCATTAGCTGCCATTGGGATGTTCTTTGGTCTGGTGAAATATGTTTTAGATGGGAAGAAATACCTGCCTGAATCAAGTCTTTACCCCACTGATCCACTTTCACAGAAGGAGCAGCAGACCTTGATTAAACGCTTGCTGATTACACTTGTCATGGTTATTCTGGTGGTTCTAGGTTTGGTCTTTACTCACCAATTTAACGTGGACATGATTGTTAATATCTTTACAGTGATTGCGGTAATCATTCCAATCTACTATTTCTTCAAAATTTTATCTAGTCAGAAAATAACTGCCACTGAGAGATCTCGAGTATTTGCCTACATTCCTCTATTTATCGCTGGAGTACTCTTCTGGTCTATTGAGGAGCAGGGTTCTGTTGTTCTCGCTCTATTTGCGGATGATCAAACTCGACTTTACTTTAATGTATTTGGGAATCAAATTCATTTCCCATCTAGCTTTTTCCAAAGTATCAATCCACTTTTCATTATGATCTATGTGCCGATTTTTGCGTGGCTGTGGGGGAAAATGGGTAAAAAGCAACCGTCCTCTTCTAAGAAATTTGCTTACGGTTTATTTGCGGCAGGTTTATCCTTCTTGTGGATGATGTTACCAGGGATGCTCTTTGGGGTAGATGTTAAGGTCAGTCCTTTCTGGTTGATTATGAGTTGGGCTATTGTGATTGTGGGGGAAATGTTGATTTCGCCTATTGGTCTATCAGTCACTACTAAGCTAGCACCAAAATCCTTCCAAGCACAAATGATGTCTATCTGGTTCTTGAGTAATGCTGCTGCCCAAGCTATCAATGCTCAAATTGTAAAATTTTATACAAGCGAAACTGAAGTCGCTTACTATGGAATTGTTGGAGGAATTACGATTGTATTCAGTATTATCTTATTCTTCTACGTTCCACGTATTGAAAAGCTAATGTCTGGTATTAAATAGAGAAAAACTGGAATTTCTGTAGGGATTTTAAAAGTTGGAGCAATTATTTATTAAAAGGATTTAGTTCTGTATTGTACAGGGCTAGGTCTTTTTAGTTTGATGAAAATTCACGATGTTTCTGATATTCCTAGTAGACATTTGTACCCTTTTTCTATTTATAGTCAATTGAAACAAGAATAAAACAAAAGAGCCTCGAAAAAAGTATTACAACTTGGTAATACCTTTTTGAGGTGCTTTTTGATATGAGCCCATGTTTTCTCAATAGGATTGTACTCAGGTGAGTAAGGAGGAAGAGGTAAAAGTTTATGCCCAAATTCTTCACATAAGAGCTCTAGCTTACCCATTCTATGGAATCTTGCATTATCCATAATAATAACTGATGGTGTGTTTAATGTTGGTAAGAGAAACTTCTGAAACCAAGCTTCAAAAAAGTCGCTCGTCATCGTTTCTTCGTAAGTCATTGGAGCGATTAACTCACCATTTGTTAGCCCTGCAACCAAAGAAATCCTCTGATATCTTCTTCCAGATACTTTACCTCTTATTAGCTGGCCTTTTAATGAGCGACCATATTCTCGATAAAAATAAGTATCGAATCCTGTTTCATCAATATAAACAGGTGCTAAGTGCTTTAAACTATTAAAATTCTTAAGAAATAAAGCTACTTTTTCTGGGTCTTGTTCATAGTAGGTGTGGTTCTTTTTTTTCGAGTGTACCCCATAGCTTTGAGAGCATAGTGAATTGTAGTTGGGTGACATCCGAATTCAGCAGCTATCTCAGTCAAATAAGAGTCTGGATTGTCAGTAAGATAGTTTTTGTGTCTATCTCTATCAACTTTTCTTGGTTTTGTTCCTTTTACTTGATGGTTTAACTCTCCTATTTTCTCTTTTAGCTTTAACCAGCCATAAATAGTATTACGTGAGATTTGGAAAACGTGTGATGCTTCTGTTATACTACCTGTTCGTTCACAATAGGAGAGAACTTTTTTACGAAAATATATTGAATATGCCATAAGAAGACTATACCACATTATGTATTATTTTTGGTTCAATTTACTATATTTACTATTATAACAATAAGAAAATTAAGGTAAAACTAAAAGGACTTAGCCCTGTGCAATACAGAACTAAATCCTTTGGATAAATTAATTGTCTAACTTTTTGGGGTCAGTACAATACTATGCGTTTTATGGTGGAAAGACTTACTTCATTTTCTCTTGAAATTGAGTTTTTTACCAGCCTTGTCTTCTTTTTATGCTATAAAGCTTATTTTTCTAAGTAATTACAAACATTATTAATTTGTTCATGAATTTTTGTACCAAATTTTTCTTCAAAAAATGCACTTCCGATTGTAAAAGCCCAAGGATTTGCTTCAATGACTTCATCCAAACGTTCATAGCTATCAATACTTCCAGCCAAACAAACGGGTGCTTGGACAGCTTGAATAAAAGTATTGTTCAGCTCAATGGGATCCCCTGTATAACGATAACCTAGCAGGTCAAATCCATAAACTCCTTTTGCTAGATATTCTTTTGCTTGAGAAATCATATGCTCGATAGAACCTTCTAGGATAGATGGACGATCCGTAATTTGTCCAACAAATGGCATATACTTTATGTTGTTTTCTTTACAAAATTGGTTTATTGAATCAAAGAAGACAGTCCCCATTAAAATATCGCACCCACATTCTTTAGCTATTCGTGCACCTTGGAGTCCACTTTCTTCGTCATATTCAACCACTTCAAGAAAAGTAGTCTTACCACAAGATTTCATTTTTGAAAATAAAGACTTCATTTCAGAAATAGGAAGTGGTTTTTCTTTAAAACCCCAATACTCAGCGTTAGAGTGTTTACATGATTCGAAAATTTCACTAGCATTTTCAACTGTGTGATCATTGTGCGTCAGCATAACGATTAATTTAGGTGTGTTGTTCATAATAGTTCCTTTTACCTTGAATTTAAGTCATTTTTTCATGATATCGGAAGATTTAGATTATTGTTTAATCATTTCTGTAGGTATGAGATCGGGATCATACATGACTTTTGAATGATTTTTCAAAACAAGTTCTTTTTCTAATGTTTGTTCAGTTATTCTATCAAGCTTTTCACGATAAATCATGGAGTGACGATAATAATGTTCTCCCTCTTTTTTAAAATGATGATTTTCTTCGACAATTTGATAAATGAATGGGAACTGGGCTTCACTTCGTAATTCTCCGAAGAGTATTTCATTCTCAACCCATGTTCGTAATTGAATGATTTGGTTAGTTGGATTTTTAAAACGGTAATCTTGATGATTGTATTGCACAGATGTTCCGTTTGCAAATGGTTTTCTCTTTCCTTTATCTGGATCTAGTGCATCTGAATGCGCATGAAACTCCGTGATTTCCATGGGACTATGAACAATTAAAAGATGGAGTAGATTAGCTAAATTGCAGAGCCCTCCTCCGATACCGGGTTCCACTTTGCCGTTAATAATGACTCGTCCTTCTAAGTATCCTTTTCTTTTTGTTGTATTTCCAACTAAACTCCAAAAAGAGAATTCTTCTCCAGGGTAAATCATAATATGGTTCAAAGATTGGGCTGCAATATGAATGTTAGTTGCTTTGCCTTTCTGGAGATTGATATCAATACCAGGACCGCGCTTGATCAACTGAGTAGAGTATGATGAAACCACGTTAGGTAGGAGTTTTTCTTGACGAACTTTTGAGAATTTCTTTCCTTCTTTAAAATTTTGGATATGTCGTTTGAGATTTTCTTTTTTTAAAGAGATTTTATATGTGGTAGGACTAATTTCACAAAATAATAAATCCTTATTCCAAAAAACCATGCTGTTTCTCCTTCTTTATCATATCTAAATTTTTATTTTTCTTTCTGAAAAATGGGTAAGTAGATAGTATTAGTTTTTCAACCCAGCGCTTTTTGCCAATTCCGCCTTCTTTAGGATCATATAAAAAATCAACCAATATAGTGGGAATATTTACTCGACTAGCTCCCAGAACATCTGTAAAAAGTTGGTCTCCAATCATCACAGTTTCAAATGGTTTTAACTGCATCATGTCAAGAGCTTTTTGAAAATTCTTAGGATTTGGTTTTTCTGCAAGAGGAATAAAAGGAACGGATAGATGTTTATTAAATTCTGTTATTCTTTCCTCGTCATTATTTGATAAAAGAAAAATTTGGAAACCAAGGGCTTTGAGATTTTGAAATAGTTCAATAACTTGTTCTGTGGCAGGAGCACCATGCATCACGAGAGTCTGATCTATATCAAAAATTAAACCCTTAAAACCAATTTGATATAATCTTTGATAAGGGATATCAAAAACATTTTTTGCTCGTGCTGATGGCATGAATGGGAACATTTAGTGTAAAGCCTTCCATTGAATATATATCAATAATTCTAGCACATATATAGAGCGAGGTCAACCGTGCTATTATATGTTTAGGTTTTGATAGCTGATGAAAGTAAAATGTCGGCATAGGTACATCTAAAGAAAATATGATAATTATGAAGAAGTCTTTTGAAAATCACTTAGTTTTAAGAGTATTTGTTAGGTTCTAAGTTCGGATATGATTGAAGACTAGCACCCTACATTTATTGAGCTTGAAAACTGTTAGGATGAGGGTGATGTATTAGAAACAGCTATATGAAACAGTTTTTTTGACTAGCAGTTTTATCAATTACAATTTACAATACTGCATGCTTCACTATATGGAATGGCTATTTAAGCCAAAGCCAATCAAAAAATCCCACTATTCATTAGGCTGAAGGAGACCTAATCAAAGTGAGATTGTGAAATTATAGTAGGTTTTGTATGGCCTTTTCAATTTGTTTGGGGTCTGTTTTGGAAGAGAAGCGTTCAAATACCTGTCCATTTCGACCGATGAGAAACTTGGCAAAATTCCATTCGATTCGTTTTCCTAGGGGGCCAGATTTCTGTTCTTTCAACCAAACATAGAGAGGGTCTGCTTCCTTACCGTTGACCTTGATCTTGGCAAAACGAGGAAAAGTAGTCTGATAGTGTAGGCTACAGAAACTATTGATTTCCTCTGGGCTGCCGGGTGCTTGCCCCATAAACTGATTGCAAGGGAAGTCTAAAATCTCAAAGCCCTGATTTTGATAGCGGTCATAGAGTTCTTGGAGTCCTTGGTACTGGGGCGTTAAACCACATCCGGTAGCAGTGTTGACAATCAAGAGAACCTTACCACGATAGGCATCTAGGGGAGTCGTTTGGTTATCTTGGTTTAAGATTGAAAAATCGTATAGTGAAGTCATTGATTGCTTTTCTCCTTATGGTTGGTATTTTTAGGCATTTTCTCCTCCTGTAGTGATAGAAATCCGTAGGTCATGGTTCCAAAAATGCTACCGATAATCAGGCCATACATCAGCAAAGGAACACTTTTATCAAATTGCATGAGCAACTTCACAAAATCTGGAAGGGACATCTGCTGAACGAAGACTTTATGAAAGATGAGTAGGGTAAAGAGGCCAATCTGAAGACCAATAAACACAACCCAGCTTCGGAATTTGATTTGGCTCTTGCTGTAGGTTTTAAGGATGATTTCTGACTTGTCATCTTTTTCCAGATGGAGTTCTTTGACGTTTCTTTGAGTTTTTAAAGTAATGAAATATATAAGGCCAAAGAATATGTAGGGCATGGCATAGCGAACGACCTCTATAAAGCGTCCAAATAACAGATAAAACAAGAAGAGAAAGAAGGAAGAATAAACGATTTGGACCATGGAACGGGCACAGGCTTTGTAGATAATTTCTTGTCGGCATTCATCAAAAGGGCCTTGGATGTGAAAGAGATTTCGAAGTAGGCGAGTGGTGAAGTCTTCTTTTTTCATACTAGTAACCTCCTAAATGAGCAGTTTTACTGACTTTCTTTTACGAATTGATAGAGATAATAAAGATAAGTGATAGAAGAAAGGATAGCGATAGTGAGCAGTAAATAATATTTCCAATTGCCTGAGACGAGCATCAGTTGTGGTAAAGATAGAATCATAAAGTACAGTGCTAAGTTAAGTGTGCGCGTTTTTTGGGAGTCAATCTTTAGATAAGTCAGTCCTTTGTTAAGTGCTGGAATAAAGACTAGAAGGAGGAATATCTCGCTGATTGGCAAGTTCCCTGAAACGATGATGAAGATGAGCAGAGAACTGAACAAAAGATGATAGGTAAGTAAAGTTAGTAATGATTTCATAGGGGACCTCCTAATTCTGGTCTTTTTTAGCTCTTGCAATACGAAGTGAGTCGACAATATGTATCATCACTCCGAAAAAGAAAGCTCCCAGTATAGTTTTAAAAATATGTTTTGTATTTAGAAGAGAACTGATAAAATTTGGATTTTCACTTGTTAGGGTATCAATGAGTGGAATTATAAAAAATATCACTGTTCCATAAATCGAACCTGCTTTCAGACCAGAATAACGTAATTGTTTCTTTTCTTTTTTTATGAGTTTCCTCCTAATCATTATTCTGGTCTTCCTTGGCTTTTGCAATGCGACGGGAGATGAGAAACTGTATGCTCGCTCCGAAGAAGACAGAACCTAGAATGCTTGATACAGCATTTCTTATAGTGAGAAGAGACTGAAAATAGTCCTGACCGTCACCTATGAGTATATGGAGGAGAGGCGTTATAAAAAACATCCATAGGCCAAAGAACAAACCTGCTTTCAGACCAGGGTAGTGTAGTTGCTTACTTTCTTTCTCACTCAGCATATCTGGTTCAATAGTTGTAATCCCTGTTTTTTGCATTTGGTAGGTGACATAGCCAGCAGCGATGAGGGCAATCACTGAAATCAGAGGAGGATAGACCAGAGCCACTAGCTGAGGGAATTTATAGGCCAGAACGAGTGGAATAAGATTGCCGAAAATCATCAGATAAAAGAGGAAGATAAAGACTTGGTTACCTATACGGTCTGCCTCGCGTCGTTTGTATTCGTCAAGTGGATCAGAAATACCGTATGTGCGTTTGATCAGTTTTTCAGTGAAGGTTTCTTTTTTCATGAGTTGGCTCCTTTTTTAAAAATCATCCTCCCAAAAGAGACTGTTGAGGTCAGTTTGGAGGCTGCGGGCGAGATTGAGACAGAGTTCCAGAGTTGGGTTGTACTTGTCGTTCTCAATCATATTGATGGTTTGTCTCGAGACACCGATATCCTTGGCGAGCTCGAGCTGGGAAATGCCCAGTTCCTTGCGAAATTCTTTCACACGGTTCATCTGTTCTCCTTTCTGATTTGTGTCGTATATATTTGACTATATTATATTCTTCTATATAGTGAATGTCAAGCATATTTGACATATTTCTTAAAGAAATCTTACTTGTTTTTGGCCTATTTGTCTGACTAGTGCAAGCTAGTCAGATTTGTGGTAAAATAGATAAGATATGACAAAAGAATTTCATCATGTAACGGTCTTACTCCACGAAACGATTGATATGCTCGACGTAAAGCCTGACGGTATCTACGTTGATGCGACTTTGGGTGGAGCAGGCCACAGCGAATATTTATTAAGTAAATTAAGTGAAAAAGGCCATCTCTATGCCTTTGACCAGGACCAGAGTGCCATTGACAATGCACAAGAACGCTTGGCACCTTATATCGAAAAAGGGATGGTAACCTTTATCAAGGATAACTTCCGTCATTTGCAGGCACGTTTGCTCGAAGCTGGTGTTCAGGAAATTGATGGAATTTGTTATGACTTGGGAGTGTCTAGTCCTCAGCTGGACCAGCGTGAGCGTGGTTTTTCTTATAAAAAGGATGCGCCACTAGACATGCGCATGAATCAGGATGCTAGTCTGACAGCCTATGAAGTGGTGAATCACTATGACTATCATGACTTGGTTCGAATTTTCTTCAAGTATGGCGAGGATAAATTCTCTAAACAGATTGCGCGTAAGATTGAGCAAGCTCGAGAAGTCAAGCCTATCGAGACTACGACTGAGTTAGCAGAGATTATCAAGTCGGCCAAACCTGCCAAGGAACTTAAGAAGAAGGGGCATCCTGCCAAACAGATTTTCCAGGCTATTCGAATTGAAGTCAATGATGAGTTGGGAGCGGCAGATGAATCTATCCAGCAGGCTATGGAGATGTTGGCTCTAGACGGTAGAATTTCAGTGATTACCTTTCATTCCTTGGAAGACCGCTTGACCAAGCAATTGTTCAAGGAAGCTTCAACGGTGGAAGTTCCCAAAGGTTTGCCCTTCATCCCAGATGATCTCAAGCCCAAGATGGAATTGGTATCCCGTAAGCCAATCTTGCCAAGTGCAGAAGAATTAGAAGCCAATAACCGCTCGCACTCAGCTAAGTTGCGCGTGGCCAGAAAAATTCACAAGTAAGAGGAAAAAATGGTAGATAAAAAAGAAACAACCAGTCAATTCTTGCAGAGTCGTATAAAAAAATTCTCCCGTGTGGAGAAGGCTTTTTATCTTTCCATTGCGTTTACAGCTCTCGTTTTGGCGCTGAGTATTATCTTTATGCAGACTCGACTCCTACAAGTACAAAATGATCTGACAAAAATCAATGCGCAGATAGAGGAGAAGAAGACAGAGTTGGATGATGCCAAACAAGAGGTAAATGAATTGTTGAGGGCAGAACGCTTGAAAGAAATCGCAAATTCTAAGGACTTAAAATTGAATAACGAGAATATTCGATCAGCGGAGTAAGATATGAAGTGGACAAAAAGAATAACCCGATTTGCGATTAGAAACCGTAAATCTCCAGCAGAAAACCGTAAAATAGTGGGGAAGTACATCAGCTTGTTAGCTGTCGTACTTTTCGCTGTCTTTTTGGTTAATTTTGCTGTTATTATCGGGAGTGGTAGTAAATTTGGAACGGATCTAGTCAAAGAGGCCAAGAAAGTTCACCAAATAACCCGTACAGTCCCTGCCAAACGTGGGACTATTTATGACCGAAATGGAGTCCCGATTGCTGAGGACGCAACCTCCTATAATGTCTATGCTGTTATTGATAAAAAATACAAATCAGCAACGGGTAAAATTCTTTATGTAGAAGATGCCCAGTTTAATAAGGTAGCAGAGGTTTTCCATAAGTATCTGGATATGGACGAGGCTTATGTTAAAGAACAATTGTCTCAACCGAATCTGACTCAAGTTTCTTTTGGTGCCAAAGGAAATGGGATTACCTATGCCAATATGATGGCTATTAAAAAGGATTTGAAAGACGCTAGTGTTGAAGGAATTGACTTCACAACTAGCCCTAATAGAAGCTATCCAAATGGACAATTCGCTTCTAGTTTTATTGGTTTGGCCCAACTCCATGAAAATGAGGATGGTAGCAAGAGTTTGCTGGGAACTTCTGGGATGGAGAGTTCCTTGAATAGTATTCTTGCAGGGAAAGACGGTATTATTACCTATGAAAAAGATCGTCTGGGTAATATTGTTCCTGGAACAGAACAAGTGTCCCAGCAAACGATAGATGGCAAGGATGTTTATACGACTATTTCCAGCACCCTTCAGTCCTTCATGGAAACACAGATGAATGCCTTTCAAGAAAAAGTAAAAGGCAAGTATATGACGGCTACCTTGGTCAGTGCTAAAACGGGGGAAATTCTTGCAACGACGCAGAGACCAACCTTTGATGCCGATACTAAGGAAGGACTTACCAAGGACTTTGTTTGGCGGGATATTCTCTATCAAAGTAACTATGAGCCAGGGTCAACCATGAAGGTCATGACGCTCGCTGCTGCTATTGACAATAATACTTTCCCAGGAGGAGAAGTCTTCAATAGTAGTGAGTTAAAAGTAGCAGATGCTACTATCCGAGATTGGGATGTCAATGAAGGATTAACTGGCGGAGGAATGATGACCTTTTCTCAAGGGTTTGCGCACTCAAGTAACGTTGGGATGACGCTTCTTGAGCAAAAGATGGGAGATGCTACCTGGCTGGATTATCTAAGTCGCTTTAAATTTGGTGTTCCGACTCGTTTTGGCTTGACGGATGAATATGCAGGCCAACTTCCGGCTGACAATATCGTAAATATTGCTCAGAGTTCATTTGGACAAGGGATTTCAGTGACCCAGACGCAAATGATTCGTGCCTTCACGGCTATTGCCAACGATGGAGTCATGCTAGAACCTAAATTTATCAGTGCCTTATATGACCCAAATGACCAATCTGTTCGGAAATCTCAAAAAGAGATTGTAGGAAATCCTGTTTCCAAAGATGCAGCCAGTCTAACTCGAACCAACATGGTTTTGGTAGGAACGGATCCAGTTTATGGAACCATGCATAACCACAGTACAGGCAAGCCAACTATAACTGTTCCTGGTCAAAATGTAGCTCTCAAGTCTGGTACAGCCCAGATTGCCGATGAGAAAAATGGGGGTTACTTGGTTGGTACGACCAATTACATTTTTTCTGCTGTATCGATGAACCCTGCTGAAAATCCTGATTTTATCCTATATGTGACGGTTCAACAGCCTGAGCATTATTCAGGTATTCAGTTGGGGGAATTTGCCAATCCTATCTTGGAAAGAGCAGTGGCTATGAAAGATTCCCTTAACCTCCAATCTACCGCTAAAACGTTAGATCAGGTAACCAATCAAAGCGCTTATGCCATGCCTAGCATCAAGGATATTTCACCTGGTGATTTGGCTGAAGCCTTACGTCGCAATATTGTGCAACCAATCGTTGTAGGAACAGGAACAAAGATTAAAGAATCATCTGTAGAAGAAGGGACCAATCTTGCACCTAACCAGCAAGTTCTCCTCTTATCTGACAAAGCAGAGGAAGTTCCAGATATGTATGGTTGGACAAAAGCAACCGCAGAAGCTTTTTCTAAGTGGTTAAATATAGAACTTGAATTTGAAGGTTCAGGCTCTACTGTGCAGAAGCAAGATGTTCGTGCTAATACAGCCATCAAAAACATTAAAAAAATTACATTAACTTTAGGAGACTAATATGTTTATTTCCATCAGTGCTGGAATTGTGACATTTTTACTAACTCTGGTAGGAATTCCGGCCTTTATCCAATTTTATAGGAAGGCGCAAATTACAGGCCAGCAGATGCATGAGGATGTCAAACAGCATCAGGCAAAAGCTGGGACGCCAACTATGGGGGGACTTGTTTTCCTTATTGCTACAGTTGTGGTGAGTTTCCTCGTTGCTCTTTTTTCAAAACAATTGACCAATAATGTGGGAATGATTTTGTTCATCTTGGTCCTTTATGGACTTGTCGGATTTTTAGATGACTTTCTCAAGGTCTTTCGTAAAATTAATGAGGGGCTGAATCCTAAGCAAAAATTGGCTCTTCAGCTCCTAGGAGGGGTCGTTTTCTACCTTTTCTATGATCGCGGTGGCGATATGCTTTCAGTCTTTGGTTACCAAGTACATCTAGGGATTTTCTATATTCTTTTCGCCCTTTTCTGGCTAGTTGGTTTTTCAAATGCAGTGAACTTGACAGACGGTATTGACGGTCTAGCTAGTGTTTCAGTGGTGATTAGTTTGTCTGCTTATGGAATTATTGCCTATGTGCAAGGTCAGATGGATATTCTTCTGGTGATTCTGGCCATGATTGGTGGTTTACTCGGTTTCTTCGTCTTTAACCATAAGCCTGCCAAGGTCTTTATGGGGGATGTGGGAAGTTTGGCTCTCGGTGGAATGTTGGCAGCTATCTCTATGGCCCTCCACCAAGAATGGACTCTCTTGATTATCGGAATTGTTTATGTTTTTGAAACAACTTCGGTTATGATGCAAGTAAGTTATTTCAAAATGACTGGTGGCAAACGTATTTTCCGTATGACGCCTGTGCATCACCATTTTGAGCTTGGAGGATTGTCTGGTAAAGGAAATCCTTGGAGCGAGTGGAAGGTTGACTTCTTCTTTTGGGGAGTGGGACTTCTAGCAAGTCTCCTGACCCTAGCACTTTTGTATTTGATGTAAGAATGGCACCCTGACGTTTCAGGGTGTTTTTGCATTCTAAAAAATATTGGTCAATTAAAGTCAAATCTCTTGACCTTTTCTGACTAATGTAGTATATTATGAACGTAAGGTAAATGAAAGCCTTACTCGAACACTTATACTCAATGAAAATCAAAGAGCAAACTAGGAAGCTAGCTGCAGGTTGCTCAAAACACTGTTTTGAGGTTGCAGATAGAGCTGACGTGGTTTGAAGAGATTTTCGAAGAGTATTATTTAAAGTAAAATAGAAAGAGGTGTGTCTATGTTTAATCTAGAAATCTTCAGAAGTAAAGATAGTCTACTCCTGCTCGAAAAAGAAAAACCAGAAATAGTACCTAGAGTAGCCATTTAGCTAGTCTAAATTTTTTAAAACAAAGGTCAAAGATAGTCAATATCAGTAATCATAACTAAGTAAACAAAAAGAGGTAAAGAATATGAACAACAACTTTAATAATTTTAACAACATGGATGATTTATTTAACCAATTGATGGGTGGTATGCGAGGATACAGTTCTGAAAACCGTCGCTACTTGATTAATGGTCGTGAAGTGACACCTGAGGAATTCGCTCACTATCGTGCAACTGGTCAATTGCCAGGAAATGCAGAAACCGATGGAGAAATGCAACAACAGGCTTCAGGTATGAAACAAGACGGTGTCCTTGCTAAACTAGGTCGAAACTTGACAGCGGAAGCTCGTGAGGGCAAGTTGGATCCTGTTATCGGACGAAATAAGGAAATTCAAGAAACATCTGAAATCCTTTCACGCCGTACCAAAAATAATCCTGTACTTGTTGGAGATGCAGGTGTTGGTAAGACAGCTGTTGTCGAAGGCCTAGCGCAAGCCATTGTGAATGGCGATGTTCCAGCTGCTATTAAGAACAAGGAAATTATTTCCATTGACATCTCAGGTCTTGAGGCTGGTACTCAATATCGTGGTAGTTTTGAAGAAAACGTTCAAAACTTAGTCAATGAAGTGAAAGAAGCAGGGAATATTATCCTCTTCTTTGATGAAATTCACCAAATTCTCGGTGCTGGTAGCACTGGTGGAGATAGTGGCTCTAAGGGGCTTGCGGATATTCTCAAGCCAGCCCTCTCTCGTGGTGAATTGACAGTGATTGGGGCAACGACTCAAGATGAATACCGTAACACCATCTTGAAGAATGCAGCTCTTGCTCGTCGTTTCAACGAAGTCAAGGTCAATGCTCCTTCAGCAGAGGATACCTTTAAAATCCTTCAAGGGATTCGTGACCTTTATCAACAACACCATAATGTCATCTTGCCAGACGAGGTCTTGAAAGCAGCAGTGGATTATTCTGTTCAATATATTCCTCAACGTAGCTTGCCAGATAAGGCTATTGACCTTGTCGATGTAACGGCAGCTCACTTGGCGGCTCAACATCCAGTAACAGATGTGCATGCTGTTGAACGTGAAATTGAAGCAGAAAAAGACAAGCAAGAAAAAGCGGTTGAAGCAGAAGATTTTGAAGCTGCTCTAAACTATAAAACACGCATTGCAGAATTGGAAAAGAAAATCGAAAACCACACAGAAGATATGAAGGTGACTGCCAGTGTCAACGATGTGGCTGAATCTGTAGAACGAATGACGGGTATCCCGGTTTCACAAATGGGAGCATCAGACATCGAACGTTTGAAAGATATGGCTCATCGTTTGGAACACAAGGTGATCGGCCAAGACAAGGCAGTTGAAGCTGTAGCTCGTGCCATCCGTCGTAACCGTGCTGGTTTTGATGAAGGTAATCGCCCAATCGGTAGCTTCCTCTTTGTAGGTCCAACTGGAGTTGGTAAGACAGAACTTGCTAAACAATTGGCGCTGGATATGTTTGGAACCAAGGATGCGATTATCCGTTTGGATATGTCTGAATACAGTGACCGTACAGCTGTTTCTAAGTTAATCGGTACAACAGCTGGTTATGTGGGGTATGATGACAATAGCAATACCTTGACAGAACGTGTTCGTCGCAATCCATACTCTATCATTCTCTTGGATGAGATTGAAAAGGCTGATCCTCAAGTGATTACTCTTCTCCTTCAAGTCTTGGATGATGGTCGTTTGACAGATGGTCAAGGAAATACAGTAAACTTCAAGAACACAGTTATTATCGCGACATCAAATGCTGGATTTGGCTATGAAGCCAACTTGACAGAAGGTGCAGACAAACCAGAATTGATGGATCGTTTGAAGCCATTCTTCCGTCCAGAATTCCTTAACCGCTTCAACGCAGTTATCGAGTTCTCGCACTTGACTAAGGAAGACCTTTCTAAGATTGTGGACTTGATGTTGGCTGAAGTCAACCAAACCCTGGCTAAGAAAGACATTGACTTAGTAGTCAGTCAAGCGGCTAAGGACTATATCACAGAAGAAGGCTATGACGAAGTCATGGGTGTTCGACCTCTCCGTCGCGTGGTTGAACAAGAAATTCGTGATAAGGTGACAGATTTCTACTTGGATCATTTAGATGCCAAACATCTGGAAGCAGATATGGAAGATGGTGTTTTGATCATTCGTGAAAAAGCCTAAGACAAAATTTTGAGAATAAAAAAAGAAGGAGCCAGCTGAAAAAACTGGTTCCTTTTGTGTCTAAATCACATGGCGCTCAAAGGCATCATCTGAGATTCCTTGTTCCAAGATGAGTTTCGCCCATTCTTTAGCAGAGAAGAGGCTGTGATCCTTGTAGTTTCCACAAGATTCGATGGTTGTTCCAGGGACATCTTCCCAAGTAGTAGTTTCAGCGATTTCCTTGAGCGAATCCTTGATAACTGTCGCAATCTCAGCGCTGGTATGGCGTCCCCACATAATCATGTGGAAACCTGTACGGCAGCCAAATGGCGAACAGTCAATCATACCGTCAATGCGAGTACGGATGAGTTTTGCCAAGAGGTGCTCAATGGTGTGAAGTCCAGCAGTAGGGATCGAGTCTTCGTTTGGTTGCACCAAGCGAATATCATAATTGGAGATGATGTCTCCTTTTGGTCCCGTTTCTTCCCCAATCAAGCGGACATAAGGTGCTTTGACAATAGTGTGGTCAAGTTCAAAACTTTCAACAATAACTTCTTTTGACATGGTAAATCCTTTCAGTTTTCTCTTTTCATTATAACATAAAGGATGCTATTGAGACAGAAAGAAAACCTCTCCGAGAGTGGAGAGGTTGAACTCTTTACTTACGATACAAGCGGTCGTATTGGTAATAAGGGTCAAAGGTTACATTGATACCCAATTTACGAAGGACATTCTTGTCTTCATCAGTCAAGATGATGGTTGAGTGGGCTTCGCTTCCTTTGAGGTTACCAAGTTCTTCCATAGCACGAGCAGCGTCAGGATTTTCTGTAGCTGTGATGGCAAGAGCAATCAGAATTTCATTTGAATGAAGGCGTGGATTGCGGCTACCTAGATGATCGATTTTAAGACCTTGGATCGGTTTGACAACTTCAGGTTCGATGAGTTTTACTTCTTTAGGGATGTCAGCTGATTTCTTGATAGCGTTGATCAAGGCAGCGGCTGTAGGGCCAAAGAGTTCTGAGTTCTTACCAGTGACAATTTCTCCGCTTGGCAATTCAAGGGCTAGGGCTGGTCCGCCAGTTTCTTCTGCCTTTTGACGAGCAACGACAGCAACCTTGCGGTCTGCAGGTGTGATGCCGAGGTCGTTCATGAGCAACTCGATTTTCTTAACAGCAGATTCGCTAACTTTTTCGGCTTTAAAATCAAGAACAGTTTGATAATAACGGCGGATGATTTCTTGTTTAGAAGCTTCGACAGCAGCCTCGTTATCTGTAATAGCGAAACCAACCATGTTGACACCCATGTCTGTCGGTGAAGCGTATGGAGATTCACCAAGGATACGTTCTAACATGCGTTTGAGAACTGGGAAAATTTCAATATCACGGTTGTAGTTGACAGTAGTTTCTCCATAGGTTTGAAGATGGAAAGGGTCAATCATGTTGACATCGTCAAGGTCAGCTGTGGCAGCCTCGTAGGCCAAATTGACTGGGTGATGAAGGGGAAGATTCCAAACGGGGAAGGTTTCAAATTTAGCGTAGCCAGACTTGATACCATTGATTTGGTCGTGGTACATATTTGACATACAGGTTGCCAATTTTCCAGAACCAGGTCCAGGAGCTGTTACGACAATCAAGTTGCGACTGGTTTTGATGTAGTCGTTTTTCCCCATGCCTTCTGGAGAAATGATGTGATCCATATCTGTCGGGTATCCTTTGATTGGATAATGAAGATAAGAATCAATTCCGTTTTTCTCAAGTTGGTTGCGGAAGGCATCTGCGGCTGGTTGGCCAGCGTACTGTGTGATGACAACGGAACCAACAAAAATCCCTAATTCATTGAATTTGTCAATCAAACGAAGAACTTCTTGGTCATAAGAAATGCCCAAGTCACCACGTGCTTTGGAATGTTCGATATTGCTAGCGTTAATAGCAATCACAACCTCAACCTGCTCTTTCAATTCTTGCAAGAGCTTGATTTTGTTGTCAGGCTCATAACCAGGGAGGACACGAGCAGCGTGGAAATCTTCTAACATTTTACCACCAAACTCCAAGTAGAGCTTGCCGTCAAATTGATTAATGCGCTCCAAGATATGGTCGCGTTGTAGATTCAAATATTGTTCAGAACTAAAAGCTTGTTTTTTCATTTTTTTTACCTCTGACCTCTATTATAATAAAAAATTGGAAGTTAGGAAACTATGGAGTTAAAAAAGGAATCAAAAAGATTAGGCAAACGCTTGCACAAAATTCTGAAAAGCGCTATCATAGACTGTAGATTATTAAAATAATGAGGTAAGAAGATGCAAGAAAAATGGTGGCACAATGCCGTAGTCTATCAAGTTTATCCAAAGAGTTTTATGGATAGCAACGGAGATGGAATTGGTGATTTGCCAGGTATTACCAGTAAGTTAGACTATCTAGCTAAGTTAGGAATTACAGCGATTTGGCTTTCTCCCGTTTATGACAGCCCTATGGATGATAATGGTTATGATATTGCTGATTATCAAGCCATTGCAGCTATTTTCGGAACCATGAAGGATATGGATCAACTGATTGCGGAAGCTAAGAAGCGTGATATTCGTATCATCATGGACTTGGTGGTCAATCATACCTCAGATGAACATGCTTGGTTTGTAGAGGCCTGTGAAAATCCTGACAGCCTGAGCGAGACTACTATATCTGGCGGGATGAACCCAACGACTTAGATTCTATTTTTAGCGGATCTGCTTGGGAATACGATGAAAAGTCAGGTCAGTACTATCTTCACTTTTTCAGCAAGAAACAACCTGATCTCAACTGGGAAAATGAAAAACTTCGCCAGAAAATTTATGAGATGATGAATTTCTGGATTGATAAAGGGATTGGCGGTTTCCGTATGGATGTTATTGACATGATTGGTAAAATTCCTGATGAGAAGGTAGTTAATAACGGCCCTATGCTCCACCCCTATCTCAAGGAGATGAATCAGGCTACCTTTGGAGATAAAGATCTCTTGACAGTAGGGGAAACATGGGGAGCAACGCCAGAAATTGCTAAACTTTACTCTGATCCAAAGGGACAAGAATTGTCTATGGTTTTCCAGTTTGAGCATATCTGTCTTCAGTATCAGGAAGGGCAACCTAAGTGGCAGTACCAAAAAATGCTAAATGTCGGGAAGTTAAAAGAGATTTTCAACAAATGGCAGACAGAGTTAGGAGTTGAAGACGGCTGGAATTCGCTTTTCTGGAACAATCATGACCTCCCACGTATCGTCTCTATTTGGGGAAATGACCAAGAATATCGTGAAAAATCTGCCAAAGCCTTTGCAATTTTGTTGCATCTCATGAGAGGGACACCTTATATCTATCAGGGTGAGGAAATTGGGATGACCAACTATCCCTTTGAAACACTGGATCAAGTAGAAGATATTGAATCCCTCAACTATGCGCGTGAAGCGCTTGAAAAAGGCGTTCCTCTGGAAGAAATCATGGACAGTATCCGTGTCATTGGTCGTGACAATGCCCGTACCCCTATGCAATGGGATGAGAGCCAAAATTCTGGTTTCTCAACAGGTCAACCTTGGTTGGCAGTCAATTCAAACTATCAAGCAATCAATGTTCAAGAAGCGCTGGCAAATCCAGATTCTATTTTCTATACCTATCAGAAACTGGTTCAAATCCGTAAGGAGAATAGCTGGCTGATTCGAGCTGACTTTGAACTATTGGAAACAGCTGACAAGGTCTTTGCTTATATCCGTAAAGATGGTGACCGTCGATTCATAGTCGTAGCTAACTTGTCCAATGAAGAGCAAGGCTTGGCAGTAGAAGGAAAAGTTAAATCTGTCTTGATTGAAAATACTGTGGCTCAAGAAGTCTTTGAAAAACAAATCTTGGCTCCATGGGATGCTTTCTGTGTGGAGATGGGCTAAATATTTCTGAACAGAAAAATCTAAAATTGAAATAGTATAAAAACAAGGGAGGACTGTATGAAAGACAGAAATTCTTTGTTTTTTTATGCCTACATTTATAAACTTTCATTCTAAAAATTCAATTAACTTTACAAATCCGGGCTATTTTGGTAAAATAAGTTTATGTTATAAAAACTAACATAAAGGAGAAAGACGATGAATACAAAAAAGCGTGTTCTTAGTGCAGGCCTAACTTTTGCGGCTGCCTTGCTTTTGGCTGCCTGTGGACAATCAGGTTCAGATACAAAAACTTACTCATCAACCTTTAGTGGAAATCCAACTACATTTAATTACTTATTAGACTACTACGCTGACAATACATCGATTATCACCAACCTAGTGGATGGTTTGCTTGAAAATGACAATTACGGAAATCTAGTTCCATCTTTGGCAGAAGACTGGTCTGTTTCGAGCGACGGTCTGACTTATACCTATAAATTGAGAAAAGATGCCAAATGGTTCACAGCTGACGGTGAAGAGTACGCTCCAGTCAAGGCACAGGATTTTGTGACAGGTATTAAGTACGCAGTGGATAATAAATCACAGGCCATTGACTTGATTCAAAACTCGATTAAGGGCTTGAATGATTATATTACAGGAGTGGATTCTGACTTTTCTAAGGTTGGTGTGAAGGCCATTGACGACCAGACGGTTGAGTATACTTTGGTACGCCCAGAGCCTTACTGGAATTCAAAAACAACGAATAGTATTCTTTTCCCAGTCAACGAAGAGTTTCTAAATTCAAAAGGGAAAGATTTTGGGACCCTATCTCCAGATAGCATTCTCTACAGCGGACCTTACTTGTTAAAAGATTTTACATCAAAATCATCTATTGAGTATGTGAAAAATCCTCATTACTACGATCACGATAAGGTATCGATTGAGCGCGTGAAATTGGCTTATTTTGATGGCTCAGACCAAGAATTGACCATCCGTAACTTTGAAAGCGGAGCTTATTCAATCGCTGGTGTTTATCCAAATAGTTCAAATTTTGCTAAGACAAAGGAAAAATATAAGAATAATATCATTTACAGTTTGCAGGACAAGACTTCTTGGTATTTCAATTTCAACGTCAACCGTAAGGCTTACAACCATACGTCTAAAACGACAGATGAGCAGAAGAAATCAACTGAAACAGCTGTCTTGAACAAAAACTTCCGCCAAGCAGTGAACTTTGCCCTGGACCGCACAGCCTATTCTGCCCAGTCAAATGGGGAAGAAGCAGCTAGCAAGACTCTTCGTAACACCTTGGTGCCTCCAACATTTGTCCAAGTTGGAGACAAGACATTTGGAGAAGTAGTCGCTTCTAAATTGGTCAACTATGGAACAGAGTGGGCAGGTATGAACCTAGCAGATGCGCAGGATACTTATTTCAACAAAGAAAAAGCCCAAGCAAAATTTGCGGAAGCTAAAAAAGAATTGGCAAGTCAAGGTGTGACCTTCCCTATTCACTTGGATGTGGCAGTTGATCAGACGAATAAAAATGCTGTCACAGGTATGAACTCTGTTAAACAGACTCTTGAATCAGTTTTGGGTGCTGATAATATTGTCATTGATGTTCAGCAACTGTCAACAGATGATTTTAATAACGTAGCCTTCTTAGCACCAACGCCAGCTGATCGAGACTACGATTTGAACTTTGATGGCTGGGTAGGTGATTACCAAGATCCATCAACTTATCTCAATCCTTTCAATGCAGAGGATGGATTCTACCTAAAGATTTTTGGTCTAGATGCCAAGGAAGATAAAGCAAAAATTGCTAGCTTAGGTTTGGATACTTACACTAAAATGCTTAAGGAAGCGGATAGTGAAAACAAAGATGTAGCGAAGCGTTATGAAAAATACGCTGAAGCTCAAGCTTGGATGATCGATAGCTCTCTCATTATGTCAGCTATGTCAAATGGTGGGACAGCTTCTGTAACTAAAGTGACACCATTTACAAGAGGTTATTCATTGGTTGGTATCAAGGGTGATGGAAATAATTATAAGTACATGAAACTGCAAAAAGATACAGTTACGACTAAACAGTATGAAGAAGCCAAGACTAAATGGGAGCAAGAGAGCAAAAAAGCAATTGAAAAAGCTCAAAAAGAAGCAGAAAAGCATGTTAAATAATAACGAGCAGTTCTATTGGATGGTTTTTATAAAGCCATCTTGATAGGGCTGTTTTTTGTATATTGCAGTTCATACTCTTCGAAAATCTCTCCAAAGCGCATCAGCTCTATCTGCAACCTTAAAACAGTGTTTTGAGCAACATGAAGCTAGCTTCCTAGTTTCTTCTTTTATTTTCATTGAGTATCAGACTTTTGTGTGATTATACTTTTTTATTTATAGAAAAGAGTTTAGAAACACTGATATATGATGTTGATATCAAATAATACTACTACAAAAATACTATAGTGCTTCTACTTTCGAGTAGGAATTAAAATTTTATGAGACACGAAAAACCTGGATCAAAGATTATCTATAAAAGTATTAATTGTAGAATTTATATTAAAAAAGTGATATAATAGGACTATTAAATATATAGGTGATAATCATGAGTAGACGTTTTAAAAAATCACGCTCACAGAAAACAAAACAGAATATTAACATATTCTTGTTGCTTGTTTATTCATTGTTGAGCGGGTTTTTATTGTTCTTAATCTTTAAGTATAATATACTTGCTTTTAGAAACTTGAATGTTGTAGTTGCAGTTTTTACCTTTATGGTTGCTATTAGTGCTACACTACTAATAATCTATAGAAAAGCCGAAAAGTTCACGATTTTCTTTTTGACACTAGCTGTTTTAGTGAGTTCGGTTTCTTTGTTTGCTCTGCAACAATTTGTGGGATTCACAAGTCATATTAATGCAACTTCAAATTATTCAGAGTATTCTCTCAGCGTCGTTGTTTTAAAGGATAGTGATATCAATCATGTTACCCAATTATCTAGTGTTATGGGGCCAACAGGTACGGATAATGAGAATATTCAAAAGCTAATCTCTGATATTAAGACGAGTCAAAATAAGGATTTGACGGTTGAAAAAAGTAATTCTTACTTATCAACTTATAAAAGTTTGATTTCTGGAGAGGCCAAAGCCATTGTCTTAAATAGTGTATTTGAGAATATTATTGAGGCAGAGTATCCGGATTATGCTTCTAAAATCAAGAAAATTTACACTAAAAAAATGACTAAAGAGGTTGAGACTCCTAAGGTATCTAAAGATCGCTTTTTCAATATCTATGTCAGTGGGATTGATACTTACGGTGCCATTAGTTCAGTTTCTCGTTCAGATGTCAATATTCTAATGACGGTCAATAGGGATACGAAGAGAATCCTTTTGACAACAACTCCTCGAGATTCATATGTTCCTATTGCTGATGGTGGAAATAATCAAAAGGATAAATTAACTCATGCTGGTATATACGGAGTTGATTCATCCATTCACACCCTAGAGAATCTCTATGGTGTAGATGTTAATTATTATGTTCGTTTGAATTTTACCTCATTTTTGAAATTGATTGACCTGTTGGGTGGAGTAGATGTTTATAATGAACAAGAGTTTTCATTACAAAATGGGAAGGTTCATTTCCCAGTTGGGAATGTTCACCTTGATTCCGAACAGGCTCTTGGTTTTGTTCGTGAACGGTACTCATTAGCAGATGGAGATCGTGACCGTGGTCGAAACCAACAAAAGGTTATTGTAGCAATTATTCAGAAGTTGACTTCAACCGAGGCCTTAAAAAACTACAGCAATATCCTTCAAGGATTACAGGATTCCCTTCAAACAAATATGCCGATTGAGACTATGATGGATCTAGTGAATACTCAATTGGAAAGTGGAGGTAATTATAAAGTAAATTCTCAAGATTTAAAAGGGACAGGTCGAATGGATCTTCCTTCTTATGCAATGCCAGACAGTAGTCTCTATATGATGGAAATCGATGACAGTAGTCTAGCTACAGTTAAAGCAGCTATACAGGATGTGATGGAGGGTAGGTAAAATGATAGACATCCATTCGCATATCGTTTTTGATGTAGATGATGGACCAAAGTCAATAGAAGAAAGTAAAGCACTGTTAAAGGAAGCTTATAATCAAGGAGTTCGAACCATTGTTTCAACCTCGCATCGTCGAAAGGGAATGTTTGAGGCTCCTGAAGAAAAGATTGCAGCAAATTTTATTAAGGTTCGTGAAATTGCAAAAGAAGTAGCAGACGATTTAGTCATTGCCTATGGTGCTGAAATATACTATACCCCTAGTATTTTGGAAAAGTTGGAAAAAAAACAATTTCCGACTATCAATGGTAGTCGCTATGCTTTGATTGAATTTAGTATGAATACACCCTATCGTGATATTCACAAGGGATTAAGTAATCTTTTAATGTTGGGAATTACCCCGGTGATTGCTCATATTGAACGTTACGATGCATTAGAGAATAATGAAAAACGTGTTAGAGAGCTGATTAACATGGGGTGTTATACTCAGATAAATAGCTATCATGTTTTAAAACCAAAGCTTTTTGGAGAAAGATATAAATTCATGAAAAAAAGAGCTAGGTATTTTTTGGACCGTGATTTGGTTCATATAGTTGCCAGTGATATGCATAATTTAGACAGCAGGCCACCATATATGGAGCAAGCTTATGAGATCATTGCTAAGAATTATGGAAGAAATAAGGCTAAAGAACTATTTGTAGAAAACCCCAGAAAAATTATAATGGATCAATTCATTTAGGAGGAAGTATGAAAGAAAAAGATATTATTGAAGTGAACGTTGTTCAGTTGCTAAAGGCACTATGGGTAAAGAAATTAGTAATCCTTCTTGCAGCAATTGTGATTGGAGGAGCTTCATTTGCATACAGTAGTTTTATTCTGAAACCAGTGTATAAAAGCACGACGCGAATTTATGTAGTCAATCGAAACCAAAGTGACCAACCAGGTTTGACGAATCAGGATTTACAAGCTGGAACATATTTGGTTAAGGATTATCGTGAAATCATTCTCTCACAAGACGTTCTAGAGAAGGTAGTCACTGATCTTGGTTTGACCATCAATGCTAAAGCGTTAGCTAAAAAGATTCAGGTAACAGTTCCTGCAGATACACGTATCGTATCTATTTCGGTCAGTGATTATAAACCTGACGAGGCTAGTCGTATTGCAAATGCTTTACGAGAAGTTGCCGCCCAAAAAATTATTACAGTTACCAGAGTTTCAGATGTAACAACCCTTGAGGAGGCACGCCCAGCAATTGCTCCATCATCACCAAATATTCGTCGTAATACTGTGATGGGAGCAGGTCTTGGAGCAGGCCTAGTGCTTGTAGTAGTGCTATTGATTGAACTATTTGATAACCGTGTAAAACGTCCAGAAGATATAGAAGATGTTATGGAAATTTCGCTCCTTGGAGTCATTCCAAATCTGGATAAAGTAAAGTAAGGGAGAAGAGATGGCAAAGTTAGAATTATCACAACAGAAACTTAATACTGTTAAAAAAGCAGAAGAGTACTACAATGCTTTACGAACAAATGTACAATTGAGTGGCAATAACTTAAAAGTTATTGCAGTCACTTCAGTTGATCCTAGTGAAGGAAAATCTACAACTTCTACTAATATTGCTTGGGCTTTTGCACGTGCAGGATATAAGACTCTTTTGATTGATGCAGATATCCGGAACTCAGTGATGTCTGGAGTCTTTAAGTCAAGAGAAAGAATTACAGGCTTGACAGACTATCTAGCTGGAACTCAGGATTTGTCAAATGGACTTTGTGAGACAAATGTTGACAATTTGTTTGTCATTGAGTCAGGAGTGGCTTCTCCTAATCCAACAGCTCTTCTTCAAAGTGACAACTTTGGAATTATGATTGAAACCCTACGTAAATATTTTGACTATATTATCGTTGATACGGCACCAATTGGAGTTGTAATCGATGCAGCTATTATTGTGCAAAAATGCGATGCATCTATTTTAGTTGTAGAAGCCGGAGTTGCAAAACGAAGAGAAGTGCAAAAAGCTAAAAGCCAGTTAGAACAAACAGGGAAACCATTTTTAGGTGTTGTTCTCAATAAATTTGATGTTCAACGTGAAAAATATGGTTCTTACGGTGGTTATGGTAATTATGGTAAAAGATAAAATGAGGTTAGGGAGTCCAGCATAGAAGGAAGGAGTTTCTATAATGTAACTCTGCTAATCTTATAGAATATATCTGTTAGTTTACTAGCTTATATACTGATTGCAATTTCAGAAACTGATATTTCTTCAAGAAATATTCGGTCTGTTTGTAAGAACAATTGAACTGAACTTTCTAATCCATTATTGAGAAGTCATATATTACTGAAACAAATAAATTTTGTTTAGATGAGAAAAAATTATTTGTTATAGCAGATAAAAGGATTATATTCCCATAAATCATTGAATTACCAAAGATATACTGAGTTTTTGTAGTTGCATGAACTGAACGATTTAATTTGAAAGATGGGAATAAGATAGAATTTGAATTTATAGTGAGAAATAGTTTATGTACAGTGTAATAAAACGATTAGGGGATATAACTCTATCTTTAATAGGCATAATAGTACTGTGTCCGATTTTTATTATAATTATAATCGCGATTAAACTGGATTCAGAAGGACCAGCAATATTTAAGCAGAAACGTTTTGGGCTTCATAAGAAATCTTTTTATGTTTTAAAATTTAGAACAATGAAAGTAGAATCTCCCAAATATGTAGCTACTCGAGATTTACACAATTCAGAGCAGTGGATTACCAGAGTAGGAAGTGTTTTAAGAAAAACATCTTTAGATGAGTTGCCTCAACTATGTAATATTCTTGTTGGTAATATGAGTATTGTGGGCCCTAGACCGGTAGCAATAAACGAATTGGATGTAGTAGAAGCAAGAGATAAATATGGTGCAAATGATGTTTTACCAGGATTAACGGGATGGGCACAAATTAATGGTCGAGACAATCTGTCTACAGATATGAAAGCAAAATTGGATGGTTATTATGTAAAACATAGATCATTAATAATGGACATAAAATGTATAGTAAGAACAATACCTTACGTATTGAAACGAAAAGGAATTGTAGAGGGGAGTAAACGAGAGAGTTAAGATAGTGAAATGAAAATTTTATTTGTTAGTCAACATTATAGACCAGAACCTTTTAGATTATCAGATATTTGTGAAGATCTTGTTGAGAGAGGTCATGAAGTTACTGTTTTAACAGGAATTCCTAATTATCCTGAAGGTGAAATATATGCAGATTATCTGAATAACCAAAATAGACGAGAGACTATAGAAGGAGTTACTGTTTTTCGTTCCTATACAATTCCAAGGGGAAAAAGTACTTTACATAGGATATTAAATTATTTTAGTTTTGCTATCAGTTCATCGATAGGAGTTTTACTAGGACAGTATAAAGCAAAAGATGGATCAGAATTTGATTGTGTTTTTGTAAATCAATCATCTCCAGTTATGATGGCATGGGCTGGTATGGTTTATAAAAATAAGTATAAGAAGCCCCTGTTTCTATATTGTATGGATGTTTGGCCAGATAGTTTAACTGTAGGTGGAGTGAAACAAGATGGTTTGATTTTCAAGTTGTTTAAATTTATCTCAAAAAGAGTTTATCGAGCTAGCGATTATATATTTGTCACTAGTCCATCATTTAAGAATTATTTTGTGCAACAATTTGATATATTAGAACAAAAGATTACTTATTTGCCACAATATGCAGAAGATCTTTTTATCCCTGATGAATCGAGAGTTAATAAAGAAAGTGTTGACCTAACTTTTGCTGGTAATATTGGTAAAGCACAAAATTTGGAAACTATTTTGAAAGCTGCCAGTCTGATAGAAAAGAATACCGATTTACCCAAGAAAATTCATTTTCATTTTGTTGGAGATGGTACGGAATTGCTAAGTATGAAAGCCTTAGCTCATGAATTGGAGTTGAAGAATGTTTCCTTTTATGGAAGACGTTCCCTGGAAGAAATGCCTACCTTCTATAAAAAATCAGATGCTATGTTAGTTTCTTTAATAGGAGATTCGATAGTTTCTCGCACTATACCTGGGAAAGTACAATCTTACATGGCGGCAGGGAAACCAATTATAGGTGCAATTTCAGGAGATACTAAAACAATTGTAGAAGATGCAAAGTGTGGTTTTGTCAGTCCTGAAAAAGATGTGGAACAATTGGCACAAAATATTTGTGAGTTTAGTATGTTATCTATCGAAGCACAAAAGGAGTTGGGAAAGAAAGCACGTTCTTACTATGAAAAGCACTTTTCTAAAGAGCAGTTTATGACACAGTTAGAAAATTATTTGAGAGAGGGATTTTCCTCATGAGAATTTTAATGATTAATACTGTTTGTGGTATTAGGAGTACAGGAAGAATTTGTACGGATATCGCAACTGCTTTAACAAAGAGGGGTCATGAAGTTAAGATTGCATATGGACGTGAGCATGTGCCGACACAGTATCGAGATTACGCAGTTAAGATAGGGTCTAGAGTGGATGTGAATAGGCATGTCTTACAAGCTCGGTTTTTTGATAATGCTGGTTTTGGAAGTAAAGCGGCAACTAGAAAATTTATCACTTGGGTGAAAGAATATGATCCTGATATTATTCATCTGCATAATTTACATGGATACTATATTCATGTAGAAGAATTATTTTCCTATTTAAAAACTTGCGGAAAGAAAATTTTATGGACTTTACATGATTGTTGGGCTTTTACTGGACATGGTGCTTACTTTGATACTTTAGAATGTGAAGAGATTGGACAGTGCTATCATTCGAGTCAAAAACACGATTATCCAAAGTCATTAATTGATTTTTCATCTAGAAATTTTAAACGTAAAAAAAATTTGTTTACAGGTGTTCCAAACTTGACACTTATTACACCATCAGAGTGGTTGGCAAATTTGGTAAGAAATTCATTTTTGAAAGAATATCCCGTAACAGTCATTCATAATGGTATTGATACTACTATATTTAAACCAAGGTTATTAGAGGCTCAAGAATTGAGAAAAAAATTCCGTTTAGAAGGAAAACAGGTATTGCTTGGTGTGGCTTCTATCTGGGATAAGCGTAAAGGATTGGATGATTTATTAGAATTATCTGTACAGCTAAAATCTTATCAACAATTAGTTTTGATAGGATTATCAAAAGAACAATTGACTAAACTTCCTAAAGAGATTATTGGTCTGACAACAACAGACAGCGTGGAAGAACTTTCTGCTTGGTACACATTGGCAGATGTATTTATCAATCCAACAACACAGGATAATTATCCTACAACTAATTTAGAAGCTATTGCCTGTGGAACACCAGTTGTGAGCTACCCAACTGGTGGGAGTATAGAAAGTACACATATGTATGGTATAGTGTGTAGTGATAGAACAGTTACTTCTATACTAGAGTCCCTAAAAGAAGTGAGTCAATGTAAAAGGAATCCTAATTTTAATTTGTCAAAGGAGTATTTTGTGGAAAATATACTCAAGTTATATTAGTGGAACTGGAGTAGAGATGATAAAAATTTTATATGTGAATGGCGGGACTATGGATAGAGGTGGTGTGTCTACCTTTATGATGAATGTCTATGAAAAAATGCATTCTGAAAAAATTCAAATTGATTTTTTAGTTCATACTTTATCTAAAGGTGTACGTGATGAGGATATTTTAAATCTTGGGGGTAAAATTTTTAGAGTTCCTGCTAGAGGAAAGAATCCTTTACAAAATTACCGCCAAATTAAGCAAATTATGCTGAATGGTAAATATGATATAGTTCATGCGCATGCTGATGCAGGAAATAGTACAATCTTATCTATTGCAAAAAAGTGTAACATTCCTATTCGTATTTCACATTGCCATAATACAAACTATACAAACAAAAGTTTATTGAAGAGGTTTTTGAATGACCGACTCAAGAAGCGAATTCCTAGATATGCAACTCATCTATGGGCTTGTTCGGAAAAAGCAGGAGAGTGGTTGTATGATAATCACTCTTTTGAAGTTATTCCTAATGCTATCGATATTCAAAAGTTCATTTATAGTCCACAATTATCTAAAGATTTACGTAAGGAATTGAATTTAGAAAATAAATTTGTTATTGGTCATGTAGGACGATTTGATTATCAGAAGAACCATGATTTTCTTCTTAAAGTTTTTGTGGAAGTTGTAAATGAAAGGGAAGATGCTCATCTTGTTCTCATAGGTAAGGGAGAATTGGAAGAGGTTATTAAAAAGCAAGCAAATCAATTAGGAATATTGGATAAGATTAGTTTTTTAGGCGAGTCTTCTAATGTAAACGAATTGATTAATGTATTTGATGTAGGTGTTTTCCCATCTCTTTTTGAAGGTTTTGGTATAGCTGTGCTAGAGATGCAAATCAACGGTTTACCATTAGTAGTTTCTGATAATTTTCCCAGTGAGATTAATTTAACTGATAATATACGTTTTTTATCACTGGATGAAACAGTTAAATATTGGTGTAAAACGATTTTGGAGACCAAAGGACGGGATACTGAGGCAGTTGATAAAATTATTGCTAAGGGTTACAACCTGTCTGATATGGTTAATAAGTTAACAAAAACTTACGAAAGAATTGTAGATAAATCATGAAAAAAGTATTATTTGTAACTAATATTCCATCGCCTTATCGTGTGGATTTCTATAATCAACTTGGGAAATTTGTAGATTTAACTGTTATTTTCGAAGCAACAGGAGCTCAAGATATTAGATTTGATTACCGTGAGACTTTTAAAAATTTTACTGCCATTTTTTTAAGTGAAGGTAATATTGATGAGAAGAAATTAAATTCAGCTATATTCCAGTATTTAATTCCTGAAAAATATGACTATATTTTTTTGACTAACTATTCTTATCGAACAGAATTATTTGGTTATTTAAAGTGTGTTTTTTCTAAGATACCGTTTGTATTAGAAATTGATGGTGGTAAGATACCAGAAAGTGAGAATTTTTTAAAATACCAGTTTAAAAAATTTATTCTTACGAAACCCTACTATTATTTTAGCCCAAGTCAGTCCAGTGATGATTTCTTAGCGCATTATCATGTGAATAAAAAAAATATTTATCGGTATTCATTTACTTCGTTATCAGAGAAAGACATACGACATCAAATTGTCGATGAGGAAGAAAAACAATTTTTAAGAAAAAAACTAGGATTCAGTCCAAATAAAAAAACAATTTTATTTGTTGGTAGAATCATCCCTGGTAAAGGTGTGGATGTTTTAATCAAGGCTGTTCAGAATTTATCAGACAATGTACAATGTTTAATTGTAGGCCCAAGTCCTGATAGTGAATATAAACAATATTTGCTTAACCTTATTGGACAAGATAGCCGTTTTCATTTTATTGATTTTTTACAGACATCTGAACTGAAACAATACTACAAGCTATCTGATATATTTGTTTTACCAACAAAGTCGGATGTTTGGGGACTTGTTGTAAACGAGGCAATGTCGCAGGGACTTCCTGTTATTTCTACATCTGCATGTGTTGCTGCAATTGAACTTGTTTCGAATGGTTATAATGGATATGTTATTGATAGGGTTGATGACTGGAAAGCTATTTTTCAAAAGTTAAGCCAAGTATTACAAGATGACTCATTACGAGTTCAATTATCTCAAAATGCTTTATCTACTATTAGAAACTACACTATCGAAACAATGGTTGAAGAGCATTTGAAATTTATGGAGGAAAAATGAGGATATCTATTGCAATGACAACCTATAATGGAGCAGATTATTTGCTAGAGCAGCTAGAATCGCTTCGTACTCAGAGTTTAATGGCTGATGAAGTTATTATTGTTGATGATTGTTCAACAGATAATACAGTTGATTTACTTAATATGTATATTCAGAAGTATCATCTTGATAATTGGGTATTGATAAAAAACTCATCTAATATAGGTTGGAGAAAAAACTTTAGAAAAGCGCTTCAAAAGACAACAGGAGATGTAGTTTTTCTTTGTGATCAAGATGATATTTGGAATAAAGATAAAATTTCACTGATGGTAAAAGAGTTTCATAAATCGCCGTCAATAGAACTATTAGCTAGTAACTATGAGATTCTCGATTTTGGTAGAAATGATAAAATCAAGATTAAGGATGTTGAGTTAGATAATGGTGCTGTAGTCCCGTTTTCGTTAAAAAACAAGAGTATTTCTGTTATGAGACCAGGATGTACTTTTGCAGTTAAGCGTGAGTTGATAGTTCTGTTAGAAAAGTATGATATAGATAGATTTGGCCATGATAATATTTTATGGAATCTAGCTATGGTAAGAGGAACTCTATATCTATACTTAAAACGCTTAATACATTTCCGTCGACACGAAACAAGTGCTTCTGCCCCTAATCAATCTCTTAATCGTGAACGGCGAGTTGTTGAAGTGGATACGAGTTATCAAATTGCAGTTTTCTTACTTGATGTGGCTCGTAAAGAACATTTAGACATAAAAATAATTTCTCAACTTGAAAATATGGCAATGGTTCTTGAGAGACGTAGAGAGATTTTAAAAGATGGTACTCTTATGCAAATAGTTCATTTCCAATTGAAGTATTATGCTTATTATCCTACATTCCGCAATTTAATATCAGATATATTAGTGTTTTTAAAAAAATAATGAGAGAGAAGAGTTTTGAGTAAAATTTCTAAAAATTATCTATATAACTTAATTTATCAAGTGGTAGTTTTAATATTACCACTATTGATTACTCCATATGTTGCTAGAGTATTGGGCGCACACCAGTTGGGAATTTACGATTATGCCAATTCAATCGTTACTTTGATTTATACTTTAGGTTTACTAGGTATCGGTCACTATGGAAATCGCGAATGTGCCTATACTAGAGATGATAAAGAGGAACTATCAGAGACATTTTGGAGTATTTTGGCTATTCAGATTATTTTAGGATTTTTTTCACTATTATTCTTGTATATTTTTTCTAACATAAATTCAAATTATCAAGTTTACTTTCAGCTTTTCTCTATTTGGCTTTTTGGGTCTATTCTTGATTGTACGTGGTTCTATCGTGGCTTAGAGGAAATGCAGTATGTTGTATTAAAAAACATTATTGCTAAGTTATTATTTACGATAGCGACCTTCTTATTTGTAAAAAGCGAAACAGATCTAGCTCTATATGTGCTCATATATGGTCTCTCTGTTTTAGTAGCCAATTTATCAGCTTATAGTCAACTAAGGATGTTTATTAGTAGACCAAAGATAAATATTAATCGTTTTACGGAGATTATTTTAGGGAGTCTCAAACTATTTTTACCAAGTATCATCATGCAAATTATGTTATCTGCTGATAAAATTGTTCTAGGGTCTTTAAGTTCGGGAATCAGCAATGTTTCTTACTATAGTAATGCAGAGAAGATTATACAGATACCACTCTCTTTAATAGTAGTATTAAATTCTGTTATGATGCCCCGAATAGCAAATGAATTTCGTAATAGACGGTTAGAAAATATGAAAAAGTATCTGATAACTGCAGCTGAATTTTCTTTGTTCTTAGCTGTTCCATTGTCGATTGGCCTTTATGCTATTGCAGATACTTTTGTTCCGTGGTTTTTAGGCGAAAGTTTTATGCCATCTATAGATGCTCTTAAATGGCTTGCTCCTATTGCTGTTGGCAATGCTTTACTAGGAGTCTCAGGTAGTCAGTATTTTGTTGCAGTTAATAAAACAAAAGTCTTATTCTTTTCTAATACTTTAGCTGCAATTTTAAATATTCTATTAGATTTGTTACTTGCTCCAATGTTTGGAGTAGTAGGTGTTTGTTTAGCAACTATAGTATCACTTACCTCTTCTGTTATAGTGCAATACTATATAATGTCAAAGGATATACCTGTTTTACCTATTTTGAAGTCATTGTTTAAATATCTTATTTATTCTATGATAATGGGGATAATTATTATTGTTCCCTTCAGAGGATATCCAGCAAATTATGGAACAACTATTAAGCAAATCGTTCTTGGGATAGTAGTTTACTTTGGCTTGAGCTTGTTGACGCGAGATGTATTTGTTTTTCAAGCATTAGATTTTGTAAAGAAAGGATTCAAAAAAAGTAGATGATTTCAGCTTTATTTTATATAAGTTTTTTAACAAATCTATTAGTCGTTGTCAATAGGATGCGTATAAATTTCCTAGCATTTTTATCTTGGTTAATTTTGTTTTTTATCTATGCTGGAAATATCAGAGAAGGATTTTCAGATTTAACTCATTATCGTGCAAGATATGCTGTAGGGAAAAGTAGTCTGTATTTTTCAGACCATGCGTATAATTTTTTTGCAGATTGGTTTTCACATCACTCCATCTCTTTTCAAGTTTTTTTAGCATGTATTTTTCTATTCTCCTCAGCATGTTTCTATTTTGTTGCTAAAAAATTGCATTGTAATTATAATCTTCTGATTTTATTGTTATCTCTTTTTTATTTTCTTTTATACTTTAGAAGTTCTAAGATTCTTTTTAGCAGCTAGTGTAGCACTTATAGCGCATTATTATCTTTCACAAAATCATCGATTCATATTCATAGGCTTGATGTTTATAGCGTTTCTGTTTCATGGATCTATTATTTATTTCTTACCATTTGTTATTTTTTATAGACAAAAAAATACTAGTAAGATGCTATGGGCATTAGTATTTATATCTACGGTGTTAATTGTGACAAATATATTGGTAGGTAATAATTCTAGCTACTTGACTAAAATATTTGAACTGTTAGGGAGCGAGGCAACTAAAAGTCGTGTTATGTATTATACAGCGAAATCGACTCGTCTTGGTTTTATATTGTATGATAGTTACTATGTTTTCAACCTACTAATTAGTATTAACCTCAAAAAGATTGCAAAAACAGTTTCAAATGTTCCTCAGGAAGTGACCAATTTTATAAACTTGGTGTATCAACATAGTTTTTTTAGTACAATTTTTTTACCACTAATTATGTTTAGTACAGCATTTACTCGCTATTTAATTTTTACTATTGTTTTAAATTTTATAGCTATTGCAGCTTTACAACCATTTATGAAACAATCATTTATAAAATTAAAGAGTGGGCTTTATATTATTTTCGGAGTTTTAGGTGCTACTTGTTTTTGGTGGTATCTAAGAGAAAATGTCCTTTATTTTTATGAGGCACTTTTGCCAAATTTATTTAACTGATTTTATATTCTTTATGTCTGTACTTTGCAAACACTACAAGAGTGGTCTATAATATAAAAATATAAAGAAATACGGTATAGCTATTTCTTTAGAAAGTGGAAATTTAAATGATTAATTACAGCGCAGATGAATTAGATATGATTCAGAAGCTTGAACTCAAAATATTAAAAGAAATTATTCGAATATGTAAAAAAGAAAATATAGAGTATTTTTTAATTGGTGGAAGTGCTCTTGGAGCAATACGTCATGAAGGATTTATACCATGGGATGACGATATTGATGTTGGTATGACACGTGAGAATTATGACAACTTTTTGAAAGTAGCTGAACAGTATTTAGGAGAAGAGTTTTATTTACAATCACCCTCCTTTGATAGACAATCACCCTATTCTTACAGTAAACTAATGTTAAAAGGGACTTTGTTCTTAGAGTATGCCCAAAGGAATTTAAAAACACAAAGTGGTATTTATGTAGATATTTTTCCATTTGATGAGGTTCCAGATAATGAGTCAGAAAATGAGAGACAATTTAAAGCGGTACAGTTTTATAAAAAGTTATATGTGATGAGGATGTTACCAACTGTTTCTAAGGCTCCTGAGAATTTTATTCAAGGTTTAAAAGCTATTCTAAGGAGATGCATTCATTATAGCTTAAGATTAATTCCTAAAAGTTTAATACTCAAAAAAATTGATCAATTTTCTAGATTATATAATGGAACAAATCAATCGGCATTTGCTTGTTTAGATTTTCCGGTAAGAAATGTAGAGTATGTTCTAAAAACAACACTATATCCCCTAGTTGAACATAAATTTGAAGAAATCACAATTTTATTACCTGGTGATTTTCATCAATACTTGACTACACATTATGGTGAGTACATGAAGTTGCCACCTTTAGAAGAACGTGTTGGGCATAGACCATATTTGATTGATTTAGGAATATATGGAAAGGAAGAAAAATGAAGAGAGTGATTACTTACGGGACTTTTGATTTGCTTCATTACGGTCATATCAATTTATTGAAGCGAGCTAAAGATTTGGGAGATTATTTAATAGTAGGTCTATCTACTGATGAATTTAATCTTCAAAAAGATAAGATTTCATATTTTGATTATCAACAACGTAAAATTTTGCTTGAATCTATTCGTTATGTAGATCTGGTAATTCCTGAGATTTCATGGGAACAAAAACGAGAAGATGTAAAGAAGTATTATGCTGATATCTTTGTTATTGGTGATGATTGGGAAGGTAAGTTTGATTTTTTGAAAGATGAGGGCGTAGAAGTAGTATATTTACCTCGTACTGAAGAAATTTCTACTACACAGATTAAAGAAGATTTAAACAAGACCAAAGGTGGAAAATAATATGTCACAATTTACAGGAAAAACTCTTCTAATTACAGGAGGGACAGGTTCATTTGGGAATGCAGTTCTCAAGCGTTTTTTAGAAACAGATATCTCAGAGATTCGTATCTTTTCGCGAGATGAAAAAAAACAAGATGATATGCGTCATGAGTTTCAGGTAAAAGCACCAGAAGTAGCTGGGAAAATCCGTTTTTACCTCGGAGATGTGCGTGACTTAGCTTCGGTAAAAAATGCTATGCATGGTGTGGATTATGTTTTTCATGCTGCTGCTCTGAAACAGGTACCTTCTTGTGAATTTTTCCCTGTAGAAGCAGTAAAAACTAACATTTTGGGAACTGAGAATGTCCTTACTGCAGCTATCGAAGCTGGTGTAAAGCAAGTTATCTGTCTTTCTACAGATAAGGCGGCGTATCCTGTTAATGCTATGGGAACATCCAAGGCTATGATGGAAAAGATTGCTGTTGCTAAGTCCCGGACGGTAAATCCTGAGCATACAAAGATATGTGTGACTCGCTATGGGAATGTTCTGTGTAGCCGTGGATCTGTAGTTCCTCTTTGGATTGAGCAAATTAAGCAAGGAAATGCTCTTACAATTACTGAACCTAGTATGACACGTTTTGTCATGACATTGGAAGAAGCAGTAGATTTAGTTTTATTTGCATTTAAAGAAGGAAAATCTGGAGATATACTAGTTCAGAAAGCACCAGCATGTACGATTGAAGTTTTGGCTAAGGCTGTATCAGAAATTTTTGCCTCAGAACAAGATATTAAGATTATAGGTATTAGACACGGAGAAAAGATGTATGAAACACTACTAACTAATGAAGAGTGTGCAAATGCAATTGATTTGGGGGATTTTTATAGAGTTCCTAGTGATAATCGTAATCTTAACTATGATAAATATTTCAAAGATGGTAGTACGAATAGAAATTTGTTGACAGAATTCAATAGTAATAATACTGATTTGATGGATGTAGAGCAAGTTAAAAGAAAGTTGCTAGAATTAGATGAAATACAGACAGCAATTCGTGATATGGTAGCAGATGAAGGGCTGTAAAATCTTTTAAGATACATTAAAATTATCAAGGATATATAATGTATCATTGTATTGTCGAGAGAGTTGACTATTAAAATAGCATATAAAATAAGGAGGGGGCATGATTAAAAATATTTTAATCACAGGAGCGAAAGGATTTGTAGGAAAAAATCTTATCTGTACTCTGGAAGCTTTGAAAGATGGACGAGATAGAACTCGTCCTAATTTAGAGATTGGAGAGATTTTTCAGTATGATCGTGATACAGATCCGATTTTATTAGAAGAATATTGTAAGAAGGCCGATTTTGTATTCCATTTAGCTGGCGTCAATCGTCCACAGAATCCTGATGAATTTATGGAGGGAAATTACGGTTTTTCAAGTAGATTATTAGAAATTTTAGAAAAGTATGAAAATACTTGTCCTGTTCTACTCTCGAGTTCTACTCAAGCTAGCTTAGAAGGTCGATTTTCTAACTCTGTATATGGACAATCTAAGCTAGCAGGGGAAGAACTTTTCTTCGAATATGGAAAGAAAACGGGAGCACCTGTCTTAGTTTACCGTTTCCCAAATCTTTATGGGAAGTGGTGTCGCCCTAACTATAATTCTGCTGTAGCAACTTTCTGTCATAATCTGGCTCACGATTTACCTATTCAAGTAAATGATCCAAGTGTAGAATTGGAGTTGCTGTATATTGATGATTTGATACAAGAGTGTCTAACTGCATTGGAAGGAAATCCTCATCGTTGTAATCTAGATGGATTACAAATCTTACCAAGCCCATCAGGAAACTACTGCTATGTACCAACGACTCATCGTGCAACCTTAGGAGAGATTGTCTCTCTATTAGAAACATTTAAAAAACAGCCTGATAGTTTAGTTATGCCTGAAATTCCTCAAGGATCGTTTGAAAAGAAATTGTATTCTACCTACCTATCTTATTTACCAGTGGATAAGTTTAAGTTTCCTCTAAAAATGAATATAGATGAACGGGGTAGTTTTACGGAATTATTAAAAACAGAAAATGCGGGTCAATTTTCTGTTAATATTTCTAAACCTGGCATTACCAAAGGCCAACATTGGCATCATTCTAAGTGGGAATTTTTCATGGTTGTTTCTGGTCGTGCTTTAATACAAGAGCGTAGGATAGGGCTGGATGAAAACGGACAAGAATATCCTATTCTGAACTTTGAAGTGTCGGGCGATAAGATTGAGGCGATACATATGATACCAGGCTATGCACATAATATTATTAATCTTTCTGATACAGAAAATTTAGTTACTGTAATGTGGGCTAATGAGTCATTTGATCCTAGCCATCCAGATACTTTTTTTGAACAAGTGGAGAAATAAATGAAAATTAAGACAGATTATAGTGATATTCACTTTAAAGATAATGGCAAACTTAAGTTATTGATTATTGTGGGAACACGTCCAGAGATTATACGTCTAAGTAGTGTTATCACTAAATGTCGAAAGTATTTTGATGTTATTTTGGCACATACTGGACAAAACTATGATTACAATTTAAATGGCATTTTCTTTGATGATTTAGGTTTAGATACTCCAGATGTATACATGGATGCTGTTGGAGATGATCTTGGTGCTACTGTAGGGAATATTATTAATACTTCATACAAATTGATGAATCAAATTAAACCAGATGCTTTATTGATTTTAGGGGATACAAATTCTTGTTTATCAGCTATTGCTGCCAAGCGTTTACATATTCCAATTTTTCATATGGAGGCTGGCAATCGCTGTAAGGATGAGTGCCTACCAGAAGAGACTAATCGTCGGATTGTTGATATTATTTCAGATGTTAACTTAGCATACTCTGAACATGCACGTAAGTATTTACATGAGTGTGGTTTACCTAAAGAGCGCACATATGTAACTGGTTCTCCAATGGCAGAAGTGTTACATAAAAATTTATCTGCCATTGAGTCTTCAGATATCCATGAACGTTTGGGATTGAAAAAAGGAGGTTATATCTTACTTTCAGCTCACCGTGAGGAAAATATTGATACAGATAAAAATTTTCTCTCTCTCTTCACAGCAATTAATCAATTAGCTGAAAAGTATAATATGCCAATCTTATATTCTTGCCATCCTAGATCAAAGAAAAGGCTACAAGAGAGTGGTTTTGAACTAGATAAACGTGTGATTCAGCATGAGCCACTAGGATTCCATGACTATAATTGTTTACAGATGAATGCATTTGTTGTAGTATCTGATTCGGGAACTTTACCAGAAGAAAGTAGTTTCTTTACTAGTCAAGGCTATCCATTCCCAGCTGTATGTATTCGTACAAGTACAGAACGCCCTGAGTCCCTAGATAAGGCAGGATTTATTTTGGCAGGTATTGATGAAAATTCTCTTCTTCAAGCAGTTGAAACTGCTGTTAGCTTGGCAGAAGATGAGGATTTTGGCTTACCTGTACCAGATTATGTTGAGGAAAATGTCTCTACTAAAGTTGTTAAGATAATACAGAGCTATACAGGGATAGTGGATAAAATAGTTTGGCGGAAAAGCTGAATTGTATATTTTTAATAAAATAATCAATTCTTAATAGAACCGGAATAAAATTGAACGAATTCGATAGAAATGGCTTCTTTGACAATAGAGGGAATTGCCATTCTATCGGATTATGCTTGTTTTTGCGCCTTATGTTTGATAGAATAAAGTAACAGCACTTTAACAATTGCAGTAAGGTGATAATAATGGCAGTAATTTTTAAAGATGTACTTATTGAAGAGAAGACTGAAGAAGAAAAACAACATATTTTATCTATTTTAAATGGTGAGTATAACTTATCTGATGATGTAAGTCGTAGATTACGACGATTGAATGAGGAAAGTAAACGCTTGGAAGTGTTTGTTAAGGAGACGCACTCACTTGTCTAGTTCGTATTCTGTTAATTAATTGAAATCAATAAGTATCTCATTGTCATTTTTTACGATGAGGAAGTTAGAGATTTTTAATGAATCTCTGATTACTATGTAATTTAGCATTGAAAAACTAAGAAATGGTGGAATTATGCCTCTTACACAGTTATTTGAAACATCCTTAGGAATTGATTTTTAATTGTATGCAAACAAAGTAGAATTCGCTTATTTCATTTTATGCTAAATATAATATGAAATAAGTGAATTTTTATAGATAAAGAAGAGTTTGTCTGTGTTTTTAGATAATAATTTGAAAAACTGTGACGACTATTTTGATTTTAGAGCAGTATACAATTAATAGGAATTGAATCTAAAACAACAAAGAAAGGTACCCTACTATGAAAGGTATTATTCTAGCAGGTGGTTCGGGGACACGTTTATATCCTTTGACTCGCGCTGCATCAAAACAACTTATGCCGGTTTATGATAAACCGATGATTTACTACCCACTTTCAACATTGATGTTGGCTGGGATTAGGGATATTTTGATTATTTCCACTCCACAGGATTTGCATCGATTCAAAGAGCTTCTTCAAGATGGCTCTGAGTTTGGGATTCAATTGTCTTATGCAGAGCAACCAAGTCCAGATGGTTTGGCACAAGCCTTTATTATTGGTGAAGAATTTATTGGTGATGATAGCGTTGCTCTGATCTTAGGTGACAATATCTATCACGGTCCTGGTCTTTCTAAGATGTTACAAAAGGCAGCAAGCAAGGATTCAGGAGCGACTGTCTTTGGCTATCACGTGAAGGATCCAGAACGCTTTGGTGTTGTTGAGTTTGACAAAGACATGAACGCCATTTCTATCGAAGAAAAGCCAGAACATCCTCGTTCAAATTATGCAGTTACAGGCCTCTATTTCTACGATAATGATGTAGTAGAGATTGCCAAAAATATAAAACCAAGCCCGCGTGGTGAATTGGAAATTACAGATGTCAACAAGGCTTACCTAGATCGTGGAGATTTATCGGTTGAGGTTATGGGACGTGGCTTTGCTTGGTTGGATACTGGCACTCATGAAAGTTTACTAGAGGCTTCACAGTACATCGAAACAGTCCAACGGATGCAAAATGTTCAGGTAGCAAACTTAGAAGAAATTGCTTACCGTATGGGCTATATCAGTCGCGAAGATGTATTGGCCTTAGCCCAACCACTTAAGAAAAATGAATACGGGCAGTATCTGCTCCGTTTGATTGGAGAAGCATAGATGACAGATAATTTTTTCGGAAAGACGCTTGCAGCACGCAAGGTTGATGAAATTCCAGGTATGTTGGAGTTTGATATTCCTGTTCATGGTGATAATCGTGGCTGGTTTAAAGAAAATTTCCAAAAGGAAAAAATGCTCCCACTTGGATTTCCAGAGTCTTTCTTTGCAGAAGGAAAATTGCAAAACAATGTATCCTTCTCACGTAAAAATGTTCTCCGTGGCCTCCACGCAGAACCTTGGGATAAGTACATCTCTGTAGCAGATGGTGGGAAAGTTCTGGGTTCTTGGGTTGATCTACGCGAGGGTGAAACTTTCGGAAATACCTATCAAACAGTAATTGATGCAAGTAAGGGAATCTTTGTTCCTCGAGGTGTGGCCAATGGTTTCCAAGTCTTATCAGATACAGTTTCTTATAGTTATTTGGTCAATGACTACTGGGCTCTTGAACTCAAACCCAAGTATGCCTTTGTGAACTATGCTGATCCAAGCCTTGGCATTGAATGGGAAAATCTTGCAGAAGCAGAGGTTTCAGATGCAGATAAAAATCATCCACTACTTAAGGATGTAAAACCTTTGAAAAAAGAAGATTTGTAAAAAGGAAAGAATATGACTGAATACAAAAAAATTATCGTGACAGGTGGAGCTGGTTTTATCGGTTCCAACTTTGTCCACTATGTTTACAAGAATTTTCCAGATGTTCATGTGACAGTATTAGACAAATTGACTTATGCTGGGAACCGCGCTAATATTGAGGAGATTTTAGGTGATCGTGTTGAGTTAGTTGTTGGGGACATTGCGGATGCAGAGTTGGTAGACAAGTTGGCAGCTCAAGCAGATGCTATTGTTCACTATGCTGCTGAGAGTCACAATGATAATTCACTCAATGATCCATCGCCATTTATTCATACTAACTTTATCGGAACCTATACTCTTTTGGAAGCTGCACGTAAATACGATATTCGTTTCCACCATGTATCGACAGATGAAGTTTATGGGGATCTCCCTCTACGCGAAGATTTGCCAGGTCATGGTGAAGGACCAGGTGAGAAATTTACTGCTGAAACAAAATACAACCCAAGTTCTCCGTACTCATCAACCAAGGCTGCCTCAGACTTGATTGTCAAAGCCTGGGTGCGTTCTTTTGGAGTCAAAGCAACGATTTCTAACTGTTCAAATAACTATGGTCCTTATCAACACATCGAAAAATTTATCCCACGTCAGATTACCAACATCTTAAGTGGAATTAAGCCAAAACTTTATGGTGAAGGTAAGAACGTTCGTGATTGGATTCATACCAATGACCATTCTTCAGGTGTTTGGACAATCTTAACAAAAGGTCAAATCGGTGAAACCTACTTGATTGGGGCTGATGGCGAGAAGAACAACAAGGAAGTTTTGGAACTTATCCTTAAGGAAATGGGACAACCTGCGGATGCCTATGATCATGTGACTGACCGTGCAGGACATGACCTTCGTTATGCGATTGATGCCAGTAAACTCCGTGATGAATTAGGTTGGAGACCAGAATTTACTAACTTTGAAGCTGGACTCAAGGAAACAATCAAGTGGTATGCAGATAATCAAGAATGGTGGAAAGCAGAGAAAGAAGCTGTTGAAGCCAATTATGCTAAGACTCAGGAGATTATTACATTATAAAAAGCAGGAAATAACTGCTTTTTATTGCTATATTGGAAAGAGTTACATATTAGAAAGGGATATAGATGATTTTAATTACAGGAGCAAAAGGCCAATTAGGAACTGAACTTCGTTATTTATTGGATGAACGTAATGAAGAATATGTGGCAGTAGATGTGGCTGAGATGGACATTACCAATGCAGAAATGGTTGAGAAGGTTTTTGAAGAGGTGAAACCAACTTTAGTCTATCACTGTGCAGCCTACACCGCTGTTGATGCAGCAGAGGATGAAGGGAAAGAATTGGATTTTGCCATCAATGTGACGGGGACGGAAAATGTCGCAAAAGCATCTGAAAAGCATGGTGCGACTTTAGTTTATATTTCTACTGACTATGTCTTTGACGGTAAGAAACCAGTTGGACAAGAGTGGGAAGTTGATGACCGACCAGATCCACAGACAGAATATGGACGCACTAAGCGTATGGGAGAAGAGTTAGTTGAGAAGCATGTATCTAATTTCTATATTATCCGTACTGCCTGGGTATTTGGAAATTATGGCAAAAACTTCGTTTTTACCATGCAAAATCTTGCGAAAAATCATAAGACTTTAACAGTTGTAAATGACCAGCACGGTCGTCCGACTTGGACTCGTACCTTGGCAGAGTTCATGACCTACCTAGCTGCAAACCGCAAGGAATTTGGTTATTATCATTTGTCAAATGATGCGACAGAAGACACGACTTGGTATGATTTTGCAGTTGAAATTTTGAAAGATACAGATGTGGAAATCAAGCCAGTAGATTCCAGTCAATTTCCAGCAAAAGCTAAACGCCCCCTAAACTCAACGATGAGCCTGACTAAAGCCAAAGCTACTGGATTTGTTATTCCAACTTGGCAAGATGCTTTGAAAGAATTTTACAAACAAGAAGTGAGATAAGTAGTAGAATGATTTTCTAGTTTAATAAAAGAGGCAGATAATAAACTCCAAAGGAGCATAAGATGTACGATTATCTTGTTGTCGGTGCTGGTCTCTTTGGTGCAGTCTTTGCCCATGAAGCAGCCTTAAAAGGAAAAAAAGTAAAAGTCATTGAAAAACGAAATCATATCGCGGGTAATATCTATACTCGTGAAGAGGAAGGAATTCAAGTTCATCAGTATGGTGCTCATATCTTCCATACTTCTGATAAGGAGATTTGGGATTATGTAAATCAGTTTGCAGAGTTTAACCGTTACACAAATTCTCCTGTTGCAAACTATAAGGGAGAGATTTATAACCTTCCTTTTAATATGAATACTTTCAATAAACTCTGGGGAGTTGTAACACCAGCAGAAGCACAAGCGAAGATTGATGAGCAACGTGCTGTTTTAAATGGCAAAACTCCTGAAAATCTGGAAGAACAGGCTATATCTCTAGTAGGTACAGATATCTACGAGAAATTAATCAAAGACTATACAGAGAAACAGTGGGGCAAGCCAACTACGGAACTTCCAGCCTTCATCATTCGCCGTTTGCCAGTACGCCTGACCTACGATAACAACTATTTTAACGATACCTATCAAGGGATTCCGATTGGTGGATATACTCAAATAGTTGAAAAAATGTTGGATCATGAAAGCATTGATGTAGAAACAAATGTTGATTTCTTCGCGAATAAAGAGCAATATCTGAAAGATTTTCCTAAGATTGTTTTTACGGGTATGATTGATGAATTTTTCGACTATAAGTTGGGAGAACTAGAGTACCGTAGTCTTCGTTTTGAAAGCGAGACCTTGGATATGGAGAATTACCAAGGAAATGCAGTTGTGAACTATACAGATGCTGATACCCCATATACTCGCATTATTGAACACAAACATTTTGAATTTGGAAATCAAGCCAAGACGATCATTACTAAAGAATATTCTAAAACATGGGAAAAAGGTGATGAGCCTTATTATCCAGTTAATAATGATAGTAATAATCATTTATATAAATCATATAAAAAATTGGCTGATGAGCAAGGCAATGTTATCTTTGGTGGCCGTTTAGGACACTATCGTTATTACGATATGCACCAAGTAATTGGAGCAGCCTTACAGTGTGTGAGAAATGAGTTAGATTAAACAAGTAAAACTGACTCCCAGTTATTATTTAGAAATAGTATAAAAAATTCCTTGACTATGTAATGTAGTTGAGGGATTTTTTGATATTATTCATATTTTTGCAAAGTTGTTGTTTAAAAAATAATTTTTTAAAATTCAGAAAATTCTATTGACAGGACTTGAAAAAGGGGCTATAATGGATAGAAAAACAGAGGAGAATACTATGAAAACAAGGAAAGTGTTGGCTCTTGCGGGAGTAACTTTATTAGCAGCGGGTGTTTTAGCGGCTTGTTCTGGTGCTAAAGGTGAGCAGACCTTCGCCTTTACCTACGAGACCGACCCAGATAACCTCAACTATTTAACAACTGGTAAGGCAGCAACTGCTGACATTACTAGTAATGTAATTGATGGATTGTTGGAAAACGATAAATACGGGAACCTTATTCCCTCAATGGCAGAGGACTGGTCAGTTTCTAAGGATGGCTTGACTTATACTTATAAGATTCGTCAGAATGCCAAGTGGTACACATCTGAGGGAGAAGAGTATGCTTCTGTTAAGGCTCAAGATTTTGTAACAGGTCTTAAATATGCGGCAGATAAGAAATCTGAATCCCTTTACTTGGTACAGGATTCGATTAAAGGTTTGGATGCCTACGCTAAAGGGGAAAATAAAGATTTTTCTCAAGTTGGGATTAAAGCACTTGATGATCAAACAGTTCAATACACATTGAACAAACCTGAAAGTTTTTGGAATTCTAAAACAACAATGGGGGTCTTAGCACCAGTTAATGAAGAGTTTTTGAATTCAAAAGGGGATGATTTTGCCAAAGCAACAGATCCAAGCAATATCTTGTACAATGGTCCTTATTTGTTGAAATCTATTGTAACCAAATCTGCTGTTGAATTTGCGAAGAATCCAAACTACTGGGATAAGGACAATGTCCATATTGACAAAGTCAAATTGTCATTCTGGGACGGTCAAGATACTAGTAAACCTGCAGAAAACTTTAAAGACGGTAGCCTTTCAGCAGCTCGTCTCTATCCAACAAGTGCAAGTTTTGCAGAGCTTGAGAAAGAGATGAAGGACAATATTGTCTATACGCAACAGGACTCTACGACTTATGTAGTGGGGACAAATATTGACCGTCAGTCCTATAAATATACTTCTAAGACTAGCGAAGAACAAAAGACATCTACTAAAAAGGCTCTCTTAAACAAGGATTTCCGTCAGGCTATTGCCTTTGGATTTGATCGTACAGCCTATGCCTCTCAGCTGAATGGACAAACTGGAGCAAGCAAAATCTTACGTAATATCTTTGTTCCACCAACATTTGTTCAAGCAGATGGTAAAAACTTTGGCGATATGGTCAAAGAAAAATTGGTGACTTACGGGGATGAATGGAAGGATGTTAATCTTGCTGATGCACAAGATGGTCTTTACAATCCAGAAAAAGCCAAGGCAGAATTTGCCAAAGCCAAGTCAGCTTTGCAAGCTGAGGGAGTACAATTCCCAATTCACCTAGATATGCCTGTTGACCAAACAGCAACTACAAAAGTTCAGCGCGTCCAATCTATGAAACAATCCTTGGAAGCGACTTTAGGAACTGATAATGTCATTATTGATATCCAACAATTGCAAAAAGATGAAGTGCTTAATGTAACTTTATTTGCACAAACTGCTGCTGGTGAGGATTGGGATATTTCTGATAACGTTGGATGGGGACCAGATTTCTCAGATCCATCAACTTATCTTGACATCATCAAGCCTTCTGTAGGAGAAAATACGAGAACTTACCTAGGATTTGACTCAGGAAAAGACAATGAAGCAGCTAAGAAGGTCGGACTCAATGATTATGATAAAATGGTCAATGAAGCAGGGGAAGAAACTACAGATGTTACAAAACGTTATAACAAGTATGCCGAAGCTCAAGCTTGGTTGACAGATAGTGCCCTAGTCATTCCAACGACATCTCGTACAGGGCGTCCAATTTTGTCTAAGATGGTACCATTTACTTTACCTTTCGCTTTCGCAGGTAACAAGGGGACAAGCGATCCGCTCCGCTACAAATACCTTGAACTTCAAGACAAGGCAGTCACTACAGATGAATATCAAAAAGCTCAAGATAAATGGATGAAAGAAAAAGAAGAATCCAATAAAAAAGCGCAAGAAGAACTTGCAAAACATGTGAAATAAAGGTAAAGGAGTTGGTTTGTAGCCGACTCCTTTATATGTCTTTCTAGTAGAGGGAGTTGAATTTAGAATAATACAGCCTATTGAGTCTACAATACTACACCATTGTTTCTAGAACATTGTTAGAAATTATACTCAATGAAAATCAAAGAGCAAACTAGGAAGCTAGCCGCAGACTGCTCAAAATACTGTTTTGAGGTTGTAGATAAGACTGACGAAGTTACTCACATATATACGGCAAGGTGAAGCTGACGTAGTTTGAAGAGATTTTCGAAGAGTATTAGTTTGAATTTCCTAATCAATTTGTTCACATTTTATTTCAATCTACTATATAAAAATCCTGAGAATTTCTAGTTCTCAGGATTTTCGTTTACTGTTGTGGTTGTTGTTGAACTTGAGGAGCCTGTGGTTGCTGTTGGATTTGTTGGCCAGGTTGTCCCTGATTTGGATTTGTTGGAGCAGGATTATTTGATTGTTGACCAGGAGTAGGTGTTACTTGGGTAGTTGAACTTTCAGTTGTTGTAGAGGGATTCTCTACCTCTGATTGTGTTTGTTGTGTATCAGGAGTACTCCATGTATTTCTTGCTCCGTTTAGGAATACGAACTGCCCGTTTCTATATAGTCCCTCAGGCATTGTCCAATCTCCAGGATGGTTATTTTGAGCAAGGTAGCTCATCATGCTACGATAGACTCTAGCAGCAACTGTGAGGCCATCACCTACAATAGGAGTGAGACGGTTGGTATAACCTGTCCAAACGGCCATTGAATACTTACGAGTATAACCTACAAACATTTCATCAGGTGCTACAAGTTGATTCATCTTGATATGATTTTCGATTTCTTCATCTGTATAGTTGGAAGTCCCTGTTTTCCCTGCTTGAGGGATTCCAGGAAGGTAGGCATTGTAACCTGTTCCAGATGTTAAGACTGTTTTCATCATTTCTGTCATCATATAGGCAGTAGACTCTTTCATAGCTCTTGTGCCAGCGTCAGAGAATTCTTTTTCGCTACCATCACTAAAGACGATTTTATTGATGTACATTGGTTTGTGGTAGATACCGCCATTAGCGAATGCAGCGTAAGCCGCAGCCATTTTCTCACTGCTTGCACCGTACTGTTTACCAGATTCAGTTGTATTACTTGAAATAGCATTTGAATAGTGCATTACAGGATAGTCGATTCCTAAACCATTTAGGAAGTTTTTAGCTCTATCTAAACCAACCTTGTTTAGTGTTTCAACAGCAGGTACGTTACGAGATTGTTGAAGGGCATATTGCAGAGTAATGTTACCAAAATATGCTCGATCCCAGTTGTAGACAGGGGTACTTGTTCCAGGGTAGTTATAAGGAATATCGTGGACAGTAGTTGCAGTTGAATCATATACACCGTATTCTAAGGCTGGGGCATAATCAGTGATTGGCTTCATGGTTGATCCCCAGTCACGGTTGGTTTCCACAGCTTGGTTAGTACCGAATGAAACATTGCTTGCTTGGTGACGAGCTCCAAGTTGGGCGATGACTTTACCATTGGAAGTATCTACGATAGTTGAGGCTACTTGAAGGTCATCATCTGGATAAGAGACATATTCATCTGTATTGTAGATATCCCAAAGTCTTTGTTGAATGTCCTTGTCTACATTGGTGTAGACTTCCATTCCAGTAGTAAGAAGATTATATCCAGTTTCGTGCTCTACTTGTTCAATAACCTCTTTTAGATAGTTATCCATATATGCTGGATAAGTAGCAGTTGACTTAAGACTTTGTAAACCATCAGTGATAGGTGTGTTGATAGCTTTTTCATATTGTTCAGCACTAATGTAATCTTGTCCTCTCATTTCTGAAAGAACCAAATTACGACGGTCCAACGCTGCATCTGGATGAGAGTAAGGATCGTATTGGTTGGGTGCCTGTGGCATACCTGCTAGCAAAGCTAATTGAGGTAGAGAGAGGTCTTTTAAGTCTTTTCCGTAGTAATTTTGGGCTGCTGTCTGCATACCATAGTTACCATTTGACATATAGACCTTATTGATGTAGTAGGTAAGGATTTCTTGTTTGGTAGCTTTTTGTTCCAATTGGACAGCTAACCATGCCTCTTGTGCTTTTCGGGAGATATTTTGATCCGAAGTTGATGTTGAGAAATAGGTCAACTTAATCAACTGCTGGGTTAGGGTTGATCCTCCCTGTAAAGAGTTACTTTGTAAGTTACGTAAGAAGGCCCCCATGATCCGAATCGTATCTACCCCTCTGTGGTCAAAGAAGCGATGGTCCTCGATAGACACGATGGCTTTGACTAAATCAGTAGGAATTTCGTTGGCCTGAGCGTTTACTCGGCGTTCAGAGCCCAGATCGGCAATGAGTTCGTTATTATTGTCGTAAATCTTGCTCGAAGTTGTTGCAACTAATTTACTATCTGATAGTGCTGGAGCTTTACTTACAAAATAGAGGAAAACACCCCCGCCCAATAGAAATAATGCGATAAAGAGAGTTAGGAAAAAGATTCCAGTATACTTTAATATTCGCATAAGAATGTATTTATTCATCTTGTTTACCACCTAGTAAATGTTCTTTGATGACATCGAGATAGGGAATTTGTGGAAATGCCCCTAGTTTTATCTGGTAACCGTATTCTCGTATGTATCCAAGTGGCATTGATTTTTGCCCCTTATCTTGATGATAGAAGCGAATCAAATCATATGCCGGTAATAAGTAGGTTTCTTGCTGAGAAGAAAAGTGAAGAAGGACAAAGCAGATTCCTTGTTGAGCAAGGACTTGTTCCATATGCTGAATCTGATGTGGATGGAAATTTTTCATCGGAATCGCACGTTTTTGTTTTGTTTCCTTGGCTTCAAAGTCGATGTAATATCCCTTATAAACGCCAGAATAGTCTGTCGTTGAAGCTTGTCGAAAATAGGCTTCAACAATCTTGGCACGACTTCGTTGTGGATAGTCCACTCGTACGATTTGAATAGGGGTTGGTTTCTTGTGTATAACAGCCAAGCCCTGAGACAAATAGTAGTTGTTGGTAGCATTAATCATCTTTTCAAAAGACATTCCTCGATTTGCGAAATTTTGGGGTTGAGAAAGTGATGTTTGTCTTTTTTGGGATGAAATTTTATGAGGATAGTTGACCATAATTCTCCTTATTGGTACAATAACATCAGTCTATTATACCATAATTTTACACAGAAAGGGTTAAAAATGACTACAGCTTTGGTTTTAGGCTATTCTGCTTTTGATTTGGGTTTGTTTTCGGACAAGGATCCTCGTCTTAAATTGATTAAAAAAGCGATACGTAGGGATTTAGAAGCTATGGCAGAAGATGGGGTGACTTGGCTTGTATTTACCGGAACTTTGGGCTTTGAATATTGGGTTTTAGAGGTTGCCCAGGAAATGAAGACTGAATACGGTTTCTACTTGGCCACCATTTTTGCTTTTGAAACTCATGGGGAAAATTGGAATGAAGGTAATCAGATGAAGCTGAGTCGTTTTAAGCAGGTAGACTTTGTCAAATATGCCTATCCTCGTTATGAACACAAAGGTCAGTTAAGAGATTACCAGCAGTTTTTATTGGAAAATACGAATAGTTCTTATCTTTTTTATGATGAGGAAAATGAAACGAGACTAGCTTATATTTACCAAATGATGAAAGAGCAGGAAGACTATTTTATAAATAGACTAACATTTGATCAGCTAAATGAACTTGCAGAAAATTTTTCCGAAAATTGAAGCTTTGACCTTGATTTTTGTTTGTCTTTTTTTATATAATAATACTAGCAACTGAGAATGGAGAGAGACATGGCAGGTATTATTTTTTCGGCGAAAGATATTTTTGAACAAGAGTTTGGACGTGAAGTCCGTGGGTATAGTAAAGTAGAAGTTGATGAGTTTTTGGACGATGTCATTAAGGACTATGAAACCTATGCTACCTTGGTCAAGTCACTTCGTCAGGAAATTGCGGATTTGAAGGAAGAATTAGCTCGTAAACCAAAACCTTCACCAGTTCAAACAGAACCTCTTGAAGCGGCAACAACAAGTTCTATGACGAACTTTGATATTTTAAAACGTTTGAATCGTCTTGAAAAAGAAGTGTTTGGTAAACAAATTTTAGATAACTCAGGATTTTAAGAGCTTATTTAAAAAGTGCAATTTTTGGATAATCGCGTGAGGAGAGTTGCTTTTCATGAGGAAAGTCCATGCTAGCACAGGCTGTGATGCCTGTAGTGTTTGTGCTAGGCGAAACCATAAGCTAGGAACGAGAAATCGTTACGGCAGTTGAAATGGCTAAGTCTTTGGATAGGTCAGAGTAGGCTTGAAAGTGCCACAGTGACGGAGTCTTTCTGGAAACGGAGAGAGTGGAACGCGGTAAACCCCTCAAGCTAGCAACCCAAATTTTGGTCGGGGCATGGAGTGCACGGAAACGAACGTAGTACTCTGACTGCTATCAGCTAGAGCTGCTAGTGGTAGACAGATGATTATCGAAGGAAGTGGTCCTAGTCACTTCTGGAACAAAACATGGCTTATAGAAAATTGCATATAGGTTGAGGCTGAGAAAATTTTCTCAACCTCATTTTTTAAAGTGTACAATAGAAAGGTCTTGCAAGACTGTAACATGAAAAAAGAATTTAATTTAATTGCAACTGTGGCAGCTGGTCTGGAAGCTGTAGTGGGAAGAGAAGTGCGAGAGTTGGGTTATGACTGCCAAGTTGAAAATGGACGTGTTCGTTTTCAAGGAGACGTGAGAGCTATTATCGAAACTAACCTTTGGCTTCGAGCAGCAGATCGTATCAAAATTATCGTAGGAACCTTTCCTGCCAAGACTTTTGAAGAGCTGTTCCAAGGAGTATTCGCCTTAGATTGGGAAAATTATTTACCACTTGGAGCTCGATTCCCGATTTCAAAAGCCAAATGTGTTAAATCTAAACTACATAATGAACCGAGTGTTCAGGCTATTTCTAAGAAAGCTGTTGTTAAGAAATTGCAGAAACACTATGCCCGTCCAGAAGGTGTTCCACTGATGGAGAATGGCCCAGAGTTTAAGATTGAGGTTTCTATTCTAAAGGATGTGGCAACTGTCATGATTGATACGACAGGATCTAGCCTCTTTAAACGTGGTTATCGTACCGAAAAGGGTGGCGCTCCTATCAAGGAAAATATGGCAGCAGCCATTTTACAACTATCTAACTGGTATCCAGACAAGCCTTTAATTGATCCGACCTGTGGTTCGGGGACTTTCTGTATCGAGGCTGTCATGATTGCTCGAAAGATGGCACCAGGACTTTGTCGTTCTTTTGCCTTTGAGGAATGGAACTGGGTTAGCGATCGCTTGATTCAAGAAGTGCGTACAGAAGCGGCCCAAAAAGTGGATCGTGAACTTGAGTTGGATATCATGGGTTGTGATATTGATGCTCGCATGGTGGAGATTGCTAAGGCTAATGCTCAGGCAGCTGGTGTTGCAGGAGATATTACCTTTAAGCAGATGCGCGTGCAGGATTTACGTTCGGATAAAATCAATGGTGTGATTATCTCCAATCCGCCTTATGGAGAACGTTTATCAGATGATGCAGGGGTGACCAAGCTTTATGCTGAAATGGGTCAAGTATTTGCACCGCTGAAAACGTGGAGCAAGTTTATCCTAACTAGTGATGAAGCCTTTGAAAGCAAGTATGGTAGCCAAGCGGACAAGAAGCGTAAGTTGTACAATGGAACCTTGAAAGTGGATCTGTATCAATATTTTGGGCAGCGTGTCAAACGCCAAGAAGTAAAGTAGGAAGGTAAATTCATGACTAAGAAAAGACGGGATCGTCATAAAAATGAAGGACAAGAACCGCGATTTGATTTTGATGAAGCAAAAGAGTTAACAGTTGGTCAAGCTATTCGTAAAAATGAAGAAGTAGAAGCAGGGGTCTTGCCTGAGGACTCCATTTTAGATAAGTATGTCAAGCAACACAAAGATGAAATTGAGGCGGATAAGTTTGCGACTCGCCAATACAAAAAGGAGGAATTAGTCGAAACGCAGAGTTTGGATGATCTTATCCAAGAGATTCGGGAAGAGACAGCTGTTGAGCCTACGATAGTAGAGAATGATGTCATCCAGTTTGATGACTTAGAATCTACACAAGGGACAGAAACTCCTTTTGATGAGGAATTTGACACTGAGGAGGCAGTCGAAACAGAGTATCCAATGGTGGATAGTGAAGATGGGCAAAGTGTTAAGAAACAGATTCTTTATGGCTTGTTAGCTGCGGTAGGGATTCTTGTTATTGGGACTGGTTATTATGTTTATAGTCAAGTGGCTCGTTCGACCAAGGAAATTCAAACTTCTCAATCAACCACAAACTCGCAGGCGGAAGCGGAAGAATTTAATAATTTATACGATGCCTTCTACACAGATAGCAATAAAACAGCTTTGAAGAATAGCCAGTTTGATAAGCTGACTCAACTCAAGGTTTTACTTGATAAGCTGGAAGGTAGTCGTGAACATACGCTTGCCAAATCGAAATATGATAGTCTAGCAACGCAAATCAAGTCCATTCAAGATGTTAATGCACAATTTGAAAAACCAGCTATTGTGGATGGTGTTTTGGATACCAATGCCAAAGCCAAAGTGGATGCTAAATTTACGGATATCAAAACTGGGAATACTGAGATTGATAAAGTGCTAGATAAGGCTATCAGCCTTGGTAAGAGCCAGCAAACAAGTACGTCTAGCTCAAGTTCTAGTCAAACTAGCAGTTCTAGTCAAGCAAGTTCAAATTCTTCTACAGAGAGTACTACAAGTAACACTAGTCCGTCTTCAAGCGCCTCAACAAATAGTTCAGTTTCTGCGCGGGATGATAGCCATGGCGGTCTATCAAGTTCTGGAGTTAACCTACAAAGAGCTTCAAGCCGTGTGCCGTTCAATCAATCGGCTGTGGATGACAGTAACAACTCTGCCTGGGATTTCGCGGATGGCGTTTTGGAACAAATTCTAGCGACTTCACGCTCACGTGGTTATATCACTGGTAACCAATACATCCTTGAACGTGTCAATATCGTTAATGGAAATGGTTATTACAACCTCTACAAGCCAGATGGAACCTATCTCTTTACCCTTAACTGTAAGACAGGATACTTTGTTGGAAATGGTTCTGGACATGCGGATGACTTGGACTACTAAGCAGTCGTTACAAAATTCTTTCTTTTCAAAAGTAAAAATGATAAAATAAAACAAATTAAACAAGAGGAGTGTCAAATGACAAAAGCTAACTTTGGTGTCGTTGGTATGGCCGTAATGGGTCGTAACCTTGCCCTTAATATTGAATCTCGTGGTTACACAGTTGCTATTTACAACCGTAGTAAAGAAAAAACTGAAGATGTGATTGCTTGCCATCCTGAAAAGAACTTTGTGCCAAGCTATGACGTTGAAAGTTTTGTAAACTCAATCGAAAAACCTCGTCGTATCATGCTGATGGTTCAAGCTGGACCTGGTACAGATGCTACAATCCAAGCCCTTCTTCCACACCTTGATAAAGGTGATATCTTGATTGACGGAGGAAACACTTTCTACAAAGATACAATCCGTCGTAATGAAGAATTGGCAAACTCAGGCATCAACTTTATCGGTACTGGGGTTTCTGGTGGTGAAAAAGGTGCCCTTGAAGGTCCTTCTATCATGCCTGGTGGACAAAAAGAGGCCTACGAATTGGTTGCGGATGTTCTTGAAGAAATCTCAGCTAAAGCACCAGAAGATGGCAAACCATGTGTGACTTACATCGGTCCTGATGGAGCTGGTCACTATGTGAAAATGGTTCACAACGGTATCGAGTATGGAGATATGCAATTGATCGCAGAAAGCTATGACTTGATGCAACACTTGCTAGGCCTTTCTGCAGAAGATATGGCTGAAATCTTTACTGAGTGGAACAAGGGTGAATTGGACAGCTACTTGATCGAAATTACAGCTGATATCTTGAGCCGTAAAGACGATGAAGGTCAAGACGGACCAATCGTAGACTACATCCTTGACGCTGCAGGTAACAAGGGAACTGGTAAATGGACTAGCCAATCATCACTTGACCTTGGTGTGCCATTGTCACTCATCACTGAGTCAGTATTTGCACGTTACATTTCAACTTACAAAGAAGAACGTGTGCATGCTAGCAAGGTTCTTCCAAAACCAGCTGCCTTCAAATTTGAAGGAGACAAGGCTGAGTTGATTGAAAAAATCCGTCAAGCTCTTTACTTCTCAAAAATCATTTCATATGCACAAGGTTTTGCTCAATTGCGTGTAGCTTCTAAAGAAAACAACTGGAACTTGCCATTTGCGGACATCGCATCTATCTGGCGTGATGGCTGTATCATCCGTTCTCGTTTCTTGCAAAAGATCACAGATGCTTACAACCGTGATGCAGACCTTGCTAACCTTCTTTTGGATGAGTACTTCTTGGATGTTACTGCTAAGTACCAACAAGCAGTGCGTGATATCGTAGCTCTTGCTGTTCAAGCTGGTGTACCAGTGCCAACATTCTCAGCAGCTATTACTTACTTTGATAGCTACCGTTCAGCTGACCTTCCAGCTAACTTAATCCAAGCGCAACGTGACTACTTTGGTGCCCACACTTACCAACGTAAAGACAAAGAAGGAACCTTCCACTACTCTTGGTATGACGAAAAATAAGTAGGTCTGCCATGGGGAAACGGATTTTATTACTTGAGAAAGAACGAAATCTAGCTCATTTTTTAAGTTTGGAACTCCAAAAAGAGCAATACCGAGTTGATCAGGTTGAGGAAGGGCAAAAAGCCCTCTCCATGGCTCTTCAGACAGACTATGACTTGATTTTATTGAATGCTCATCTGGGGGATATGACAGCCCAGGATTTTGCAGACAAGCTGAGTCGGACTAAGCCAGCTTCAGTCATCATGGTCTTGGACCATCGTGAAGAATTGCAAGATCAGCTTGAGGCAATCCAACGCTTTGCCGTTTCTTACATCTATAAGCCAGTTATTATTGAGAATCTGGTAGCTCGTATTTCAGCAATTTTCCGAGGTCGGGACTTTATCGACCAACACTGTAGTCAGATGAAGGTTCCAACGTCTTACCGAAATCTGCGTATGGATGTAGAACATCATACTGTTTATCGTGGCGAAGAGATGATTGCTCTGACGCGTCGTGAGTATGATCTTTTGGCTACTCTTATGGGAAGCAAGAAAGTCCTGACTCGTGAGCAGTTGTTGGAAAGTGTCTGGAAGTATGAAAGTGCGACCGAAACTAATATTGTGGATGTCTATATCCGTTATCTACGTAGCAAGCTTGATGTAAAAGGTCAGAAAAGCTATATTAAAACCGTGCGTGGTGTGGGTTACGCCATGCAAGAATAGAAAGCAGTTGCAGTTATGTAACTGCTTTTTGAGCTCTATACTATCTGTAGCAGGAATTCCTGAACTCCAGATAGTATGGGGCTTTTTTTGAAGAGGCAAAAATGCAGGTCTCTAGAAGTCTTGTAAGGCTTCAAAGAGATGGTCAGAGAGAATGATTTCTTCTTGACCATAGTTTATACTCAATGAAAATGAAAGAGCAAACTAGGAAGCTAGCTGCAGGTTGCTCAAAACACTAGTTTTGAAGCTGCAGATGGAAGCTGACGTGGTTTGAAGAGATTTTCGAAGAGTATTGGTATCTGATAAGCTTTACTTTTATAGTTCTCTACTTTTTGACACTCAAAAGGGATGAGCTAGCTTCAGGTGTAGTTAATATACTCTTTATAAGTATTCGAAAAAATGGAATTTATCATAGTTTTGAAGAAAATGGGGATTTTATTTTTGTTGAAATATTATAATATAATAAATGATTTAAATTCTGAAATATTCTGAAAATAATGGAAAATAATAAATAATAATTAATATAATTGACAAATCTGCTTATATAAATTATAATGTTGAATGTATGTGTATGTGTATGTGTATGTGTATGTGTATGTGTATGTGTATGTGTACTACATGCTATTTTTTAGAAATCAAAAGGAGAAAATGTAATGTATTTTAATCGTAAAAATGCAGAGCAAAAGAACTGGAGAATGATCAAAAAAGGAAAGCACTTCCTATTCGGTTGTTCTCTTGTTTTTGCGGTCGGAGCTAGCTTAGCTACTCAAGTGGTTCATGCAAACACAGCAGAAACTACTGTAGCAAACAACTCGACTACTGGGGATGTTACCCCTACACCGAACGGAGATGGCAAGACTTATGAGGCACCTGCTGCTGTAGCAGAAATCAAGTCAGAAGTTGCTACAACACCAGCTGTAGCAGCAAAACTTGATGGAGAAACTGCAAAAGAAGTTAAAGCTTTAGACAAAACTAAACTTGAAAACTACATTGCAGAAATCGAAGCAAAATTAGCTAACGGAACATACGAAAGCAAAACAGAAGAGAGTGTTGCGGTATTAAAAGCTGACTTAGAAGCTGCAAAAGCTACATTAGCAAACGCAACAACTCAAGATGAAATCACAAAAGCTTACAATAAACTTGTAACTACAGCGAACACTAAATTAAAAAACAAACCTGTAGAGAAAAAAGAAACTCCAGCAGTAGACACTACTAACGGACAACCAACTGTAGGTAAAAAAGCAGAAAACACTGAGAAAAAATCAGAATCTAACTCAATCGAAAACACAGGATCTAACGACTCACGTAACGGTAAAGCATTAGATAAGAATAATGCTTTTAGAGCGGAAGTTGCCTATTCAGAAGGTACAAATGCAGCCGCAAATGGTCATAGTGATACCTATATCCTTAATGATGTTAATAAAGCCACGTCTACAGATGACGCTGTTAATGCAGTTTCTAGAGTTACAAATTATAAAGTTAAATATAATAAAGATGCTAGTGGGAAGATTACTTCATTAGATTGGCTTGTCTTTTATAATGATCATGCAGAAAATCTATCTAATACGTATAATACAGATGGAGGAGATGTATATCGAAATTTCATCCAAATTCCTGCAGAAGTTAATATGCCAACTAGCATTACACGTGCAAAATATAACTCTCCAATCCAAGGTAAATTAAATCCTAAAACTAAAAAACTTGAACGTACAAAACCTGATGGTTCAGCATTGAGTAGTTCTGTAACGTTTGAAAATCCAGCACCAGCTACAGCTGCTGGATTACCATTAGACAAAAAAGATACCTTTTCTCTGGCTTCTGGTTGGGAAAGTGGTATCTATGGTCGTTCTATAGAAAAACTTGCCGGTCAGGAGGACAGATATTTCAAGAGTGCGGCATCTAATTCTTCTCCGAGAACTAAAGAGTTATTGGATAATGTTGCCTTGAATGACAAACGTTTGATTGTGGATCGTTCGACTACGGGTGGTTCAGGTTATGATGGCTATGCATGGAGTTTTAGAACTGAAGTTCCTGCAACAACATCTAACGAACAGTTGAAAGATATGAAGGTTGTGTTTGGTATGATGCGTAGCGCCACTGCTGGTGCCAATGCAGGTTTCGCCAACATTGCAACTAACCCTATAAAGATGTGGCAGTCTGATGTTTCGACACCAACAGCGAAAGATCAAACTGTAAAAGTTGGTCAAAAACCAGATGCGACAAAATCAATTGGAAACTTAGACACTCTTCCAAAAGGAACAACAGTTAAGTACAAGGATGCAGTAGATACACAAACTCCAGGTGAAAAACGAGCAACAGCAGTTGTAACTTACCCGGATACATCTACAAAAGAAGTTCCTGTAAAAGTAATTGTTGAAAAAGAAAAAGAAGCAGTAGCACCAGCTAAGCCAGTTACTCCAAAACCAGAAGCACCAAAACCAAGCGCGCCAGCGCCAGATGCAGCAACTAACAAACCAGCGGCAGGTGCAGCGACTAACAATCCAGCAGCAACACCAACAACTAGTGGTCCAGAAATTGTCAATGATTTGGCAGGTAAAGCAAGTACGCCAGCGGATGTGACTATCAAAGCACCAGCAGGTTCAACTGTTAAGCTTTACAACACAGATGGTGTTGTGATCGGTGAAGCGGTAGCTAACGACCAAGGTGTAGCAACTGTTCACCCTACAAACAGTCTTCCAGAAGGAGAGATTACAGCTACTTCAACACCAGCAGGTGGAACAGAGTCAGCTAAGAGTGCACCGATTACAGTTACGAAAACACCATTAACTATTATTGATGGTGGGGTTACTGGTAATAATGATACTAGACTATTAGTAAGTAAAGAGACTATTACAGTATATCCTGGTGATAAAATTGATGTTGATGTTGTAGCTCAAGCTACAGCTTTAGAGAAATTTTCAGTTGAGAAAAATCCGACAGCTATAAAAGGAGTATTACCATCAGGGGGATACCTAGGATCTTCAAATGGAGCTACGATTAACCAACGTGATGCTAAATATAGTGGTACTGTTGCAATGGATCAGCCAGCAGGAACTAACAGTATTGTTTTTCATGCAAGTAATCGAGATAAACCAACAAAGATATACAGAGAACTTAAAGTAATAGTCCTTGAGACTGCTAAGAAATATGAACCAGTTGCAGGTACAAAAGTAGATATTGCAGATTCTAACGGCGTTAGTGAAACTGAAAAGAACAAGATTATCGAAGCAGTGAAATCTGCTAACCCGAGTCTTCCAGCAAATTCACAATACAGTGTGGATGAAAAAGGAAATCTTACTATCACTTATCCTGATGGATCAAAAGATAAGATTGCAGCAGCATATCTAGTAAATCCAGCAACTCCAGTAGTAGCTCCAACAGTAGAGATTCCTTACTCTAATAAAGCTACTAAAGAAGTTTATGTATACGGTGGGGAAGAAAATTCATTCGATATCAAATTCAAAGATGATAGCGGAAAAATTGCAAGTGCTACTGTAAAACAAGGTGGTAACAAAGCA
>ASZZ01000002.1 GCA_000430305.1 Streptococcus mitis 17/34
GCAACCGGAATTGCCAGAGGCTACAGTAGAGTCTAAAGGAACCCAAGAGGTAGGTAAGGAAGGTCAATCCTTAACGCAACCGGAATTGCCAGAGGCTACAGTAGAGTCTAAAGGAACTCAAGAGGTAGGTAAGGAAGGTCAAGCTTTAGTACAGCCAGAACTTCCAGAGGCTACAGTAGAATCTAAAGGAACTCAAGAGGCAGGTAAGGAAGGCCAATCTTTAACGCAACCTGAACTACCAGAAGCTCAAGTAGAAGTAAAAGGAACTCAAGAGGAAGGCAAGGAAGGTCAAGCACTTGTTCAAGATCAGTTACCTGAGTATAAGGTGACTGAGGGAACCCTTGTTGAAGAATCAACTACAGAAATTGACTACAAAACTGAAACGACTGAGGATTCAACTAAGTATACAGACGAAGAAACTATCCTACGAAATGGTGAAAAAGGAAGTCAAGTTACAAAAACAACCTATAAAACGGTAGAAGGTGTCAAAACTGACCAAGTTCTTTCAACCAGTACGGAAGTGACTAAGGAGCCTGTAAATCAACAGGTAAGCCGTGGTACAAAACCAATTGAAGGAACTCTTGTAGAGGAAAGCCTTGAAAAGATTCCATTCAAAGAAAAGATTGAAGAAGATAATCAACTGAAAAAAGGTTTAGAAGTCGTAGCTCAAGAAGGGAAAGAAGGTCAGAAAAAAATCACTAAGACTTTTAATACTATCAAAGGAGTTAAGACTGAGGATGCACCAAAAGTAACGGAAGAAGTAATTGAGGCCCCTCAAGACCGAATTTTGAAACGTGGTACTAAGAGCTTTGAAAAACCAGTATTGACCATCACTGCAGTTGAACCTAAGGATTTGAAACGGACTTCAGATGTTAAATATAGTCTAGAAAATCCAAGCAAGGCGGCCATTAAATCTATCACCTTAACTCTGAAAAAAGGTGATGAGATTGTGAAAACATTGAATGTTTCACCTGACAACTTAACAGCTAGCCTGACAGATTTGCAATACTACAAAGATTATAAGATTGAAACTAAGATGGTTTATGACCGTGGTGAAGGCGATGAGGAAGTAGTTCTGAATGAAGAACCTCTAAGAATTGACCTCAAAAAAGTTGAAATCAAAAACATCAAAGAAACAAGCTTGATGAGTGTGGACGCTGACGGTAATGAAACAGATACTAGTTTGCTTACAGAAAAACCAGCTGATGTTGCTCCGCTTTATCTACGAGTTACAACTCACGACAACAAAGTTACAAGACTTGCTGTTGACAAGATTGAAGAAGTAGAAAAAGATGGAAAAACTTTATACAAAGTCACTGCCAAAGCACCGGACTTAGTTCAACGTAATGCAGATAACACACTTAGTGAAGAGTATGTACATTACTTTGAAAAACAAAAAGCAAAAGAAGGTAATGTTTACTACAACTTCAATGAGCTTGTAAAAGATATGAAAGCTAACCCTAGCGGTGAGTTTAAACTTGGTGCAGATTTGAATGCTGCTAATGTTCCAACACCAAATAAAGAGTATGTTCCTGGTACATTTAGAGGTAAGTTATCAAGTGTTGAGGGACAACGTTATTCAATCCACAATATGACACGTCAATTATTTGGTGGTATTGAAGGTGGTTCGGTTAAAGATGTTAACTTGGCTAATGTCGATATTAATATGCCATGGATTGATAACATTTCTGCTCTTGCTAGAACTGTTAAAAATGCTACGGTTGAGAATATTAAAGTAACTGGTAGCATCACTGGTAGAGATGGAATTGCCGGACTTGTTAACAAATTAGATAACGGCGGACAGCTTACTAATGTTGCTTATATCGGTAAACTTACTGGTGTAGGTGATAGAGGTTGGGACTTCGGTGGCATGGTTGGCGAAATCTGGAAAGGTAATGTCGATAAAGGATATGTAGAAGCTGATATAGTTGCTAATAAAGCTCGTATTGGTGGATTTGTTGCTAGATCAGATAACGGTTCTGATCCTAACGGAATTGGTAAATATGGTTCTGTTCGCAATGCTGTTACTAAAGGAACTATTAAGGTAAACACACCTGTTGAAGTAGGTGGTTTCCTTAGTAAGAACTGGGCATGGGGTAAAGTTGCAGACTCTGTGTCTATGATGAAAGTTGAAAATGGTGAAGTGTTCTATGGATCTAAAGATATTGACGAAGATGGTGGATACTTCTCAAATAACGCTTTAGAACGTAACTTTATCGTGAAAGATGTAAGTACAGGTAAACGTTCATTTAAATTCTCTGTTTCTAACCGAATTAAAGAAGTGTCTCAAGATGAAGCTGACCAGAAAATTGCAACATTAGGAATTACAGCTAATGATTATGTTATCAAGCCTCTTGTTTCAGATACATTAAATAATGTTAAACCAAAATCTGACACTTACAAAGATACTCAAGATTACGATGCATCTCGTGAGCTTGCTTATCGTAATGTTGAAAAACTTCAACCGTTCTACAACAAAGAATGGATTATAAATCAAGGAAATAAATTAGCTGCTGATAGTCCATTAATGACTAAAGAAGTATTGTCTGTAACTGCAATGAAAGGAAATGACTTTGTCACAGACCTTACAGATGCTGACCATATTATGGTTCACTATGCCGATAAGACAAAAGAAATCTTAACAATTTCACTAAAAGATTCTCAAGTTAAGCAAGTGAAAGAATATAGTATCGCTGAACTTGGTGAAGTTGTTTATACACCAAACATGGTTGTTAAAGATCGTGCAGATTTAATCAGCGCTATCGAAAGTAAATTGAGTCCAGTTGAATTGCAATCTGACCCGATTTACCAACACTTGGGTAGAACTGGTGGCAACAAAGTCAATGCAATTAAGGATTTGTACTTAGAAGAAAGCTTCAAGTATGTTAAAGATAACCTTAATAAATTTGTTACGAAGTTAGTGGAAAATGAAGATCACCAATTGAACACAGATGAAGCTGCAAAACGTGCCTTGATTAAGAAAATCGATGACAATAAGGCTGCAGTTCTTCTTGGTTTGTCTTACCTCAACCGTTACTACGGAGTTAAATTCGATGACTTTAACATTAAAGAATTAATGTTATTCAAACCGGACTTCTATGGTAAGAATGTTAGTGTGTTAGATCGAATCATTAATATTGGCTCTAAAGAAAGTTATATTAAGGGTGATCGTACTCACGATGCTTATCGTGAAGTAATCGCTGGTGCTACTGGTAAAGGTAACTTACATGAGTTCTTGAAATACAATATGGAACTCTTCACAAGCGATACAGACTTAAACGATTGGTTCATAAAAGCAACTAAAGATAACGTATATGTGGTTGAGCCGAAGACAACAACTCCTGAATTTGCTGATAAGAAACACAGAGCATACGAAGGACTAAATAACGACATGCACGGTAAGATGATCCTGCCACTTCTGAACTTAAAAGATGCGCACATGATTCTAATCTCAACATACAATACACTAGCATACAGTTCATTTGAGAAATACGGTAAGAATACTGAAGCAGAACGTGAGGCATTCAAACCTGAAATTGATAAAGTTGCTAAAGCTCAACAAAACTACTTGGATTTCTGGTCTCGTTTATCATTAGATAAAGTTCGCAACCAGCTATTGAAGAGCAATAACATGGTGCCAACACCAGTACTTGATAACCAAAACTATAAAGAAGGAACTGATAAATACGGTCACACTAATAGCGGTAAAGATGTCGCTCCAGTTCGTGAATTGTACGGACCAACAGGTCGTTACCATGCTACTGACTGGCGTATGGGAGCTGTAGCTCGTATCTACGGTAATCCTTATAAAGATGATTCAGTCTTCTTCATGGTTACCAATATGATTAGTGACTTTGGTATCTCTGCATTTACTCACGAAACGACTCACGTAAATGACCGTATGGTTTACTTAGGTGGTTCTAGACACCGTGAAGGTACTGATCTAGAAGCATTCGCACAAGGTATGTTACAATCTCCTGCTGAAACAAGTCCAAACGGTGATTTTAAAGCACTAGGATTGAACATGGCCTACGAACGTCCAAACGATGGAAATCAATGGTATAACACTAATCCAAACGACCTTACATCTCGTGCGGAAATCGATCATTACATGAAAGGTTTCAACGATACTCTAATGCTTCTTGACTACCTTGAAGGTGAAGCTGTTCTTGATAAACATAATAAAGAACTAAACAACGCTTGGTTCAAGAAAGTTGCTAAGAAATTACGTAACGCTAATACGAAGAACCAATATGACGAGGTTCGTGATTTGAATGCAGAAGAAAAAGAGTATAACTTAACTTCTGTCAACGATCTAGTAGACAAGAACTTCATGACCAAACACGGTCCTGGTAATGGTACTTATGACCCAACTGGATTTGGCTCTGCCTATGTAACGGTGCCTATCACTGCAGGTATTTACGGTGGTAATACAAGTGAAGGGGCTCCAGGAGCAATGTCATTCAAGCATAACACATTCCGTATGTGGGGTTACTTTGGATATGAAAAAGGCTTCTTAAACTACGCTTCTAACATGCTGAAAAATGAGTCTAAACAGGCTGGTCATGCTAGTCTAGGTGATGACTTCATCATTAAGAAAGTTTCTGATGGTAAATTCAGTACACTGGAAGAGTGGAAGAAAGAATACTTCAAAGAAGTTGTGGATAAAGCGAAAGCAGGATTTAACCCTGTTACAATCGACGGCACTACATACAGTAGCTACGAAGACTTAAAACGTGCATTTGCTGAAGCAGTTGAAAAAGATAAAGCAACTCTTAAAAATGGTTCAGTTAAATCTGACAATACTGTTGCACTTAAAGAAAAAATCTTCAAGAAACTTCTTCAACAAACAAACAGCTTTAAAACTTCAATCTTTAAATAATCGAAATCTCTCATCTGCTTTGCGGATGAGGGTTTTCTTAATTTATGCTATACTTAAGGTATGCATAGAAAAACAGTGATTGATTTTAGGGATTTGGGGGAGAGATACATCTTTACCCAGCCTATTAAAGAGTTGAAAACGAGAAATGTAGCAGAAGTGGCAGATTTGCTGGCACAAGTGGAAAGCTACCAAGAGCAGGGTTATTATGTGGTGGGCTATGTCAGCTACGAGGCTGCACCTGCTTTTGAGGAGAAATTAGCAGTTCATAAAGCTCCTTTACTGGCAGAGTACCTGCTATATTTTACAGTTCATGATAGGGTAGAAACATCCCCTATTCCTCTGACTTATGATGAGGTTGATTTGCCCTCAAATTGGCAGGAAGTAACGTCTGCAGCAGACTATGAAAAGGCTATTGCACAGATACATCATCATTTGCGACAGGGGGACACCTATCAGGTCAACTACACCGTCCAACTCAAGCAGGAGTTGTCTGCCAATCCTTTTGCCATCTACAATCGCATGGTAGTAGAACAGGAGGCGGGCTACAACGCCTATGTTGAACATGACGAGATGGCAGTGATATCCATGAGTCCAGAGCTCTTTTTTGAGCAAAATGACCGTGAGTTGACAACGCGACCAATGAAGGGAACGACTCAGCGTGGCATGACTGACCAAGAAGATTTGGAGCAGGCCAGTTGGTTGGAGCAGGATCCTAAAAATCGCTCTGAAAATATGATGATTGTGGACCTCTTGCGCAATGATATGAATCGTATTTCTGAGGTGGGGAGTGAGCATGTGGAGCGTTTGTGTCAAGTGGAGCAGTATTCGACTGTCTGGCAGATGACTTCGACCATCAATAGTCAGTTGCGAGAGGATGTGGACCTTGTTGAAATCTTCCGTTCTCTATTTCCTTGTGGTTCCATAACGGGAGCACCGAAAATTGCGACTATGGAAATCATTAAGGACTTGGAGCCACAACCGCGTGGAGTCTACTGTGGAACGATTGGTCTCTTGCTTCCACATGGGCAACGGATTTTTAATGTTGCTATCCGAACTATTCAACTGCATCAAGGGAAAGCCATCTATGGAGTTGGTGGAGGCATTACATGGGATAGCACTTGGGAATCTGAATACCGCGAGGTTCATCAAAAGGCTGCTGTTCTCTATCGTAAACAAGCTCGTTTCCAACTGATTACAACTGGAAAAATCAGTCAGAAGAGCTTGATGTTTGAAGATCAACATTTGGAAAGACTGAGAAAAGCTAGTCGATACTTTGCATATCCTTTTGATGCAGAAGAATTGAGACAAAAGATTGAAGCAGAGTGTCAGACTTGTGATGCTAATCAAGATTACCGCTTGCGAATTAGCCTTAGCAAATCTGGGGAGATAGAAGTCGATCGTCAAGTATTGGAACCTCTCAGTCCAATCTTCTGCCAAGCTAAACTTTGCCTGCAGGAAGCGGATTTACAGCAAGCTTTCACCTACTTTAAAACGACTCATAGACCACATTTGAGCCTAGGGGAACAAGAGAAGATTTACCATAATAAGTCTGGAGAACTTCTTGAAACCTCTATCGGAAATTTGGTTTTGAAAATCTCTGGGAAACTCTACACACCGCCTATCAGACTTGGGATCTTACCAGGAATTTATCGTCAGCATTTGCTGGAAACAGGACAGGTAGAAGAGAAATCCTTGACCTTAAAAGACTTAGCCCGAGCTGAGGCTATTTACGGCTGTAATGCAGTGAGAGGCTTGTATGAGTTAAGCATTTAGTAGAACTAGATGAAACTGGTATTTTTACACGGCTTAGGGCAGTCAGCAGAGTCTTGGAAAGAGGTTCGGAATCATTTGAAGGATAAGCTCACAGAGACTCTTGAATTGCTGAAATAAGTTTGATAAAATAATAGTGAAATCGATATCATAATTATGGGAGAAAGAAATGAACAAACGTCTATTTTTAAAAATGAGTCTGGCAACATTGCCAGTTTTGGCTTTGTTTTCACAACCAGTTTTAGCAGAAGAAAACATCCATTTTTCTAGCTGTATGGAAGCTTGGGCTAATGGCTATTCGGATCTTCATGAGGGGATCCTGGTTATTCTGCCAAGTTAGACCGCGATCATGATGGTGTGGCTTGCGAATTGAAAAATGCCCCAAAAGGTGCTTTCAAAGCAAAACAAGCAACTGCGACTCAAACCAACACAAGTTCAGCAACAACAAGTGGTTGGGTTAAGCAGGACGGTGCTTGGTACTACTTTGATGGAAATGGAAATCCAGTGAAAAATGCTTGGCAGGGAAGCTATTACTTGAAATCAGACGGTAAAATGGCCCAGAGCGAATGGATTTATGATGATTCTTATCAGGCTTGGTATTACTTGAAATCCGATGGATCTTATGCTTACAGTACATGGCAAGGAGCTTACTACCTTAAATCAAACGGTAAAATGGCTCAAGGTGAATGGGTTTATGACTCTTCTTACCAAGCTTGGTATTACTTGAAATCAGATGGATCTTATGCTCGCAATGCATGGCAAGGGAACTACTATTTGAAATCGGATGGTAAAATGGCTCAAGGTGAATGGGTTTATGATGCTACCTATCAAGCTTGGTATTATTTGAAATCAGATGGTTCATACGTTCGCAATGCATGGCAAGGAAATTACTATTTGAAATCAGATGGTAAAATGGCTAAGAACGAGAGAGTAGATGGTGGACGTTACTATGTAGATTCCTCAGGTCTCTGGAAACCATAAATCAGATAAAATTTAGAAAGTTAATGCAAACCTTTGCATAAGTAACTGAATTTTGTTATACTATATCTGTAAGCATTTTCAATTACTACAAAATGAAAAAGGAGAATATGATGAGTCAAAAGATTATTGGGATTGACCTTGGTGGAACTTCTATCAAATTTGCAATCTTGACAACAGCAGGAGAAATCCAAGAAAAATGGTCTATCAAGACCAATATTTTGGATGAGGGAAGTCATATCGTTGATGATATGATTGATTCTATTCAACATCGTTTGGACTTGCTTGGATTGGCAGCAGTAGACTTCCAAGGTATTGGAATGGGATCACCAGGTGTGGTTGACCGTGAAAAAGGAACTGTTATTGGTGCATACAACCTCAACTGGAAAACCCTTCAACCAATTAAAGAGAAAATTGAAAAAGCCTTGGGCATTCCATTCTTCATCGATAATGATGCCAACGTAGCTGCTCTTGGTGAGCGCTGGATGGGTGCTGGAGATAACCAACCAGATGTTGTCTTTATGACACTCGGTACTGGTGTTGGTGGCGGTATCGTTGCAGAAGGCAAATTGCTTCACGGTGTTGCTGGTGCAGCAGGTGAGCTTGGCCACATCACTGTTGACTTTGACCAACCAATCGCATGTACTTGCGGTAAGAAAGGTTGCCTTGAGACAGTTGCTTCTGCAACAGGGATTGTCAACTTGACTCGTCGCTATGCTGATGAATACGAAGGCGATGCAGCCTTGAAACGCTTGATTGATAATGGAGAAGAAGTAACTGCTAAGACTGTCTTTGACCTTGCAAAAGAAGGAGACGACCTTGCTTTGATCGTTTATCGTAACTTCTCACGTTACTTGGGAATCGCTTGTGCCAACATCGGTTCAATCCTCAACCCATCAACAATTGTTATCGGTGGTGGTGTGTCAGCTGCAGGAGAATTCCTTCTACAAGGTGTTCAAAAAGTTTACGACGAAAATACTTTCCCACAAGTACGCACATCAACGAAATTGGCTCTTGCAACTCTAGGAAATGACGCTGGAGTTATCGGAGCAGCATCACTTGTATTGCAATAAAATAATAAAAGAGGAAAAATGCTAACCTAGAGTTAGTAATGTTCCTCTTTTCTTTTTTATGCTATACTAGTTAGGAAATAAATGAGGTGAGAGTAAATGACAAAAGCAGATACGATTTTTAAAGAAAATATTGAACGAATCCTCAAAGACGGTGTCTTTTCTGAGCAGGCCCGTCCCAAGTACAAGGATGGGACTGTTGCTAACTCCAAGTATGTAACTGGTGCCTTTGCCGAGTATGATTTGTCTAAGGGGGAATTCCCCATCACGACCTTGCGTCCCATTGCCATCAAATCCGCCATCAAGGAAGTGCTCTGGATTTACCAAGACCAGTCAAATAGCTTAGAGGTACTTAATGACAAATACAATGTTCACTACTGGAATGACTGGGAAGTTGGAGATACGGGAACTATTGGTGAGCGCTATGGTGCTGTTGTTAAGAAACACGATATTATCAATAAGCTTCTCAAGCAGTTGGAAGCCAACCCTTGGAACCGTCGCAATATCATTTCGCTCTGGGATTATCAAGCTTTCGAAGAAACAGATGGGTTGCTCCCATGTGCCTTCCAGACCATGTTTGATGTCCGCCGTGTAGATGGGGAAATCTATCTGGATGCGACCTTGACCCAGCGTTCTAATGATATGCTGGTGGCTCACCACATCAACGCTATGCAGTACGTAGCTCTTCAAATGATGATTGCCAAGCATTTTGGCTGGAAGGTTGGGAAGTTCTTCTACTTCATCAACAACCTCCATATCTATGACAATCAATTTGAACAAGCTCAAGAATTGCTTCGTCGTGAGCCGTCAAACTGCCAACCACGTTTGGTTTTGAATGTTCCTGATGGGACTAATTTCTTTGATATCAAAGCAGAAGATTTTGAGTTGGTGGATTATGACCCTGTTAAGCCGCAGTTGAAGTTTGACCTAGCTATTTAAAAGAATAGAAAAAAGAAGTTGAGACAATGAATCCCAACTTCTTTTGTTTCTTAACGTGATACGCGGCGACGAGCTGCTTTTTTACGGTTTTCTTCGATGAAAGCTGCTTTTTGCTCTTCTGGTTCGATTACTTTCTTTTTAAATGCGTATACTGCACCTGCAAGTGCAGCGACAGTTCCTGCGACACCTGTTACAAGACCTTTAGCGAATCCTTTAGCCATGAGTCTTCCTCCTTTATCTTCTTGATCAGCCAGCCTCTTCAAGAGGTCACATTTTTCTGACTGACCTTTTTGTGTTATAATAATAGTAACGAAAAAATGGGAATTTTTCAAGGAAAAAAGATGAAAACAAAAATAATTGTGATTGTTGGACCGACTGCAGTTGGAAAGACAGCTCTTGCTATTGAAGTGGCTAAGCGCTTTGGTGGGGAAGTTGTGAGCGGTGATAGCCAGCAAGTTTACCGAGGTCTAGATATTGGGACGGCTAAGGCTAGTCCAGAGGAGCAGGCAGCTGTTCCCCATCATTTAATCGATGTTAGAGAGGTAACCGAGTCTTACTCGGCTTTTGATTTTGTTTCAGAAGCTAAGATGGCTATTAAGGACATTCACAGTCGTGGCAAACTAGCCATTATAGCTGGTGGAACTGGGCTTTATATCCAGAGCTTGTTGGAAGGTTACCATCTAGGTGGGGAGACTCCCCATGAGGAGATTTTAGCTTATCGGGCTAGTTTGGAGCCTTATACAGATGAGGAATTAGCCCATCTGGTGGAGCAAGCAGGCCTTGAGATTCCCCAGTTTAATCGTCGTCGTGCTATGCGTGCCTTGGAAATAGCCCATTTTGGTCAGGATTTGGAAAATCAAGAGACCTTGTATGAACCGTTGATCATCTGCTTGGATGATGATCGTAGTCAGCTTTATGAACGTATCAACCATCGAGTGGATTTGATGTTTGAGGCTGGTCTTTTGGATGAGGCCAAGTGGTTGTTTGACCATTATCCAGATGTACAGGCTGCTAAAGGCATTGGCTACAAGGAACTCTTTCCTTATTTCCGTGGGGAGCAGACCTTGGAGGAAGCGAGTGAGAGTCTCAAACAGGCGACCCGTCGTTTTGCCAAGCGTCAGCTGACCTGGTTCCGTAATCGCATGCAGGTCACCTTTTATCAGATTGGAGAATCTGGTGTGCAAGACCGCATTTTAAGCCAGATAGAGGAGTTTTTAGATGATTGATACGGAGAAAAAAGAGGAGCGAGTCCTGCTTATCGGTGTAGAATTGCAAGGCATGGACAATTTTGACCTCTCTATGGAAGAATTGGCCAGTCTAGCCAAGACAGCTGGAGCAGTCGTTGTAGATAGTTATAGACAAAAACGTGAAAAGTATGACTCCAAGACCTTCGTCGGTTCTGGTAAGTTGGAAGAAATTGCGCTCATGGTGGATGCAGAAGAGATTACCACTGTCATTGTTAACAACCGCTTGACTCCGCGACAAAATGTAAATCTGGAGGAAGTTCTCGGTGTCAAGGTCATTGACCGTATGCAGTTGATTTTGGATATCTTTGCCATGCGGCTCGAAGCCATGAAGGGAAACTCCAAGTGCATTTGGCTCAGTTAAAATATCTCTTGCCACGCTTGGTTGGTCAGGGAATTATGCTCAGCCGTCAGGCAGGGGGAATTGGTTCCCGCGGTCCAGGTGAAAGTCAGCTAGAACTGAATCGTCGTAGTGTTCGTAACCAAATCACAGATATTGAGCGCCAGCTCAAGGTGGTTGAGAAAAATCGGGCGACAGTCAGAGAAAAACGTCTGGAGTCGAGCACCTTTAAGATTGGTTTGATTGGTTACACCAATGCTGGAAAGTCAACTATCATGAACACCTTGACCAGTAAGACTCAGTATGAGGCGGACGAGCTCTTTGCGACTCTAGATGCGACGACTAAGAGTATTCATCTGGGAGGAAATCTCCAAGTGACTTTAACTGATACTGTTGGCTTTATCCAAGATTTACCGACAGAGTTGGTGTCCAGTTTCAAATCAACCTTGGAAGAAAGCAAGCATGTGGATCTTCTGGTTCATGTTATCGACGCCAGCAATCCTTACCACGAGGAGCATGAAAAAACAGTCCTGTCCATCATGAAAGACTTGGACATGGAAGATATTCCTCGCCTGACACTTTACAATAAGGCGGATTTGGTGGAGGATTTCACGCCTACCCAAACGCCTTATGCCCTCATTTCTGCCAAGTCTGAGGATAGTCGTGAGAATTTGCAGACTTTGTTTTTAGAGAAAATAAAGGAGATTTTTGAGAGATTTACCTGCGCGTGCCTTTTTCTAAGTCCTATAAGATTCATGATCTAGAAAGTGTTGCAATTCTGGAAGAACGCGATTATCAGGATGATGGGGAAGTCATTACAGGCTACATTTCTGAGAAAAATAAATGGAGGTTAGAAGAATTTTATGACTGATATTAAAACGTTGGCTCTAAAGTATGGAGGTTATACAAGTCTGGATAAGGTCTTTCTGGATCAGCTTCTAGCTGGTAAAACAGAACAGGAGCAGTTGGCCCTTATCACGCCTCCGCCAAGTGTAGTCAATGCCTACTTTGCTGAACTCTACCAGAAAAAGAGTCCTCAAGCTGCGACGGATTATTTTGCAGAAGTCAGTCAGGAACTAAATCTCTACAATGCTGAGCCGAGTTTCACCCTAGAAAATAAGCCTTTTATCCGTCTGAATCTGTCTGGTAAATCCTTTGGTTTTTGCTATGAGAGTGAGGGGGTGGGGCGGATTTTCTCTGAAAATGAAGAGAAGATTTCAGATGACTTGCTTTTTGAGATTGCCCAAATTTTTCCTCATCAGCTAGTCTTTGAGGAGTCTGGAAAGATTTACATGAAGGCAGTCGGAGATGAGGAAGTTGTTAACGTGGAGAGTCTGACAGCTTTGACGGATTTGGAAAGCTTGGCTGATGGTCGCAAACGTCTCAAAGGCTACAGTCAAGAGGATTTATTACAGGAAGCTACTGCTTTTTCTGGCAAGCGCTATTTCCGATCGGAAAACCGCACAGCTATGTTATATATTGATTAATTAGAAAGTATCGAATGGATATTCAATTTTTAGGAACGGGGGCAGGTCAGCCCTCTAAAGCCCGCAACGTTTCAAGTCTCGCCCTGAAACTCTTGGACGAGATTAACGAAGTCTGGCTCTTTGACTGTGGAGAAGGAACGCAAAATCGCATTCTGGAAACCACAATTCGACCACGCAAGGTCAGCAAAATCTTTATCACTCACCTGCATGGAGACCACATTTTTGGCTTGCCAGGTTTCCTTTCTAGCCGTGCCTTTCAAGCCAATGAAGAGCAGACAGATTTAGAAATCTATGGTCCCCAAGGCATCAAATCATTTGTCTTGACTAGTTTGCGTGTCTCTGGTTCTCGTCTGCCCTATAAGATTCATTTCCATGAGTTTGACCAAGATTCTCTAGGGAAAATCCTTGAAACGGATAAGTTTACCGTTTATGCAGAAGAGTTGGATCACACTATTTTCTGCGTTGGTTACCGTATCATGCAAAAGGACCTAGAAGGAACGCTGGATGCTGAAAAACTCAAGGCTGCTGGTGTGCCATTTGGACCTCTCTTTGGAAAAATCAAAAACGGCCAGGATGTTGTTCTAGAAGACGGCATTGAAATCAAGGCTGCTGACTATATCTCAGAGCCACGTCCAGGTAAGATTATCACTATTCTAGGTGACACCCGAAAAACCAATGCCAGCGTACGTCTGGCTGTCAATGCTGATGTCTTGGTCCATGAATCAACTTATGGCAAGGGAGATGAGAAAATTGCCCGTAATCATGGTCACTCAACCAATATGCAGGCGGCGGAGGTCGCAGTAGAAGCAGGTGCTAAACGCCTCCTGCTCAACCATATCAGTGCCCGTTTCCTCTCAAAGGATATCAGCAAACTCAAGAAAGATGCGGCTACAATTTTTGACAATGTGCATGTAGTCAAAGACTTGGAAGAAGTGGAAATCTAAAAGATTGAGAAAGGATAAGTATGCGTACGATTCTCATTACCGGAGCTAGCGGTGGTCTAGCTCAAGAAATGGTCAAACTTTTACCAGAAGACCAGCTTATCTTGCTTGGTCGAGATAAGGAAAAATTAGCTCAACTCTACGGAAATCATCCCCATGCAGAATTGATTGAAATCGATATTACCGATGATTCAGCCCTAGAAATTCTGGTAACTGACCTCTATTTCCGTTATGGTAAGATTGATGTCTTGATTAATAACGCTGGTTACGGGATTTTTGAAGAATTTGACCAGATTTCTGCCCAAGATATTCATCAGATGTTTGAGGTCAATACCTTTGCCCTGATGAATCTGTCTCGACGCATTGCGGCTCGTATGAAGGAAATGCGAAAAGGCCATATCATCAATATCGTCAGCATGGCAGGTTTGATTGCTACTGGCAAGTCTAGCCTTTACTCAGCTACCAAGTTTGCAGCTATTGGTTTTTCAAATGCTTTGCGCCTAGAACTTATGTCCTACGGCGTTTATGTAACGACGGTCAATCCAGGACCAATCCGCACAGGATTTTTTGACCAGGCTGACCCAGATGGCACCTATCTTAAATCAGTTGACCGCTTCCTGCTAGAACCAGATGCAGTGGCTAAAAAGATTGTCAAGATTATAGGAAAAAACAAACGTGAACTTAATCTCCCAGTTTTGTTGAACTTGGCTCATAAGTTTTATACCCTCTTTCCTAAGTTAGCTGATAAGTTGGCAGGGGATACTTTTAATTATAAATAAAAAAGTTGTTCCTAAAATGGAGCAACTTTTTTTGAGGATTAGAATAAATCAATTCCAGTCTTATTTAATGCATGGCAATGATAGGTGAAGGCGTTGATAAAATTAGAGTAGTATTGCTGATCAATAAATTTTGCGCTTTGAAGATAATTAAATAGATTTTTGGCTAAAGGAATAGCCTCAGGTTTATTCCATCTAAATTGATTGTAAACATGTTCAACTTCTAGGAACATGAGGGGAATAGCCAGGTAGCCTCGTTCGAAGGTCTGAAGTGATTTAATTTTTTTAATAATATCATCAGCCTTTTGATAGTAACCCAGTTCAGAGAAGTATTTTACGGAGAAAGTGAGAGCATTTAAAATACGGATGTATGTGTCAGTATTAGCACTTTCTTTGTACATAAGTAGTAATTGTTTGCTCATATGGTCAATGAGTTCCATCGGAGAATGATTGACGATGACGCGATAAATTTCAAGTTCGATACTATTAAAGACATCAGATTTCATTAAATGATTGATAATGTTTTGAATTCTGGCAACAGTTTCAGGACTTTTTGATATGGTTGGATAATGTCTTAATTTAATAGATTTGAAAATCATCTCTGCTTGAAGTGGATTGTCTTTTAGGTAGACATCAAATAATTTTTCGTATTCTTCAATATAAGTGAGGATATCTTCTTCATGGACACATGCTTGCCAAATTCAATAGCAGGTAATTCTAAGCAGTCTCCACCTTTATTTGCATAGGCTAGAACAAAATCATTCCATTCAACTCCGATAACAATTAACAGTTTGGCAAAGTTTTCAAGTGAAATTCCTTTGTCTCCTTTTTCAAATTGACTTAGGAACTGCGGCGATACGATATCTGAGGCGGCTTCCTTTAGGCTGAGGCCTCGTGCTTCGCGCAGGTACTTAAATGTAGCTCCAAATGGATATAGGTTTTCCATAAATAGTCTCCTTACATACTTCTAAGACTATTATACAAAAATTTAGAGAAAAAAATGGAGAAAGAAAACTATAGTTACAAAATATTAGAATTCTATGCTATTTTTTGTTTTTATGAACAAGATTGAAACTATAGTTTAAATGACGAAAAATTTAAATATCTATTATGGTATGATAGGGGAAAGAATAGCTCATAAAGCCGGCTTGTTATACTAGTATAACAAGGATTGACTTACCACTCAATCCTATTCTATCAGTCATTAAAGGAGAAAATGATGAAGAAACTGAAAACCCTCACAACTTCAACAGCTATTGCGCTTGCGTCTGTTGGTGTACCTGCATTTGCACAAGAAGCTCAAGCAACACCAGTACCTGCTGACACTGTCAATGAACCAGCTCTTGTTTCAAAATCTGTAGCCGATACAAAACCAGAAGTGAAGAAATCTTCTGATGTCAAGCCTGCTCTTGATGCTCAAGCGTCTACTGTTAAGCAAGTTGAAGCTGAAAGCCAAACAGCAAAAGATGAAGCTACTTCTGCTAATCAAGCTGTTACAACTACTGAAACTGCTTTGACAAGCGCTAAAGAGGACTTGAAATCAGCGGAAGCTGTTAAAGCCAATGCTACAGAAGAAAATATCACTGCTACAAAAGCTAAACAAGACGCCAATGTAAAAGCTCAAGAAGCCAATCAAAAAGCAACTGAAGCGTCTACTGAAGCAATTAAAGCCCAAACTGAAACTGTAGCCACTGAAACTGCTAACGTTGCAAGCGCAACAAGTAAGAAAGCTGAAGCGGATAAAGCAGTAACCGCTAAAGAAGCAAATGTGAAAGCTGCTGAAGACGCGCTAAATGGTTCAGGACTTGGCGAAGCAAAAGCCTCTCTTGCCCAAGCTGAAAAAGATATTGAACAAGCAAATGCGAATATATCAAGCGCAACAAAAGCTGTCGAAACCGCTAAGAAAGCAGATAGCAACCGCGCAGAAGCCATCAAACAAGCTACAAACAATGTGAACGTCAAAAACGATGCCTTGAAATTAGCTAAAGAAATGATGGACGCAGATAAAACAAAAGTTGAATATATCCAAACAAAAGCAGATGCTCTTAAACATGAAGTGGACCTAGCTCAAAATGCTGTTGATACTGATGATAGTAAATTATCTTTAGAAGAAAAATATGCAATGGCTCTATTATCAGAAATAAATGATGACACAGGAAAACTTTACTTTAAAGAACAAACTTCTACACTTTCCATGCATATGAAAAAGTTTGCGGAGCTAGTTCAAAATAATAAATATCAAGAAGCACAAACATACGCTAGTTTAAATTTGCTTAATCAAATGTATCAGTTATACAAAGATGAAAAATCACAAAATTTAGTTAGAAAATTAGTTGGTGATGAGATTTTTAATAGAAACTATACTATAACTGATGGAAAATTAATCTTATCTAAGGAAGATTATAGGGCATTAAATATCGTATTTTCATCAAAGTTGAATGCTTTTAGAAAATTATTAGGTGTTAAACCTATTAATCAAATTACGGAAGCAAATATTGAATCAGGTTTTAAAGCTATGGATATTTGGAACCGTTATGCTAACAGTGATGAAAATAAAAATAAACCAATTTCTGAGATACCAAACCATATATTAGGAACAAACAAAGAGCTTCAACAAATAGGAGCTTTTGCAGAGAATACTCGTAAATTTACATCGTTATCAAAGTCAAGTTATTCGTTTAATGATCTGAGTAATAACTTTACAGATAGCATGTTATCATTTGCATTTCTTGATGCACAGTCTAGTTTTGGTCATTATAAAAATTTATTTAATAGTCCAAATGTTTTAATGGGAATTTATCAAAATAATAAAGGGGGAGCATTTTTCACTCATTCATTCTATAATACATTAAAAGATAAAATAATTTATAGTCAGAATGCGAAAAGCATGTTTGAAACTGTATATAGTAGCTTAGATGATATGCGTAATAGTATAAAAAAAGCAAAAGAATATTTATATAATGATTTAAACTATGCATACCTTCTACAAGAATATGATAATTTTTTCATTGACTCTCAAAATGAGTATATGAGAACAAAAAAAGTTGCCCCAGAAAAGCAGGCTAGACTAAATGCTATGGCTGCTGAAATTAAAAAGTATGAAGAGTTACATAATGTACCTTTAGCTAAATTTGTATTTAATAATGGTACAAGTTCAGCTACTATGGCTATAAGTCATCCTCACTTAAAAAAATTACCTGTTATTTCATCCAATCAAGCATCAAACACATCTACTAAATATGAATATTTGAAAAAAGATGTTAATGGGAGAATTACCTTAGCTGATGGTATTAGTATGGAGAAATACAAAGCAATAATTAATGATGCGATTAATAAAGCTATTGATGATGATAATAAAGTAAAATATGTCAGTCAACAGCTTATGTATTTTGAAACAATTCAATATGTAAATAATGTCTCTCGACCTTTTATTGACAAAATTTATAGAATTGAAGAATATTTAAATAAAAATATAACAAAAGCAAAAGATGACCTTGCTAAAATTCAAACTGCTCTTGCAAACGCTAAAGCAGAATTAGCAGCTGCTTCACGCAAATATGCTTCTGCACTTGAAGCTAAAACAGACGCTGAAAAAGAATTGGCAAGCAAAACAGCTAGTCCACTTCAAACAGAAGTTGCTGAAAAGAACTTGCAATTGGCAAACCTTGCTTTGACAAATGCACAAGAACGTAAAGCAAACGCTGAAAAAGCTGTTGAAAACTTCTCAAGAAGCCAAGCAGAAAAACAAACTGCTCTTGAAACAGCTAAAAATGAACTTGCTACAGCCAAAACTGCCCAAAAAGATGCTGAAACAGCACTTACAAGTGCGCAAGCAAAATTGCAAGCTGAAGAAAACAAGTTGAAAGCTCTTCAAGATGAACAAGCGAAGCTCCATGCAGAAAAAGACCAATTGGTATCAGATGCGAAAGCAATTGCAACTGAATTGAGTGCTTATCTAAACGCAGCTAAAAATCTTGCAGATGCGCAAGCAAAAGTAGCTGATTTGGAAACAAAATTGACTCAAGCAAAATCTGCTGCAAAATTGGCACAAGATAAATTGGATGCCGTTACAGCTAAATTGAAAGCTGAACAAGCTAAATTAGCTGAAATCCAAGAAGAGTTTGATAAGTTGGTTAAGGCTGAAAGAAAGGACTACTACAATTTATCAGATTGGTATCTGGAGTATCTTGCAGGGAAGCAAGCGAATAAGAAAATAGATACAGAACTCAAGAAAGTAGAAGACTCAAAAGCTTCACAAGCTGGTAACTGGATTGAGTCATCTGGTCGTTGGTGGTACAAACATGCTGACGGTTCATATACAACCAACGGTTGGGAACAAATCAAGGATAAATGGTACTACTTTGACCAAGCAGGTTGGATGCAAACTGGCTGGGTCAAAACTGGTGGCACATGGTATTACTTGAACAAGTCAGGTTCAATGGCTACAGATTGGGTAAAAGACAACGGTACATGGTATTACTTGAACAAGTCAGGTTCAATGGCTACAGGATGGGTAAAAGATAATGGTACATGGTATTACTTGAACAAGTCAGGCTCAATGGCTACAGGTTGGATAAAAGATAACGGTACATGGTATTACTTGAATAATTCAGGTTCAATGGTTACAGGTTGGGTAAAAGATAATGGTTCATGGTACTATCTTGACAAGTCAGGTGCTATGACAACAGGATGGTTTACAGTTTCTGGTAAATGGTACTACGCCTATAATTCAGGAGCTTTAGCAGTAAACACCACTACACCAGATGGCTATAAGGTTAATGCTAACGGTGAGTGGGTAGGATAAGGAAAGAAAAGGAATTTGAAATCATGAAAAATAAAAAAATATTAGCTAGTTCTTTATTAGCCGGTTCGTTGTTATCAGTGGGTCTTATGGCTTCTAAACCAATGGAGGTTCATGCCTTAACAGATATGAGTGTCAAGGATACTCAAAATCCCTTGAAAATCACCTTAATACCGACAGCGGGAGGTTCTACATCAGCTACTCTTTTAGTTGACCTACAAAGAAGTTCCAACGTTAATGATAGCACTTCTCTCTATTTTGATATAGTTAATGAGAGTACTGGAACTTTGACTGAATCTCATTATTTTGGTAAATTTGATGGCAAGAATAGATTACAGTCGGGTATTAATTTACTTCTAGTAGAGGATGGCAATTATTATTTAGATATATATAGTGTAGATGATTTCGGAAAACGTTATTTTGGACGTTCAGAAATTTTTAGAATATCAGATAAGGAATACTATCCTATTAAGAAAGTAGAAGCACTCAAAGCTACTGAAACTACAAAACCAGCTACTAGCTCTAACTCAGGTCAGACTGGTTGGTCAGGTTCTTCTTACTATAAAGCTGGTGTTAAAGTAGTCAATCAATGGATTTTTGATGTTCAGTACAATTCTTACTTCTACTTAAATGCTTCAGGTAACTTTGTTCAAAATGCTTGGTCAGGAAGTTATTACCTCAAATCAGGTGGCTACATGGCTAAGAGCGAGTGGATTTATGACAATAACTATCAATCATACTATTACTTGACAGCAGAGGGTAGCTATGCGCGTAATGCTTGGTCTGGAAGTTACTACCTCAAATCAGATGGTAAAATGGCTAAGAGTGAGTGGATCTATGATAGTAGCTACCAATCTTACTATTACCTAACATCAGAAGGAAGCTATGCTCGTAACACATGGGTAGGTGACTACTACCTCAAGTCAAATGGTAAGATGGCAGTCAACGAACGTACCCCAGATGGCTACCAAGTAGATGGCTCAGGTAAGTGGGTGAAATAAGAAAATAAATCTATAGTGTAGATAAAACTTATTTTAAACTGGGAGAAAAGAGAAAATAATGGAAAAACATGAAAACCAAACGAACGAAGAAGTGACCGTAGAAAAAGTCGAAGAGACTACAGAAAGAATGGAAGAATCAATTAATGAAGTAGTTCAAGAGAAGCCTGATAGAGTAGAAGCAATCAAAAAAGAGGCATCAGCTTTTGTAGATAAAGCTGGACAACAAATCGAAAATTTAGATGTGAATGGTTTGATTGAAAAGATTAAAAAATTATTTGAAACAAAGCCTCTACAATCTGTCGGAATAAGCCTAGCTATCTTTCTTGTTCTGTTCTTTGGAGTTCGTAAATTAACAAGTGATCCCTTAGATGGAACTTATGAAATTTTAACAAGACGTGATCATTTAGTCATGGTGATTAAAGGAAATTCTGGGACCGTCATCTCTGAAGATTCAGACGGAGACAAAGAAAAAAGACTAGTGAAAATTGATAAAAAAAAGAAAGAATTGACAATCACAGACGATAAAGGAAGAGATTTAGGAAAAACAAAATATATGTTGAAAGATAAGGAACTTTATCTTCAAGAGCCAGATCAAACCTTTAACCGAGTAAAATAGACTACACATTAAAAGCTTACCTCAGTACCTAAAAGTTACTGGGGTAGGAAATTGTATACAGGGAGAATATCAAATGAAATTTAAAAAATTAATAACTCTAGCCAGCTTGGTTGGCCTAATTACTTTCTTATTGCCTGTTGTTTCATCAGGTAATCAATCACTAGCTCCGGTAAGTGAACATGTTTCAGAATATTTACATGTACCATTATGGTATCTATTTTTGATTTGGTATGGAGCGTTTGTGATTGCTTTCTTATTGTCTTTAGTAATTGGAAAAGGAAGAGTTCTTCAAATTATTACATCAATTATAGTTATTCTGGTAAGCTTATTTGGAATTTTTGTTCATTTTTCACTAACACAAGAATTGGTTGGAAGATCAAATTTAGGTTTTGGAGCGATTCTATATTATGTCTGTATTTTGATAAATATTTTTGCAGCAATAATGGTTATAAAAGGTGATAAAGCTACTAGTAAACGGATTGATTAAATAACTTTCTTTCAGTAGTAGTTGGGATGGATGTACTAGTAATAGCAGGTTTTTTAGTAAAATAGAAAAAAGCCGGAGAATGAAGTGGAAGAAAAATCAGTATTATTAGAAAATTTATATAATCTACATAGAGGCATAGATTATATTTATCAAAAACAAAACTATAAGATGAAGTTAGAAAATGATAGAAGGAAAGCTAAGCAAATACAAGCTCAATTACAAAATTTATTAGAAAGTAATTTATCTGACAAAATAGAGAAAATGATGAGGCAAAGATATGCAGATATCTAATCTTCAGCAAATAATCTATAATCGTGATACTAAACTAATAGAAACATCTAAAAAATGGTGGAAATTTTGGAAATAATAAAAAATCATAACAACATTTGTACAATAACTGTTATACTTTTATGGAAAAATAAATAATATTTAGGAGGTTCTTATGAAAAAAAGAAATACTTTACTTATCTTAGGCGCACTACTTTCTAGTGTCGGTTTAGCAGCCTGTTCATCATCTATGGATACAAAAGGAAAAGGTATTGCTCAGTTAATGAATGACAATCAAGAGAGAGTTTTCTATAGTGTGACTGATTCTAATAACGATAACCTGCCTGGAAAAGATGAAAAAATAAACTACATCTATATCACAAAAAGCGGAAAACTGAAAGCGTACAATATAGATACAAAACTTACAATGGATGAGGTTGTAGGAAAAAGCATTGATAAAGTTAAAAAGTTAGCTGAGGAAAAATCCAAAGAAAATTATGAAAACGATAAAGTTACAGCTAGCGTACTAATAAATGGTAGCACTAAACTAGAACATATAAAAATGAATCCATCATATAATAATTCTTACGCATCTCTGACCAGTGGACAAATCCGTGATAAATACTATGCTGGATATATTTCACTTCGTCACGGCCCAGATTCTTCAAATCTGCTCATCACCGAAGTTTCTAAAGGAAATGTAATAGACTTTGATAAAGCAGATGGTAAAATTGTAGAAGAATCACACCAATAAACAAATTAAGTATCAAATAAAATTCTTTGATGACATTGTAGCTCTTCTTAGATGAACGATATTCGCCAGATTTTAATTTACGTTCTATCTTTTCAAAATCAACAACAGCATTATAATCATCCAGTGCCAAATCCAAACGAGTTATTTTAGCTTTTAAATCTAATAACAATTTAAAAAAACTATTCCAGTCACTATCAATCTTTTGAGCTAAATCTGTGCATCCCTGACATGTCCAAACATAATTCCTAGACATCGATGAATTAATCATTTTATAGATTTATTCCATGTTTTCTTGACGACAAGAAACCTAGACTGTTTTTATAAACTTCTATTTTAGGTAAAATTTGGTATCCTAAATGGGTTGATTTCATTAATACGCTAATTGATGATGATAATAAACAACTTATTAAAAAGTCAGGTATGAGACAGTCTGATTATGATAGACAGATTAAACGTGAACAAGAAATTAAGGAAGATCAACAGCAATGTGAAAAAGAGATGCAAGAAGCTGCAGGAGCTCTAGTAGCTTTTGGTAGTGGATGGTATCCCAAAGATTACTATTTCATAGAAGCTATAGAGTTTTTTATCGGAGCTTTAGAAAATTTCAAAGCTGATAATATGAAGGAACTGGTAAATTTATATGATGAAACAAAATATAAAGAATTACAGTTGAACTATCAGAAAGAAATGCTACAGTTACAAAGGGAACAATATATTGATACTAAGAAAATGCTTCAAGCATTAAGATACAACAATTATGTTCAAACTTTGCAATTACAGCAGTTAGATGGAATCCGTAGAAATACAGAAGAAGCAGTTGATTACTTGAGAAAGTTACGTGTTCAAGAAAATCATTACCATACGCATAACCATTACAATAATATTTATTAGTTTATATGGGTTAAATTAAAATTAGAAATAATATGAAGAAAATTATAAAAATGCTTGCCTGTTTGGGCTTAATTTACAACTTGTTTTTACTAGTGGATTCAGCCCAAGCTGACAGTACTGACTACAACCAGCTATTGCCACAAATCACTGAGAAGTGGGAGAGTAAACATCTATTTGAAAATAATGCTAATAGACTTGGTTACGCTTTGAAGGATATTGACAAAAATGGGACGGATGAATTATTAATTGGTCTTACTAATGGTGAAAAATGGGAACTGTTTGAAGTATATTATATGAATGGTAATACCCCAACTCCCTTATTTGATAGATTTTGGGATATAAGTCTCAGGATGGGGACAGTTATTGAAACATACACAGATGGTAGTATTATAGTGTTCGAAAGTTCTCCAGGGATTATGTCATATAGATTGTTCCAACTTTCTAAAGAAAATAAGGAGCCAAGTTTAATTAAAAAAGGTGAATTTAGAGCAGGAGAAGGTGATCTAGACGAGTTAAATCTTGATTCTAAAACAAAAATAGATACCTCAACTATTGAATATACTTCTCTAAATCTCCCGATTATTGGTGAAAAAATGGATCCTAATCCTCCCATGCCAAAGTCCCTTGTCGATGCTAAAATTGGAGATGAAATTCCTCTCCCATCCGAATTGGTAGGTACTTGGATTAATAAAGAACCTAATAAAGGTACCAAACCTGGTAGAGCTTCATCACTCATTTTAGGAGAGGATGGAAGCTACACTGGAACTTTTAAAGATGGAGATATTAGAGGAAAATTATCTCGACTTAAAAAAGTTAGTGAGAACGGATTTATTGTCTTAAAAGAGAACAATGACGGAGAAGCTTTCTTTTTTAGTGTAGGTTTAGGAGCAGTTTTGTTTCCTGATGAGCGAATTGATTTTGGGATGGTATTGGAAGGACGGACTTTATATTCTGTATCATGGCAAGTCAAAGAAGGGGCAGAAGACTACTCTAAACCGACTAAACAAGTAGCCTTTGTTAATCCCAATTATGGTCCTAAGAAAATAGAGAAAGAAGCAGAACAAGACGTGGCGAAACAAGGTGATACAGTGCAGAATCAACTCAAGATAGTAGTGAGGAGATAAAGCCAGAAGAGAACCTATTTGGAAACATTCCAGTGTTTGGCATTGTTGCAGGAGCTGGACTTTTCCTTGTTGTAATTCTGTCTATATTTTGGTTTAAAAAATAAGATTTTATGAAATCCTCTTGATTTACTACTATTATAGAAAAAACCTCAAGAACTAGGGTTGAAGGCTAGTTCTTGAGGTTTTTAGGTTATTCGATTTAGAGTGATTCTCAACTATCAAACTGGACTTCTTCTAGTAAATAGTCGATAAAACGTTCGCCCATCTTAGACAGGCTGGTTTTCTCATGCTGGATATAGACCAGCTCAATTGGGTCATCAATATCCAGTGGGATAGAAACGATGTTGTCTCCGTTGAGATTACTGTTCAAAATCCCTGTCGCAATGGTGTAACCATCCAAACCAATCAAGAGATTAAAGAGGGTGGCACGGTCACTGACTACGATGGATTTCTTGTGGTGCTCTTGGGAAAGGATTTCTTCTGAAAAGTAGAAGGAGTTGTGCGTCCCTTGGTCATAGCTGAGGTAAGGGAAGTTTTCCAAATCAGATAGTTTTACCTTGTCTTTCTTTGCCAGAGGGTTGGTCTTGCTGACAAAGATATGGGGCTGAGCTGTAAAGAGATGGTGAGCCAGCAGGTGGTTGTCATCTAGCATTTTTGTTAAAACATCACGGTTGTAGCTGTTTAAGAAGAGAACACCGACCTCACTACGGAAGTTCTTGACGTCGTCGATAATCTCCCAAGTCCGCGTTTCACGAAGGAAGAGCTCGTATTTTTCCATATCGCTTTTCTTGAGTAGTGATACAAAGGCGTTGACTACAAAAGCATAGTGTTGAGAAGAAACGCTGAAAAGTTCGCGGTGGGCGACAGGATTTTTATAGCGTTCCTCCAGAAGCTGGGTCTGCTCGACAACCTGACGGGCATAAGAGAGGAACTCCATCCCATCACGAGTTAAGGTAATACCCTTGGGATTGCGGATAAAGATCTCAATGCCCATTTCATTTTCCAAATCTCTCACAGCGTTGGAAAGACTAGGCTGGGTGATAAAGAGCTGTTTGGCTGCCTCATTCATAGAGCCAGTTTCGACGATTTTGATAATATAATGTAATTGTTGAATTCTCATGTTTTTATTGTACCACACTTGCGTTAGAATCGCCAAGGAAGATAGGAAAATCAGGAGTATTGTGTGAGTCTCTTCTTGAAAAAAACATAAAATTTTGCTAGAATGAGTCTTATGAAAACATTCTATGATGTGCAGCAATTCCTCAAACGATTTGGTATTATTGTTTACATGGGAAAACGCTTATATGATATTGAACTGATGAAGCTGGAACTCTCTCGGATTTACGATGCAGGGTTGATGGACAAACTAGACTATCTAGAAGCAGAAGCGGTTCTTCGCAGAGAGCACAAGGTAGAATTGGATTATATTGAGAAAAATGGAGAAAAGAACTAATGGTTACTTGGATTTTGTGGGCACTTATACTAGCAATGTTGGTGTGGATGGGTTTTAACTATCTTCGTATTCGCCGTGCGGCTAAAATTGTAGACAATGAGGAGTTTGAAGCTTGATTCGTACGGGTCAATTGATTGATTTGCGAGACCCAGCTGAATTCCACAGAAAACATATCCTTGGTGCCCGCAATATTCCTTCAAGTCAGTTGAAGACTAGTCTTGCAGCCCTTCGTAAGGATAAACCTGTCCTGCTCTACGAAAACCAACGTGCGCAACGTGTCACAAATACAGCCCTTTACTTGAAAAAACAAGGTTTTTCTGAGATTTACATTCTTTCTTATGGTTTGGATTCTTGGAAAGGGAAAGTCAAAGTTGAGAAATAAGAAAACGAGCTTGGATATTTTCCGAGCTCATTTTTTAACCACTTTTTCTGAGAAAGTCACGAATGTTTGCTAATTCTTCCGAGTTTAGGGGGCGATAATCTCCTTCTTGAAGATTGTCATCCAAGCTCCAAGGCCCAAAATGGGTGCGCTTGAGGGAGGTCACTTTAACACCAACTGAGAGGAACATTTTCTTGACTTGATGAAATTTTCCTTCGGAAATAATGATAGAGGCTTGACTGAGAGAAGGACCTGCGGATAGAATTTCTAGCCTAGCAGTTTTACAGACAGTGCCATCTAAAAAGACAATTCCCTTTTGAAAGGCTTGGATATGGGCAGGCGTCAGAAGTCCATTAACTTCAACTTGGTAGGTCTTATCGACATGATATTGGGGATGGAGGAGTTGAAAGCCCAAAGGACCGTTGTCGGTCAAGAGGAGGAGTCCAGTCGTATCTAGATCCAGTCGGCCGACGGCATAGAGTTTGTCAGACTGAATGTCAGGTGGCAGGAGGTCCATAACGGTTGGAAGTTCCTTGTCTTTATTGGCTGTCACGACACCAGCAGGTTTATGAAGCATAAGGTAGGTATGCTCATAGCCCCGAATGATTCGGCCCTGAAAAAGGAGTTCTTGCAGTCCTGTATCGATATTTTGGGCTAGGGAGCGGGCTGGGCAACCATCGACTAGAATTTCCCCTTTGAGAAGTGCTTGTTTCATGGCTTTTCGGCTGATTTTTTCTTGGGCTAATAAATTATCTAAACGCATACTCTGCCTATCTTATCATAAGTTGCTTGCTTTGAAAAGGCTTGACGTGAAAAGAAAAGCACAGTGAAAACATTTACACTTGCTTGAATTATGTTATTTACTTGAAAATATGGTATAATCGTTCAGTTAGAAAATAAATTTTGAATATTATAGAGGAAATCATGACAAAATTAAGAGAAGATATCCGTAACATTGCGATTATCGCCCACGTTGACCACGGTAAAACAACCCTCGTTGACGAATTGTTGAAACAATCAGAAACGCTTGATGCACGTACTGAATTGGCTGAACGTGCTATGGACTCAAACGATATCGAAAAAGAGCGTGGAATTACCATCCTTGCTAAAAATACAGCCGTTGCCTACAACGGAACTCGTATCAACATCATGGACACACCAGGACACGCGGACTTCGGTGGAGAAGTTGAGCGTATCATGAAAATGGTTGACGGTGTTGTCTTGGTCGTAGATGCCTACGAAGGAACAATGCCACAGACTCGTTTCGTATTGAAAAAAGCCTTGGAACAAGACCTTGTCCCAATTGTGGTTGTTAACAAAATCGATAAACCATCAGCTCGTCCAGCAGAAGTAGTGGACGAAGTCTTGGAACTTTTCATTGAGCTTGGTGCAGATGATGACCAGCTTGACTTCCCAGTGGTGTATGCTTCAGCGATCAACGGAACTTCTTCATTGTCAGATGATCCAGCTGACCAAGAAGCGACTATGGCACCAATCTTTGACACAATTATCGACCATATCCCAGCTCCAGTAGATAACTCAGATGAACCTTTGCAGTTCCAAGTGTCACTTTTGGACTACAATGACTTCGTTGGACGTATCGGTATCGGTCGTGTCTTCCGTGGTACAGTTAAGGTTGGGGACCAAGTTACCCTTTCTAAACTAGATGGTACAACTAAAAACTTCCGTGTTACAAAACTCTTTGGTTTCTTTGGTTTGGAACGTCGTGAAATCCAAGAAGCAAAAGCAGGTGACTTGATTGCCGTTTCAGGTATGGAAGACATCTTTGTCGGTGAAACCATTACTCCGACAGACGCAGTTGAAGCTCTTCCAATCCTACACATCGATGAGCCAACTCTTCAAATGACTTTCTTGGTCAACAACTCACCATTTGCTGGTAAAGAAGGTAAATGGGTAACTTCTCGTAAGGTGGAAGAACGCTTGCAGGCTGAATTGCAAACAGATGTTTCCCTTCGTGTTGACCCAACTGATTCACCAGATAAATGGACGGTTTCAGGACGTGGAGAATTGCACTTGTCAATCCTTATCGAAACAATGCGTCGTGAGGGATATGAACTTCAAGTGTCTCGTCCAGAAGTTATCGTAAAAGAAATCGACGGTGTTAAATGTGAGCCATTTGAACGTGTTCAAATCGACACTCCAGAAGAATACCAAGGATCTGTTATCCAAAGCCTTTCTGAACGTAAGGGTGAAATGTTGGATATGATTTCAACTGGTAATGGTCAAACTCGTTTGGTCTTCCTTGTTCCAGCGCGTGGTTTGATTGGATACTCAACTGAGTTCTTGTCAATGACTCGTGGTTACGGTATCATGAACCATACCTTCGACCAATACTTGCCATTGATTCCAGGTGAAATTGGTGGTCGTCACCGTGGTGCCCTTGTTTCTATCGATGCTGGTAAGGCTACAACTTACTCAATCATGTCTATCGAAGAACGCGGTACGATCTTTGTCAACCCAGGTACTGAGGTTTATGAAGGAATGATCATCGGTGAAAACTCTCGTGAAAATGACTTGACAGTTAACATCACTAAGGCAAAACAAATGACCAACGTCCGTTCAGCTACTAAGGACCAAACAGCTGTTATCAAGACTCCTCGTATCTTGACACTTGAAGAGTCTCTTGAGTTCTTGAACGACGATGAGTACATGGAAGTAACGCCTGAGTCTATCCGTTTGCGTAAACAAATCCTTAACAAGGCAGAGCGTGAGAAAGCTAACAAGAAGAAAAAATCAGCTGAATAAGAGCTAGAAAGAGATAAAGATGGTTTATTTAATCATAGGAATCCTCTTATTACTACTCTATGTATTTGCGACACCAGAAAGCATTAAAGGGACAGTCAATATCGTCCTTGTCGTCTTTGCTTTCGTAGCACTTTTGATTTTGCTGATGCTGTCTGTCCTGCAAATCTTTCAGCTACCGACAGAATTCTTTATCGCAATCGCCATGCTATTCCTAGCATACTTTAGCTTGCGAGATATTACCCTCATGTCGGTCCATAAAAGTAAAAGAAGATAAAAGAGAGTTTCGGCTCTCTTTTTGCTTGTTAGAATGCTGAATCTGAGCATTTTCATTTAGAATTATTTCCATAAAAATGGTAAAATAGTAAGAGTAGAAATGGAGTTCGAGACATGAAAGTAATAGATCAATTTAAAAATAAGAAAGTCCTTGTTTTAGGTTTGGCCAAGTCTGGTGAATCTGCAGCACGTTTGTTGGACAAGCTAGGTGCCATTGTGACAGTAAATGATGGGAAGCCTTTCGAGGACAATCCAGCTGCCCAAAGTTTGCTGGAAGAAGGGATCAAGGTTATCACAGGTGGCCATCCTTTGGAACTCTTGGATGAAGAGTTTGCCCTTATGGTGAAAAATCCAGGTATCCCCTACAGCAATCCCATGATTGAAAAGGCTTTGGCAAAAGGTATTCCAGTCTTGACTGAGGTGGAATTGGCTTACTTGATTTCAGAAGCACCGATTGTTGGTATTACTGGTTCAAATGGTAAAACAACCACAACGACGATGATTGGGGAAGTTTTGACTGCTGCTGGGCAACATGGCCTTTTATCAGGAAATATCGGCTATCCAGCCAGTCAAGTGGCCCAAACTGCGTCAGATAAGGACACGCTTGTCATGGAACTTTCTTCTTTCCAACTCATGGGTGTTCAAGAATTCCATCCTGAGATTGCGGTTATTACTAACCTCATGCCAACTCATATCGATTACCATGGTTCTTTTGAGGAGTATGTGGCAGCTAAGTGGAATATCCAGAACAAGATGACAGCAGATGATTTCCTTGTCTTGAACTTTAACCAAGACTTTGCAAAAGAATTGGCTAGCAAAACACAAGCCACTGTTGTTCCATTTTCAACACAGGAAAAGGTTGATGGAGCTTATTTGAAAGGTGACCAGCTCTACTTCCGTGGCGAAGCAGTTATGGCAGCTAGTGAAATCGGTGTTCCAGGTAGCCACAATGTGGAAAATGCTCTTGCGACTATTGCAGTAGCCAAGCTCCGTGGCGTGGACAATCAAACCATCAAGGAAACTCTTTCAGCCTTTGGTGGGGTGAAACACCGTCTCCAATTTGTGGATGAGATTAAGGGTGTCAAATTCTATAATGATAGCAAGTCAACCAATATCTTGGCTACTCAAAAAGCCTTGTCAGGATTTGACAACAGCAAGGTCATCTTGATTGCAGGTGGTTTGGACCGTGGGAATGAGTTTGACGAATTGGTTCCAGATATTACTGGACTCAAGAAGATGGTCATCCTCGGTCAGTCTGCCGAACGTGTCAAACGGGCAGCAGACAAGGCTGGTGTCGCATATGTGGATGCGACTGATATTGCAGATGCGACCCGCAAGGCCTATGAGATTGCGACTCAAGGAGATGTGGTTCTTCTCAGTCCTGCCAATGCCAGCTGGGATATGTATGCTAACTTTGAAGTACGTGGCGATCTCTTTATCGACACAGTAGCGGAGTTAAAGGAATAATATGAAAAAAATTGTCTTTACAGGTGGGGGGACGGTTGGACACGTCACCCTCAATCTTTTGTTAATGCCCAAGTTCATCGAAGATGGCTGGGAAGTCCACTATATCGGGGACAAGCGTGGGATCGAACACCAAGAAATCCTCAAGTCAGGTCTAGATATTACCTTCCATTCTATTGCGACTGGAAAATTGCGTCGTTATTTCTCTTGGCAAAATATGATGGATGTCTTCAAAGTTGGTTGGGGAATTGTCCAATCGCTCTTTATCATGTTGCGACTTCGTCCACAGGCCCTTTTTTCAAAGGGAGGTTTTGTCTCAGTACCGCCTGTGATCGCTGCGCGTGTGTCAGGAGTGCCTGTCTTTATTCACGAATCTGACCTGTCTATGGGCTTGGCCAATAAAATCGCTTATAAGTTTGCGACCAAGATGTATTCAACCTTTGAGCAAGCTTCAAGTTTGGCTAAGGTCGAGCATGTGGGAGCAGTGACCAAGGTTTCAGACCAAAATACTCTAGAACCAGATGAATTGGTGGATATTCAAACCCACTTTAATCCAAAATTGCCAACGGTATTGTTTGTCGGTGGTTCTGCAGGTGCTCGTGTCTTTAACCAATTGGTGACAGACCATAAGAAAGAACTGACAGAGCGCTACAATATTATCAATCTAACTGGAGATTCTAGCCTGAACGAGTTGAGCCAAAATCTCTTTCGTGTTGACTATGTGACCAATCTCTATCAACCTTAATGGAATTAGCTGATATTGTTGTGACACGAGGTGGCGCCAATACGATTTTTGAGCTCTTGGCCATGGCAAAATTACATGTTATTGTGCCGCTTGGGCGTGAAGCTAGTCGTGGAGACCAGATTGAGAACGCAGCCTACTTTGTTAAGAAAGGCTATGCAGAAGAGCTTCAAGAAAGCGATTTGACCTTAGATAGTTTGGAAGAGAAGCTTTCTCACTTACTAAGCCACAAGGAAGATTACCAAGCTAAGATGAAGGCTTCTAAGGAATTGAAATCTCTAGCAGATTTTTATCAATTGTTGAAAAAAGATTTATCATAAGGAAAGTAAATGTCAAAAGATAAGAAAAATGAGGGCAAAGAAATCCTCGAAGAATTGAAAGAGTTATCAGAATGGCAGAAACGAAACCAAGAATACCTAAAAAAGAAAGCTGAAGAAGAGGCAGCCCTAGCTGAGGAGAAGGAAAAGGAAAGACAAGCTCGAATGGGAGAAGAATCTGAGAAGTCAGAGGACAAGGAGGATCAGGAGAGCGAAGCAGACCATGAAGACTCAGAATCAGCCATGGAAGAGTCTGAAGAAAAAGTAGCATCCTCAGAGGGAGATAAAGAGGAAGAAGAGATAGAAGAATCAGGGGCTAAAGAGGACGAGGACCAGGATAAAAAGCTTGCTAAAAAGGTTACAAAAGAAAAACCAGCCAAAGCAAAGATTCCTGGCCTCCATATCTTACGAGCCTTAACGATTTTATTTCCAAGTCTGCTTTTATTGATTGTCTCTGCCTACCTACTCAGTCCTTATGCGACCATGAAGGATATCCGTATTGAGGGAACGGTGCAAACTACGGCTGATGATATTCGACAGGCTTCAGGCATTCAGGATTCGGATTATACGATTAACCTTCTGCTAGACAAGGCAAAATATGAAGAGCAGATCAAGTCTAACTATTGGGTGGAATCAGCTCAGCTTGTTTATCAATTTCCAACTAAGTTTACTATCAAGGTCAAGGAATATGATATTGTTGCCTACTATATTTCTGGTGAAAATCATTATCCTATTCTTTCCAGTGGTCAGCTTGAGACCAGTGCTGTGAGCTTGGTGAGTCTACCAGAAACCTATTTATCTGTTTTCTTTAATGACAGCGAGCAAATCAAGGCTTTTGTCTCAGAACTTTCTCAAATTAGTCCAGAACTCAAATCTGCTATCCAAAAGGTGGAGCTAGCCCCAAGCAAGGTAACTTCAGATTTAATTCGATTGACCATGTATGATACAGACGAAGTCTTGGTTCCCCTTTCTGAAATGAGTAAGAAACTGCCTTACTACAGCAAGATTAAGCCTCAATTGTCAGAACCGAGTGTGGTCGACATGGAAGCTGGAATCTATAGCTACACTGTGGCGGATAAATTAATTATGGAGGCAGAAGAAAAAGCTAAAAAAGAGGCCGAAGAAGCTGAGAAGAAACAGAAAGACGAAGAGAAGAAAAGGCTAGAAGAACAGCAGAATAAATTGGAAGAAGAGAAGAAAAAGCTGGAGGAAGAAAGCAATCGAAATCAAACGCCCCAGCGTTCACCTCGTCGCTAGTTTTATCTTTCTTCTCATAGTTCTTTAGTGACCATGTTTTTACTTGACAAGTGCTAGTAGAAATAATAGAATAGTAAAAAACCTTTAAAGCAGTCCAGAGAGGCAGCTAAGGTTAGACGGTGAAAGGGTGGAGACTACCCATTTTTCGTGGAACCTTGCTGTTGGCAGGTTCCTTTTTTCGTGGCTTCTTGTGGCCAGACTCTCTCACTAGCAAAGGTAAAAGGAGAAACCTATGCGAGAACATCGTCCAGTCATTGCTCTTGATTTTCCTAGTTTTGAGGCAGTCAAGGAATTTTTAGCTCTTTTCCCAGCAGAAGAAAGCCTTTATCTCAAGGTAGGGATGGAGCTCTATTACGCAACGGGGCCTGAGATTGTTTCCTATTTTAAAAACTTGGGACATAGCGTCTTTCTTGATCTCAAGCTGCATGACATTCCCAATACAGTTAAGTCAGCCATGAAGGTCCTTTCTCAGCTTGGTGTGGATATGACCAATGTCCATGCGGCTGGCGGTGTAGAGATGATGAAGGCTGCGCGTGAAGGTCTTGGAAGTCAAGCGAAGTTGATTGCTGTAACTCAGCTGACCTCAACATCAGAAGCTCAGATGCAGGATTTTCAAAATATCCAAACCAGCCTGCAAGAGTCTGTGATCCACTATGCCAAGAAGACAGCTGAAGCCGGCTTGGATGGCGTCGTTTGCTCGGCTCAGGAAGTTCAACTCATCAAGCAGGCTACCAATCCAGATTTTATCTGTTTAACACCAGGAATTCGCCCTCAGGGAACTGCTGTTGGAGACCAAAAACGTGTCATGACCCCTGCTGATGCTTATCAAATCGGTAGTGACTATATCGTAGTGGGACGCCCCATTACGCAAGCTGAGGATCCTGTTGCAGCTTATCATGCCATCAAGGAAGAATGGACACAGGACTGGAATTAAAAAATAGATTAGAAAAATAAAAGGAGAATACTATGACACTTGCTAAAGATATCGCTAGCCACCTCTTGAAAATTCAAGCAGTTTACCTCAAACCAGAGGAGCCTTTCACTTGGGCATCTGGTATTAAATCGCCGATTTATACTGACAACCGTGTGACGCTTGCCTATCCAGAAACTCGTACACTCATTGAAAATGGTTTTGTGGATGCTATCAAAGAAGCCTTTCCGGAGGTTGAAGTGATTGCAGGAACTGCGACAGCAGGGATTCCACACGGAGCTATCATTGCTGACAAGATGAATTTGCCATTTGCCTACATCCGTAGCAAACCAAAAGACCACGGAGCTGGTAATCAAATCGAAGGTCGGGTAGCTCAAGGTCAAAAAATGGTAGTGGTTGAAGACCTTATTTCAACAGGTGGTTCTGTTCTTGAAGCGGTAGCTGCTGCTAAACGTGAAGGCGCAGATGTGCTTGGAGTTGTAGCGATTTTCAGTTATCAATTGCCAAAGGCAGATAAGAACTTTGCGGATGCTGGTGTGAAATTGGTGACACTTTCAAACTACAGTGAACTCATTCACCTAGCCCAAGAAGAAGGTTACATCACGCCAGAAGGATTGGATCTCCTAAAACGCTTTAAAGAAGACCAAGAAAATTGGCAAAATGCTTAAGACATAGAAAATCAGGTAGTCACTAGGATTACCTGATTTCTTTTTGTGATTTCATTGAGTATTATATTCAATGAAAATCAAAGAGCAAACTAGCCGCAGGTTGCCCAAAGCACTGCTTTGAGGTTGTAGATAATGCTAACGTGGTTTGAAGAGATTTTCGAAGAGTATTAGTCAACTTTTCCACCTTCAACAACCAGGTCATCTGCCTTAGCAGCGTCACCGTAGGTTGGGTGAAGTGTTTTTTCATAGGCCTTGTGGAAGAAGTTTTCCTTGCCTAATTTTTCAATATCTTTATTGATGAAGTCAAGCAGTTCTTGGTTGCCTTTTTGGACTGCTGCTGCGATGGTATCTGGGTCACCGAGGGAAGTAATTCCTACTTCAAATCCTTTGTTTTCAAGCGCCCAAGCTAGGACTTCCGTATTGTCAGTAGAGAAGGCATCTCCACGTCCGTCAAGAAGGGCTTGGTAAGAGTCACTGTATTGGTCGTATTTTTGGAGCTTGATTTCTGGATGATTCTTTTCAAAATAAGTCTCAGCAGTTGTTCCTTTTGTGACAATCAAGGTTTTACCTTCTAATTGTTTGACGTCTGTAATGAGACCAGTCTTAGGTGATACGACACCAAGAGAAACTTTCATGTAAGGAAGGGCAAAATCAACTTGTTTCTTACGTTCGTCAGTCACCGTAAAGTTGGCAAGAGTGATATCCACCTTGTTTGAAATCAAGTATTCAGCACGATTGGCAGCATCGACGGAGACGTATTTAACCTTCACGCCAAGGTCTTGTGCTAATTGGTTCCCAAGTTCGATATCATAACCTTGGTAAGAACCGTCATTGTCAACATAACCAAACGGTTTTTTGTCTCCAAATACGGCGATTCGTAGTTCACCGCTTTTTTTGATTTCATCGATTGTGCGAGCCTTTGCAGTGGTTTTACCAGACGATGAACCTGCATTTCCACCTGAGCTACAAGCTGTGACAAAGATAAGGGCAAAGGCAAGTGCTAAAACAGTTAAGAGTGGTTTGAATAGTTTCATAAAAATCTCCTTTATAGATATGAGCCAAATTGGCTAAAGTCAAAGACGTTTAAAAATTCCTGAGCTCGTTTGGTCTGTGGATTTGTAAAGAAGGCTTGAGCCGTTCCTTCTTCAGCGATTTTCCCTTGGTCTAGGAAGATAATGCGGTCCGCAATGGCTTGGGCAAACTGCATTTCATGGGTTACCAGAATCATGGTACGCCCTTCCTGTGCCAAATCATTGATAAGTTCGAGGACCTCACGCACCATTTCTGGATCCAGTGAAGCAGTTACTTCGTCAAAGAGGATAATTTCTGGATGCATGAGAAGTGCACGAACGATGGCAACCCGTTGCTTCTGTCCGCCAGATAATTGGCGGGCAAAGCTATGTTGTTTATCCAGTAAACCGACACGTTCTAGTAATTGTAAAGCTTCTTCCGTTACTTCCTTCTTATCTCTTCCCTGAGCCTTGATAGGTCCTAGGATGAGGTTTTGTAGGACATCTAGATGGGGAAAGAGTTCATAACTTTGAAAGACCATGCCAATCTTTTGGCGAACGAGGTGAAAATCTTTCTGATTGCCAATAATGGACTGGCCATCTAGAAGAATATCTCCACCTTGAATACTTTCTAAGCCATTGAGGCAACGAAGCAGGGTACTTTTCCCACAACCAGATGGCCCAAGAATAACCACAACTTCCCCTTTTTTGATTTGCAGGGAAAGACCTTGGAGGATGGGATTGTCTCCAAAGGATTTTTTTAGTTCCTTGATTTCTAAAATAGTTTCAGACATTTAGTTCCTCCAATGTTTTTCTAAGTGAGTGGATAGTTTGGAAATAGGAAAGCAGACTGCGAAATACAAGACCAGAATGGTTCCATAAATCCAGAAGGAAGCGGTTGGGATGGTCAGGCGATTGCTGTCGATGATTTGCTGTCCAACCTTGGTCACTTCAACAACTCCAATCAAAACGACTAAGGAAGTGGTTTTAATCATCCGAGTGACAAGATTGATGGCCTGTGGTAACAGTCTTCTCAAGACCTGTGGGATGATGATGTGGTAGTAAAGTTGAACATTGGTCAAACCTAGCGCCTGTCCGCTTTCAAACTGATGTTTAGGGAGGGAAGTGATGGCTCCACGGACCAAGTCCCCCATTTCAGCTGTTCCCCAGAGGGTGAAAACGATAATAGCAGAAGTCTCTCCTGAGATATTGATATTAAAGTTTCGAGCCAAACCAAAGTAAACGATGAAGAGCAACACCAGCTGGGGCATGATACGGATAAATTCCAGATACAATCGTGTTAAAAATCGTACGATTCTAGAATGGGAGGTCATGATGATTCCCATGACTGTTCCTAAAATCATGGATAAAATGACAGACAGGATGGAAATCCCAATCGTAACGCCCAATCCCTGTAAGATACGCAGGAGATTATTTCCCTGAAAGAGTACTTGGATTCCCGAATCCTGCATGGCGGAGCTCCTTTCTATCCAGCTAAAGACCAGTGAGATGGGCAGCAGCATAATCAGGTAAGCAATTACCAACATAGCTAGCGCAATGTCTGTCTCATAGTAGAGCCCAATCAAGTCCTTGGCGACGTACATGAGGTCTGCCAAAGCCACTGCTGAGAAAACAGAGGTTTCCTTGATGAGGAAAATGACATTGGCACTAAAAGACGGTAGGGCCACCGCTGTTGCTTGCGGAAGAACCACATAGCGAAATACCTGTACAGGCGTCAGACCGATAGCGAGGCCAATCTCATGCTGGGTTTGACTGACGGCTTCCAACCCACTTCGGAAAGATTCTGCCATATAGGAGCCTCCTAAAAAGACTAGTCCCAGAGTAGCACAGACTTCCGAAGATAGGACAATCCCTATTCGGGGAAGCCCGAAGTAGAGAAAGAAGAGTTGAATCAAAAGGGGCGTGTTGCGTGACAATTCAATGTAGGCTGTCGCTACTTGCGCCAAAACAGGGATGCGGTAATGTCGGATGATACTAACGATTAAGCCGAGCAGAAAAGATCCCAAAATTCCCCAAGCTGCAATATGCAAGGTTAGGAGAAAAGCCTTTTGATATAGTGGTAGATATTGTTCAACAATGGACCAATCCAAAAATAGAACCTCCCATCTAGAAATAATATAGTTATTGTAGCACTTAAAAGTTCCTTTGGATAATATCTATTTTTTATTGCCGTTATAAGGATTTTTTATCATAGAAATAAAATTTCTGAAATTTCCAAACAAAATATTTGAAAAGTTTTGAAAAAAGAGTTAAGATATTTTTGTAATATACAAAGTAAACGCTTACTTATTAAGGAGGGCATTTTATGTCATACAAAACAAGCAATGCAGAAGGCCATGTAGATTTCATCAATACCTACGATTTGGAGCCAATGGCGCAACAAGTGATTCCGAAAGCAGCATTTGGCTATATCGCTAGTGGAGCGGAAGATACTTTCACTTTACGTGAGAATATCCGCGCCTTTAACCACAAACTCATCGTTCCGCATACACTTTGCAATGTAGAAAATCCAAGTACAGAGATTGAATTTGCAGGTGAAAAATTGTCTTCACCAATCATTATGGCGCCTGTTGCAGCTCATAAATTGGCAAATGAACAGGGTGAGGTGGCTACTGCGCGTGGTGTGCATGAGTTTGGTTCTCTTTATACAACTAGCTCTTACTCTACTGTCGACCTTCCAGAAATTACGGAAGCCCTTCAAGGGACACCCCATTGGTTCCAATTTTACTTTAGTAAAGATGATGGCATTAACCGTCATATTATGGACCGTGTGAAGGCTGAAGGTTATAAGGCGATTGTATTGACGGCAGATGCAACTGTAGGGGGCAATCGTGAGGTGGACAAACGTAATGGTTTTGTCTTCCCAGTTGGCATGCCGATTGTTGAAGAATACCTGCCAGAAGGTGCTGGTAAATCAATGGACTTTGTTTACAAATCAGCTAAACAACGCTTGTCTCCACGTGATGTAGAATTTATCGCTGAATACTCAGGACTTCCTGTTTATGTCAAGGGCCCACAATGCCGTGAAGATGTTGAACGTTCGCTTGCTGCAGGTGCCTCTGGTATCTGGGTAACCAACCACGGTGGTCGCCAAATCGACGGTGGACCAGCTGCCTTCGACTCACTTCAAGAAGTAGCAGAAGCAGTTGATAAACGTGTGCCAATCGTCTTTGACTCTGGTATTCGTCGTGGTCAACACGTCTTTAAAGCCTTGGCTTCAGGAGCAGACTTGGTAGCTATTGGTCGCCCTGTTATCTATGGCTTGGCCCTCGGTGGTAGTGTCGGTGTGCGTCAAGTCTTTGAACACTTGAATGCGGAATTGAAGACAGTTATGCAATTGTCTGGAACTCAGACTATTGAAGATGTCAAACACTTCAAACTCCGTCACAACCCATATAATCCAACCTTCCCAGTTGATCCTCGTGACTTAAAATTGTATTGATAAAAGAGATTGCCTCCACTTGATGTGGAGGTTTTTCTTCGTCTATAGGAAGAATAAATCACCATTAAAAACTATATAAATATATTTTTTAATCAAATATCTTGCTAGGGCTTTCATTTTTTGCTATACTGGTGCAGTAATTAAATAATAAAGACATTTGGGGTGCTTTAGGCTGAGATGATACCCATTGAACCTGATACAGTTAAGACTGGCGAAGGGAAATGTGAAACGTTTTTTCGTATGTCGAAATGAACGGTCTAATCTTGTAAGCTAAACTCCAGTTCCTATATGTAATTGGAGTTTTTTTGTTCATTAATGACTGACAGCTTTGAGGCCAATCATTTAGGAGCTCTTCTTGAACGCCCTTGATTTTCTTTAAAAAGGTCAAGTAAAACTAGGATTTTCTTGGTGTTTTGTTGATTACGAACGAGTAAAGAGAGGAAAAATAAATATGGAAACACAAGACTATGCATTTGAGCCAGGTTTGACTGTTGGAGAATTATTAAAAAGCAGTCAGAAGGATTGGCAGGCTGCAATCAATCATCGTTTTGTCAAGGAACTTTTTGCAGGTACAATTGAGAATAAGGTCTTAAAAGACTACCTAATTCAAGATTATCACTTCTTTGATGCTTTCTTATCCATGCTGGGTGCTTGCGTAGCCCACGCAGATCAGCTTGAATCCAAGCTTCGTTTTGCCAAGCAACTAGGCTTTCTTGAAGCAGATGAAGACGGTTATTTCCAAAAGGCTTTCAAAGAGTTAAAAGTATCTGAGAATGACTATCTGGAAGTGACCTTGCATCCTGTAACAAAAGCCTTTCAGGATCTAATGTATTCGTCAGTGGCTTCATCAGACTATGCCCATCTTTTGGTCATGCTGGTCATTGCAGAAGGTCTCTATTTAGACTGGGGTTCTAAAGATTTGGCTCTACCTGAAGCCTATATTCATTCGGAATGGATCAATCTCCACAGAGGTCCTTTCTTTGCAGAGTGGGTTCAATTTCTAGTTGATGAACTCAATCGTGTCGGCAAAGGTCGAGAAGATTTGACAGAACTTCAGCAACGCTGGAATCAAGCAGTTGCTTTAGAATTAGCATTTTTTGATATTGGTTATGACGCCTAGATAAGGTTCAGGATATTTACAAATTTGATGAGGTAAATCATTCAATGTAAATGAAAAAAATTCTCAACTAAAGATAGAGATAAATCGAAATCAGTAGATCGTATAAAGTGAAAAGGAAGGATTTTAATATGACAAGTTTAAAATTATTAAAAGAAAAAGCACCTTTGGTTATTTGTATCACCAATGATGTAGTAAAAAATTTCACAGCAAATGGATTAGTAGCACTGGGTGCATCACCAGCCATGAGTGAGTTTCCTGCAGATTTAGAGGATTTGTTAAAGTATGCTGGAGGTTTATTAATAAACATAGGGACATTGACAGATGAAAATTGGAAATTATACCAAGCTGCTCTGAAAATTGCAGAGAAATATAATGTTCCTGCAGTTTTAGATCCTGTAGCCTGTGGAGCAGGAGAATATAGAAAAAAAGTAGCAGATGATCTAATTAACAATTACAAACTAGCTGCGATAAGGGGAAATGCTGGCGAGATTGCCTCTTTAGTAGGGATAAATGTGGCATCTAAAGGAGTAGATAGTGCGGGCGTAGATAATATTGATGAAATTGCTCTAGCAGCAAATGAGAAGTTCAATATTCCTATAATAGTAACAGGTGAAGTGGATGCTATTGCCGTGAATGGAGAAGTGGTAACGATTCATAATGGTAGTGCCATGATGCCAAAAGTTATTGGGACAGGATGCTTATTAGGTGCTGTAGTAGCAAGCTTTATCGGACTTGAAAAAGGTCAAGAATTGAAATCACTAGAAACAGCAATGTTGGTTTACAATATCGCTGGAGAAATGGCAGAAAAACGTCCAAATGGACATCTTCCTGGAACATTTAAAGTTGAATTTATAAATGCTTTATATGAGATTACAGATGAAGATGTAAAGGAATTCAAAAGAGTGAAGTAAGATGTTTCATAAAGAATTACTAAAACTATATTTTATTTGTGGAACGACTACTTGCCGAGGTAAAGATCTATATAGAGTCGTTGAGGAGGCCTTAAAAGGTGGTATAACCTTATTTCAATTTCGTGAAAAAGGTGAGGGAGCCTTAGAAGGTAAAGAAAAAGTCGAATTAGCAATTAAACTACAAGATCTTTGTAAAAAATATAATGTGCCGTTTATCGTTAATGATGATATCGATTTGGCAATGGAGATTGACGCTGATGGCGTACATGTAGGTCAAGACGATCTTGGAGTTGATGAAATTAGAAAATTGATGCCAGATAAAATAATTGGTCTTTCTATAAAAAACGAGGAAGAATTTCAACAATCAAAAGTTGAATATGTAGATTATGTCGGTGTTGGTCCTGTATTTGATACCCAGTCAAAGGATGATGCTGGTGGTGCTATAGGTTATGAAGGTCTTAAATTGATGAGAAAACTATTGCCACAGATGCCCTTAGTTGCAATTGGTGGCATACAGACGCAGCATATTAAAGACATTATGAAGACCAATATGGATGGTGTTTCAATCATTTCAGCAATATCGTATGCAAAAAATATAGAAAAAACTGTTCGGGAAATGAGTGAACAATAGCTATCAATTTTTCCTTGTATTCTGATGGAGTAGGATTCTCTTTTTTCTAAAAAGCTATGTCCAGATTCAGCTCAAATGGCTAATCTATCAAACAAGACATTTGTTTTTTACAAAAGAAAGATCTGCTGTCTTTGTGAGTGCAAGGCTGTATTTCCAGTTCAATTTCTTGAATTAGAATAAATCGTTTGTTATAATATTTATATAATTAAATAATAAAGACATTTGGGGTGCTTTAGGCTGAGATGATACCCATTGAACCTGATACAGTTAATACTGGCGAAGGGAAATGTGAAAAGTTTTTTCTTGAGAAAGAAAAAACCATCTAATTTTGTAAGCAAAACTCTAATTCTTGTGTGTGATTAGAGTTTTTTATTTTTTACTAGATAGACTAGATGCAGAGTATGATGGCAGGTCTCTCTTAAATGCCCTATTGTCTTAAAAGGAGTTTTTATGTTTAAAAAATGGCGTTTAAAAGATGTTATCTTGCTTGCTTTCTTGTCTATCTTTTTTGGTGGCGTTTTTGTGGGCTCAGGCTATCTGTTTGATATCCTCACTCTGATTTTAGCACCTCTTGGTTTACAGGCCTTTGCCAATGAAATCCTCTTTGGTCTCTGGTGTATGGCTGCGCCCATTGCTGCCATCTTTGTTCCAAGAGTGGGAAGCGCAACGATTGGAGAAGTGCTAGCTGCGCTTGCTGAAGTCCTTTATGGTAGCCAATTCGGTCTAGGCGCTCTTTTGTCCGGCTTGGTTCAAGGTTTGGGAAGTGAACTTGGTTTTATCGTAACCAAGAATCGCTATGAAAGTTGGCTCTCTCTAACTGCTAATAGTATTGGGATTACGCTTGTTAGCTTTGTCTATGAATACATTAAGTTAGGTTACTACGCCTTCTCCCTTCCTTTTGTTCTTTCCTTGCTTGTAGTACGTTTTATTTCCGTCTTTTTCTTCTGTACCATCTTGGTTCGTGCCATTGTCAAACTTTATCATCAGTTTGCAGCTGGGGGCAAGGCATAGATGGGGCTGGAACTACGAGCGATTCAGTCCCCAATCTTCTCTGAGCCGCTTGATTTTACTTTTCATGCGCAAGCCTTTACCTTGTTAGTTGGGAGCAGTGGTTCAGGAAAATCTAGTCTCTTTCAAATGATTGCCCAAGTCAGTTCTCTTCTCTATAGCGGTCAAGTCCTGATAAATGGGAGCGAGGTCAGTCAGCTTTCTATCATCGAACGTGTCCAGACGGTTGGTCTTCTCTTTCAAAATCCCAATTATCAATTTACCATGGAGAACTTATTTGAGGAGCTGATTTTTACCTTGGAGAATATTGGGCATCCCGTTCAGGAAATTGATTCTAAAATAGCAGATGTGGTTCGACAATGTCGCTGTGAGAAGATCTTGCACCGTCCCATCCATCACCTATCAGGTGGGGAAAAGCAAAAGGCTGCTTTGGCTGTTCTTTTTGCCATGAATCCTAGGGTCTATCTCTTGGATGAGCCTTTTGCTTCTATTGACCGCAAGAGTAGGATAGAGATATTGGAGATTCTAAAAGAGTTGGCCTCTAATGGGAAGACAGTTATTTTGTGCGACCATGATTTAACGGACTATGAATCCTATATCGACCATATGGTGGAACTAAGAGGCGGACAACTAAGAGAAGTGTTTCAAATCCCTTCCTCTGAGATGACACAGGTTGCATCAAAGGAAGTTACTTCTAGCCCGGAACTGTTCCATATGGATCGAACGACTTGTGAGCTGGATCATCGTCCCCTCTTTTCAATTGCGGATTTTACAGTTTACCAAGGAATTTCCTGTATCTTGGGTGACAATGGTGTCGGGAAATCAACTCTCTTTCGCTCCATTCTTCAATTTCAAAAGTATAAGGGGCGCATTACCTGGAAGGGGACAGTTCTGAAAAAGAAAAAGAGTTTGTACCGTGACCTGACGGGTGTTGTTCAGGAAGCTGAGAAACAGTTTATCCGAGTCAGTCTGCGAGAAGAGCTTCAATTAGATGAACCTGATTCTGAAAGAAATCAGCGTATTCTTCAAGCCTTACGATATTTTGATTTGGAGCAGGCACTCGATAAGAGTCCTTATCAATTAAGTGGTGGTCAGCAAAAGATTCTTCAGCTATTGACCATCTTGACCAGTAAGGCTTCTGTGATCTTGCTAGATGAACCTTTTGCTGGTTTGGATGATAGAGCTTGCCATTATTTTTGTCAGTGGATTCTGGAGGATAGAAATCAAGGAAGAAGTTTTCTGATGATTAGCCATCGTTTAGATCCCTTGATTTCTGTGGTTGATTATTGGATTGAGATGACTAGTCAGAATCTTCGTCATGTGAAAGAAGTGACAATTACCAAACCACTCACATCTCTGAGTAGCAATACTCAAGGGGAGGTGAAGTAGTATGGTCAAAGTAGCAACCCAGACACCGATTATCAGTCTCTTCTTGCTGATTTTATCCTTGGAGACATCTTTCCTTCCTTCGATTGCTTTGAATCTTTCGGTAGTCGCATTTTGCATTCTCTTTATGCTTTATTACCGTCGATTTAGGATGTTGGCTTGGATGATTCTGCTTGCCATTTTGCCATCTTTGGCCAACTATTGGGCAGTTCAGTTACATGGAGATGCTTCGCAGGCAGTCATGCTTGGAACGAGGGCCTTTGTGACAGTTTGTATCGGCCTTGTCTTTGTTTCCTCTATTTCCCCAAAAGAGCTTCTCTTGTACTTGGCTCAAAAGGGGTTATCACGCTCTTGGCCTATGCCTTGATTGTGGTATTCAATTCTTTCCCCCTCATTCAGCAAGAAATCAAGTCCCTCAAGGAAGCTTGCTTATTACGCGGTCAAGAACTACATGTTTGGTCACCCTTGATTTACAGCAAGGTTTTGATGACGGTCTTTAGATGGCGCCATCTTTACCTGAGAGCTCTGTCAGCACATGGATATGACGAACATGCACAGTTGAAGAATAGCTATCGGACTTTTTATATTACTAAAAAAACAAAATTAATCTACCTGCTTTTCTTTTTATTGCTTCAAACCAGTCTATTTTTATAAAGGAGTTATTATGGAATTTACAGATATTGCGATGGAATTATCCAAGGAAACTTGGCAGGCTTCCTTTCACCACCCCTTTGTATTACAGTTACAAGAAGGGGATTTAGCCCCGTCCATTTTTCGCTATTACTTGATTCAGGATGCCTACTATTTGAAGTCCTTCTCAGAAGCCTATCACCTCTTGGCTGATAAGACTTCAAACCAAGAGATGAAAAGACTCTTGAAACAAAATGCTCAGAGTCTAGTGGAGGGTGAGTTATTTATCCGTCAACAATTTTTCAAGGAATTGGAAATCAGCGATCAGGAAATGGAGCAACATCCAATCGCTCCAACCTGCTATCATTACATTTCTCATATTTATCGGCAATTTGCAGAGCCAAACTTGGGCATTGCCTTTGCAAGTTTGCTGCCTTGTCCTTGGTTATACCATGATATAGGCAAATCACTTAATCTTAAACCATCACCAAATCCTCTCTACCAACAATGGATTGAAACTTATATTACGGATGAGTTAGAGCAACAGATCAGAGAGGAGGGAGCGCTAGTCAATCAACTCTATCGCGAAAGTGATGAGACAGACAAGAAAAAAATGTTAGCTGCCTTCCACATCAGTGTTCATATGGAAGCTAAGTTTTGGGAAATGGCCTACCAACACCAGACATGGAAGAGCGATTTACAGTCTTTAGAAAAAGGAGAAGAATAGAAACATGAGAAAGCACCAATTACAAGTTCACAAATTAACCATTCTATCCATGATGATTGCCCTTGATGTAGTCCTTACGCCTATCTTTCGGATTGAGGGAATGGCACCGATGTCCAGTGTAGTCAATATTCTAGCAGGAATCATGATGGGACCTGTTTATGCTTTGGTTATGGCTACAGTCACAGCCTTTATCCGTATGACGACTCAAGGGATTCCGCCTTTAGCTCTCACAGGAGCGACTTTTGGAGCCCTCCTTGCAGGTCTTTTTTATAAGTATGGTCGAAAATTTTATTTTTCTGCCTTGGGAGAAATTTTGGGAACAGGTATTATTGGTTCTATTGTTTCCTATCCTGTTATGGTACTCTTTACAGGATCTGCGGCGAAGCTTAGCTGGTTTATCTACACTCCTCGATTTTTCGGAGCAACCTTGATTGGTACAGCGATTTCCTTTATTGCCTTTCGATTTTTAATCAAGCAGGAATTCTTTAAAAAAGTGCAAGGATATTTCTTTGCTGAAAGGATAGACTGATGCAGGCATTGACAAATCCTTTTCCTCTGGAAACGACTTCCCTAATTCACTGTATTACCAATGAGATTTCTTGTGAGATGCTGGCAAATGGGATTTTGGCTCTGGGATGTAAACCTGTCATGGCAGATGATCCCCGTGAGGTTCTTGATTTTACTAAGCAAAGCCAGGCACTCTTCATCAATTTGGGGCATTTGTCTGCTGAGAAGGAGAAAGCAATCCGTATGGTAGCTTCGTATGCAAACCAAGCTTCTCTCCCGATGGTAGTAGATGCTGTTGGTGTATCAGCGTCGCCCATTCGTAAGGGACTAGTCAGGGAACTTTTAGACTATAGACCTACAGTCCTTAAAGGAAATATGTCGGAAATCCGAAGTCTTGTTGGTTTAAAACACCATGGAGTTGGGGTCGATGCTAGTTCTAAAGATCAAGAAACTGAGGATTTACTTCAAGTTTTGAAAGACTGGTGTGAGATTTATCCTGGTATGTCATTCTTAGTCACTGGCCCCAAGGACCTCATCGTTTCAGAAAATCAAGTTGCTGTATTGGGAAATGGCTGTGCAGAATTAAACTGGATAACAGGGACGGGAGACTTGGTTGGAGCCTTGACAGCCGTTTTTCTCAGCCAAGGAAAAACGGCCTTTGAAGCTTCTTGTTTAGCGGTTTCTTATCTCAATATCTCTGCCGAAAGAATAGTTGTTCAAGGAATGGGATTGGAAGAATTTCGTTATCAAGTACTCAATCAGCTTTCGCTCCTAAAAAAAGATGAAAATTGGCTAGATACCATCAAAGGAGACATTTATGAATAGAGAAGCACTTAGACTATATCTGGTAACCAATCGCTACCAAGATTCCTTGGAAAACTTTCTTGAAAAAGTTGAGACGGCCTGCCGTTCAGGGGTTACCATAGTCCAATTACGAGAAAAAAATCTCACAACCAATCAATATTATCAACTGGCAAAACAAGTAAAGGAAATAACCGATGCCTATCAGGTACCCTTGATCATCGATGATCGTTTGGATGTCTGTCTTGCAGTTGATGCTGCTGGTCTGCATATCGGAGACGATGAACTACCAGTTTCGGTTGCCCGACAAGTCTTGGGCCCTGAAAAAATCCTCGGTGTCACAGCTAAAACTGTAGAAAGAGCACTTGAAGTGGAAGAATCAGGTGCGGATTACTTAGGGACAGGAGCCATTTTCCCGACTACGACCAAGGAAAATGCGCCTATCACCCTAATTTCAACCTTGAAAACAATTTGCCAAAGGGTCGCCATTCCAGTAGTTGCTATTGGAGGCTTGACATCAGAGAATATTGACCAACTTATCGGCACGGGTATAGCTGGTGTAGCTGTAGTGCGTGATCTAATGCAAGCAGAAGATATAGAGGCAAAAACGCAAGCCTTTTTAACAAAGTTGGATGATATTATTTTCTAATTAATACTCAATGAAAATCAAAGAGCAAACTAGGAAGATAGCTGCAGGTTGCTCAAAACACAACTTTGAGATTGCAGATAAAACTGACGTAGTTTGAAGAAGTATAAAAACTCTCTAATTCCCTTAAAGTGGGAACTAGAGAGTTTTTTAATCTTTAAAGCTTGTATGGTTGACTGGACCAGAACCATGACCGAGTTGAGGTGCGTTTTGGATGGCTTTTGTGATAAAGGCCTTGGCCTTATCAACTGCCTGATAAAGGGTCTTGCCCTTGGCTAGTTCAGCCGTAATCACTGCAGCAAAGGTACATCCAGTACCATGTGTATGACAGGTTTGAATTCGTGGACTTTCCCAGACAAATTGCTCATCCTTGGTAAAGAGGAAATCCTTAGCACCACCTTCGAGATGGCCACCTTTGATGACTACAGACTGAGGACCAAATTCTTTTAAAATCAGGCGACCAGCACGTTGCATGTCTTCAGGATTATGGATTGAAAAACCAACAATTTCTTCTGCTTCAGGAAGATTGGGTGTGATAATGCTTGCAAGGGGAAGCAGGTTTGTTTTTAGGTAGGTTCTGGCACTGGTATCAATCAGGGTGTCTCCGCTCGTAGCAACCATAACTGGATCAAGCACATAAGGACAATCAAGGTTCTTTAAGTAGGGTTGGATAATTTCCATGATTTCTGTTGTCGCTAACATTCCAGTTTTTACAGCCTGAGGTGGGATATCAGAAAAGACACTGTCCAATTGAGCTTTCAACATTTGAGGAGAAACATGCTCGATTAGCTGAACGCCTCTGGTATTTTGAGCGACAATGCTGGTTACAACTGCCATTCCAAAGACATCTCTCGCTTGGAACGACTTTAAATCAGCCATAATGCCAGCACCGCCACTAGGGTCAGTCCCTGCAATGGTCAAAGCAACGGGTAAATAAGTCATCTAAAACCTCCCAACCAACTGAAGTTTGTATTCTTAAGAACAAGCTGGTCTGTTTTAGAAAGGCAATAGAAGACTGCTAGTCCCCATTATCATTTCCACTTCCATCAGCTAGCATTACCTAGATTGAGTCAAAGGGTCTAACAGTCGTTAATCTCAGCTTTACGCACCCCTAGTGGTTGTTTTCTTTTTTCTTTAGTATAGCATATTTTTATAGTTTATATAGTAAGATTTGACTGGAAATCTCTTGTTACAGGATTAAAATTCTATTTTTCAAAGAAATAAGAAGACTTATAATTGACAAATGTAGATTTTCAGAGTATACTAATAATTGTAATTGACAAATGTAGATTTAGGAGGTGTGATTATGCAGATTTCAGATGCAGAATGGCAGGTCATGAAGATTATTTGGATGCAAGGAGAGCAGACCAGTACGGATTTGATCAGGGTTCTGGCGGAGCGGTTCGACTGGTCCAAGTCAACCATTCAAACTCTTTTGGCTCGTTTGGTTGAGAAAGAGTGCCTGACAAGGAAAAAAGAAGGCAAGTTATTTGTCTATTCAGCCCTTTTAACTTTGGACCAAAGTCGGGATTTACTTGTCCAAGATATCAAGGACAAGGTTTGTTCTCGCAGGATTAAGAACTTGTTGGCTGATTTGATTGCTGAATGTGATTTTACTCAGGCTGACTTGGAAGACTTGGAAGCTGTGATTTCTGAGAAGAAATCAAGCGCTGTAACAGAAGTAAAATGTAATTGTATGTAAAGGAGACGTCATGTTAAATAGCATTGTAACCATTATTTGTATTGCCCTTATCGCGTTTATCTTGTTTTGGTTTTTCAAAAAGCCTGAAAAATCTGGACAAAAGGCCCAGCAAAAAAACGGCCACCAAGAGATTCGAGTGGAAGTCATGGGGGCTATACGCCTGAGTTGATTATCCTCAAGAAATCAGTGCCAGCCCGCATTGTCTTTGACCGTAAGGATCCTTCACCCTGTCTGGATCAAATTGTTTTTCCAGACTTTGGTGTCCATGCGGACCTGTCAATGGGGGAAGAGTATGTAGTGGAAATCACGCCTGAGCAGGCTGGAGAGTATGGTTTCTCTTGTGGCATGAATATGATGCACGGCAAGATGATTGTAGAGTAGGAGGAAATGATGACAGAAATTGTGAAAGCAAGCCTAGAAAATGGTATTCAAAAAATCCATATCCGAGCTGAAAAAGGCTATCATCCAGCCAATATCCAGCTTCAAAAGGGAATTCCAGCTGAGATTACCTTTCATCGTGCTACTCCTTCAAACTGTTATAAGGAAATTCTTTTTGAAGAAGAAGGTATCTTAGAACCAATCGGCGTAGACGAAGAGAAAACAATTCGTTTTACACCTCAAGAATTAGGCCAACATGAATTTTCTTGTGGCATGAAGATGCAAAAAGGAAGCTATACAGTCGTTGAGAAGACTCGAAAATCTCTATCACTTTTACAGCGTTTTTGGATTACTAGTATCTTTACTGTGCCTCTTGTGATTCTCATGATTGGGATGTCGACAGGAGGAATTAGTCACCAAGTCCTGCGTTGGGGAACCTTTTTAGCCACAACACCGATTATGCTAGTAGCAGGTGGTCCTTATATCCAAAGTGCTTGGGCTAGTTTTAAAAAGCACAATGCCAACATGGATACCTTGGTTGCTCTGGGAACCCTAGTGGCTTATTTCTATAGCTTAGTTGCCCTCTTCGCTGGTCTCCCCGTTTACTTTGAAAGTGCTGCCTTTATCTTCTTCTTCGTTCTTATGGGAGCCGTTTTTGAGGAGAAAATGCGGAAAAATACTTCCCAAGCTGTGGAGAAATTGCTGGACTTGCAGGCTAAGACTGCAGAAGTCTTGCGTGAGGATAACTATGTTCAAGTCCCCTTGGACCAAGTCAAGGTAGGTGACCTGATTCGAGTGCGTCCCGGTGAAAAGATTGCGGTTGATGGTGTCGTAGTAGAAGGTATCTCTAGTATTGATGAGTCTATGGTGACAGGTGAGAGTCTGCCTGTGGACAAGACAGTTGGAGATACCGTCATTGGTTCAACCATCAATAATAGTGGAACTCTTGTTTTTAGAGCAGAAAAAGTTGGTTCAGAGACTGTTTTGGCTCAGATTGTGGATTTTGTGAAGAAAGCTCAGACCAGTCGTGCGCCGATTCAGGATTTGACAGATAAAATTTCAGGCATTTTTGTCCCAGCAGTTGTCATTTTAGGGATTGTGACCTTTTGGGTTTGGTTCGTCTTGCTCAGGGATAGTGTAGTCGTGCTTGGAGCGAGCTTTGTCTCTTCTCTTCTTTATGGAGTGGCTGTTTTGATTATCGCCTGTCCTTGTGCCTTGGGGCTCGCAACACCGACAGCCTTATGGTAGGGACAGGACGCAGTGCCAAGATGGGAGTTCTCCTCAAAAATGGAATGGTTCTACAGGAAATCCAGAAAGTCCAAACTCTTGTCTTTGATAAGACTGGAACTTTGACGGAAGGGAAGCCTGTGGTAACAGATATCATCGGCGACGAAGTAGAAGTGCTTGGATTAGCAGCCTCCTTGGAAGAAGCTTCTCAACACCCACTGGCTGAAGCCGTTGTAAAACGAGCGAGTGAAGCTGGACTTGAGTTACAAACTGTTGAAAATTTCCAAGCCTTGCACGGAAAAGGTGTCTCAGGGCAAATCAATGGAAAACAAGTTCTGCTTGGAAATGCTAAAATGCTGGATGGTATGGATATTTCAAGCAGTTATCAAGATAAACTAGAAGAACTGGAAAAAGAAGCTAAGACAGTTGTTTTCTTGGCTGTTGACAATGAAATCAAAGGATTGCTTGCTTTGCAAGATATTCCTAAGGAAAATGCTAAGCTTGCCATCAGTCAGCTAAAAAAACGTGGTCTTAAAACAGTCATGCTGACAGGAGACAATGCAGGTGTGGCGCGTGCCATTGCCGATCAGATCGGAATCGAAGAGGTCATTGCAGGTGTCTTGCCAGAAGAAAAAGCCAACGAAATCCATAAACTACAAGCGGCTGGCAAAGTAGCCTTTGTTGGTGATGGCATCAATGACGCTCCTGCCCTTAGTGTAGCAGATGTGGGGATTGCTATGGGAGCTGGAACAGATATTGCCATCGAGTCAGCAGATTTAGTGTTGACAACTAATAACCTTTTAGGAGTGGTTCGTGCCTTTGATATTAGTAAGAAAACTTTTAATCGAATTCTGCTCAATCTTTTCTGGGCCTTTATCTACAATGTCGTTGGAATTCCGATAGCAGCAGGAGTCTTTTCAGGTGTTGGACTGGCCCTCAACCCAGAACTGGCAGGTCTAGCCATGGCCTTTAGTTCAGTATCTGTTCTGACCAGTTCACTCCTACTAAACTTTAGTAAAATAGATTAAAAGCGGGCTTGCTCGCTTTTTATTATAAAACAGATATTAAAAACGTTTTCAAACTGTACTGTAATAGAGAATAGAAACTTCTGAGCAGATTCTTAGAAAAGTCGAACTAAATGTGGTAAATTAGTAGAGTAAAAATTTGCTGAAACGTTTTCAAAAGCTATATGAAACCTTTTTTAGTAGATTTAAAAATATTTGAAGGAGAGTTATCATTATGACTCAAGGGAAAATTACTGCATCTGCAGCAATGCTTAATGTATTGAAAACATGGGGCGTAGACACAATCTACGGTATCCCATCAGGAACACTCAGCTCATTGATGGATGCTTTGGCTGAAGACAAAGATATCCGCTTCTTGCAAGTTCGCCATGAAGAAACAGGTGCTCTTGCAGCGGTTATGCAAGCTAAATTCGGCGGCTCAATCGGGGTTGCAGTTGGTTCAGGTGGACCTGGTGCGACTCACTTGATCAACGGTGTTTACGATGCAGCTATGGATAACACTCCATTCCTAGCAATCCTTGGATCACGTCCAGTTAACGAATTGAACATGGATGCTTTCCAAGAATTGAACCAAAACCCAATGTACAACGGTATCGCTGTATACAACAAACGTGTAGCTTACGCTGAGCAATTGCCAAAAGTAATCGACGAAGCTTGCCGTGCTGCAGTTTCTAAAAAAGGTCCAGCTGTCGTTGAAATCCCAGTAAACTTCGGTTTCCAAGAAATCGACGAAAACTCATACTATGGATCCGGTTCATACGAGCGTTCATTCATCGCTCCTGCTTTGAACGAAGTTGAAATCGACAAAGCTGTTGAAATCTTGAACAATGCTGAACGTCCAGTTATCTATGCTGGTTACGGTGGTGTTAAAGCTGGTGAAGTGATTACTGAATTGTCACGTAAAATCAAAGCACCAATCATCACAACTGGTAAAAACTTTGAAGCTTTTGAATGGAACTATGAAGGTTTGACAGGTTCTGCTTACCGTGTTGGTTGGAAACCAGCCAACGAAGTGGTCTTTGAAGCAGACACAGTTCTTTTCCTTGGTTCAAACTTCCCATTTGCTGAAGTTTACGAAGCATTCAAGAACACTGAAAAATTCATCCAAGTTGATATCGACCCTTACAAACTTGGTAAACGTCATGCCCTTGACGCTTCAATCCTTGGTGACGCAGGTCAAGCAGCTAAAGCGATCCTTGACAAAGTAAACCCAGTTGAATCTACTCCATGGTGGCGTGCAAACGTTAAGAATAACCAAAACTGGCGTGATTACATGAACAAACTCGAAGGTAAAACTGAGGGTGAATTGCAATTGTATCAAGTTTACAATGCAATCAACAAACATGCTGATCAAGACGCTATCTATTCAATTGACGTAGGTGACACTACTCAAACATCTACTCGTCACCTTCACATGACACCTAAGAACATGTGGCGTACATCTCCACTCTTTGCGACAATGGGTATTGCCCTTCCTGGTGGTATCGCTGCTAAGAAAGACAATCCAGATCGCCAAGTATGGAACATCATGGGTGACGGTGCATTCAACATGTGCTACCCAGACGTTATCACAAACGTTCAATACGACCTTCCAGTTATCAACGTTGTCTTCTCAAATGGTAAATATGCCTTCATCAAGGACAAATACGAAGACACAAACAAACACTTGTTTGGTTGTGACTTCCCTAATGCTGACTATGCGAAAATCGCTGAAGCTCAAGGAGCTGTTGGATTTACAGTTGACCGTATCGAAGACATCGATGCAGTTGTTGCAGAAGCTGTTAAATTGAACAAAGAAGGTAAAACTGTTGTTATCGATGCTCGCATCAGTCAACACCGTCCACTTCCAGTAGAAGTACTTGAATTGGATCCAAAACTTCACTCAGAAGAAGCAATCAAAGCCTTCAAGGAAAAATACGAAGCAGAAGAACTCGTACCATTCCGTCTCTTCTTGGAAGAAGAAGGTTTGCAATCACGCGTAATTAAATAATTCCTTCGTGGAACTTAAAAAGATCGGAGCAATCCGGTCTTTTTATGGAGGATAGTAAATGAATTTAAATCAATTAGATATTATCGTTTCAGATGTTCCCCAAGTCTGTGCTGACTTGGAGCGTATTTTGGATAAAAAGTCCGATTATGTTGATGACAGTTTTGCTCAGTTTACGATTGGCAGTCACTGTCTCATGCTGTCTCAAAATCATTTGATTCCTTTGGAAAACTTTCGGTCAGGCATCATTCTTCACATCGAGGTTGAGGATGTAGATCAGAACTACCAACGGTTGGAAGAGATTGGTGTCGAGATTTTACACGGTCCTTGTGAAACGGATTGGGGAACAGAGTCCTTATTAGTTAAAGGCCCTGCCGGTCTAGTGATTGATTTTTATCGTATGAAATAGGACATAGTAGAGTTTGATCGCCAACAAAAGTTATAGCATAAGAAGGGATTTATTCACTATTTTTATAAAATTTTCTCCCTACTTTATAAGATATTAAAAAGAGTTCAATTCGAACTCTTTTTTGCTATAATGAGGGGAGAAAATCAGACAGGAGAATATGATGTCAGAACCATTATTTTTACAATCAGTTATGCAAGAAAAAATTTGGGGTGGAACCAAGCTACGTGATGAGTTTGGCTATGATATCCCAAGTGAAAAAATCGGGGAATACTGGCTATCTCAGCTCATCCAAATGGTGTCTCTAAAGTTGCCAATGGTCGCTTTGAAGGAACAGATCTAGCTACTTTGTATGCGGAGCACCGTGAATTGTTTGGCAATCGTCCAGAGCCTGTATTTCCACTTTTGACCAAAATCCTCGATGCCAACGACTGGCTCAGCGTCCAAGTCCATCCAGACGATGCCTATGGACTAGAGCATGAGGGCGAACTCGGAAAAACAGAGTGCTGGTATATTATCGCAGCAGATGAAGGTTCAGAGATTATCTATGGTCACAATGCCAAGTCAAAAGAAGAACTCCGCCAGCAAATCGAGGACAAGAATTGGGATGACTTGTTGACAAAAGTACCAGTTAAATCTGGAGATTTCTTCTATGTACCAAGCGGCACCATGCATGCTATCGGAGCAGGTATCTTGATTCTTGAAACCCAGCAGTCTAGCGATACCACCTACCGTGTCTATGACTTTGACCGCAAGGATGACAAGGGAGACTTGCGTGAACTTCACCTTGAAAAATCTATCGATGTTTTGAACATTGGCGAGCCTGCCAATAGCCGTCCTGTGACTGTCAAAGCAGATGATTTGAGTTCCACTCTCCTTGTATCCAATGATTTCTTTGCAGTTTACAAGTGGGAAATCACAGGAAAAGTTGACTTCGAAAAGACAGCTGAATACAGCTTGTTTAGTGTCTTGGCTGGTCAAGGTCAACTGACTGTTGACGGGAAAAACTATCCAATTCAAAAAGGTAGCCACTTTATCCTACCAAGTGATGTTGAATCTTGGATCTTAGAAGGGCAAGGTCTGGAATTGATTGTTAGCCATCCATAAAAAAGAAAGGGCCTGAGTTCACTACTCAAGTCCTTTTTGATTACATAAATTGGGCGATAAAGACCACAATGATGATGATTGGAATGATGAAACGAAGAAGGAAGAGCCAGACTTGGAAAAGTCCCTGTTTCCATGCTGTTTCATCAAGATGAAGTTCCTCCATAGCAAGAGCCTTTTTGAAGATGTAGCCTGTAAAAAGTGAAAGGCAGAGGGCTCCAAATGGCATGAGAAGATTGGAAACCAAGAAGTCCATAGCGTCAAAGAAAGTCTTCCCAAAAATGTGAACATCCGCCATGACACCGTAAGACAAGGCTGAAGGAATTCCAAAGACAAAGGTCAAGATTCCTAAAATGGTGCTCCACTTGGCACGCTTGCTGTTGTCCTGATTGGTGATATTACCCACATTGATTTCCAGCATTACGACAGAAGAAGTGACCGTCGCAAAGAGGAAGAGCAAGAGGAAGAGAATGTAGAAAATGGTTCCAAAAGGCATCTTATCAAAGAGTTGAGGCAAGACGATAAAGAGCAAGCTCGGCCCCCCTTCAGACTGGATATTGAAGGCTGACATGGCTGGGAAGATGGCTAGACCTGCCATGATAGATACCGAGATGTTCATGGCTACGATGGAGATTCCTGATTGGACCAGATTGGTTTTCTTGTCCAAGTAGGACGCATAGGTCAGCATGGCGGTAACTCCTAGTGAGAGGGCAAAGAAAGATTGTCCCAGAGCATAGAGGAGACCAGCACTGGTCAGCTTAGAGAAATCTGGTTTGAGGAAGTAAAGAACCCCTTCCATGGCATTTGGCAAACTGAGAGAACGACCAATGATGACAACAAAGATGATAAAGAGCAGGGGCATCATGACCTTCGAAGCTCTTTCAATCCCTTTCTGAACACCACGTGATACAATAAAGATATTCAATAAGATAAAGGCGGCTTGAGCTCCAAGGGCAATGGCTGGATTTGAAATGATTGAAGTAAATAACTGAGCATAATCACCCGTTCCACCAATTTGGAACAATTTCCCAAACTCAATACCCAGATAAACCAGAATCCATCCTCCGATAACACTGTAGAAAGATAAGAGGATAAAGAGGGCAAAGGCACCAATCCAACCGATAAAGTTGTACTTACTATTTTTGCCTAGCTTTCCAAAGGTTTTAATCCCAGAAACGCCAGCACTACGGCCTAGGGCAAATTCAGCTAGCAAAAGGGGAAAACCGATTAAAATAGTGGAAATGAGAAAGACTAATAAAAAGCCTCCTCCACCGTTGGCAGCAGTCATGTAGGGGAATTTCCAAACGGCACCAAGTCCGATGGCTGAACCAGCAGATGCTAGGATAAAGCCTAGTTTAGAACCCCATTGCGATTTTTCAGACATAGTTAAACTCCTAAAATTAGTATTACAAAAGAAAAAGCTACTGCCCTTGGCAAATAGCCTTATCAGTACTCAAGATGAGCTTTTCTTTTGATTGATAGACTTGACTATCCTATCATGTTTTCTAAGGTCTGTCAAGAAAACCATTTTCAAGTTTTCACACCTTTCTCAAAAAGTTTAAAAAATCTCACAAAAACGCTTGACTCTGACCTAAGGGGAGGGGGTATACTATCAATGTAAGGAGGAAATTATGTACCATATAAAAGAAGCTGCGCAGCTTTCAGGTGTTTCTGTCAAGACCCTGCACCACTATGATAAGATAGGACTCTTGGTCCCATTAAAGTCTGAAAACGGCTATCGAACCTACAGTCAGGAGGATTTGGAGCGACTTCAGGTCATTCTTTATTACAAATATCTAGGTTTTTCTTTAGAAAAAATAGCAGAGCTATTAAAAGAAGAAAGGACAAATTTATTGCCCCATTTGACTAGGCAGTTGGACTATTTGACTCGAGAAAGGCAACATCTGGATAGCTTGATTTCCACCTTGCAAAAAACCATTCAAGAACAAAAAGGAGAAAGAGAAATGAGCATTCAAGAGAAATTTGCTGGTTTTAACTACCAAGACCATCAAAAATACCACCAAGAGGCGGTAGAAAAGTATGGACAAGAAGTCATGGACCAAGCGCTCGAGCGCCAAAAAGGTCACGAAGACGAGGCTACAGCTGCCTTTAACCAAGTCTTTCAAGCCTTGGCAGAAAATCTTCAAGCTGGTCTGCCTGTAACAGCAGCCGAAAATCAAGAAGAAGCAGCCAAACTATTGCAAGCCATTCGTACTTATGGATTTGATTGTACTATTGAAGTATTCGGTCATATTGGTAAAGGCTACGTCTATAACCCAGAATTTAAGGAAAACATTGACAAATTTGGACCTGGAACAGCCCAGTACACTTCAGATGTCATTGCCCACTATGTCCAAACTCAGACAAAATAAAATCGGAGGAGTGATCTTCCGATTTTTGCTAAATTCAAGCACTACTTGCTTAATAATTTTTCTACTACATTTAGTTTTCGCATGGTCAAATCTACATTAAAAAGCTTTTCAAGATAGTTAGTATTGAGCTTTTTTTGTTTTGCAGTTCTAGGGAGATAGAGGTAGAGACAGTGGTTACCGACACAAATTTCTTCTTCGCCGTAATCAATTTTTAATTTTTCTAAAGGAAGACTTTGAATAGATTCTTGATAAAAAATCACGTGTATACGGTCATAAAGATAGTGTTCTCCAAAAGGGTTTTCTTGGACAATGTTTTTAAAAATATCCTTATTCTTAATGATTATTTTGAGATCGGCTCCAATCTTTTCCTTTATTAGAGTATGAACACGTTCTCGTATTGTTTCTAAATCTAAGTCACTTTCAAGAATGATATTCCCACTTTGAATATAGGTTCGAACTTGTTGAAAACCAGCTTCTGTTAAGATATCTACTAGATAAGACATTTTAGGGATAGCATTTTTTCCATTAGGAGTAACTCCCCTTAACAAGATAATATGTTCCAAAGGACTTCCTTTCTTTTGGGGTGGATTGTTCCATTGAGTAATGTATATTTAGAATGAATTTGATCCAGCCACCCAGCCGGTACAGAGGGCAGAAGTGATGTTAAAGCCACCTGTGTGGGCGTTGATATCCATGACCTCGCCAGCAAAGTGGAGTCCAGGTACCAGCTTGCTTTCCAGAGTTTTAGGATTGATTTCCTTGAGACTGACACCGCCTTTGGTGACAAAGGATTTGGCAAGGGACATTTTGCCAGTAACAGGGATTTTGAGTGCTTTGATAGACTGGAGAAGTTGTTCTCGTTCCTTTTCAGTCAGTTGTTTGACTTTTTCCGGATAGCCTTGCACAAAAAATTCTGCCAAGCGTTCTGGAAGCAAAGTTTTTAAGGCATTTTTCAAGGATTTTTCACGATTCTCTTCTAGAAATGCAGCCAAGTCCTTCTCAGAAAGTTGAGGTAAAACATCCAATGAGAGAACTTCCCCACCCTTAACAAAGCTAGACATACGTAGGGCAGCAGGACCGGATAGACCAAAGTGGGTAAAGAGGAGATCATGCGTGATGACATGCTTGCCATAGCTTAAGGTCACATCGTCTAGTGAAATCCCCTGAAGCGCTTTGTGTGGAAAATCTGTTAACAATGGACTCTCAGCAGCCTCAAGCTCGGTAATGGTATGCTTAAAATGACGGGCAATCTCATGTCCAAAACCAGTTGAGCCAGTGGAAGGATAGGATTTCCCACCAGTTGTGACAATGAGTTTATCACAAGTGAAATTTTGGTCTGCGGACTTAAGGACAAACTGGTCATCCACCTTTTTAACCGAAACAATCTCGGTTTGAGTAGCAACTTGACCACCTAGCTCAGTAATTTTCTTTTCTAAGGCTTCGATAATGGTCCGAGACTTGTCACTAGCAGGAAAGACGCGTCCGTGGTCCTCGACTTTAAGTTTAACACCATTTTCCGCAAAAAAATTAATGATATCATGGTTATCAAATTGGGAGAAGACACTGTAGAGAAAGCGTCCGTTCCCAGGGATGCCAGCTAGCAGGTCGTCCAAGCTACCATTGTTGGTCACATTGCAACGTCCCCCACCAGTCCCAGCTAATTTTTTTCCAAGTTTCCGATTTTTTTCGATGAGGAGGGTTTTCTGTCCATAAAAGCTACTGGAAATCGTAGCCATCATACCAGCAGGTCCCCCACCGATGACAATAGTATCAAAATGTTTCATAGCTCTATTGTACCATAAAAAAACAAGAGATGATGGTCACCTCTCGTCAAGAATGCAATTAATCAATTTCATATCCCATCAGCAAACCACCATCTTCTGCATAAAAACTGCAGAGACCAGATGTTGGGATAATTTTAATATCTGCTTGTGGGAAGGTTTCGCGGATTCGCTCTGAGAGCTGTTGACAACATTTCTCGTTATTGCGTTGAGCCATGACAATACGGCCACCAGCATATCCAGCTTTTATCAACTCTTCATAGACTGTTTGAACTGATTTCTTTGCTCCTCGTGCTTTTTGTAGCAATTCAAGGGTTCCAGTTTCACTAGCTTCCCCGACCATACGGATATTTAGAAGGCCAACGACTGTACCGATAAGCTTGCTCAAACGGCCGTTCTTCACCAAGTTATCGACTTTGGCTAGGACAAAAAGTAACTTGGTTTTTTCTTGATAGATAGTGATAGCTTCAACTACTTCTTCAAAAGATAAGCCCTGGTCAATCAAGTCATTCAATTTTTCTACGAGCAAGTCAACTTCCCCACCAGCAGACAAACTATCAATTACATGAATTTTAGTATCAGGATGTTCTTCCAGATAAATATTCTTAGCTAGTTGAGCACTATTGTGGCTGCCAGAAAGAGTACCCGTGATGGTTACTAGGAAAATGTTTTTGGCACCTTCAAATGCTCGCAAATAATCATCTGGGCTTGGACAAGCTGATTTTGAAGCTTCTGCAGTTGCATACATAGTTTCCATCATTTGGTCAATGTCAAGACTGGCATCATCAACAAAGACCTGATCAGCTACTTGAATGGTTAAGGGGACACTTACAAAGGTTGTGTCAATAGCTGGTGTTGCCAGCTGACGATAATCACAACCAGAGTCAGCAATAATCTTCCAAGTCATAGAATTCTCCATCTTTGTCAGTTATAAATTGACAAAGGTTCTGTCTTTTTTTACAATTATATCATGAAAACCCTTGAAACAAAAGCTTCATCCGTCTGTTGTGACAAGTAGAAAGAAAATGTTATGTCTGAACGTAGAATCTCTGAAAAGTCTCTTGAAAATCTCAGAAAATCAAACCAAGAATCCAATCTATTAACCAGAGAAGCCATTGAAACAGCCCTCTTGCAACTCTTGGAAAAAAAGGACTTGACCAAGATTAGTATTTCTGAATTGGTCAAACGTGCAGGCGTTTCTCGTGCAGCCTTTTATCGTAATTATGATTCCAAAGAGGAAATTTTAGAGAGCGTCTTTAAACGAACTGTCCACAATATCATGGAACAGCTGCATCATTACGATCTAAAGACAGATCTTTATCTGGTCTGGGTTCACCTTTTCCGGGAGGCCAGAAAGGAAGCCAGAGTGATTCAATTGGCCTTGGATTACCATCTGGAAAAAATCTTTGTCCAAGCCATGCAGGAATTTCTAGAAAAATACCATGGAAAATCAAAAGGTGTCAGTTCTTATCTTCATTCCTTCTGGAGTTCAGCCATTGTATCTGTCCTACTAAAATGGATTAAGGATGGCATGAAGGTACCAGCTGAAAAGATTGCAGACTTAGGTTTACCATTTTTTAAAAAATAGAGAAAAAGGAGAAGAGATATGACTGAAAAAAGACTAGCTTGGGATGAGTATTTTGCAGCCCAAGCTCTACTGATTGCCAATCGTTCCACTTGTAAACGTGCCAAAGTGGGCGCAATTCTGGTAAAGGATAATAAGGTGATTTCCACTGGTTACAATGGTTCGGTGTCAGGGACTGAGCATTGTATTGACCACGAATGTCTGGTTATCGAAGGTCACTGTGTTCGCACCCTTCACGCTGAGGTTAATGCCATTCTCCAAGGTGCAGAACGTGGTGTTCCTAAAGGTTTTACGGCCTATGTGACGCATTTTCCTTGTCTGAACTGTACTAAACAATTGCTCCAGGTCGGTTGCAAGCGCGTGGTTTATATCAACCAGTACCGAATGGATGACTATGCCCAATACCTTTATCAAGAAAAAGGGACAGAATTGACCCATCTACCACTTGAGATAGTACAGGAAGCTCTTAAAGAGGCAGATTTAATGTAAAAATTATCAAAAATAAATGGTTTAGAAAGATTTTTAAACCGTTTTTGGTATAATAAGAAGAATAAATTGAAAGAAGGAATTCCAAAAATGGGAAAAATTGAAGTTATTAATCATCCATTGATTCAACACAAATTGTCAATCTTGCGTCGTACAGATACTTCTACAAAAGCTTTCCGTGAGCTAGTAGATGAGATTGCAATGTTGATGGGGTATGAAGTACTTCGTGATCTTCCACTAGAAGATGTGGAAATCGAAACACCAATCACAAAAACAGTTCAAAAACAATTGGCAGGTAAGAAATTGGCTATCGTTCCAATCTTGCGCGCAGGTATCGGGATGGTTGATGGACTTTTGAGTTTGGTTCCAGCTGCTAAAGTTGGTCACATCGGTATGTACCGTGATGAAGAAACACTTCAACCAGTTGAATACTTGGTGAAATTGCCTGAGGACATTGATCAACGTCAAATTTTTGTAGTAGACCCAATGTTGGCAACAGGTGGCTCAGCAATCTTGGCTGTTGATTCTCTTAAAAAACGTGGCGCATCAAATATCAAATTTGTCTGCCTTGTATCTGCTCCAGAAGGTGTAAAAGCCCTTCAAGAAGCTCATCCAGATGTAGAAATCTTTACTGCAGCCTTGGATGAACGCTTGAACGAACACGGTTATATCGTTCCAGGTCTTGGAGATGCTGGAGACCGCTTGTTCGGTACAAAATAAGATTGACTTGGAAAAGGATTTCCAGTCGTGAAAGGAGGTTGAATTTTTGTTTCTGTCTAATGAAAACAGAGCAAAAATTTGACCTTTTTTGACTAAGATATTATAATAGTCTTATCTTCAGTCATTTGACCAACAAAATTAAAACTCAAAAGGAGAAATAAATGATTCCTGTAGTTATTGAACAAACAAGCCGTGGAGAACGTTCCTACGATATTTACTCACGTCTTCTCAAAGACCGCATCATTATGCTGACAGGCCCAGTTGAAGACAACATGGCCAACTCAGTTATTGCCCAATTACTTTTCTTAGATGCCCAAGATAGTACAAAGGATATTTACCTTTATGTCAATACACCTGGTGGTTCTGTTTCAGCTGGTTTGGCAATCGTTGATACCATGAACTTTATCAAGGCAGATGTCCAAACCATCGTTATGGGAATGGCTGCATCTATGGGTACAGTCATCGCATCAAGTGGAGCAAAAGGCAAACGTTTCATGCTTCCAAATGCAGAGTATATGATCCACCAACCAATGGGTGGTACAGGTGGTGGTACTCAACAAACCGATATGGCGATCGCTGCAGAACACTTGCTTAAAACTCGTAACACCTTGGAAAAAATCTTGGCTGAAAATTCAGGTCAGTCAATTGAAAAAGTTCATGCAGATGCAGAACGCGATAACTGGATGAGCGCCCAAGAAACACTTGAATATGGCTTTATTGATGAAATCATGGCCAACAATTCATTGAACTAATGATGAAAGAAGGCAAACTCGACTGGGTTTGCTTTTTTTGGTATAATAGGGAGAGATTTCTTAGAAAGAGGATTTATTATGTTTGAAAAAGTCAATCGATCTGGCTTGATTATCTATCTTTACTATAATCGTGATGCCAAAAAATTGCAGGATTATGGAGATATTACCTATCATTCCAAGAAACATCGTTACTTACAACTCTATGTTCCAACAGAGAATCTAGAGGGTGTAGTTGAGAGATTAGGTAAGGAAAGATTTATCAAAAAAGTTAGAGCTTGTCATATTCAAGATCTGGAAACACCCTTTGTGGGCAATCTTTATCGAGAGGAAAACGTTATCATCTAAAAAGTTTAAGAAAAGTGTTGACAATTTTCTGATAATTCGGTATATTCTTAACATGCTATTTATTTAAGAAATAAGGAGACAAAAAAGATGAAGAAAAAATTTGCCCTATCGTTTGTGGCTCTTGCAAGTGTAGCACTTCTTGCAGCCTGTGGAGAAGTGAAGTCTGGAGCGTCAAACGCTGCTGGTAACTCAGTAGATGAAAAGACAATCAAAATCGGATTTAACTTTGAAGAAACTGGTGCCGTAGCAGCCTACGGAACATCTGAACAAAAAGGTGCCCAACTTGCTGTTGATGAAATCAATGCAGCAGGTGGTATCGATGGAAAACAAATCGAAGTAGTCGATAAAGATAACAAGTCTGAAACAGCTGAGGCGGCTTCAGTAACAACTAACCTTGTAACTCAATCTAAAGTATCAGCAATCGTAGGACCTGCGACATCTGGTGCAACTGCAGCTGCGGTAGCGAACGCTACAAAAGCAGGTGTTCCATTGATTTCGCCAAGTGCGACTCAAGATGGATTGACTAAAGGTCAAGATTACCTCTTTATCGGAACTTTCCAAGATAGCTTCCAAGGAAAAATTATCTCAAACTATGTTTCTGATAAATTGCAAGCTAAGAAAGTTGTTCTTTACACTGACAATGCCAGCGACTATGCTAAAGGTATTGCCAAAGCCTTCCGTGAAGCTTACAAAGGTGAAATCGTTGCAGATGAGACTTTCGTAGCGGGTGACACAGACTTCCAAGCAGCCCTTACAAAAATGAAAGGGAAAGACTTTGATGCTATCGTTGTTCCTGGTTACTACACTGAAGCTGGTAAAATTGTAAACCAAGCGCGTGGTATGGGAATTGACAAACCAATCGTTGGTGGTGATGGATTCAACGGTGAAGAGTTTGTACAACAAGCAACTGCTGAAAAAGCATCAAACATCTACTTTATCTCAGGCTTCTCTACTACTGTAGAAGTTTCAGCTAAAGCAAAAGCTTTCCTTGAGGCTTACCGCGCTAAGTACAATGAAGAGCCTTCAACGTTTGCAGCCTTGGCTTATGACTCAGTTCACCTTGTAGCAAACGCAGCAAAAGGTGCTAAAAACTCTGGCGAAATCAAGGATAACCTTGCTAAAACAAAAGATTTTGAAGGTGTAACGGGTCAAACAAGCTTCGATGCAGACCACAACACAGTCAAAACTGCTTACATGATGACCATGAACAATGGTAAGGTTGAAGCAGCAGAAGTTGTAAAACCATAATAGAAAAATGTTGAAATAGGGAATGAGCCTCGGACTCACTCCCTGTTTCGATGTTTAGTACTCTTCGAAAATCAAATTCAAACCGCGTCAACGTCGCCTTGGATTATATATGTGACTGACTTCGTCAGTCTTATCTACAACCTCAAAGCAGTGCTTTGAGCAACCTGCGGCTAGTTTCCTAGTTTGCTCTTTGATTTTCATTGAGTATAAGAACCTATCAAAAATTGAGGGAAAACCCTCAAAATTATAAATAGAAAGAGTGAATCTTATGCTCCAACAACTAGTAAATGGTTTGATTCTAGGTAGTGTTTATGCGCTGTTAGCCCTAGGATATACCATGGTTTACGGAATTATCAAGCTCATCAACTTCGCCCACGGTGATATTTATATGATGGGAGCCTTTATCGGTTATTTCTTGATTAATTCTTTCCAAATGAATTTCTTTGTAGCGCTTATTGTAGCTATGCTAGCGACAGCTATTCTTGGTGTCGTGATTGAGTTCCTTGCTTACCGACCTTTGCGTCACTCTACTCGTATTGCTGTTTTGATTACAGCTATTGGTGTTTCTTTCCTATTAGAGTATGGCATGGTCTATCTGGTTGGTGCCAATACTCGTGCCTTCCCTCAAGCGATTCAAACAGTTCGCTATGATTTGGGGCCAATTAGCTTAACGAATGTACAGTTAATGATCTTGGCGATTTCCTTGATTTTGATGATTTTGTTACAAGTCATTGTTCAAAAGACCAAGATGGGGAAAGCCATGCGTGCTGTATCCGTAGATAGCGATGCGGCGCAATTGATGGGGATCAATGTAAACCGTACTATCAGCTTTACCTTCGCTTTGGGTTCAGCTCTTGCGGGTGCGGCTGGTGTTCTGATTGCCCTCTACTATAACTCTCTTGAGCCTTTGATGGGGGTTACTCCAGGTCTTAAGTCTTTCGTTGCCGCAGTACTTGGTGGTATCGGAATCATTCCTGGTGCGGCGCTTGGTGGATTTGTAATTGGTCTATTAGAAACCTTTGCGACAGCCTTTGGGATGTCAGACTTCCGTGATGCCATTGTTTATGGAATTTTGTTGTTGATCTTGATTGTACGCCCAGCTGGTATCCTTGGTAAAAATGTGAAAGAGAAGGTGTAAACGATGAAGGAAAATTTAAAAGTTAATATTCTATGGTTACTCCTTTTGTTAGCTGGCTATGGCTTGATTAGTGTACTGGTTTCAGTAGGAGTACTCAACCTATTCTATGTACAGATTTTACAACAAATTGGAATTAATATTATTTTGGCTGTTGGTCTCAACTTAATCGTTGGTTTTTCAGGACAATTTTCGCTTGGGCATGCTGGTTTCATGGCGATTGGTGCGTATGCAGCAGCTATTATTGGTTCTAAATCACCAACCTACGGTGCCTTCTTTGGAGCTATGCTGGTAGGGGCTTTGCTTTCAGGAGCAGTTGCCTTACTTGTCGGAATTCCAACCTTGCGTTTGAAGGGAGACTATCTTGCGGTAGCGACTCTAGGTGTTTCTGAAATTATCCGTATCTTTATCATCAATGGTGGAAGCCTTACAAACGGTGCAGCAGGTATCTTGGGAATTCCAAACTTTACAACTTGGCCAATGGTTTACTTCTTTGTCGTAATTACAACCATTGCAACCTTGAACTTCTTGCGTAGTCCAATTGGTCGTTCAACCTATCTGTTCGTGAGGATGAAATCGCTGCTGAGTCAGTTGGGGTTAATACGACTAAAATTAAAATTATCGCCTTTGTCTTTGGTGCCATTACTGCAAGTATTGCAGGGTCACTTCAGGCAGGATTTATCGGCTCTGTTGTACCGAAAGACTACACCTTCATCAACTCAATCAACGTATTGATTATTGTTGTATTTGGTGGACTTGGTTCCATTACAGGGGCGATTGTTTCAGCAATTGTCCTTGGAATTTTGAATATGCTTCTCCAAGATGTTGCTAGTGTGCGTATGATTATTTACGCTTTGGCCTTGGTATTGGTAATGATTTTCAGACCAGGTGGACTCCTTGGAACATGGGAATTGAGCCTATCACGTTTCTTTAAAAAATCTAAGAAGGAGGAACAAAACTAATGGCATTACTTGAAGTAAAACAGTTAACCAAACATTTTGGCGGTCTAACAGCTGTTGGAGATGTGACTCTTGAATTGAACGAAGGGGAATTGGTTGGACTAATCGGTCCAAACGGAGCTGGGAAAACCACTCTTTTCAACCTCTTGACGGGTGTTTATGAACCGAGTGAGGGAACTGTTACCCTTGATGGTCACCTTTTAAATGGGAAGTCACCTTATAAGATTGCTTCTTTGGGACTTGGACGTACTTTCCAAAATATCCGTCTCTTTAAAGATTTGACCGTTTTGGACAATGTTTTGATTGCCTTTGGCAACCATCACAAACAACATGTTTTTGCTAGTTTCTTACGCTTGCCAGCTTTTTACAAGAGTGAAAATGAATTAAAGGATAAGGCTTTGGAATTGTTGAAAATCTTTGATTTAGATGGTGATGCAGAGACTCTTGCTAAAAATCTTGCCTACGGACAACAACGTCGTTTGGAAATTGTTCGTGCCCTCGCTACGGAACCTAAAATTCTCTTTTTGGATGAACCAGCAGCAGGTATGAACCCACAGGAAACTGCTGAATTGACTGAGTTAATTCGTCGTATTAAAGATGAATTTAAGATTACAATTATGTTGATTGAACACGATATGAATCTGGTCATGGAAGTAACAGAACGTATCTACGTACTTGAATACGGTCGCTTGATTGCTCAGGGAACTCCAGACGAAATTAAGACCAATAAACGCGTTATCGAAGCTTATCTAGGAGGTGAAGCCTAATGTCTATGTTAAAAGTTGATAATCTTTCTGTGCATTACGGCATGATCCAAGCAGTCCGTGATGTAAGCTTTGAAGTTAATGAAGGAGAAGTCGTTTCCCTTATTGGTGCCAATGGTGCTGGTAAAACAACCATTCTCCGTACCTTGTCAGGTCTAGTTCGACCAAGTTCAGGAAAGATTGAATTTTTAGGTCAAGAAATCCAAAAAATGCCAGCTCAGAAAATCGTGGCAGGTGGTCTTTCACAAGTACCAGAAGGACGTCACGTCTTCCCTGGCTTGACTGTTATGGAAAATCTAGAAATGGGAGCTTTCTTAAAGAAAAATCGTGAAGAAAATCAAGCTAACTTGAAGAAAGTTTTCTCACGTTTCCCACGTCTTGAAGAACGGAAGAATCAAGATGCAGCTACTCTTTCAGGAGGAGAACAACAAATGCTTGCCATGGGACGTGCTCTTATGTCAACGCCCAAACTTCTTCTTTTAGATGAACCATCAATGGGACTTGCCCCAATCTTTATCCAAGAAATTTTTGATATCATTCAAGATATCCAGAAACAAGGAACGACCGTCCTCTTGATTGAACAAAACGCCAATAAAGCACTTGCAATCTCTGACCGAGGCTATGTATTGGAAACAGGGAAAATCGTCCTATCAGGAACAGGAAAAGAACTCGCCTCATCAGAAGAAGTCAGAAAAGCATATCTAGGTGGCTAAAAAGGTCCGGGGGACCTTTTTAGTCGGTAGATGAAGATTGCGAAGCAATCATCGAATCCAGTGGATTGTTTTAGTCGGTGGATGAGGATTACGAAGTAATCACCATTAATAGTCCGGTGGACCTTTTTAGTCGGCAGATGAAGATTGCGAAGTAATTCTCATCTGTACTGGAAGGTTAGCTTCTAATCATTGAAACAAAACATAATGAGGATGTCTACCCTTCATTCACAGAGCTCGATTTTAGAGCTCTTTTTGCTAACTTATTCATACTTTTCTGAATTTTGAAAAAGAAATGTAAGCGTTTGATAGATTTGCAAAAAGATTGTATAATAGGGATAAGAATAGAAAAGGAGAAGTCTCATGGCAGTTAAAGATTTTATGACCCGCAAGGTAGTTTATATTAGTCCAGATACAACAGTATCTCATGCAGCAGATTTAATGAGAGAGCAAGGATTACACCGCTTGCCTGTTATCGAAAATGATCAATTGGTTGGTTTGGTGACAGAGGGAACCATTGCCCAAGCTAGTCCATCAAAAGCAACAAGTCTTTCTATCTATGAGATGAACTATCTTCTAAATAAGACAAAAGTAAAAGATGTTATGATTCGCGATGTTGTCACTGTTTCAGGCTATGCGAGTCTAGAGGATGCAACTTATTTGATGTTGAAAAACAAGATTGGTATTCTTCCAGTCGTAGATAACCATCAAGTATACGGAGTTATTACTGACCGTGACGTTTTCCAAGCCTTTCTTGAAATTTCTGGTTATGGTGAAGAAGGAATTCGTGTGCGCTTTGTTACAGAAGATGAAGTTGGTGTACTCGGAAAGATTGTTTCTTTGATTGTAGAAGAAAATTTGAATATCTCCCATACAGTAAATATTCCGCGTAAGGATGGTAAGGTGATTATCGAAGTTCAAATTGATGGCTCAATTGATTTACCAGCCTTGAAAGAAAAATTTGAAGCCGAGAATATTCAAGTAGAAGAGATTAGTCGTACTTCTGCTAAAATTCTGTAAGTATGGAAGCCGAAAGGCTTCTTTTTTACATGTAATGGGGGAGAGCAAAAGATGGAAAGAAATGAGAGAATATGGTATAATAAAACGATATAAAAAAGGAGTATTTATGGACATTTCAGAAATTCGTCAAAAAATTGACGCAAATCGTGAAAAATTAGCTTCTTTCAGGGGGTCTCTTTGACCTCGAAGGTTTAGAGGAAGAGATTGCCATCTTGGAAAACAAGATGACAGAACCTGATTTTTGGAACGATAATATCGCGGCCCAAAAAACGTCGCAAGAATTGAATGAATTAAAAAATACCTACAATACCTTCCATAAAATGGAAGAGTTACAGGATGAAGTCGAAATTTTATTAGATTTTTTAGCTGAAGACGAGTCAGTTCATGAGGAACTGGTCGAACAGTTATCAGAACTTGATAAGATGATGACCAGCTACGAGATGACCCTTCTCTTGTCGGAACCTTATGATCATAATAATGCCATCTTGGAAATCCATCCAGGTTCTGGTGGTACTGAGGCGCAGGACTGGGGTGATATGCTGCTTCGTATGTATACTCGTTATGGTAATGCTAAAGGCTTTAAAGTGGAAGTATTGGATTATCAAGCAGGAGATGAAGCTGGTATCAAGTCAGTAACCTTATCATTTGAAGGGCCTAATGCTTATGGTCTTCTCAAGTCAGAAATGGGTGTGCACCGTTTGGTACGAATCTCGCCATTTGACTCTGCCAAACGTCGCCATACCTCTTTCACATCTGTAGAAGTGATGCCAGAGTTGGATGATACCATTGAAGTGGAAATCCGTGAAGATGATATCAAGATGGATACCTTCCGTTCAGGTGGTGCCGGTGGACAAAACGTCAATAAGGTTTCAACAGGTGTGCGTTTGACCCACATTCCAACTGGAATTGTTGTCCAATCAACGGTCGATCGCACCCAGTATGGAAATAGAGATCGAGCTATGAAGATGTTACAGGCTAAGCTCTATCAAATGGAACAAGAAAAGAAAGCTGCGGAAGTTGATTCCCTCAAGGGTGAGAAAAAAGAAATCACATGGGGAAGCCAAATCCGTTCTTATGTCTTCACACCTTATACTATGGTAAAAGATCACAGAACTAGCTTTGAGGTTGCTCAGGTAGATAAGGTTATGGATGGGGACCTAGATGGTTTTATCGATGCCTATCTCAAGTGGAGAATTAGCTAAGATAGAAAGGAACTCACATGTCAATTATTGAAATGAGAGATGTCGTCAAAAAATACGACAATGGAACGACTGCTCTACGAGGTGTTTCGGTCAGCGTTGACCCAGGGGAATTTGCTTACATCGTAGGACCTTCAGGAGCAGGGAAATCAACCTTTATTCGTTCTCTATATCGTGAAGTAAAAATTGATAAAGGAAGCCTAACAGTTGCAGGTTTTAATCTGGTAAAAATTAAGAAGAAAGATATTCCTCTACTTCGTCGTAGTGTTGGGGTAGTCTTCCAGGACTATAAACTCTTACCTAAGAAAACTGTCTACGAAAATATTGCTTATGCTATGGAAGTAATCGGGGAAAATCGTCGTAATATCAAAAAACGTGTGATGGAAGTTTTGGACTTGGTTGGGTTGAAGCACAAGGTTCGTTCTTTCCCAAATGAGCTCTCAGGTGGAGAACAACAGCGAATTGCGATTGCGCGTGCTATTGTAAACAATCCCAAAGTATTGATAGCCGATGAACCAACAGGAAACTTGGATCCGGATAATTCATGGGAAATCATGAATCTCTTGGAACGGATTAACCTACAAGGGACAACTATTTTAATGGCGACTCATAATAGCCAGATTGTAAATACCTTGCGCCACCGTGTCATTGCCATTGAAAATGGACGTGTCGTTCGTGACGAATCAAAAGGAGAGTATGGATACGATGATTAGTAGATTTTTTCGCCATTTATTTGAATCACTAAAAAGTTTGAAACGAAATGGTTGGATGACAGTGGCTGCTGTCAGCTCAGTCATGATTACGTTAACCTTGGTTGCGATATTTGCTTCTGTTATTTTCAATACAGCGAAACTGGCTACAGATATTGAAAATAATGTCCGAGTAATGGTTTACATTCGTAAGGATGTCGCTGATAATAGTGAAACCATTGAAAAAGAAGGTCAAACTGTTACAAATAATGACTACCACAAGGTATATAATGCCTTGAAGGGCATGTCTACGGTTAAGAGTGTTACTTTTTCAAGTAAAGAAGAACAATATGAAAAATTAACTGAGACAATGGGTGACAACTGGAAAATCTTTGAAGGTGACGCTAATCCTCTCTATGATGCCTATATCGTTGATACAAATACCCCGAGTGATGTTCAAAAAGTAGCTGAAGAAGCTAAGAAAATTGAAGGGGTGTCAGAAGTACAAGATGGTGGTGCAAACACCCAACGTCTGTTCCAACTTGCTTCCTTCATTCGTGTTTGGGGATTAGTCATAGCAGGCCTCTTGATTTTCATTGCAGTTTTCTTAATTTCTAATACTATTCGTATTACAATTATTTCTCGCAGTCGCGAAATTCAAATTATGCGCTTGGTTGGTGCTAAGAATAGTTATATCCGTGGCCCTTTCTTACTTGAAGGTGCCTTCATTGGTTTGCTTGGAGCAACTGCTCCATCAGTGTTGGTCTTTATTGTTTATCGAATGGTTTATCAATCGGTCAATAAGTCATTAGTAGGTCAAAATCTTTCGATGATTTCACCAGAATTATTCAGTCCACTGATGATTGCCCTCTTGTTTGTTATTGGAATTTTTATTGGTTCAATTGGATCAGGAATTTCAATGCGTCGATTCTTAAAAATTTAAATTTGAATAGATGTATATTTGAGGAGATTTTAATATCTCCTTTTTTACTACAAAAATTTTAGAAAAAAGTTTACTTTTTTTTATAAAAAGCCTTTACAAAAAAAATTAAAGTGGTATAATTAATACATAGTTAAGTGCAAAACGTTTTCGTAAAACGTTTGCCTAAATAAAAATAAAGGAGATTTGAATGATGAAAGATACATTCAAAAATGTCTTGTCTTTCGAGTTTTGGCAAAAATTCGGTAAGGCTTTGATGGTGGTTATCGCCGTTATGCCGGCTGCTGGTTTGATGATTTCAATCGGTAAGTCGCTTGTGATGATTAACCCTAACTTTGCTCCACTCGTTATTACTGGTGGTGTACTAGAGCAAATCGGTTGGGGAGTTATCGGTAACCTTCACATTTTGTTTGCCCTAGCAATTGGAGGAAGCTGGGCTAAAGAACGTGCTGGTGGTGCTTTTGCCGCTGGTCTTGCCTTCATCTTGATTAACCGTATCACTGGTACAATCTTTGGTGTATCAGGAGACATGTTGAAAAATCCAGATGCTATGGTAACAACTCTCTTTGGTGGATCAATCAAAGTTGCTGACTACTTCGTTAGCGTTATGGAAGCACCTGCCTTAAACATGGGTGTATTCGTAGGGATTATCTCTGGTTTTGTAGGGGCAACTGCTTACAACAAATACTACAACTTCCGTAAACTTCCTGATGCACTTTCATTCTTCAACGGGAAACGTTTCGTACCATTTGTAGTTATTCTTCGTTCAGCAATCGCTGCAATTCTACTTGCTGCCTTTTGGCCAGTAGTTCAAACTGGTATCAATAGCTTTGGTATCTGGATTGCAAACTCACAAGAAACTGCTCCAATCCTTGCACCATTCTTGTATGGTACTTTGGAACGTTTGCTCTTGCCATTTGGTCTTCACCACATGTTGACAATCCCAATGAACTATACAGCTCTTGGTGGTACTTATGAGATTTTGACAGGTGCAGCTAAAGGCACTCAAGTATTTGGTCAAGACCCACTATGGCTTGCATGGGTAACAGACCTTGTTAACCTTAAAGGTACAGATGCAAGTCACTACCAACAATTGTTAGATACTGTTCACCCAGCTCGTTTCAAAGTTGGACAAATGATCGGTTCATTCGGTATCTTGATGGGTGTGATCGTGGCTATCTATCGTAATGTCGATGCTGATAAGAAACATCAATATAAAGGTATGATGATTGCGACAGCTCTTGCAACATTCTTGACAGGGGTTACTGAACCAATCGAATACATGTTCATGTTTGTAGCAACACCTATGTACCTTGTTTACTCACTTGTTCAAGGTGCTGCCTTCGCTATGGCTGACGTAGTAAACCTACGTATGCACTCATTCGGTTCAATCGAGTTCTTAACTCGTACACCTATTGCGATTAGTGCTGGTATCGGTATGGATATCGTTAACTTCGTTTGGGTAACTGTTCTCTTTGCCGTAATCATGTACTTTATCGCAAACTTCATGATTCAAAAATTCAACTACGCAACTCCAGGACGTAACGGTAACTACGAAACTGCTGAAGGTTCAGAAGAAGCTAGCAGCGAAGTGAAAGTTGCAGCAGGTTCTCAAGCTGTAAACATTATCAACCTTCTTGGTGGACGCGCAAACATCGTTGATGTTGATGCATGTATGACTCGTCTTCGTGTTACTGTTAAGGATGCAGATAGAGTCGGTGATGCAGAACAATGGAAAGCAGAAGGAGCTATGGGTCTTGTCATGAAAGGACAAGGTGTTCAAGCTATCTACGGACCAAAAGCTGACGTATTGAAATCTGATATCCAAGATATCCTTGATTCAGGTGAAATCATTCCTGAAACTCTTCCAAGTCAAATGACAGAAGCACAACAAAACACTGTTCACTTTAAAGGTCTTACTGAGGAAGTTTACTCAGTAGCAGACGGTCAAGTTCTTGCTTTGGAACAAGTAAAAGATCCAGTATTTGCTCAAAAAATGATGGGTGATGGATTTGCTGTAGAACCTGCAAATGGAAACATTGTATCTCCAGTTTCAGGTACTGTATCAAGCATCTTCCCTACAAAACATGCTCTTGGTCTTGTGACTGAAGCAGGTCTTGAAGTATTGGTTCACATTGGTTTGGACACAGTAAGTCTTGAAGGAAAACCATTTACAGTTCATGTAGCTGAAGGACAAAAAGTTGCAGCAGGTGATCTTCTTGTCACAGCCGACTTGGATGCTATCCGTGCAGCAGGTCGTGAAACATCAACAGTGGTTGTCTTCACAAATGCTGAAGCTATTAAATCAGTTAAATTAGAACAAACAGGTTCTCTTGCAGCTAAAACAGCAGTTGCTAAAGTAGAATTGTAATATACTTGAGGTTGGAAGCTGTTTTCCAACCTCTTGTTTTAGGAGAAAAGCATGAAATTTTTAACACTCAATACTCATAGCTGGATGGAAAAAGAAGCTGAGGAAAAATTCCAACTCTTGCTTGAAGATATTCTTGATAAAGATTATGATTTGATTTGTTTCCAAGAAATCAATCAGGAAATCACTTCGCCAGAGGTGAAGGTTAATGACCTTTATCAAGCTTTGCCAGCAGCTGAGCCCATTCACCAAGACCACTATGTTAGACTCTTGGTTGAAAAGTTGTCAGAGCAAGGAAAAAATTACTACTGGACTTGGGCCTATAATCATATCGGTTATGACCGCTACCATGAAGGTGTGGCTATCTTGTCTAAAACACCTATTGAAGCAAGAGAAATTTTGGTTTCAGATGTGGATGATCCAACAGATTATCATACTCGTCGAGTTGCCTTGGCTGAAACTGTAGTCGATGGTAAGGAGCTTGCAGTTGCAAGTGTCCACCTTTCTTGGTGGGATAAAGGTTTCCAAGAAGAATGGGCACGATTTGAGGCTGTATTGAAAGAATTGAACAAGCCACTTTTGCTAGCTGGAGATTTCAACAACCCAGCTGGTCAGGAAGGCTACCAAGCTATTTTAGCTAGTCCATTAGGCTTACAAGATGCCTTTGAAGTCGCTAAAGAGAAAATCGGTAGCTATACCGTTCCACCAGAAATTGATGGCTGGAAAGGGAACACTGAACCCCTTCGAATCGATTATGTCTTTACTACCAAGGAGCTAGAGGTAGAAAATTTACATGTCGTATTTGATGGTAACAAGAGTCCACAAGTCAGTGACCACTATGGCTTGAATGCTATTTTAAACTGGAAATAAAGATTTAAAAGAGGTTGGGATTATAAAATTCCAGCCTTTTTCTGACTAGAGAAGCTACTGGAAATAGTCTAAATAAGTGAGACTACTGAAATGGAATAAAATGTGGTATAATTGATAAGATAGATAGAATCGAGGATATTATGTCATTTACGAAATTTCAATTTAAAAACTATATTAGAGAAGCCCTGAAGGAGTTAAAATTTACAACTCCAACAGAGGTGCAAGATAAGTTGATTCCTATTGTTTTGGCAGGTCGTGACCTAGTCGGTGAATCAAAAACAGGTTCAGGTAAGACTCACACTTTCCTATTACCGATTTTCCAGCAATTAGATGAAGCTAGCGATAGTGTACAAGCAGTGATTACTGCACCGAGCCGTGAATTAGCTACTCAGATTTACCAAGCAGCCCGTCAGATTGCTGCTCACTCAGAAGTGGAAGTTCGTGTGGTTAATTATGTAGGTGGTACGGATAAGGCTCGCCAGATTGAGAAATTGGCAAGCAATCAGCCTCATATTGTTATTGGAACACCAGGCCGTATCTACGACTTGGTTAAGTCTGGTGACCTAGCTATTCACAAGGCTAAGACCTTTGTGGTCGATGAGGCAGACATGACCTTGGATATGGGATTCTTGGAAACTGTTGATAAGATTGCTGGCAGCCTTCCAAAAGATCTGCAATTCATGGTCTTCTCAGCGACTATTCCACAAAAACTGCAACCATTCTTGAAAAAATACTTGTCGAATCCTGTTATGGAGAAAATCAAGACCAAAACGGTCATTTCTGATACCATTGATAATTGGTTGATTTCTACCAAGGGACGTGACAAAAATGCTCAAATTTATCAGTTGACTCAGTTGATGCAGCCTTATTTGGCAATGATTTTTGTTAACACCAAGACGCGTGCTGATGAATTGCATTCATATCTGACTGCTCAAGGATTGAAGGTGGCAAAAATCCATGGGGATATTGCCCCTCGTGAGCGCAAGCGAATCATGAATCAGGTGAAAAATCTGGATTTTGAGTACATTGTCGCAACAGACTTGGCGGCGCGTGGGATTGATATTGAAGGTGTCAGTCATGTCATCAATGATGCCATTCCGCAAGATTTATCCTTTTTTGTGCACCGTGTTGGTCGTACTGGACGCAATGGCCTAGCTGGCACAGCTATTACCCTTTACCAGCCAAGTGATGACTCGGATATCCGTGAGTTGGAGAAATTAGGAATCAAGTTTACTCCTAAGATGGTCAAAGACGGAGAATTTCAAGATACCTATGACCGAGATCGTCGTGCTAATCGTGAGAAGAAGCAAGATAAGCTTGATATTGAAATGATTGGTTTGGTCAAAAAGAAAAAGAAAAAAGTCAAACCGGGTTATAAGAAGAAAATTCAATGGGCGGTTGATGAAAAACGCCGTAAAACTAAGCGTGCTGAAAATCGTGCTCGCGGTCGTGCCGAGCGTAAAGCAAAACGCCAAACATTTTAAAATAGGTTGGGAAAAACTCAATTTTAGTAAAAAACGGAAAAAATCTTTCCACAATAAAACGTATAATATCAAGATTTTAGCACATCTGATATTATGCGTTTTTCTGCTTTTAAAGACTTTTTCCTCAGTCACGTGCGTCGAAGGTTATATAGTAGATTGAATCTAGAGTAGTACATCACGATTGCTAAAACATTTGTAGAAATTAATTTTATTTTTCCAATCTATTTGTTCACCTCTTATTTCAATCTACTATACAAAAAAACTCCAAACGCGATACAATAAAGGTGTTCAAGCCAATTGTAAAGTGAAAGGAGAAAAATATGGCGCAAAAGGCTCATAGTTTATTACACACAAAGTATCACTTTGTGTTCACCCCTAAGTATAGACGAAATGTTATCTAAAATTAATATCAAAGTAGTTTATCACATTCGAATCACAAAAAATTTTAAAAAAATGGCAATATTTGTTAACAAGAATTTTGTCGTTTGTTATAATGTAGTTGTAAATGTTTAAGATTAGTAATCAAAAAATAAAGAGGGGAATGTTTTGAATAAGAAATATAACATAGTTCTATTTTTGTTGTTTATAGTTTATTTATTTGGATATTTTTCAATTTTAAAAACGTTAATTCCTATAATGTGTGTGATCCAAGTGTTTTTGATAGAACATATATTTAGAGTTCGTAGTAGGATTATGCAAATAGGTGAAATTATAATTGTTGTTGCTTCTATAATATTATTTATTGATAGTATATTGAGTTTGTAACATTAGACTGAGCAAAAGTCTTTAAAATTAGGAAGATTTATAGACTTCTATATAGAATCAAATTTTCCAGATACCTGCTGAAGCTGATTTATATCCTCATATTTCTTCTACTACTATCTTCGTCACTAAATTTGACAGATATATATTGCTGATACAACCTCTCTACTACAATCTCACAGTGAACCTGAGGCTAGTTTCCTCTTTGATTTTCGTTGATAAAAGAAATGCTCCTCCAAGACGGAAGAGCATTTTTTATTGTGATTTTGATTCGGTTTCTGCCGACTCTGGGTGGAGTTCTTGGTAACTTGGTGCCTTGAAAAGGTCAGTACTGGTTTTGCCTTGTCGTTGGCTAAAGAGGCTAGTTGACTGACTTCCTTTTTCCTGATCAATCTTTTGCAGAATTGGTAAGGAATTGAGGTAAGAAATACTTTCTGTATCAACTGTTCCAAGATGATCTGCTTGGTAGAAACGGATCAAATCGCCAGTTTGAATCTGGTCACTGATTTTCAGCTGTTGGCTGGCTACCTGCCGAACATTTTCCAGTTCAGTCTGAGCTTGTTCATCAAGAGTACTGATTTCAAGACCGCTTTCAGTATAGTAGGTTCGTCCATCATAACTGGTATATTTAGGTGTGACGAAGGAATTAGCAGTTCGAAAGGCAACGATTTCTTGATGATCTGGAGATAGGAGATCTTGGCCGACTTGAAGGAAGGAATTGGACTCAATACCAAGGAGGTGTTCTAGAGTCGGTAAGATATCGATTTGTCCACCGTAGGTATTGATGATTTGCCCCTTTTCATAACCAGGCATGACCACCATAAAAGGCACTCGTTGCAACATGGCATTGTCGTAATTCGACCAGTTTTCAGAAATCTTGCCAATCAAAGGTGCCAGGTCAGGATTGCGGGAATTGGAAATGCCATAATGGTCTCCATAAATGACGATGATGGATTTTTCATAGAGGCCACTTTCTTTGAGATAGTCAAAGAAGGCCTTGATGGCACTGTCTAGATAGTTGGCTGTTTGGAAGTAGCCATTGATAGTTTCATCTTTGGTTTTGGCCAAGGGGAAACCAAGCTCATCGCCCGTCAGATTGCTAGCATAAGGATAGTGATTGGACACCGTGATATATTTAGTATAAAAAGGCTGCTGTAAATGTTCCAGATATTGGATAGAATCTTTCATCATGATTTTATCATTTAAACCATATTGGAAAGAATTGCTACTGTCTTGCTTGGTAAAATAGGAAGCATCAAAGAAGTATTGGTAGCCCCATTGTTTGTAGGTCGTATTTCGGTTCCAGAAGGTCCCGATATTACCGTGAAAGACAGCACTTGATTGGTAGCCGTTTTTTGATAGGATAAAAGGCGTTGCCTGCTGGGTATTGGTGCCACCGTAATTGACCATGAAGGAACCTTGGTCAAGTCCAAATAAACCAGTCTCCAGCATGGTTTCCGCATCTGATGTCTTACCAGCCTTGACTTGGTTAAAGATATTTGAAAAGGCTAGGGTAGATTGCGAATGGTAGAGGGAATTAAGGAAGGGAGTGACTTCGTGCTCAGTTCCATCTAGGTTGAGTTTATAGTCAAGCAGGAACTGTTGGAAACTCTCCAAGTGGAGATAAATCACATTTTTCCCTTTAGCCAAGCCAAAATAGTCTGGATTGGGCTTAGCCGAATGCTCTTGAATATAATCTGTAATAGGTTGCAGGTCAGTCTCAGAGGCCTTGGCACGTTCCTTGTTTGCACTGTAGGATTGGTTGGCGCTATAACCTAAAAAGGCTGGCAAACTAAGGGCGCGGACAACATAATAATTAGAAAATCCTCGCGATAGGAGATCGGGACGCTCAATCTCTGCCAAGAAAAGATTAGCAGAAATGAACAGGACTGAAAGAGCAGTGATAGCAACACTCGAGCGGAATTTGAAAGGTCTCCTATCCAGCTGGATGAGCTTCTTATAGAGAAGATAAGCCAACAGTGGGAAATCCATAAAATAGATGAAATCCCAAGGACGCAATAGCTCTAGTTCTGCAGTTCCGACAGACACCTTGCTGACCACCTTCATGGTATTAGCCGTGATAAAGTCACTAAATTCTCGATAGTAAAAGACATTGGAGTAGAGCCAAATGAATAAAAGGCTATAAATAGCTATACTAAGACTATAAAAGGACTTGGTTGATCGAGCATAGAGGGCAAGAGCCAGTAGGAGGAGTCCCAAAGGAAGGGGGTTGAAAAAGGCGATAAAGGCAAGGTAATTTCCTTGTAACTTGCCCACTTGAATATCTAAATTAAAGTCAACGGTATAGGCTAATAAGGTTTTGATCCAATAGAGGATTAAAAGGGTTAGGACAAAACCCAGTCTGGTACCGATGGCTTTTTGGATTTTGTTAAAATTGATTCTCACACAATTACTTCCTAAGTTTTTATTAGTATTAGTATACCATTTTTTAAAACTAGAGTAAAAAAGCAAGGGTAGTTTCTTTTTTGAGAATTGTCTAAAAGTTTGTTATAATGGTAATCATGAATAGAATAAGAGTCAGTAAAAGGATTGAAAAAAAGCTTGCCAAAGGGCTAGTTTTGCTAGAAGCCAGCGATCTTGAGAATGTCAATTTTAAGGATCAGGAAGTAGAAGTCCATAGTCAAGATGGAAAATTTCTTGGGACTGCCTACCTTTCTCAGCAAAACAAGGGCTTGGGCTGGTTTGTTAGCACAGACAAGGTGACCTTCAATCAAGCTTTCTTTGAAATGCTGTTTAGACAAGCTAAAGAAAAGAGAAGCGCCTACTATCAAGATGATTTGACAACTGCCTTTCGTCTCTTCAACCAGGAGGGAGATGGCTTTGGCGGTCTGACAGTGGACCTTTATGGCGACTATGCTGTATTTTCTTGGTATAACTCTTATGTTTATCAGATTCGTCAGATCATCTCAGAAGCCTTTAGACAGGTTTTTCCTGAGGTTTTAGGGGCCTATGAGAAGATTCGTTTTAAGGGTTTGGACTACGAATCAGCCCATGTTTATGGTCAAGAAGCACCTGACTTTTTCACTGTTCTGGAAAATGGTGTCCTGTATCAAGTCTTTATGAATGATGGCTTGATGACAGGGATTTTCCTAGACCAGCATGAGGTTCGTGGTAGTCTGGTTGATGGATTGGCTATGGGCAAATCTTTGCTCAATATGTTTTCCTATACAGCAGCCTTTTCAGTAGCTGCGGCCATGGGAGGAGCTAGCCAGACAACTTCTGTTGACCTAGCCAAGCGTTCACGAGAATTGTCTCAAGCGCATTTTCAGGCAAATGGGCTCAGCACAGATGCCCATCGTTTTATAGTCATGGACGTCTTTGAGTATTTCAAGTATGCCAAGCGAAAAGGCTTGACCTACGATGTGATTGTCCTAGATCCGCCTAGCTTTGCTCGGAACAAAAAACAGACCTTCTCTGTGGCCAAGGATTATCACAAGTTGATTTCTCAGAGTCTGGAGATTTTAAATCCGGGAGGGATTATCATTGCCAGTACTAATGCTGCCAATGTTTCCCGTCAGAAATTTACAGAACAAATTGATAAAGGCTTTGCAGGAAGAAGTTACCAGATTTTAAACAAATACGGTCTTCCAGCAGATTTCGCTATAATAAAAAAGATGAAAGTAGTAATTACCTCAAGGTGATTAGTATGAAGGTTAGTAAATGAAATTAATCGTTTCAGTAATGCCAAGAAGTTTAGAGGAGGCCCAGGCTCTGGATGCTACGAGGTATCAGGATGCTGATATCATTGAATGGCGAGCCGACTATCTGCCTAAGGAAGCGATTTTGCAGGTAGCTCCAGCTATTTTTGAAAAATTCGCAGGTCGTGAGTTGGTTTTCACCCTGCGAACTCGTGCTGAAGGGGGAGAAATTGACCTTTCTCCAGAAGAATATATCCATCTAATCAAGGAAGTGGCGCAACTCTATCAACCAGACTATATTGATTTTGAGTACTATAGCTACAAGGATGTCTTTGAGGAAATGCTGGACTTCCCAAATCTCGTTTTGAGTTACCACAATTTCCAAGAAACACCTGAAAATATGATGGAAATCTTATCAGAGTTGACGAGCCTAAATCCAAAACTTGTCAAGGTTGCGGTGATGGCCCACACGGAGCAAGATGTCTTAGACTTGATGAACTATACACGAGGCTTTAAAACCCTCAATCCTGAACAGGAATATGTGACCATTTCTATGGGCAAGGTGGGCAAGGTTTCTCGTATCACTGCGGATGTGACTGGTTCTAGCTGGTCCTTTGCTAGTCTAGATGAGGCAAGTGCCCCTGGTCAGATTTCTCTAGCTAACATGAAAAAAATCAGGGAGATTTTGGATGAAGCTTGATGGCTATACACGTTTAGCTGCAGTTGTTGCCAACCCTATTAAGCATTCTATCTCTCCCTTCATTCACAATAGCGCTTTTGAAGTGACAGCTACCAACGGTGCTTATGTAGCTTGGGAGATTGAAGCGGCTGATTTGGCAGAAACAGTGGCCAATATTCGTCGCTACCAGATGTTTGGCATCAACCTGTCTATGCCCTATAAGGAGCAAGTGATTTCCTATTTGGATGAGTTGAGTGACGAAGCGCGCTTGATCGGTGCGGTCAATACGGTTGTCAATGATAATGGAACTTTAATTGGATATAATACAGATGGCAAGGGATTTTTTAAGAGCTTGCCTTCTTTTACAATTTCAGGTAAAAAGATGACCCTGCTGGGTGCAGGTGGTGCGGCTAAGTCCATTTTGGCGCAAGCTATTTTGGATGGCGTCAGTCAGATTTCGGTCTTTGTTCGTTCAGTTTCTATGGAAAAAACAAGATCTTACCTGACCAAGTTACAGGAGCAAACAGGTTTTAAAGTGGACTTGTATGCTTTAGAAGATGTTTCTGAACTGCAAGCAAGGATTGCCGAGTCGGACTTACTGGTCAATGCGACAAGTGTAGGGATGGATGGTCAATCATCTCCAGTTCCTGAAAACATTGTCCTACCAGAAACTCTTTTAGTAGCAGATATCATTTACCAACCCTTTGAGACGCCATTTTTGAAATGGGCTAGGAGGCAGGGTAATCCAGCTGTCAATGGTCTAGGAATGTTGCTCTATCAGGCTGCAGAAGCTTTTCAACTGTGGACAGGCAAGGAAATGCCGATAGAAGAGATTTGGCAGTCCTTAACAGAAAAATACCAATAAAGAAAAGGAGATTCTCCTATGAAAATCAGAATCGATATTCCTCATCATCCTTATGATATTCAGATTGAAAAAGGTTGTCTGGCTCAGGCTGGTCAATGGTTGCGAGAACTTTGGCAACCACAGAAGGTGGTCATTGTGACCGACAACCATGTAGCCTCTCTCTATGCAGAGAAGGTCAAGCTCAGCCTAGAAGATGCTGGTTTTCAGGTGGCGGTATTTGACTTTTTAGAAGGGGAAGAAAGAAAGAATTTAACCACTGTCCAGAAAGTTTATGAATTTCTAGTCAAGCAAGGTCTAACTCGTAGCGATGGAATCGTGGCCCTTGGTGGTGGTGTCGTTGGGGATCTGGCTGGTTTTGTAGCCTCTACCTATATGCGGGGTATTCACTTTGTTCAGATTCCGACTAGTTTGACAGCCCAGGTTGATTCTTCTATCGGTGGAAAGACAGGCGTCAATACTCCATTTGCTAAAAATATGGTGGGGACCTTTGCCCAACCTGATGGGGTTCTGATTGATCCGCTTGTCCTTGAAACACTCGGAAAAAGAGAACTGATTGAAGGGATGGGTGAGGTCATCAAGTATGGCTTGATTGAGGATCCAGAACTTTGGGCTCTCTTGACGGAGCTGGATGGTTCTGTAGAGAGCATTTTGGAGCATGCAGAGACCTTGATTGAACATTCTTGTCAGGTTAAGCGCAAGATGGTGGTTGAGGATGAGTTGGACAATGGTGTTCGCCTTTACCTCAACTTTGGCCACACTATTGGTCATGCCATTGAAGCGACTGCCGGCTATGGCAAAGTCATGCATGGAGAGGCTGTGGCCATGGGCATGGTGCAGATTTCCAAGGTTGCTGAGGAAAAAGGCCTTATGCCAGCTGGTATTACCCAATCTATCACAGAGATGTGTAAGAAATTTGGATTACCTGTTGACTACGAAAACTGGGATGTTGATAAGCTTTACCAGGCTTTGACTCATGACAAGAAAGCGCGTGGCAATACCTTGAAATTGGTCTTGGTGCCAGAGCTTGGTTCTGCAACCATTCACCCAGTTTCTCTGGAAGAGATGAAAGACTACTTGGTAAAATAAGGAGAACGTATGAGATATTTAACTGCAGGAGAATCACACGGCCCCCGTCTGACGGCTATCATTGAAGGAATTCCAGCTGGACTTCCTTTGACAGCTGAGGATATCAATGGGGACCTCAAACGCCGTCAGGGTGGCTACGGTCGTGGTGGTCGTATGAAGATTGAGAGTGACCAGGTTGTCTTTACATCGGGCGTTCGCCATGGGAAGACGACAGGGGCTCCCATTACCATGGATGTCATCAATAAGGACCACAAAAAATGGCTGGACATTATGTCTGCTGAGGACATTGAAGACCGCCTTAAAAGTAAACGAAAAATAACCCATCCTCGTCCAGGTCATGCCGACTTGGTTGGGGGCATCAAGTACCGTTTTGATGATTTGCGAAATTCTTTGGAACGTTCATCAGCTCGTGAAACAACCATGCGAGTAGCAGTTGGAGCAGTAGCCAAACGCCTCTTGGCTGAACTGGATATGGAGATTGCCAACCATGTCGTGGTCTTTGGTGGCAAGGAAATCGATGTTCCTGAAAATCTGACAGTGGCTGAGATTAAGGAACGAGCTGCCCAGTCTGAAGTTTCTATCGTTAACCAAGAACGAGAACAGGAAATCAAGGACTATATTGACCAAATCAAACGTGACGGTGATACCATCGGTGGAGTTGTCGAGACAGTCGTCGGAGGCGTTCCAGTTGGTCTTGGTTCCTATGTCCAATGGGACAGAAAATTGGATGCAAGATTAGCCCAAGCAGTTGTTTCTATCAATGCCTTTAAAGGGGTGGAATTTGGTCTTGGATTTGAGGCTGGTTATCGTAAAGGTAGCCAGGTCATGGATGAAATTCTTTGGTCTAAAGAAGACGGCTATACTCGCTGTACCAATAATCTGGGTGGCTTTGAAGGTGGCATGACCAATGGACAACCCATCGTTGTTCGTGGAGTCATGAAACCCATTCCTACTCTTTATAAACCACTCATGAGTGTGGATATCGAGACTCACGAACCTTATAAGGCAACCGTGGAGAGAAGTGATCCGACCGCTCTTCCAGCTGCAGGAGTGGTCATGGAAGCCGTTGTGGCAACGGTTCTGGCACAAGAAATCCTTGAAAAATTCTCATCAGATAATCTTGAGGAACTAAAAGAAGCGGTAGCTAAACACCGAGACTATGCAAAGAACTATTAAGGAGTTCCTATGGCAAAAACAATCTATATCGCAGGTCTTGGTTTGATTGGAGCCTCTATGGCCCTTGGTATCAAACGTGATCATCCAGATTATGAAATTTTAGGTTATAATCGCAGTCAAGCTTCGAGAGATATTGCCTTGAAAGAAGGAATGATTGACCGTGCAACAGATGATTTTGTCAGTTTTGCTCCTTTGGCAGATATCATCATCCTCAGTTTACCGATTAAACAAACCATTGCTTTCATTAAGGAGTTGGCCGACTTGGATTTGAAAGAAGGAGTGATTATTTCAGATGCTGGTTCGACCAAGTCAGCTATTGTGGATGCGGCGGAGCAGTATTTGGCTGGCAAGCCTGTTCGCTTTGTCGGGGCTCATCCCATGGCTGGTAGTCATAAGACAGGGGCTGCTTCTGCGGATGTTAATCTCTTTGAAAATGCCTATTATATCTTCACACCTTCGAGCCTGACAAGTCCTGACACACTTGAGGAAATGAAGAATCTGCTTTCAGGTCTTCATGCTCGTTTTATTGAAATTGATGCCAAGGAGCATGACCGTGTGACTTCTCAGATTAGCCATTTTCCTCATATTCTGGCTTCCAGTCTCATGGAGCAGACTGCGGTCTATGCTCAAGAACATGAGATGGCAAGGCGCTTTGCGGCCGGTGGTTTTCGAGATATGACTCGAATTGCGGAAAGCGAGCCGGGTATGTGGACCTCCATTCTCTTATCTAATCGTGAAACCATTCTGGATCGAATTGAGGATTTCAAGGAGCGCTTAGATGAGGTTGGACAAGCCATCAGCAAGGGAGATGAGGAGAAGATCTGGAACTTTTTCAACCAAGCACGTGAGCAACGGCAGGCCATGGAAATCCATAAGCGTGGCGGTGTGGATAGCTCTTATGACCTCTATGTTGATGTTCCCGATGAAGAAGATGTCATCTTGCGAATCTTAGAATTGCTACGTGGAACTTCCTTGGTTAACATCCACATCAACGAGGAAAACCGTGAGGATATTCACGGGATTCTACAAATCTCATTTAAAAATGCTCAAGATTTAGAACGAGCCGAGCACCTCATAACAGAAAACACCGACTATACAGTCGTTATCAAATAAGGGGAAAATTATGCCTAAAATAGAGCCTAGATTCATATTTGGTGTTATCTTTATTTCTTTTATCTTACTTAGAGCTTACGCTGTTAAAAAAGATGTGAAAACTACTTCAGAATCAAGTGTTGAGACAAAAAATGAACTATCCAACAAGGAAATAAGTTAAGAGAAAACCAAATTCAAAGTATGTAGATGATAGGATTATTAATGATTTTATTAATAGCTATAATCAAAATTCTAATAGCCCATTAGAAAATATCAAAAAAGGGAATATAAAAATAAAATATTTCGCATCAAGCTATGGATACTACTTGGAACTTTTACATGCAAATGATACTGATAAAATCAATGTAACAATAAATCAGACAAATGAAAATAGTGAATCTGGTGTTGCGGGAATGAAAGAAGTATTTCATGATATTGTTAAATCGATTGAATCATCTTTATCTGATGATGAGATAAATAACTATTTTGATAATCTTGTATCAAATGAGACTTTAACAGATTCTAAATTGGCTTCTTTAAAAATAGAACTTGTACCAGATAAGGAATTAAGCAATGGACATTCAAGAGGTCATATAAAAGTAATTGCACAATAATAAAGATCACAGAGTGACTATTAATTTTAAAAGAAATAAATAAGGAGAAAATTATGTCAAATATTTACGATAGTGCAAACGAACTCAGTCGCGGTCTACGCGAATTACCAGAATACAAGGCTGTTAAAGCAGCTAAAGATGCGATTGCAGCAGATGCTGAGGCAAGCAAAATCTTTACAGAATATGTTGCTTTCCAAGAAGAAATTCAAAGACTAGCCCAGACAGGTCAAATGCCAGACGCTTCCTTCCAAGCTAAGATGGAAGGCTTTGGCAAGCAGATTCAAGGAAATAGCCTCTTATCAGAATTCTTTACCAAGCAACAACAATTGGCAATTTACCTTTCTGACATTGAAAAAATTGTTTTCGAACCAGTTTCAGAATTGCTAAAATAAGAAAATAACTATCATAAAGTCAGGAATTTTTAAGGAATTTCTGGCTTTTTATGATAAAATAGGTAAAAGTATTGCAAGTATGAGGTCCAGTATGAAACTAAAAACAAACATTCGCCACCTACATGGCAGTATCCGTGTTCCAGGTGATAAGTCTATCAGCCACCGTTCCATTATCTTTGGAAGTTTGGCTGAGGGTGAGACCAAGGTTTATGATATTCTGCGAGGTGAAGACGTTCTTTCGACTATGCAGGTTTTTCGTGATCTTGGTGTTGAGATTGAGGACAAAGATGGGATTATTACCATTCAAGGTGTCGGTATGGATGGCTTAAAAGCGCCACAAAATGCCCTGGATATGGGAAATTCTGGAACCTCTATTCGCCTGATTTCAGGTGTCCTTGCTGGTGCAGATTTCGAAGTAGAAATGTTTGGAGATGATAGTCTTTCCAAACGTCCTATGGACCGTGTGACGATTCCTCTGAAAAAAATGGGCGTCAGCATTTCAGGTCAAACTGAGCGAGACCTGCCTCCCCTTCACTTAAAAGGAACGAAAAGCCTAACACCTATTCATTATGAGCTGCCAATTGCCTCTGCCCAAGTCAAGTCAGCCTTGATTTTCGCGACCTTGCAGGCTCAGGGGGAGTCCGTTATTATCGAAAAAGAATGCACCCGTAACCATACTGAAGATATGTTGCAACAATTTGGTGGCCATTTAAGTGTAGACGGCAAGAAAATCACAGTCCAAGGGCCACAAAAATTGACAGGACAAAAGGTGGTCGTGCCAGGAGATATTTCCAGTGCAGCCTTTTGGTTGGTCGCAGGTTTGATTGTTCCAAACTCTCGTGTCGTGCTGCAGAATGTTGGTATTAACGAAACGCGTACAGGTATCATCGATGTCATTCGCGCTATGGGTGGAAAATTAGAAGTTACTGAAATTGACCCAGTCGCTAAATCTGCTACTTTGACTGTTGAGTCTTCTGACTTGCAAGGAACAGAGATTGGTGGCGCTTTGATTCCACGCTTGATTGATGAATTGCCCATTATTGCCCTGCTTGCGACTCAAGCCCAAGGTGTAACAGTTATCAAGGATGCTGAGGAACTCAAGGTCAAGGAAACAGATCGCATTCAGGTGGTGGCAGATGCCTTGAATAGTATGGGGGCGGATATCACTCCTACAGCAGACGGGATGATTATCAAAGGGAAATCAGCTCTTCACGGTGCTAGAGTCAATACGTTTGGTGACCATCGTATCGGTATGATGACGGCTATCGCAGCTCTTTTGGTAGCAGATGGAGAGGTGGAGCTTGACCGTGCAGAAGCCATCAATACCAGCTACCCTAGCTTCTTTGATGATTTGGAGAGCTTGATTCATGGCTAAGGTGTTGTTAGGCTTTATGGGGGCTGGCAAATCGACTATTGCAAGAGGATTGGACCCTAATTACCTTGATATGGATGCTCTGATAGAGAAGCTCTTAGGCATGTCCATTGCGGATTTTTTCGCTGAGAAGGGAGAAGTGGCCTTTCGTCAGATAGAGTCAGAAGTCCTAGCTGATTTATTACAAAGAGACCAAGTTGTGTCAACTGGTGGAGGTGTAGTCATTTCTCAGCGAAATCGTGACTTACTAAAGACGAATCCTGATAACATCTATCTGAAAGCAGATTTTGACACCCTTTACCAACGTATATCAGCTGATAAGGACAATCAGCGCCCGCTTTTTCTAAATAATAGCAAGGAAGAATTAGCAGCTATTTTCCAAGAAAGACAGGCTTGGTATGAGGAAGTGGCTAGTCGGATTTTGGATGTGACCAAGCTAAGCCCAGAGGAAATTATAGAGGAACTAAGATGAAAATTGCTTATCTAGGTCCTAAGGGATCATTTTCACACCATGTTGTGCAGACAGCTTTTCCTCATGAGGAATTGCAGGCCTTTGTCAACATTACAGATGTCATCAAGGCCTATGAACAAGGCTTGGTGGATTATTCTGTGGTGCCAGTAGAAAATTCTATCGAGGGTAGTGTTCATGAAACTTTGGACTACCTTTTTCATCAGTCTCGCATCCAAGCAGTAGCAGAAATTGTTCAACCCATCCATCAGCAGTTGATGGTGGTTCCAGGTCACACTAAGATTGAAAAGATTTTTTCTCATCCACAGGCCTTGGCTCAAGGAAAGAAATTCATCGATGAAGAGTATCCAGATGCTCAAATTGAGGTAACTGCTAGTACAGCCTATGCGGCCCGCTTTATTTCCGAACATCCAGACCAGCCTTTTGCTGCAATTGCTCCTAGAAGTTCTGCCGAAGAATATGGCTTGGAGCTGATTGCTGAGGATATTCAGGAAATGGAAGCCAATTTCACACGTTTCTGGGTTCTGGGAGCTGAAGGTGTAGCTATTCCCTTGCAAGCACAAACTGAAAAAATGAGTTTGGCCTTGACCTTACCGGACAACCTTCCCGGTGCACTTTATAAGGCTCTTTCAACCTTCGCTTGGCGAGGAATTGACCTGACAAAAATTGAAAGTCGTCCACTCAAGACAGCACTGGGCGAATACTTTTTCATTATCGATGTGGACTATGCTGATAAGGATCTGGTCCGCTTTGCCCAAAAAGAATTAGAAGCGATTGGAATCCAGTATAAGGTTTTGGGGACCTATCCTATTTATCCAATATCAGACCATGGAAAGGAGAGAAGATGAGTAAAGAAAATCCCTTAAGTCACCACGAGCAGTTACGCTATGACTATCTACTTAAGAATATTCACTATCTCAATGAGCGAGAAAAAGAAGAGTTTGCTTACTTGCAAGATAAATTGAATGGGGAAAGTAGTGACGCCACCTCAGAAAGTCAAGAATTGACCGAGGATTATAGAAAGACACGTGCTAACACTTCGATCCCTTCTTATGATAGTCGTAGTCGCTCTGAGAGATACCAGAAAATCAATTCTCTTCCAATGAAAAAAACTAAAAAGTGTAAGCTACGGTGGGGGCGTATTTTCGCAGGCTTACTGGCTATCTTAGCTTGTGTAGCGCTTGGCATGATTTTTATGTTCCTAAAAGGCTATTCAAATGCTGATTCAACCAAAACTGCCAATGCTAAGGCCGCTCAAGTAGAAGTCTTTAATGGTCAGGATACCAGAGATGGTGTTAATATTTTGATCATGGGTACCGATGGGCGAATCGGTCAAAATAGTGCTGAGACGCGTACTGACTCTATTATGGTATTAAATGTCGGAGGTTCAGATAAGAAAATCAAGCTAGTCAGTTTTATGCGCGATAATTTGGTCTATATAGACGGTTACAGTCAAGTGATTAACGGTAGGAAACAGACTGATAACAAGTTAAATGTAGCCTATGAACTAGGGGAACAAGAAGGACAAAAAGGGGCCGAAATGGTTCGTCAAGTCTTGAAAGATAATTTTGACTTGGACATTAAGTACTATGCCTTGGTTGATTTTCAAGCCTTTGCAACAGCGATTGATACGCTGTTCCCAGATGGAGTGATGATTGATGCCAAATTCTCAACCTTGGAAGGTCAACCGTTAACTGAAGCTACGGTGGGAGATGACTTACATGCTACGGAAACAGAGTCTCCGACCCAGACTATTAAAGTCGGGAAACAGCAGATGAATGGTTCGACCTTGCTTAATTATGCTCGTTTCCGTGATGATGATGAAGGCGATTATGGTCGTACCAAGAGACAGCAGCAAGTGCTGACAGCAGTTCTTCAGCAAATCAAAGATCCAACCAAGCTCTTTACAGGCTCAGAGGCACTTGGAAAGGTCTTCGGAATGACCTCAACGAATGTTCCTTATACCTTCTTGTTAACAAATGGCTTGTCTTTCCTGGACGGAGTTCAAAATGGTATTGAGAGATTAACAGTTCCAGAACTAGGTGATTGGGTCGATGCCTATGATGTCTACGGAGGCTTGGGGTTGCTGGTCGATCAAAATAAATATCAGAATAAATTGTCTCAGATGGGTTTGAGATAAGATAAGACAGAAGAATCAAAGTTTGATAGCTATTTGGATAGTCGTCAGGCTTTGATTTTTTACAGTCTGCAATAGATTTTCAGTCCTAATTTGTGGTATAATGAAACGATACGATAGAAAGAATAATGAACAATATGACTGATTTAAAAGCAATTCAGGCTCGTAGTCTGGAGATGGCTGAATATTTTGTGGCTTTTTGTAAAGAACATGATTTGCTTTGCTATCTTTGTGGTGGAGGTGCTATTGGTGCCCTTCGAAACAAGGGTTTCATTCCTTGGGACGATGACCTAGACTTTTTTATGCCCCGTAAGGACTATGAGAAATTAGCAGAATTATGGCCTCGTTATGCAGATGAGCGTTATTTCTTGTCAAAGAGTAACGCGGATTTTGTCGACCGCAATCTTTTTATTACCATTCGTGACAAGGAAACGACCTGTATCAAACCTTATCAGCAGGATTTGGATTTGCCACATGGTTTGGCCTTGGATGTCTTGCCTTTGGATTATTATCCGAAAAATCCAGCTGAGCGGAAGAAACAGGTTCGTTGGGCACTGATTTATTCACTCTTTTGTGCCCAAACTGTTCCAGAAAAGCATGGCGCTCTCATGAAATGGGGCAGCCGAATTTTACTGGGATTGACTCCAAAATCTCTCCGTTATCGCATTTGGAAAAAAGCTGAGAAAGAAATGACCAAATATGGTTTGGCTGAGAGCGATGGTATTACAGAATTATGCTCAGGTCCTGGCTACATGAGAAACAAGTACCCAATCGAATCTTTTGAAGACAATCTCTTTTTACCATTTGAAGAAACAGAGATGCCTATTCCAGTTGGCTATGATGCTTATCTCAGCACTGCTTTTGGGGATTATATGACTCCTCCGCCAGTAGATAAGCAGCTACCGCATCATGATGCTGTCATCGCTGATATGGATAAGTCTTATACAGAATACAAGGGAGAATATGGTGGCTAAGAAAAAAATCTTATTTTTTATGTGGTCTTTTTCTCTCGGAGGTGGAGCAGAGAAGATTCTATCTACCATTGTTTCAAATCTGGATCCAGAAAAGTATGATATTGATATTCTTGAAATGGAACATTTTGACAAGGGATACGAATCTGTTCCTAAACATGTACGAATTTTAAAATCCTTTCAGGATTATCGCCAAGCCAGATGGTTACGAGCTCTTTTGTGGAGAATGAGAATTTATTTTCCAAGACTGACTCGGCGCTTGCTTGTGAAAGATGACTATGATGTTGAAGTTTCCTTTACCATTATGAATCCACCACTGTTGTTCTCTAAAAGAAGAGAAGTCAAGAAGATATCTTGGATTCATGGAAGTATTGAAGAATTTCTTAAGGATAGCTCAAAAAGGGAATCACATAGACGCCAGTTGGATGCTGCGGATACCATTGTAGGAATTTCAAAAAAGACCAGTAATTCTATCAAGGCAGTCTATCCAGATTATGCTTCCAAATTACAGACGGTATACAATGGTTATGATTTTAAGACTATTCTAGAAAAATCTCAAGAGAAGATCGATATCGAGATTGAGCATCAAAGTATCTGTACCATTGGACGGATTGAGGAAAATAAGGGTTCTGACCGTGTAGTGGAAGTGATACGACTATTGCACCAAGAAGGAAAAAACTACCACCTTTACTTTATAGGTGCTGGTAACATGGAAGAGGAACTGAAAAAACGGGTCAAAGAGTATGAACTTGAGGACTATGTTCATTTCCTTGGTTATCAAAAAAATCCTTATCAGTATTTATCTCAGACGAAAGTTCTCTTGTCTATGTCTAAACAAGAAGGGTTTCCTGGAGTGTATGTGGAAGCCTTGAGTCTGGGACTTCCTTTTGTCTCTACGGATGTTGGAGGTGCTGAGGAATTATCCCAAGAAGGTCGATTTGGACAAATCATTGAGAGCAATCAAGAGGCAGCTCAGGCAATTACGAATTATATGACTTCTGCCTCAAACTTCGATGTCAATGAGGCTAGCCAATTTATTCAACAATTTACAATTGCCAAACAAATCGAACAAGTAGAAAAACTATTAGAGGAGTAGCATGGAAACTGCATTAATTAGTGTGATTGTGCCAGTCTATAATGTGGAACAGTACCTAGAAAAATCGATAGCTTCCATTCAGAAGCAGACCTATCAAAATCTGGAAATCATTCTTGTTGATGATGGAGCAACGGATGAGAGTGGTCGCTTGTGTGATTCAATCGCTGAACTAGATGATAGAGTGTCAGTGCTTCATAAAAAGAATGAAGGCTTGTCACAAGCGCGAAATGATGGAATGAAGCAGGCTCATGGGGATTATCTGATTTTTATTGACTCAGATGATTATATCCATCCAGAAATGATTCAGAGTTTATATGAGCAATTAATTCAAGAAGATGCGGATGTTTCGAGCTGTGGTGTCATGAATGTCTATGCAAATGATGAAAGCCCACAGTCAGCTAATCAGGATGATTATTTTGTCTGTGATTCTCAAACATTTCTAAAGGAATACCTCATAGGTGAAAAAATACCTGGGACGATTTGCAATAAGCTAATCAAGAGAGAAATCGTGACTGCCCTATCCTTTCCTAAGGGATTGATTTACGAAGATGCTTATTATCATTTTGATTTGATCAAGTTGGCCAAGAAATATGTGGTTAATACCAAACCCTATTATTACTATTTCCATAGAGGGGATAGCATTACGACCAAACCGTATGCAGAGAAGGATTTAGCCTATATTGATATCTACCAAAAGTTTTACAATGAAGTTGTGAAAAACTATCCTGACTTGAAAGAGGTTGCTTTTTTCAGATTGGCCTATGCTACTTCTTTATTCTGGATAAGATGTTACTAGATGATCAGTATAAACAATTTGAAGCCTATTCTCAGATTCATCGTTTTTTAAAAGGCCATGCCTTTGCTATTGCTAGGAATCCAATTTTCCGTAAGGGAAGAAGAATTAGCGCTTTGGCTCTATTCATAAATATTTCCTTATACCGATTCTTATTACTGAAAAATATTGAAAAATCTAAAAAATTACATTAGAACGGGGGTGAGCAAGTGATTGATGGAAAACGATTATTATTTACTTTGACCATAGTCAGCTATGCCTTGACGCTAGTAAGTGGAATTGTGTATCTGTTTAATAATAATAATGTTAGCTTGCTTTCTACTTTATTGTTCTTACTGGTTAGTAGCTTAATTGCCTGCTGGAATGATATCAAGTATTACTTAATTCATTTTATTTTCTATTTAACCATTTTTGTCTTCCTAGTATCAAGACCAACCATTGATTATTTTAGGGATGGCGCTCTGGATACCTATCATCCGATAGCCTATCGCTTTGCCTTTATAGTCGTTATGGTTTCGATTCTGGGCTTGACCACAGGAGGCGTACTGGCTCGTTACTTCATAGCTAGGAAGAACATAAAAGTACCAAATATAGGAAGTTCTCTAAAAGATGTTTACATCAAGCGGTTGCGCTTTGTATCGCTAGGAGTTTTTCTTCTAACCTATCCTTTCTATTTCATTCGCTTATTTGAACGACTCCTGTATCGCTTGCAGACTTCCTACTATGCCTACTATGCAAACTTTGAAAGTAAACTGCCCTATTTTACCTACATTTTATCTACCTTTACGGTCTATGCAATGTGTATGTATCTGGCAACTAAACCAAAGAAATGGCAGGCGACAGCAGTGTTGGTATCCTTCATTGCAGCCAATACAATTCATTTGGCAATCGGTACACGAAATCCCTTTATTTTAAGTATTTTATTTGCTTTTGTTTATTACTTTATGCGGGAGCAAACTGAAAAAGGAAAATGGATTGGGTTTAAAGAAAAGTTAGCGATTTTTGTAGGTTCTCCTATTCTCATGTTAGCAATGGGAGTGCTCAATTATGTACGGGATAATGTTCAGGTTTCCCATACAGGTTTCTGGGATATCTTACTTGACTTTATCTATAAACAAGGGACTAGTTTTGGTGTTCTAGCTCGAGGTTTTCTATTTAACAGTAGCCTCCCTTACCGAGATTTCCGTAATTTTACTTTTGGCCCTGTTCTTGATTATTTTGCAAGGGGAAGTTTGGGGGCCATTTTCGGAGGAAAAGCCTTTGAACATACAACCAATAGTGTGGAACTAGCTATTGATAGTAATAGTTATGCCCATAATTTGTCCTATCTTGTTTTGAATAAGGAATACTTGAAAGGACATGGTATCGGAAGTAGCTATATCATGGAGTTGTATACAGACTATGGTATGATAGGAGTCTTTCTACTTAGTCTCTTACTTGGCATGCTATTTATAGCCATGTTGCAAGTAGCCTATCGCTCTAGAACAATCCTATTTGCCTTGTCCTTACTCATCTTGAATAATCTATTCTTTATGCCAAGAAGTAGCTTTTCAGAAAGTTTCTTCAATCTATTTACAATGCAATTCTGGGGAATTGTTCTTGTCATTATATTCGTAGCAAAAATGCTTACAAAAGAGAACCAGTATCTACTAAACAAAGGAGAAAAAAATCATGTTTGAACATTATTCAGTAGCTGATTTGTTTGCAAATCTTTATAAAAAACGAAAAGCAAATATCCTAGCTCTCATCGCTTTATTTGCTCTCATTGCTGTACCATTTACAATTAAAGCAGTTAAGAATAAAAATACTGTCAAAGACACAACAAGTTATTCAACTTATATCAGCTATAAAATCACCCCTCCAGAAGATTCAGCTAAAACGATTTTGAATCATCAAATTGGTGGTTATAGTGATTTCTACGGAAAATTGATTGATGGGAATTTGAATGGAGCTTATCTTTTCAATGATGTAGAGCCGAGTGAGTTGAAAAAAATTGCCAGTGAATTGGATACGACAGAGACAACCTTGAAAAATTCTACAAGTGACTATTGGTGGAAAAAACTGACCGTCTACTATATGATTGACGATGCAGGGGTTGGTGTGAAAATTTTGACACCAAGTAAAGATGCTAATGACTTGTTGGAGCGAAAAATTGATGGATTGATTGAGAAGTTTAAACACACTTATGCAAATGTGAAAATTGAAAAACTGGAAACCATCAACTCTAAAGAATTGAACGCAAACGGTGAGACAGCGCTTGGATTAAATGTGAAAAATCTGATTCTTCGTTTAGCTGTTATTGGAGTGATTTGTGTGATTTTGGTTGTAATGGGAAATGTGTTGATTTATCTCTTTAATCCAACAATCAATAGAGCAGGTGATTTTTCTCAATATCAAATTGATTTTGTAACAGAGATTACAACAATTGCTAACCTAGCAGATGTCTTGTCATACAAAAATGCTGGACAAGAGTTAACAATCGTTAGCTCAAACAAAGCTATACTAGATAAATTGAAACAAAATCAAGAGGCTCTAAAAGGAATGCATTTTGTGGATTTACAAGATGTACCATCTCTTTTGGAAAGAGATACAGTCCTTCTTGTTGAAGAGTATGGAGTGACTCGCTATAAGAAATTTGAACAAAGTCTTCAAATTCTTAGAAACTTGAATCGTTCTATCCTCGGTGTAGCAACCTTTAAATTATAAGCATTCTGATGTATCAGGTCTTCAAAGTCGGACAAGAGCCGATTTTGAAGGCTTTTTCTATTTGTCTGCAGAAATTTTCTGTTATACTCAATGAAAATCAAAAAGCAAACTAGGAAGCTAGCCACAGGCTGCTCAAAACATTGTTTTGAGGTTGCAGATAGAGCTGACGTGGTTTGAAGAGATTTTCGAAGAGTATTAGAGTCTTCTACAGAAATAACCCTAGGAAAAATCGAGCCTGATAGAGGAGCCTTCTTTTGATAAAATCGTAAAAATCTAGTATAATAGATAGAACTGAAAGTATGAGGTTACTAGCAATGAAAATGAAACAAATTAGTGATACTACTTTAAAAATCACGATGTCTTTAGAAGATTTGATGGATCGAGGCATGGAGATTGCTGACTTTCTTGTTCCTCAAGAAAAAACAGAAGAGTTCTTTTATGCCATCTTGGATGAGTTAGAGATGCCTGAGAGCTTTCTAGATACAGGCATGTTGAGCTTCCGTGTGACTCCAAAACCTGATAAGGTGGACGTCTTTGTGACCAAGTCAAAGATTGACCAAAATCTAGATTTTGAAGACTTATCGGATTTGCCAGATATGGAAGAATTGGCTCAAATGTCGCCAGATGAATTTATCAAAACCTTAGAAAAAAGCATCTCAGACAAAACCAAGGATGATATCGAAGCCATCCAATCTCTAGAGCAAGTTGAAGCTAAGGAAGAAGAGCAGGAGCAGGCTGAACAAGAAGTTGAAGGAAAGAAAGAGCCTTACATCTACTACATCCTTTCTTTTGCTAAGTTGGCTGATTTAGTGGCTTTTGCCAAGACAGTGACTTTTGAGATGGAAACTTCTGAACTCTACAAAATGAACGAGCGCTATTATTTGACCATTTTAGTGGATATTGAAAATCATCCAAGTCCATATCCAGCTTGGCTTTTGGCTCGTATGCGCGAGTTTGCGGACGATAGTGACATCAGTCGCTCTGTTTTGCAAGAGTATGGCCAAGTCTTGATGAATCACGATGCAGTGCTTAATCTGCAAAAGATTGGATAATCATTTCTGGAAAGCTATTTCTAGATTTTAAGGAGAGCGAATCGTCTGATTCGTTTTTTCTTTTCTAGATTGAAATAGTGATTTACTATAATAGGAATTTTCACAAAATTCTGTTATAATAGCTATATTAGAAAATTTCGAGGAGACAAACATGACAGTTAAAATTGCTTTACTAGGATTTGGTACCGTTGCAAGTGGCGTGCCTTTCCTCCTAAAGGAAAATGGAGAAAAAATCAATCAATCAGCACATTCAGAGATTGAAGTTGCTAAGGTATTGGTCAAAGATGAAGATGAAAAGAATCGCTTACTTGCAGCAGGGAATGACTTTAACTTTGTAACCAATGTGGATGATATTTTAGCAGACCAAGACATTACGATCGTAGTGGAATTGATGGGGCGTATCGAGCCTGCTAAAACCTTTATCACTCGTGCCTTGGAAGCTGGGAAACACGTTGTTACTGCCAACAAGGACCTTTTGGCTGTCCATGGTGCAGAATTGCTAGAAATTGCTAAAGCCAACAAGGTAGCACTTTACTACGAAGCAGCAGTAGCTGGTGGGATTCCAATTCTTCGTACTCTAGCAAATTCATTAGCTTCTGATAAAATCACTCGCGTGCTTGGAGTAGTCAACGGAACTTCTAACTTCATGATGACCAAAATGGTGGAAGAAGGCTGGTCTTACGATGATGCTCTGGCGGAAGCACAAAGACTTGGATTTGCAGAAAGCGACCCTACAAATGATGTAGATGGGATTGATGCAGCCTACAAGATGGTGATTTTGAGCCAATTTGCCTTTGGCATGAAGGTTGCCTTCGACGATGTAGCCCACAAGGGAATTCGCAACATCACACCAGAAGACGTAGCTGTAGCTCAAGAACTTGGTTATGTAGTGAAATTGGTTGGTTCTATTGAGGAAACTCCTTCAGGTATTGCTGCAGAAGTGACTCCAACCTTCCTTCCTAAAGCGCACCCACTTGCTAGTGTGAATGGGGTGATGAACGCTGTCTTTGTGGAATCTATCGGTATCGGTGAGTCTATGTACTACGGACCAGGTGCGGGTCAAAAACCAACAGCAACAAGTGTTGTGGCGGATATTGTCCGTATCGTTCGTCGTTTGAATGATGGAACGATTGGTAAAGACTTCAACGAATACAGCCGTGAATTGGTCTTGGCAAATCCAGAAGATGTCAAAGCAAACTACTATTTCTCAATCTTGGCTCCAGACTCAAAAGGTCAGGTCTTGAAATTGGCTGAAATCTTCAACGCTCAAGATATTTCCTTCAAGCAAATCCTCCAAGATGGTAAAGAAGGTGATAAGGCACGTGTCGTTATCATCACACATAAGATTAATAAAGCCCAGCTTGAAAATGTTTCAGCTGAATTGAAGAAGGTTTCAGAATTCGACCTCTTGAATACCTTCAAGGTGCTAGGAGAATAAGATGAAGATTATCGTACCTGCAACCAGTGCCAATATCGGGCCAGGTTTTGACTCGGTCGGTGTAGCTGTAACCAAGTATCTTCAAATCGAGGTCTGCGAAGAACGAGATGAGTGGTTGATTGAACACCAGATTGGTAAATGGATTCCACATGACGAGCGTAATCTCTTGCTCAAAATTGCCCTGCAGATTGTACCAGATTTGAAACCTAGACGCTTGAAAATGACCAGTGATGTTCCCTTGGCGCGTGGTTTGGGTTCTTCTAGCTCTGTTATTGTAGCTGGGATTGAACTAGCCAACCAATTGGGCCAGCTCAACTTGTCTGACCATGAAAAATTGCAGTTGGCAACCAAGATTGAAGGGCATCCTGACAATGTGGCTCCAGCCATTTATGGAAATCTCGTTATTGCAAGTTCCGTTGAAGGGCAAGTCTCTGCGATTGTGGCAGACTTCCCAGAATGTGATTTTCTAGCTTACATTCCTAACTATGAATTACGCACTCGCGATAGCCGCGGTGTCTTGCCTAAAAAATTGTCCTACAAAGAAGCTGTTGCTGCCAGTTCTATTGCCAATGTGGCGGTTGCTGCTTTGTTAGCAGGAGACATGGTGACAGCTGGGCAAGCAATCGAGGGAGACCTCTTTCACGAGCGCTATCGTCAGGACTTGGTGAGAGAATTTGCGACGATTAAGCAAGTAGCCAAAGAAAATGGTGCCTATGCAACCTACCTTTCTGGTGCCGGACCAACAGTGATGGTCTTGGCTTCTCATGATAAGATGCCGGCGATTAAGGCAGAATTGGAAAAGCAACCCTTCAAAGGCAAACTGCATGATTTGAAAGTTGATACCCAAGGTGTCCGTGTCGAAGCAAAATAAAGAATAGAAGATAGGATGGGGAAACTCTCGACCAGAGGGCTTCCTATCCTTTTTTTGAAAAGAAGTTTATACTCAATGAAAATCAAAGAACAAACTAGGAAGCTAGCCGCAGGTTGCTCAAAACAGTGTTTTGAGGTTGTGGATAGAACTGACGAAGTTAGCTCAAAATACTGTTTTGAGGTTGCAGATGTAAGGTGACGTGGTTTGAAGAGATTTTCGAAGAGTATTAGTTAAAAACTTGATAAAGGAGAAATAAAGATGGCAGAAATTTATCTAGCAGGTGGTTGTTTTTGGGGTCTAGAGGAGTATTTTTCACGTATTTCTGGAGTGTTAGAAACCAGTGTTGGCTACGCTAATGGGCAAGTAGAAACGACTAATTATCAGTTACTCAAGGAAACAGACCATGCAGAGACGGTTCAAGTGATTTATGATGAGAAGACAGTATCACTCAGAGAGATTTTACTTTATTATTTCCGTGTCATTGATCCATTGTCTATTAACCAGCAGGGGAATGACCGTGGTCGCCAATATCGAACAGGGATTTATTATCAAGATGAAGCAGATCTACCAGCTATCTACACGGTGGTGCAGGAGCAGGAGCGTATGCTAGGTCGAAAGATTGCAGTAGAGGTGGAGAAAGTTCGCCACTATATTTTAGCTGAAGACTACCACCAAGACTATCTCAAGAAAAATCCTTCGGGTTACTGTCATATCGATGTAACGGATGCTGAGAAGCCATTGATTGACGCAGCCAACTATGAAAAGCCTAGTCAAGAGGTGTTGAAGAAAAACCTAACTGAAGAATCCTACCGTGTCACCCAAGAAGCTGCTACAGAGGCTCCATTTAGCAATGCCTATGACCAAACCTTTGAAGAGGGAATTTATGTAGACATCACGACAGGTGAGCCACTCTTTTTTGCCAAGGATAAGTTTGCCTCAGGTTGTGGTTGGCCAAGTTTTAGCCGTCCGATTTCCAAGGAATTGATTCACTACTACGAGGACTTAAGTCATGGAATGGAGCGAATCGAGGTTCGTTCTCGGTCAGGAAATGCTCACTTGGGTCATGTTTTCACAGATGGACCTCGGGAGTTAGGTGGCCTTCGTTACTGTATCAATTCTGCCTCCTTACGCTTTGTGGCCAAGGATGAGATGGAAAAAGCAGGATATGGCTATCTATTGCCATACTTAAACAAATAAAATTCAGAGGGTGGGAGCTCCCCACTTTCTTTATTTCCAGAATACGAATAGAAGGGATTTATGAAAAACTTATTATCATACTTTAAACCCTACATCAAGGAATCGATTTTAGCACCCTTGTTCAAGTTATTAGAAGCTGTGTTTGAACTTCTGGTTCCCATGGTGATTGCAGGGATTGTTGACCAGTCCTTGCCCCAGAGAGATCAAGGTCATCTTTGGATGCAGATTGGCCTGCTCCTTATCTTTGCAGTGATTGGTGTTTTAGTGGCCTTGGTAGCACAGTTTTACTCAGCCAAGCTGCGGTTGGGTTTGCCAAAGAACTGACAAACGACCTTTATCGTCATATTCTTTCCTTGCCCAAGGATAGCAGAGATCGTCTGACAACTTCTAGCTTGGTGACTCGCTTGACTTCGGACACCTATCAGATTCAGACTGGTATCAATCAATTCCTACGCCTCTTTTTGCGAGCACCTATTATCGTTTTTGGAGCCATTTTTATGGCCTATCGAATCTCAGCTGAACTGACTTTCTGGTTTTTGGTCATGGTTGTCATTTTGACCATTGTCATTGTCGGCCTCTCTCGACTTGTCAATCCTCTCTACAGTAGTCTCAGAAAGAAAACGGACCAACTGGTTCAGGAAACACGCCAGCAATTACAAGGCATGCGAGTTATTCGTGCTTTTGGACAAGAAAAACGAGAATTACATATTTTTCAAACCCTTAACCAAGTTTATGCCAGATTGCAAGAAAAGACGGGGTTTTGGTCTAGTTTATTAACCCCTCTGACCTATCTGATTGTTAATGGAACCCTCCTCGTCATCATCTGGCAGGGCTATATTTCAATTCAAGGAGGGGTACTCAGTCAAGGTGCCCTGATTGCCCTTATCAACTATCTCTTACAGATTTTGGTGGAATTGGTTAAGCTCGCCATGCTGATAAATTCTCTCAACCAGTCCTATATTTCAGCCAAGCGAATCGAGGAAGTCTTTGCAGAATCTCCAGAGGATATCCATTCAGAGTTAGAACAAAAGCAAGCTACCAGCGATAAGATTTTACAAGTTCAAGAATTGACCTTTACCTATCCTGATGCGGCCCAGCCTTCTCTGAGAGCCATTTCCTTTGATATGAGGCAAGGGCAAATCCTTGGTATCATTGGGGGGACGGGTTCTGGTAAATCAAGCTTGGTGCAAGTCTTACTTGGACTTTATCTAGCAGACAAGGGAAGCATTGACCTTTATCGAAATGGACGTAGTCCTCGTAATCTTGAGCAGTGGCGGTCTTGGATTTCCTATGTTCCTCAAAAAGTCGAACTCTTTAAGGGAACTATTCGTTCCAACTTGACTCTAGGCTTAAATCAAGAAGTGACTGATCAAGAACTCTGGCAATCCTTAGAAATCACGCAAGCTAAGGATTTTGTCAGTGAAAAGGAAGGTCTCCTGGATGCCACTGTTGAGGCAGAAGGGAGAAATTTCTCAGGTGGACAAAAACAAAGGCTATCTATTGCCAGAGCGGTATTGCGACAAGCTCCATTTCTCGTCCTAGATGATGCGACCTCAGCCCTCGACACCATCACCGAGTCCAAGCTCTTGAAAGCTATTCGAGAAAATATGCCAAATACGAGCTTAATCTTGATTTCTCAACGGACTTCGACACTCCAGATGGCTGACCAGATTCTCCTCTTGGAAAAAGGTGAGCTCCTAGCTATCGGCAAGCACGAGGATTTGATGAAGACTAGTCAAGTCTATCGCGAAATCAATGCATCCCAACATGGAAAGGAGGACTAGTATGAAACGACAAACTGCAAACCAGACGCTCACACGTTTGGCCATAGATTTAGCCAGCCATCCCTTCCTCCTTTTCCTAGCCTTTCTAGGAACTATTGCCCAAGTTGGCTTATCAATTTACCTACCTATCTTGATTGGGCAGGTCATAGATCAAGTCCTGGTGACTGGTTCTTCACCAGTTTTTTGGAAGATTTTCCTCCAGATGCTCTTTGTAGTCATAGGAAATACTCTGGTACAATGGGCCAATCCTCTTCTTTATAATCGTCTAATCTTCTCTTATACCAAAGACTTGCGAGAGCAAATCATCCATAAGCTTCATCGGTTACCGATTGCTTTTGTGGATCGGCAAGGCAGTGGAGAGATGGTCAGTCGTGTGACCACAGACATCGAGCAGTTGGCAGCTGGCTTAACCATGATTTTTAACCAGTTTTTCATTGGCATCTTGATGATTTTGGTTAGTATCCTAGCCATGCTTCAAATTCATCTCCTTATGACCCTCTTGGTCTTGCTGTTGACACCACTGTCCATGGTAATTTCACGCTTCATTGCCAAGAAATCTTATCATCTCTTCCAGAAGCAAACAGAGACGAGGGGGATTCAGACTCAGTTGATTGAAGAATCGCTTAGCCAGCAGACCATTATCCAGTCTTTCAATGCTCAGGAAGAGTTTATCAAAAGACTGCGTGAGGCTAATGGCAACTACGCAGGCTATTCGCAGTCGGCCATCTTTTATTCATCAACGGTTAATCCTTCGACCCGCTTTATCAACGCTCTCATTTACGCTCTTCTTGCTGGAGTAGGAGCTTATCGTATCATGATGGGATCCACCTTGACCATCGGTCGTTTAGTGACTTTTTTGAACTATGTTCAGCAGTATACCAAGCCCTTTAACGATATTTCTTCAGTTCTAGCCGAGTTGCAAAGTGCTCTTGCTTGTGCAGAGCGTGTCTATGCGATCTTAGAAAGCTCTGAGGTAGCTGAAACAGGCAAGGAAGTCTTGACCAGTGACCAAGTCAAGGGAGCCATTTCCTTTAAACAGGTCTCTTTTGGCTACAATCCTGAAAGGATCTTGATTAAGGATTTGTCTATCGATATCCCAGCTGGTAGCAAGGTAGCTATCGTTGGTCCGACAGGTGCCGGAAAATCAACTCTTATCAATCTCCTCATGCGTTTTTACCCTATTAACTCAGGAGATATCTTGCTGGATGGGCAATCCATTTATGATTATACCCGAGCGTCATTGAGACAGCAGTTTGGCATGGTGCTCCAAGAAACCTGGCTCAAGCAAGGAACTATTCATGACAATATTGCCTTTGGGAATCCTGATGCCAGTCGGGAGCAAGTGATTGCTGCTGCCAAAGCAGCCAATGCAGACTTTTTCATCCAACAGTTGACACTGGGATACGATACCAAGTTGGAAAATGCAGGAGAATCTCTCTCTGTTGGTCAGGCCCAGCTCTTGACTATTGCCCGAGTCTTTCTGGCTATTCCCAAGATTCTTATCTTAGACGAGGCAACTTCATCCATCGATACGCGGACAGAAGTGCTAGTACAGGATGCCTTCGCTAAACTCATGAAGGGGCGCACAAGTTTTATCATTGCTCACCGTTTGTCAACCATTCAGGATGCGGATTTGATTCTTGTCTTGGTAGACGGTGACATTGTGGAGCATGGGAACCATCAGGACCTCATGGCTAGAAAGGGCAAGTATTACCAAATGCAGCAAGCAGCAGCTTTTAGCTCTGAATAATCCTTTCTATTTTGAAATCTTATGGACGAAAAAAGTTGCCTTCGGGTGACTTTTTTGTTACAATAGCTAGAAAAATTATTCACTGTAAATTGTCTTATAGAAAAGGAGCCTAGAATGAAAGTCTATCAGCATGTAAATATCGTGACTTGTGACCAAGATTTCCGTGTTTATTTGGATGGAATCTTAGCAGTTAAGGATTCTCAAATTGTCTATGTCGGTCAAGAGAAGCTAGAGATTTTAGAGCAAGCTGAGCAGATTATAGACTATCAGGGAGCCTGGATTATGCCTGGCTTGGTCAATTGCCACACCCATTCTGCCATGACAGGTTTGCGAGGAATCCGAGATGACAGCAACCTCCATGAATGGCTCAATGACTATATCTGGCCTGCAGAAGCTGAGTTTACTCCAGACATTACTACCAAGGCGGTAAAAGAAGCGCTGACAGAAATGCTCCAGTCAGGAACAACAATCTTTAATGATATGTATAATCCCAATGGTGTGGATATTGAGCAGATTTATCAGGCAGTGAAAGATTCTAAGATGCGTTGTTATTTCTCACCTACCCTCTTTTCTTTAGATACAGAAACAACTGCTGAGACCATAGCCAGAACTAGAGCTATCATTGAAGAAATTATTGGATATAAAAATCCAAATTTCAAGGTTATGGTAGCCCCACATTCTCCCTACAGCTGTAGTAAAAATTTGCTGGAAGAGAGCTTGGAAATGGCAAAAGAGCTGAATATTCCCATCCATATCCATGTGGCGGAGACCAAGGAGGAGTCAGGAATTCTCCTGAAACGCTACGGCAAACGCCCCCTCGCCTTTCTAGAAGAATTGGGTTACTTAGATCATCCGTCTGTCTTTGCTCACGGGGTCGAATTAAACGAGCGAGAAATTGAACGCTTAGCAACTTCTCAAGTTGCTATAGCCCATAATCCTATCAGTAACCTCAAACTGGCCTCAGGAATCGCTCCTATCGTTCAACTGCAAAAAGCAGGAGTAGCAGTCGGAATTGCGACAGACTCGGTTGCTTCCAATAACAATCTAGATATGTTTGAGGAAGGAAGGACTGCAGCCCTTCTTCAGAAGATGAAAAGTGGAGATGCCAGCCAATTTCCTATCGAAACAGTTCTCAAGGCTCTGACAATCGAAGGAGCTAAGGTGTTGGGAATGGATGAAGAGATTGGTAGTCTAGAAGTTGGCAAGCAGGCTGATTTCCTAGTCATTCAACCACAAGGGAAAATCCATCTTCAACCCCGGGAAAATATGCTTTCTCACCTTGTCTATGCAGTCAAAGCCAGTGATGTTGATGATGTCTATATTGCCGGAGAACAAGTTGTTAAGCAAGGTCAAGTACTGACAGTAGAACTTTAAAAGAAAAAATCACGAAAAAATTTTAAAAAAAAGTTTGCAAAAATCTTGCATTCTTTTTTTGACTATGCTATACTTATATACGGTTTGAAAAAACTGCCTAAGACAGTAGGGGAGCTCGACTCATAAGTATCCTACCGAGGACAAAACGTATCATGTAAAAAGAAGCGTATTGTACTTTCGTGTCTAGGTTTGGGCGCGTTTTTCTTTTGGAAAAATTTCCCCAAGCAAAATAATTACGGAGGTGAACACACTAATGAGTGAAGCAATTATTGCTAAAAAAGCGGAACTAGTTGACGTAGTAGCTGAAAAAATGAAAGCTGCTGCATCTATCGTCGTTGTTGACGCTCGTGGTTTGACAGTTGAGCAAGATACAGTTCTTCGTCGTGAGCTTCGTGGAAGCGAAGTTGAGTATAAAGTTATTAAAAACTCAATCTTGCGTCGTGCAGCTGAAAAAGCTGGTCTTGAAGAACTTGCATCAGTATTTGTTGGCCCATCTGCAGTAGCATTTTCTAACGAAGATGTTATCGCACCAGCGAAAATCTTGAACGACTTTTCTAAAAACGCTGAAGCACTTGAAATCAAAGGTGGTGCAATCGAAGGCGCTGTCGCATCTAAAGAAGAGATTCTTGCTCTTGCAACTCTTCCAAACCGCGAAGGACTTCTTTCTATGCTCCTTTCTGTACTTCAAGCGCCAGTGCGCAACGTTGCTCTTGCAGTCAAAGCGGTTGCAGACAACAAAGAAGACGCAGCTTAATTTTAAGCTACGCAGCGTAGCCTAGCTACGAAAAATCTATTATAAATTTAAAAACATATTTGGAGGAAATAACAATGGCATTGAACATTGAAAACATTATTGCTGAAATTAAAGAAGCTTCAATCCTTGAATTGAACGACCTTGTAAAAGCTATCGAAGAAGAATTTGGTGTAACTGCAGCTGCTCCTGTAGCTGTTGCTGCAGCTGGTGCTGCTGACGCTGGTGCTGCTAAAGATTCATTCGACGTTGAATTGACATCTGCAGGCGACAAAAAAGTTGGCGTTATCAAAGTTGTACGTGAAATCACTGGTCTTGGTCTTAAAGAAGCTAAAGAACTTGTTGACGGTGCACCAGCACTTGTTAAAGAAGGCGTTGCAACTGCAGAAGCTGAAGAAATCAAAGCTAAATTGGAAGAAGCTGGAGCTTCAGTTACTCTTAAATAATAGAGCAACTACATTAGTAGCTTAAAAACATGATTAAACCGCTATTCTTAGGAGTAGCGGTTTTTCTTTTTGTTCGAGAAGGGGCAAAAAAGGGAAAGGAATCTTTAAAAGTGAGGAGAGTTAGATTGAAAGAATCATATTGGTAAACCCAAATGATGGATATTTGTATCATGTCATAAATCGTTATCAAACGATAATATTGATTTTCTTACAAATTAAGAGTATAATTTATAAAAATGAGTGTTCACTCAATTTTGTGAAATTAAGGAGTAAAGAAAATGGTTGTTGAAGCAATAGAGTACAGTCGTTTCGGTAACGAAGAGGTCTTGGATTTGCTGAAGATCGACTCTACAGCCTTGGATGTAAATCAGGTGAGAGTAGAAGTTTATGCTGTTGGTTTAAATCCTATTGATTATAAAACTTTTGAGGGAGCGAAACCCCTTCGATTTCTATCTTTTATAACGAAATTAAGGAAACCAAGTCGTTGGTTTGAATCTAAATCATCTTTATTTCCAAGAGGTGTGGGGAGAGATTTTTCTGGAGTTATTACAGAAGTTGGAAATGAAGTAACTAGGTTTTCAGTAGGAGATAAGGTGTTTGGAACAATGATTAGCGATCCTGGTTTGGGAACTAAGAGGGGAGCTTTAGCAACAGAAATTTGTGTCAATGAATCAGAAATTGTATTGAAACCAGAGATGATCGACATGACTCACGCAGCTACTATGGGAGTAGCTTCTCTAACTGTGGGTGGGTCTTTTAGAAGAATCGGTTTAAATTCAAGAGATACTGTTGTTATTTCAGCTGCAGCAGGAGGTATTGGAAGTATTGCAGTACAGTATGCAGTTGCTAAGGGTGCGACAGTGATTGGAATAGCAAGTAAGAAAAATGCAGAGTATCTGAAGTCTTTAGGTGCTATACCAGTAAGTTACGAAGAGAACATCAAGAAGGCTCTTCTATCAGCTAGTCCAACGCCTATTACAAAGTTTTTGGATTGTTATGGATCTGATTATGTTAGATTGGCTTTTAGTTTAGGTTTGAAGGGAACAGCTATTGGGACATTAGTACCTTCACCCTATGTTATGATAAAAGGTGCTCAGTTTACTGGTCCGAGACATTCTACATACGATGATTTTAGCACTTTATCTGAAATGGTCTCAGAAGGGAAGGTTCAGCTGAAAATTGATCAAGTGTATGACTTTTCTCTAAAGTCAGTTAGAGAAGCCTATCGTAGTCTGAAAATGGGACACAGTCGAGGCAAAAAAGTCGTAAAAGTAAGAGAGTAGAAGAGAGGTGCTAGCGATGGAAAGTTTAGAACAAAAGTATGCTCAGACGTTAGAAGTTAGCAACTTGAGCTTGAAACAACGTCGAGTATTATTATCAAGCTTAAAATTATTCTCAGAGATTGGATTTGAAAATACAACGTCCAGCCTTATTGCCGAACGCGCTGGAGTGTCAGAAGGAACGGTTTTTAGTTACTTTAAAACAAAGGAAGGTATTTTAGAAGCCATTTTATCTACTTTTCTAGAACAGGTTATTCCAGAAGTGATTGAAGATTTCTCAGAAAAGAAATTCACAGTAGATCAAGAAACTTTTCCCTTCTTTTTAAAAAGTATTGTTAGAGATAGGCTCTTTTTCATTCAGGAGAATCAAATGCATGTTAAAATTCTCTTGGGGCGTTCTTTTATTGATAAAAATCTTTCTATCCAGTTAGGAAATATTATTGTTCAATCTATAATAGAACCAATTAGCCCAGTTCTGAATCAGTTTAAAGAAAATGGTGTTATCCGAGATTGGTCAAATGAAAGAATTGTTCGATACATTTTAGCATTGAGTTTTTCTTATCTTATTCCCATGATGTTGAATGATGAAGGAACTATAAACATAGATGAAGCAGTTGATGAAATTGTTGAATGTTTGTCATCTGCCCTAATGAAAGTAAAATAAATTCGGAAGTTAAAACTCACTGTTAATGGTGAGTTTTTTGAATTCAACATAAAAACCCCCAATCATAGTGATTGAGGATTGAGTATTAAACAATACCTTGGGCAATCATAGCGCTTGCTACATTAGTATACTGCCATCTATTCATCTGATAAGAGGAATTTTATCATCCAGATATTCATAGCTGGGTGGCCGGAGGCGTTAGAAAGTGGTTGTTGCAATGCTGTAAAACCATAGTGTTGATAGATGGCCACAGCCGTAGCCAGTTCAGTAGAGGTCTCTAGATAAAGCTGTTCATAACCAGCTAAGCAGGCTTCCTGTAATATCCGCTTTATCAACCTGCTGGAATAACCTTGGCCACGGCTATTTTTAGTGACATACAGTTTTTGTAATTCAGCAATCTTATCGGACACAGGTGCAAAGCCACCGCAGCCAACTAGCTGACCTTCATCTTCCAGAACAAAGTAAGCTGCTCTCTCTTGCTGTTGATAATAGTCGGCCAAATGATCTAGATGAGAATCAAAGTAGACAGTTCCTGGTTTGTCAAGCCCGAATTCTTCTAGGCTAGCTCGAATGAGCTGCGCTACAGCTGAATTGTCTCTTACTTCCATCGGCCGTAAGTTCATCATTTGTCCTCCGATAGGATGTATTGACTAATTAAACAATACCTTGTGCAATCATAGCGTTTGCTACATTTTCAAAGGCAGCAATGTTTGCTCCTGCAAGGTAGTCTTTATCAAGACCGTATGTTTCTGAAGTTGTTTTAGCTGTGTTGAAGATGTTTGTCATGATATCTTTGAGACGTCCATCAACTTCTTCACGAGTCCATGAGAGGCGAAGGCTATTTTGGCTCATTTCAAGGGCTGAAACGGCTACACCACCAGCGTTGGCAGCTTTTGCAGGTCCGTAGAAGATACCATTTTCTTTGTAAACTTTGATGGCATCAAGGTCACTTGGCATGTTAGCACCTTCAGATACACAGATAACGCCTTGAGCAACCAAACGTTTAGCTGCTTCACCGTTGATTTCGTTTTGAGTAGCACATGGAAGAGCAATGTCATAGTTTCCAGCGTAAGTCCATACAGAACCTTCGTGATATGTTGCAGTTGCTTTTTCAGCAGCATACTCAGTCAAACGAGCACGACGTTTTTCTTTAACATCTACTAAAAGATCGAAGTCGATACCATTTTCATCGATGACATAACCATTTGAGTCAGATACAGAGATAACAGTTGCACCAAGTTCTGTCGCTTTTTGAAGAGCGTATTGAGCAACGTTACCAGAACCTGAAATAACCACTTTCTTACCAGCAAAGCTGTTACCGTTAGCTTTAAGCATTTCTTCAGTGTAGTAAACCAAACCGTAACCAGTTGCTTCTGGACGAATCAAGCTACCACCAAATCCAAGAGGTTTACCAGTCAAGACACCAGCATCAAATTGGTTAAGGCGTTTGTATTGACCATAAAGGTAACCAATTTCACGTCCACCAACACCGATATCACCAGCAGGTACGTCCAGTGATGGTCCGATGTGTTTTTGCAATTCAGTCATGAAGCTTTGGCAGAAGCGCATCACTTCAGCATCTGTTTTACCTTTAGGATCGAAGTCTGATCCACCTTTACCTCCACCGATTGGAAGTCCAGTCAAGACGTTTTTGAAGATTTGTTCAAAACCGAGGAATTTCAAAATCCCTTGGTTTACAGTTGGGTGGAAACGAAGTCCGCCTTTGTATGGTCCAACAGCTGAGTTGAATTGAACACGGTAACCGCGGTTTACCTGAACTTTTCCATCACGGTCAACCCAGGGAACACGGAAAGAAATCACGCGCTCTGGCTCAGTAATACGTGCCAAGATATTTTCTTCGATATACTCAGGGTGTTTTTCAAATACAGGTTCTAAAGTGTTGAAAAATTCTTCAACAGCTTGTAGGAATTCAGCCTCGTGCCCGTTACGAGCTTTTACAGTTTCAAACACGCTTTGGATATATTCTTTAGCAGATGTCATATCGTTCTCCTTAAATTCTAATTTAATTATGTGTGTCATTATAGCAGAATTTTTTTTAACTGTAAAGAGAAAAACAAAAATTTTCTAAAAATTCTATCAATTTAGTTTTAGGACTTTTTGAAAATCTATAAAAATACGAACGTTTTTCTTTGAAATATCTTTCTAAAAGAGAAATTGTGAAAATATGGTATAATATTAGCAATAAAAGGAATCTGGAGGATCAGAATCATGGTATCAACGAAAACACAAATTGCTGGTTTTGCGTTTGACAATTGCTTGATGAATGCAGCAGGTGTGGCTTGTATGACGATAGAAGAGCTAGAGGGGGTTAAAAACTCAGTGGCAGGAACCTTTGTCACGAAGACAGCGACCTTGGACTTTCGTCAGGGAAATCCTGAACCACGTTATCAGGATGTTCCACTTGGTTCTATCAACTCCATGGGCTTGCCAAATAATGGCTTAGATTATTATCTGGACTATCTTTTGGACTTACAGGAAAAAGAACCAAACCGAACTTTCTTCTTATCTTTAGTTGGCATGTCTCCAGAAGAAACACATACCATCTTGAAAAGAGTTCAAGAGAGTGAATTTCGTGGTCTGACTGAGATAAACCTTTCTTGTCCAAATGTTCCAGGTAAACCTCAGATTGCCTATGATTTTGAGACAACTGACCGAATTTTGTCAGAAGTATTTGCCTACTTTACCAAACCTCTTGGAATTAAATTGCCACCATATTTTGATATTGTTCACTTTGATCAAGCGGCAGCTATTTTCAACAAATATCCGCTCAAGTTTGTCAACTGCGTTAACTCAATCGGAAACGGTCTTTATATAGAAGATGAGTCGGTCGTGATTCGTCCTAAGAATGGTTTTGGTGGGATTGGTGGAGAGTATATCAAACCGACTGCTTTAGCCAATGTTCACGCTTTCTACCAACGCTTAAATCCTCAAATCCAAATCATTGGAACAGGTGGCGTTCTGACTGGTCGTGATGCCTTTGAACATATCCTCTGTGGAGCGAGTATGGTGCAGATAGGTACTACTCTTCACAAAGAAGGCGTCGGTGCTTTCGAACGTATTACCAATGAACTGAAAGAAATCATGGCGGAAAAAGGGTACGAAAGCATAGAAGATTTCCGTGGGAAATTGCGCTATATCGATTAAATGAACCAAAAAATCAGAAGAAAGGAGAGAAGATGCTAGCCATTGAAGAAAGTCAGAAGTTGACTTTATCAAATTTACCTAACCTGAGCCTTTTTACAGGGACAGATCAGGGCCAGTTTGAAGTGATGAAGAGTCAGGTATTGAAACAGATTGGTTATGATTCTGCAGATCTCAACTTTGCCTACTTTGATATGAAAGAAGTGGTCTATAAGGATGTGGAACTGGAGTTGGTCAGCCTTCCTTTCTTTGCGGATGAGAAAATCGTGATATTAGACCATTTTGTTGATATCACAACAGCCAAAAAACGCTTTTTAACAGATGATGAGCTCAAGTCGTTTGAAGAATACCTTGATAACCCTTCGCCAACAACCAAGTTGTTGATCTTTGCAGAAGGAAAACTGGACAGCAAAAGACGGTTGGTTAAATTACTTAAGCGTGATGCCAAGGTTTTTGACGCAGTAGAAGCCAAAGAACAAGAATTGCGCCAGTATTTCCAAAAGTGGAGCCAGAAACAAGGTCTGCAGTTTGTGGGGCAATCCTTTGAAAATCTACTTATCAAATCTGGTTTTCAATTTAGCGAAATCCAGAAAAATCTGCTCTTTTTACAGTCCTATAAGGCGGATTCTGTTATAGAGGAAGAGGATATTGTCAACGCAATTCCTAAGACCTTACAGGATAATATTTTTGATTTAACTCAGTTTATTCTGACTAAAAAGATGGATCAGGCGCGAGATTTAGTTAGAGACTTGACCTTGCAAGGGGAAGACGAAATTAAGCTCATAGCTGTCATGTTAGGACAATTTCGGACTTTTACTCAGGTGAAGATTTTGGCGGAGTCTGGGCAAACAGAAGCGCAGATTGCAAGTAGTTTAGGTAGTTATCTGGGACGGACTCCCAATCCCTATCAAATTAAGTTTGCGCTGAGAGATTCGCGAGGACTTTCCTTGAGCTTTTTGAAGCAAGTTATTTTCTATTTAATTGAGACAGACTATCAGATTAAAACAGGTCTTTATGAAAAAGGTTTCCTTTTTGAAAAGGCACTCTTACAGATTGCTAGTCAGGTAAATTGATATTTTTCTGAAACTACAACCCGCGTCAGGATTATCTTGTCGCGGGTTTCTTGATGATTTGCTTATTTTATTAGAAAGTATTTCAATGATTTCCTTATCTATAAGCAAAAAACTTGAAAAAAGTGAATGTTTGCGTTATCATTTTCATATAGAAAGAAAAAGAGGTATTACAGATGGCTATTATCTTACCAGATCTTCCATATGCATACGATGCTTTGGAACCATACATCGATGCGGAAACAATGCACTTGCACCATGACAAACACCATCAAACTTATGTCAACAATGCCAATGCAGCTCTTGAAAAACATCCTGAAATCGGTGAAGACCTTGAAGCCTTGCTTGCTGATGTAGACTCTATCCCAGCTGATATCCGTCAAGCACTTATCAACAATGGTGGTGGACACTTGAACCACGCTCTTTTCTGGGAATTGATGACTCCTGAAAAAACAGCTCCATCAGCAGAACTTGCAGCAGCAATCGATGCAACATTTGGTTCATTTGAAGACTTCCAAGCAGCCTTCACTGCAGCAGCAACAACTCGATTCGGTTCTGGATGGGCATGGCTGGTTGTTAACAAAGAAGGTAAACTTGAAGTGACTTCAACAGCAAACCAAGACACACCAATCTCAGAAGGTAAAAAACCAATCTTGGGCTTGGACGTTTGGGAACATGCTTACTACGTGAAATACCGTAACGTGCGTCCTGACTACATCAAAGCTTTCTTCTCAGTGATTAACTGGAACAAAGTAGATGAATTGTACGCAGCTGCTAAATAATGATAGTTGGAGGGAAGAATTGTTCTTCTCTTTTTTAGGTTATATGATTCGAGTCTGACAAAATCGTCAGACTTTTTTCATTTTTATGAGAAACGTGCTAAGTGCTAGAAATTATGGTAGAATAAAGTATTAAGTAATCGTGGAAAAAGGATATCTATGCGAAAAGAAATTGCACCTGAATTATACAACTATAACAAGTTTCCTGGTCCTGAGTTCCATTTACACGGGGACAAGGTCGAAACGGAAGGGATAGCTTTTTCCTTGGTGGAAAATATCAAGGATGCCTTTGATGTGACGGCTTTTAATCAGCGTTTTTCAGAAGTCTTAACCAAGTTTGATTATATCGTTGGGGACTGGAGTAATGAGCAGCTTCGCCTACGAGGGTTTTACAAGGATGACCGAACAGAGGAAAATCTTGAAAAAATCAGTCGTTTACAAGACTATCTTTTAGAGTATTGTAGTTATGGTTGTGCCTATTTTGTCCTAGAAAATGAAGCCCCTAAGCGCGCATCATTTGACAAGAAAATGCGCAAGAAGGAAGAAGAACCACCTTCTAGAAAAGGAAAGAAACCGGCTCAAACCAAACGAAAATCGAATGCAGATAAGAAAAATAGACGTCGTCAGAAAGACCAGCATTCTCAGAAAGAGGACAAGGGACAACGTCATTTTGTCATTCGTCAGAAGTGAGTAGAGAATAAGGAGAAGAAATGAAACCGTCAATTTATAGTTTAACACGTCAAACCATGCAGGAATGGGTATTGGAGCAAGGAGAAAAGAAATTCCGTGCAGATCAAATCTGGGAATGGCTTTACCGTAAACGTGTGCAGTCATTTGAAGAAATGACCAACCTTTCAAAAGATTTGATTGCTAAGCTCAATGACCAGTTTGTGGTCAATCCCTTGAAACAGCGTATCGTTCAAGAATCTGCTGATGGCACTGTCAAATATCTCTTTGAGTTGCCTGATGGTATGTTGATTGAGACTGTACTCATGCGTCAACACTATGGTTTGTCAGTCTGTGTGACCACTCAGGTCGGCTGTAATATCGGTTGTACCTTCTGTGCCTCTGGTTTGATCAAGAAACAACGCGACCTCAATAATGGGGAAATCGTAGCGCAGATCATGCTGGTTCAGAAATATTTTGATGAACGTGGTCAGGACGAACGCGTCAGCCATATTGTTGTCATGGGAATTGGTGAACCCTTTGATAACTACAACAATGTCTTGAATTTCGTTCGTACTATCAATGATGATAAGGGAATGGCCATCGGTGCTCGTCACATTACGGTTTCAACTTCAGGTTTGGCCCATAAAATTCGTGATTTTGCTAATGAAGGAGTTCAGGTCAATCTTGCTGTTTCTCTTCACGCACCCAATAATGAATTGCGTTCAAGCATCATGAAGATTAACCGTGCCTTTCCGATTGAAAAACTCTTCGCAGCTATTGAGTACTACATCGAAACAACCAACCGTCGTGTAACCTTTGAATATATCATGCTCAATGAAGTCAACGACGGTGTTGAACAGGCCTTAGAATTGGCTGAATTACTCAAGAACATCAAGAAATTGTCTTATGTAAACTTGATTCCTTATAACCCAGTTAGTGAGCATGACCAATATAGCCGTAGTCCAAAAGAGCGCGTCATGGCCTTCTATGATACGCTTAAGAAAAAAGGGGTTAACTGTGTTGTTCGTCAAGAACATGGTACTGATATTGATGCAGCCTGTGGACAATTGCGTTCTAATACAATGAAACGTGACCGCCAGAAAGCAGTCGCAGCAGTCAATCCTTAATGATGAAGAAAACTCATAATCATATTTTGGTCTGGGGAGTCATTTTCTATAGCATTTGTATCGTCTACTTTTGTTTTACTCCTCAAGAACATTCTCCCGTAGGAGTGGAAACTCCAGGTATTCAGCATCTTGGACGCCTGGTTTTTCTTTTGACTCCTTTCAATTCTTTCTGGAAACTGGGCGAAGTGAGTGATATGAGACAATTAAGCTGGATTTTTTTACAAAATATCCTCAATCTCTTCTTGCTTTTTCCTCTGATCTTTCAACTTATTTATCTCTTTCCAAATTTACGGAAAACAAAAAGAGTTCTTCTTTTCAGTTTTCTAGTGAGTCTTGGAATTGAGTGTACGCAGTTAGTCTTAGATTTTTTCTTTGATTTCAATCGCGTCTTTGAGATTGATGATTTGTGGACCAATACCTTGGGTGGCTATTTGGCTTGGCTACTCTATAAACAATTACATAAAAACAAAATAAGGAATTAAAATGAGTATTTTAGAAGTTAAAAATCTGAGTCACGGTTTTGGTGACCGTGCAATTTTTGAAGATGTGTCCTTCCGTCTCCTAAAGGGAGAACATATCGGTCTGGTCGGTGCCAATGGTGAAGGGAAATCAACCTTTATGAGTATTGTGACTGGTAAGATGTTGCCAGACGAAGGGAAAGTTGAGTGGTCCAAATATGTGACTGCTGGCTATCTGGACCAGCACTCGGTCCTTGCTGAAGGACAATCGGTTCGCGATGTTCTCCGTACTGCTTTTGATGAACTTTTCAAAGCAGAAGCCCGTATCAATGACCTTTATATGGAAATGGCTGAAGACGGAGCGGATGTTGATGCTCTCATGGAAGAAGTGGGAGAACTCCAAGACCGTTTGGAGAGTCGTGATTTCTATACCTTGGATGCTAAGATTGATGAAGTGGCGCGTGCCCTTGGTGTCATGGACTTTGGAATGGATACGGATGTAACCTCTTTGTCAGGTGGACAAAGAACTAAGGTACTTTTGGCTAAGCTTCTCCTTGAAAAGCCAGATATCTTACTTTTGGATGAGCCGACCAACTACTTGGATGCTGAGCATATTGACTGGCTCAAGCGCTATCTCCAAAACTATGAAAATGCATTTGTCCTCATTTCACACGATATTCCATTCCTAAATGATGTTATTAATATTGTCTATCATGTGGAAAATCAACAGCTGACGCGTTATTCTGGTGACTACTACCAGTTTCAAGAAGTTTATGCCATGAAGAAATCTCAGTTGGAGGCAGCTTATGAACGTCAGCAGAAAGAGATTGCCGACCTCAAGGACTTCGTCGCTCGAAACAAAGCGCGTGTTGCAACACGAAACATGGCCATGTCTCGTCAGAAAAAATTGGATAAGATGGATATTATCGAACTCCAAAGTGAGAAACCAAAACCATCCTTTGATTTCAAACCAGCTCGTACGCCAGGGCGCTTTATCTTCCAAGCCAAGGATTTGCAGATTGGTTATGACCGTCCTCTTACTAAGCCTTTGAATCTTACCTTTGAACGCAATCAAAAGGTTGCTATTATCGGAGCAAATGGTATCGGGAAAACAACTCTCTTGAAGTCTCTCTTGGGTATTATTCCGCCAATCGCTGGGGAAGTTGAACGCGGTGATTACCTAGAACTTGGATACTTTGAACAGGAAGTAGAAGGGGGCAATCGCCAAACCCCACTTGAAGCTGTCTGGAATGCCTTTCCTGCCCTTAACCAAGCAGAAGTTCGTGCAGCCCTTGCCCGTTGTGGTCTGACAACCAAGCATATCGAAAGCCAAATTCAGGTTTTGTCAGGTGGGGAACAAGCCAAGGTTCGTTTCTGTCTCTTGATGAATCGTGAAAACAATGTGTTAGTACTTGACGAGCCGACCAACCATTTGGATGTGGATGCCAAGGATGAACTCAAACGCGCTCTCAAAGAATACAAGGGATCGATTCTTATGGTCTGCCACGAACCAGACTTTTATGAAGGCTGGATGGACCAAATCTGGGATTTTAATAATCTAACTTAATAATAAGTATAAAAGAAATACAGTACCGAATGTGGATACTGTATTTTTGGGTTTTTAAGATTTAAAATCGTAGTCTTTCACTACTTCGATACTATCGATAGTAATAGCAGTAGTTGGTTTGTCTTTTTCATCTTTTTCGGCTTTAGCAATCTTATCTACAACATCCATACCGTCAATCACTTGGCCAAAGACTGGGTGTTTGCCATCTAGACTAGGGTTTCCCCCTTCTTTATAGGCTTCGATGATTTTCTTTGGATACTTGCTTGTAGGGAGTTTAGCAGAGGTATCTGTAGAGTTTTGGTTGATAAAGAATTGACTACCATTGGTATTTGGTTGACCAGTATTTGCCATCGCAAGAGCACCACGGATGTTATAAAGATAAGGAGTAATCTCATTTTTGAAACCAGTTCCCTTGTCCTTAGTTTTATCCTTGTCATGCCAGATAGACTGACCACCTGTACCATCTCCCTTTGGATCTCCAGTTTGGACCATAAAGCCATCGATGACACGGTGGAAGGTAATGCCGTTATAGTAGCCTTCTTTGGCATGAGTGAGGAAGTTTTCAACTGCTAGAGGAGCCAGTTTAGGGAAGAGTTTAATGCGGATATCACCTTGACTTGTGTGGAGAATTAATTCGGCTTCATCTTCAGCAACTTCCTTAGAAAGTTGAGGGAAATTGGCATTCTCATTTGTTAAAGCATCGTTTAAGTCATTGGCTGATTGGGCTGCTGCTTTGGAGCTCTCTTCAGCAGCAAGACTTGAATCTACATAATCATCACCACGAAGACTACGTTGGATGCTACTACATCCAGCTAGGGCTACAGTAGATAGTAAAAGAAGGGTTGCTAGTTTTTTCATTCTGATCCTCTCAAAAATTCATTTCTACCATTGTACCTAAAAGGAAGGGGATTTCAAATATTAGTGACAAGGTAGTTTTACAGTAAAGTAACCAAAAAGTCGCTTGATTAGAGATTTTTCTTTGGATGACGGTCGATAATTTCCTGGTACTGTTCCAGTATCTGCTCTCCCTTTGGAGTCAATTTGTAGCCACGAATTGAAAAGTGACTTGCTAATTCTTCTTCTGAAAAGTGGTCATGAAGGGCTTGGTCTAGATCGGCAGCCTTCATCTTAGATAGTCCTGTAATTCCCTTGCTTTTCAAAATATTCTTTTTCATTGTAGTATTCAGATGGTCAAGTGAATCAAAAGCAGTTTCAATGACAGTATAACCATTTTCTACTAGAGTTTTTAGATGTTTTGGGGCATCAATGCCATAAGTATACTCAAAGTATTTAGGAAACCAGGTTTCAGTGGTAAAAGTACCAAACTGGATTCTCCATAGTAGAATGATATCACCTGCTAGTAAATCATCTGTTAATAGTTCCATGTTTCGTTTGGGAACAGGCTTGGGATTTAGGAGCCAAGCATCCAAATCTCGTTCAGGAGAGATGAAGGGTTTGACTTGGTGGTCTTTATAAAATGTTTCTAAAATAGTATTCACGGATAGCCTCTTTCAAATTTTTATTTTCTATTCTAACAAATTTGTAAATGGTTTAAGAATTTTATAGTCTGTCAAGTTTTTTTCTTGACACCTGTCAGAAATCTGCTATAATAGAACATGTGCTAAATAGCTCAGCTATTTCACCGAAATAAAAAATAAGAAAAGAGACTTTAAAAATGGCAGTTAAAATCCGTTTGACTCGTATGGGTTCTAAGAAAAAACCTTTCTACCGTATCAACGTAGCAGATTCACGTTCACCACGTGACGGACGTTTCATCGAAACAGTTGGAACTTACAACCCACTTGTTGCTGAAAACCAAGTAACTTTGAAAGAAGACCGCGTTCTTGCATGGTTGGCTGATGGAGCTCAACCTTCAGATACAGTTCGTAACATCCTTTCAAAAGAAGGCGTATTGAAGAAATTCCACGATTCTAAATTCTCAAAATAAGTTTAAAGTAGGTTGACAGATGGATACGATTGAAAATCTCATTATTGCAATTGTGAAACCCTTGATTTCACAACCAGATGCCTTAACTATCAAGATTGAAGATACACCAGAATTTTTGGAATATCATTTGGATCTTGATCAAAGCGATGTGGGTCGTGTAATCGGTCGTAAGGGTCGCACTATTTCTGCGATAAGAACGATTGTCTACTCTGTCCCAACTGAAGACAAAAAAGTAAGAATCGTTATTGACGAAAAATAAGAAGGGCGGGACGAATGTCTCGCTTTTTTTGAAAGGAATAGAAGAAAGGTTTAACGTTTAGACAATTACAAGACTACCTACTGGAACATTACCAGCAGTCTCGGACCGAGGAAGGTCTTTTTATCAAGCTAGTGGAGGAAGTCGGTGAAGTAGCTGAAGTTTTGAATGATCGTTCTGGTAGAAAAGAGGGGCTTCAGGATTCTAACGAGTAACTAGCAAAAGAACTGGCTGATGTCATTCACTACACAGTCGCAATTGCAGCCATCAACGAGATAGATCTAACCAAGACCATTTTTGAAAAAGACAAAGAGGCAGCTATCAAATATCAGCATGAACGAGATTTGGAAGGATTTTTAGAGAATTTCTAAGAGAATAAGAAATGATTTTTTTCTTATAAAGAAGATTTCACCTATATTGGTCTAGCTAGTAAATAGAAAACAATGAAACTGGCAGTTTATATTATCAAAATAAGTAATCTCCAAGAGGTAGACAAGCTAGAACTTGTGAGACAAGAACGAGAAAATCAGGTCAGAATAGCTGACTCCTTTATAGGCAATGAGAAAGAATTTATCAGCTTGAAAGAGTGATAGCAGGTATAAAATACTAATCCTAGAAATAGCATCGAGGATTTTACTATGGTAAAATGGAAAGACGGTCTCAAAAATTCTAATCAATCAATCTTGAGAATAGATATTTTTAAAAGGAGTAACAGTCTATGCACGAGAAAACAAAAGCATACCTAGCTGCCTTATCCTTTTCAGCAATCATTGGATTTTCTTTTTTATTTACTAAGATTGCTTTAGGTCATGCCAGTCCTCTCACAAACTTAGCGCATCGCTATACAATCGCAGCTTTAGTAATGGTCGTTCTTCATCAAACCAAACTTATCAAAGTGAGTTTAAGTAGAAAAGATATTCTTTCTATTCTTCCTATGAGTCTTTTCTATCCTCTTCTCTTTTTTATTTTTCAATCCTTTGCTTTACAGTATATATCGTCTTCTGAAGCTGGAATTTTACAGGCTCTTGTCCCGATTTTTACTCTCCTTTTAGCATCGGCCTTTCTCAAGGAAAAGACAAGCTTGCTTCAAAAGTTCTTTTTATTTTTATCCGTAGCAGGAGTAGTTTTTATCTTCCTTAGTAAAGGAGCTAACTTTGGTACTGAGACTGCTAGCTTTGGCTTTCTCTTGATGTTGGGATCTGTTCTCGCCAATGCAATAAACAATATTCTCAGCAAGTCCAAAGGAGGACGCTATCGGGCTATGGATATGACAGCTGTTGTGATATTTGTTGGCTTCGTCACCTTTAATACGCTGAGTCTGACCTCGCACTATCTAGATGGCAACATATTAGCTACGTTGCACCGCTCGGACAGCTTCCTTATCTGCTTTCAATTCTCTATTTGGGAATTTTAGCCTCTATCGTTACTGGTAGTCTCTCTATCTATGCTATTGTTCGACTTGGAGCATCGACCGTCAGTGTCTTTGCTAATCTTGGAACAGTTTTGACCATTCTAGCCGGATCTCTTATCCTCCACGAACCAATTTATATCTACCATGTAATCGGAGCAACTTTGATTATTGCTGGAATTTTAGGCATGAATCTGATGAGAAAAAAGTAAAGATTGCTTAGCAGTCTTTTTCTTTATCTGATTTATGCAGAAAATTCAAATTTTTTAATGAAACTAAGTTTAGAAAACGATGATCTTAATATAGCATGATAAAATAGATAAAAAGAATGACACTAGGATAAAGAGGAGAGAGTGTAATAATGAAGCAAAATGATATTGCTGAAGCTATTGCTTTTTATAATATAGAACCTGAGATGTTGAAACGTCACGTTATAGCAGTCGTAGATTGTGATTTGGTTGTTTATCATCGTCCTGGAAACGCAAATAAAGGTCACATTATTTTTTATCATGGAGCTTGTGGCCGTAGTCAGATGTGGGCTCACCAGTATGATGCTTTTGATGGATTTGACCTTTACTTTGTCAATGTTAGAGGACAGGGTGAATCACCTATGAAAGTTGGGCTACCCGACTTAGAAGGCGCTGTTCAAGATGTAGATGTTATTTTGTCCTATTTCCAGCTAGATAAGGTGATATTGGTTGGTCATTCTTGGGGAGGAAATCCACTTCAAGAGTACACCTATCGCCATCCAGAAAGAGTTCTAGCCTTGATCATGCTAGATAGTTGGGGACAGCATCGTTACCTATCAGATAAAGAGAAAAATCGTATAAAATATAGTCCTCTTATGTATAAAACGATTCCTTGGAAGATGATTGCAGATAAGAACTCAAAAATGTGTACAGATAATCCTATCACAAGAGAATTAGTCAAGACGGCCATTATAGAAACTGGGAGAGATATTTTTTTGAACCTTGGAATCACAGGTTTTTTGGCTGTCCATGAGATAGAAGGTTATCAAGGAAATCCTCCCATGCTTTTAGTAAGAGGAGAAAATGATTTTCCCAAACACCTAAAAATGATTTACGATGGGATCATTGCCTTAAATCCCAATGCGCGTCAAGTAACGATTTCAGATAGCAAACACCAACCTATGAATGACCATCCTAAAGAGTTTAATCAGATAGTTGGTGAATTCTTTGAAGAAGTAGTAGTTCTGTAAGATGAGATTTATCCAACTTGAGAAAATCACTGGAACGTGATAAAATAAAGGATAAGGATTTTTAATAATTCATTATATAGAATGAGTGGATTTCTTTATGAAGAGATTTGAAGTATCTACAGAAATTGGTAGTCTCTCTGTTACTTATCAAAATCAAAAGAAAGTGCTAGTCTGTTTAAGTGGCGCAGGTTTGTTACCAAGTTATGAAAATTTTTCACTGATAATCGAAAAACTTCCTCCCACAATTGGTTATTTGACAATTGATTTTCCAAACACAGGTAGGAGTCCGATTCATGACCAAGCTGGAAAAGATCTGGATAATCTTGCAGATGCGGTTTATGAAGTACTTGAAGAATTAGGGATTTCTGAATATATACTTTGTGCACATAGTTTGAGTGGAATTTTAGCTTGCAAATTGCTTAACAAACCAATTAAGTGTCAGGCTTTACTAGCAATCGAACCGACAACTAAAAACGTCATGTTTGCTGATTTTTCAGACAATCCTTATCCAGAAATGGAAGAGCAGGTGAGGTTGATTGAGGAGTGTGGTCCTGAACTTTATTTTAAGAACTTAACTCAAGAGACATTTAGCCCTGAAACTAATAAAAAAATCTGGGAATTAATGCAAGAAAAGGGCTTAGAGTTGGAAAATCAAGATCCAGAATTTCAGATATCTGGAGAGATTACTGAGGAAGATTTTGAGAATTTGTCGATAGAATCTCATGTCCCTGTATTTATTTTTTGTCAGCCTTATAGAGAAAAAGAGTACAAAAAATCAGAATATTGGACTTCCAATACTAAACTCGTTTTAGGAGGTAATCACCATTATTTACAATGGTCAGAATCAGAAAAAATTGCGACTATTATTCGAGAATTGTCAGAATAAGATGGAAAGAAGGAGACTACAGGAGACAAGATGAACTACTTTAATGTTGGGAAAATCGTCAATACGCAGGGGTTACAGGGTGAGATGCGAGTCTTGTCTGTGACGGATTTTGCAGAAGAACGGTTTAAAAAAGGGGCTGAGCTGGCCTTGTTTGATGAAAAAGATCAGTTTGTTCAAACAGTGACTATTGCTAGCCACCGTAAACAGAAGAACTTTGACATCATTAAATTCAAAGATATGTACCATATCAACGCTATCGAAAAGTACAAAGGATACAGTCTCAAGGTTGCTGAGGAAGATTTAAACGATTTAGATGATGGTGAGTTCTACTATCATGAGATTATCGGTTTGGAAGTCTATGAGGGAGATAATTTGATTGGAACCATCAAAGAAATCCTGCAACCAGGTGCCAACGATGTCTGGGTGGTCAAGCGAAAAGGCAAGCGTGATTTGTTATTGCCTTATATCCCACCAGTGATTCTCAATGTTGATATTCCTAATAAACGGGTCGATGTGGAAATCTTAGAAGGGTTAGACGATGAAAATTGATATTTTAACCCTCTTTCCAGAGATGTTTTCTCCACTGGAGCACTCAATCGTTGGAAAGGCTCGAGAAAAAGGTCTCTTGGATATCCAGTATCATAATTTTCGAGAAAATGCTGAAAAGGCCCGCCATGTAGACGATGAGCCCTACGGAGGCGGTCAGGGGATGCTGCTCCGAGCTCAACCCATTTTCGATGCCTTTGATGCTATTGAAAAGAAAAATCCGCGCGTTATTCTCCTCGATCCAGCTGGAAAGCAGTTTGATCAGGCCTATGCTGAGGATTTGGCCAAAGAAGAGGAACTGATTTTTATCTGTGGTCACTATGAGGGCTATGATGAGCGCATTAAGACCTTGGTGACAGATGAGATTTCCTTGGGGGACTATGTCTTGACTGGTGGGGAATTGGCGGCCATGACCATGATTGATGCGACGGTTCGCCTGATTCCAGAAGTGATTGGTAAGGAGTCCAGCCACCAAGATGATAGTTTTTCTTCAGGCCTTCTTGAATACCCCCAGTACACACGTCCCTATGATTATCGAGGCATGGTTGTCCCAGATGTACTGATGAGTGGACACCATGAAAAGATTCGTCAGTGGCGACTGTATGAGAGTTTAAAGAAAACTTATGAGCGCAGACCGGATTTGTTAGAAAATTATCAACTGACAGCAGAAGAAGAAAAAATGCTGGCAGAAATCACAGAAAACAAAGAATAAAGGAGAAACCTATGCAAGTAATTAAACGTGATGGAGAAATTGCTGAATTTAATCCAGATAAGATTTACCAGGCTATCTTAAAGGCAGCTCAGACTGTATATGTATTGACAGATGATTTGCGTCAAAACCTTGCACAAGTTACTAAGAAAGTGGTTTTGGATTTGGAAGAAGCCAAGGTGGAACGTGCTACCATCAGCATGATTCAGTCTTTGGTTGAGCATCGTTTATTGGGTGCAGGTTACATTACCATTGCTGAACACTACATTTCCTATCGTCTACAACGTGATTTGGAAAGAAGTGGCTATGGAGATCATATCGCCGTTCATTTACATTTTGAACAAGTTCGCTAAGAAAAAGAGTGGGATGAAGCAACTACATCTCACTCTTTCTTAAATCTATTTTTTTGGGCTGTTTGGACAGTTGAAGGGACAAAGCGAAGACGTTGAATATCGCTTATGCGGATAATACGGCTCACATTTTTGGCAAAATTTTTCACGATAATTTGCTGGCGTTGCTGATCGTATTTGATGATATCACCTGTAAAACTTGTCTCAGACAAGATAAGATGAACAGCAGTTTGTTTCTGGATAGCCTCTTCAATAGTGGCTGTAAGGGAGTTGGTTTCAGTCTGGTCAGGTTGGTCATGTCCATTTAAGAAGTCATGTATTTTATCTAGTACTTGCTGGAATTTATGTCTCATATTGGCCTCCCTTCTTTTATATCAATATTATATAAAATTTTCCTAAAATCTACAAGATTTTACGAATAAACTAATGAAAGCTAAAAAAGGAGAAGAAAATGGCAGAATTTACATTTGAAATTGAAGAGCACTTGTTGACTCTTTCTGAAAACGAAAAAGGTTGGACCAAGGAAATCAACCGTGTGAGCTTTAATGGTGCTCCTGCAAAGTTTGATATTCGTGCTTGGAGCCCAGATCATACTAAAATGGGTAAAGGAATTACCCTCTCAAATGAAGAATTTCAAACCATGGTGGATGCCTTTAAAGGCAACTAATACTCAATGAAAATCAAAGAGCAAACTAGGAAGCTAGCCGTAGGCAGTACTTGAGTACGGCAAGGCGAAGCTGACGTGGTTTGAATTTGATTTTCGAAGAGTATAAGTTTTCAAAATGAAAGAAAAGGATACTGAGTTATGACAATTCGATATCCTTTTTTAGTTAGTAAAGTAAGCCTGATTTTTAAGGTGTTGAAGTAGTGAACGGCTAATAAAACTAATAGCAATAATTTTACAAAGATCTGGAATGATAAAGGGAAGAACCCCCACCACAAGAGCTTTTTCAAATGCTATTCCAGCTAGGAAATGCAAGCTAAGAATCCCTCCAACAAAGACAAGGGCATCACCCAAGAGGTTTGCAAGAAAAATTCTGACAAAACCACTATCGCTGTTAGTTAGAGAAGAAGTAAGTCCAGAGTAAACAAGATAAAAACAAAGATAACCTGCAGTAGGACCAATCAAAGCATGAAATCCAGCTCCACCTCCTGCAAAGACAGGAAGACCGATGGCACCTAGAAGAAGATAGAGTCCAACAGAAAGTACAGCCTCTCTCGGTCTAAATACAGTAGCAATCAAGCCGATTGCAAAGTTTTGCAGAGTGAAGGGAACAGGTCCAATTGGAAGACTGATTTGTGCCAACACAGCAACGAGAGCAGCCCCAATAGCAGGGATAGCATAAACGTGAGCTTTTTTCAAAATAGTTAACCTCTTTTCTAATGTATAGTAACTATTGTACTTAATTTAATATTATTGTCAACCTATTTTTATAACAAAGGTAACAAAAACTGTAACGGCCGATTTTGCTTACTGGTTAAGTTGGATAATTTTTTGTAGATTTGTAAGATATTAAAAAGAAGCAGACACATTTGTATCAGCTTCTTTTATTTCGATTAACGCATGGTTACAAATTCTTCGGATGCAGTTGGGTGAATCGCTACGGTTGCATCAAAGTCTGCCTTGGTTGCTCCCATTTTGATAGCAACAGCAAATCCTTGAATCATTTCATCAACACCGTAGCCAATTCCATGAAGTCCGACAACTTTTTCTTCTGAACCAGCTGTGATCAATTTGAAACGTGTTTCTTGACGGTTGCCAGTGCAAGCAGAGTACATAGAAGTAAAGCTTGATTTGTAAACCTTGATTTGGTCTTGGCCGTATTCTTTAATAGCTTGCTCTTCTGTCAAACCAACAGTTCCGATAGCAGGGTGTGAAAAGACAACAGTTGGAATAGTTGAGTAGTCCATTTTTGCAGTTGTTTTTCCGTTAAAGAGACGTTCAGATAAAGTACGTCCAGCCTTGATAGCAACTGGAGTCAGTTCTTTTTCACCTGTTACATCACCTAGAGCGTAGATTCCTTCAACAACAGTATTTTGGTATTCATCCACTTGGATAAAGCCACGTTCGTTCAGAGTTACTCCAGCTTTTTCAAGTTGCAAGCCCTTAACGTTTGGACGGCGACCAGTAGCCAGATAACTTGGCTAGCTGTGTGACTAGTACCATCTTCGAAATGAATGGTAATGCCTTCAGCAGTTTTTTCTAACTTGACAGGGACTTTGTGAGTGTGAAGTGGTAAGTTTGTTCTTTCCATTTCCTTGACCAAACCTTCAACGATATAAGAATCAAAACCTCGTAAAGGACGATCACGGCGAACAAAGAGATCTGTCTTGACACCAAAAGTGTGGAGTACGCCAGCCAATTCAACGGCAATATAACCCGCGCCTAGAATAGCAACTGACTCTGGCAATTCTTCCCAAGCAAATACATCATCAGAAGAACCACCTAGCTCAGCACCAGGAATATTTGGAATACTTGGATGGGCACCAGTAGCAATCACGATATGTTTGGCACGAATCAGTTCACCATTTACGCTGACAGTATGAGAATCTACAAATTCCGCATGACCTTCAATCAAGTCTACACCGTTGCGTTTAAAACTGCCATCATAAGAAGAACGAGCGCGATCAATGTAGGCTTCACGATTACGACGTAGGGTTGTAAAGTCAAAGTTAAGATCAGTAGTCTTAAAGCCGTAGTCTTCTCCAAATTGATGGAAAGTCTCAGCGATTTGCGCCCCGTACCACATGATTTTTTTAGGAACACAGCCGACATTGACACAGGTTCCACCTAATTTCTTTTCCTCAATAACGGCCGCTTTGGCTCCGTGTTCACCAGCACGGTTCATGGTAGCAATTCCTCCGCTACCTCCACCAATAGCAATGATATCGTATTCTCTCATTGTAAACTCCTTTGTACTCTTTTAAATAGTAGAGTGTCATTTTTTGATAGTCATATTCTATCTTTTTTTTGATGTGATTGCAAAAATCTGCTACGTTCAAAAAAAATTAAAGAAAAGGCTTGCAAAAAAGAAAAATAAAGTGTATTATATAACTAGTACAATGATTATAAAATGAATTCCGAACAATAATTGAGTCCTGAAATGTCATTATTTCGTTCTAAACTGTTATTGTTTATATTTGGTAATTTTTGTATAATATTGTTAAGGACTTTAAATCAAAAAGGAGTTTCATTATGAAAAAGAATAGTAAAGCTAAAAAGTGGCAATTGTATGCAGCAATCGGTGCTGCAAGTGTAGTTGTATTGGGTGCTGGAGGGATTTTACTCTTTAGACAACCATCTCAAACCGCTGTAAAAGATGAACCTACTCATCTTGTTGTTGCCAAGGAAGGAAGCGTGGCATCCTCTGTTTTATTGTCAGGGACAGTAACAGCAAAAAATGAACAATATGTTTATTTTGATGCTAGTAAGGGAGATTTAGATGAAATCCTTGTTTCTGTGGGTGATAAGGTCAGCGAAGGGCAGGCTTTAGTCAAGTACAGTAGTTCAGAAGCCCAGGCGGCCTATGATTCAGCGAGCCGAGCAGTCGCGAAGGCAGACCGTCATATCAACGAACTCAATCAAGCACGAAATGAAGCCGCTTCAGCTCCGGCTCCACAGTTACCAGCGCCAGCAGGAGGAGAAGGTGCAGCAGCCCAAACTCCAGCTCCAGTCTCAGGAAATTCAGTTTCATCTATTGATGCACAACTAGGTGATGCTCGTGATGCTCGTGCAGATGCAGCAGCGCAATTAAGCAAGGCTCAAAGTCAGTTGGATGCAATGACGGTTCTCAGCACTCTAGAAGGAACTGTGGTCGAAGTCAACCGTAATGTTTCTAAATCTCCAACTGGAGCTAGCCAGGTGGTAGTTCATGTCGTTAGCAATGAAAACTTGCAAGTTAAGGGTGAACTATCTGAATATAACCTTGCCAACTTATCTGTAGGTCAAGAAGTGACCTTTACTTCTAAAGTTTATCAAGATAAGAGCTGGACAGGTAAGCTTAGCTATATTTCTGACTACCCTAAAAACAATGGCGAAGCAGCAAGTGGAGCTGCAGCAGCAGGCGGTAACTCTGGTTCTAAATATCCATATACCATCGATGTTACAAGTGAAATCGGTGATTTGAAACAAGGATTCTCAGTAAGTGTTGAGGTTAAGAATAAGAGTAAAGCTATTCTAGTTCCTTTAACAAGTGTTGTGACTGAAAATGATAAGAACTATGTCTGGGTACTTGACGAGCAGAAAAAGGCCAAGAAAGTGGAAGTTGGTTTGGGAAATGCTGATGCAGACAACCAAGAAATCACTTCAGGTCTGACAAATGGGGTCAAGGTCATCAGTAACCCAACGTCTTCTCTAGAGGAAGGAAAAGAGGTGAAGGCTGATGAAGAAACTAATTAGTTTAAAAAATATCTGCAGAAGTTACCGAAATGGTGACCAAGAGCTGCAGGTTCTCAAAAATATTAACCTAGAAGTGAATGAGGGTGAGTTTGTTGCCATCATGGGACCATCGGGTTCTGGTAAGTCTACTCTCATGAATACGATTGGCATGTTGGATACACCAAGCAGTGGAGAGTATTATCTTGAAGGCCAAGAAGTGGCTGGACTTGGTGAAAAACAACTAGCCAAGGTTCGTAACCAACAAATCGGATTTGTTTTTCAGCAGTTCTTTCTTCTATCTAACTCAATGCTCTGCAAAACGTAGAATTGCCCTTGATTTACGCAGGAGTTTCAGCTTCAAAACGTCGCAAGTTAGCCGAGGAATATTTAGATAAGGTTGAATTGACCGAACGTAGTCACCATTTGCCTTCGGAATTATCTGGAGGTCAAAAGCAACGTGTAGCTATCGCGCGTGCTTTGGTAAACAATCCTTCTATTATCCTAGCGGACGAACCGACAGGAGCCTTGGATACTAAAACAGGGAATCAAATTATGCAACTGTTGGTTGAACTAAATAAAGAAGGAAAAACCATTATCATGGTAACGCATGAGCCTGAAATCGCTGCTTATGCTAAACGCCAGATTGTCATTCGAGATGGAGTTATTTCATCTGATAGTGCTCAGTTAGAAAAGGAGGAAAACTAAGATGCAGAATCTGAAATTTGCCTTTTCATCTATCATGGCCCACAAGATGCGCTCTTTTCTCACTATGATTGGGATTATCATTGGTGTTTCATCAGTTGTTGTGATTATGGCTCTGGGGGATTCCATGTCTCGTCAGGTCAATAAAAACATGACCAAGTCACAGAAGAATATCCATGTCTTTTTCTCGCCTATTAAAAGTAAAGACGGTTCTTTTACCCAAAAACAATCAGCTTTGACAGTTTCTGGGAAAGAAGAGGAAGTTCCTGTTGAACCACCAAAACCGCAAGAAGCTTGGGTCAAGGAGGCAGCAAAACTTAAGGGTGTGGACAGTTACTATGTAACCAACTCGACCAATACCACCCTGTCTTATAAAGATAAAAAGGTAGAGCGAGCTAGCTTGACAGGTGGAAATATTACTTATATGAAGGCGGTTGAAAATGAAATTGTTGCAGGCCGAAGTCTTATAGCTCAGGATTATAAAGATGTGGCTAGTGTCATTTTACTAGACCAAGAACTTGCTAATAGTCTGTTTGGATCTGCTCAAGAAGCTGTTAACCAGGTTATAGATGTTGGTGGTTTTAGCTATCGTGTCATTGGTGTCTATACCAGCGATGAGGCCAAGACTGCTAAGACTTTTGGTATTGGTGGACTTCCAATTACGACTAATATTTCTCTTGCCAATAACTTCAATATGGATGAAATTTCTGATATTGTCTTCCGTGTCAATGATACCAGTTTGACACCAACAGTGGGACCAGAATTAGCTAGAAAATTGACCGAGATTGCTGGTCTTCAGCAAGGGGAGTATCAGGTGTCAGATGCGACTGCAGCTTTCCAAGAAGTACAACAAATGTTCGGTTTTATAACTACGATTATTAGTGCCATTGCAGGAATTTCACTCTTTGTTGGAGGGACTGGTGTTATGAACATCATGCTGGTTTCGGTGACAGAGCGTACTCGTGAGATTGGTCTCCGTAAGGCTTTGGGTGCAACACGTGCTAATATTTTAATCCAGTTTTTGATTGAATCCATGATTTTGACCTTGCTAGGTGGAGTTATTGGTCTAACCATTGCGACAGGCTTAACCGCTATAGCTGGTATACTATTACAAGGTTTGATTGCGGGTATAGAGGTGGGAGTATCAATCCCAGTTGCTCTATTTAGTCTTGCAGTTTCGGCTAGCGTTGGTATGATTTTTGGAGTCTTGCCAGCCAACAAGGCATCTAACTTGATCCAATCGAAGCCCTTCGTTATGAATAAGATTAACAAGATGGACACTCGTCTATCTTGTTTTTGTATGGATTTCCCTATCGAAAATCATTAAAAATGTGATATAATGAAGTGTTAGAAAAACAGGTTTCATTTGCCTGGAAAGGAAAAATTATGTCTGAAAAGAATTTTTATATTACAACGCCGATTTACTATCCATCTGGTAAACTTCATATCGGTTCTGCCTACACAACCATCGCCTGTGATGTCCTAGCTCGTTACAAACGTCTCATGGGCTACGATGTCTTTTATTTGACAGGTCTTGATGAACATGGTCAGAAAATCCAGCAGAAAGCTGAAGAAGCTGGTATCACACCTCAAGCCTATGTTGATGAGATGGTAGTTGGAGTCAAAGAACTCTGGCAATTACTAGATATCTCATACGATAAATTTATCCGTACAACTGATGATTACCATGAAAAAGTAGTGGCGCAGGTCTTTGAACGCTTGCTTGCTCAAGATGATATTTACTTGGGTGAATATTCTGGTTGGTATTCAGTCTCAGATGAGGAATTCTTTACAGAAAGCCAGCTGGCAGAAGTTTTCCGTGACGAAGCTGGAAATGTGACTGGCGGTATCGCTCCATCAGGTCACGAAGTGGAATGGGTATCTGAAGAATCATACTTCCTCCGCCTCAGCAAATACCAAGACCGTTTGGTCGAATTTTTCAAAGCCCATCCTGAGTTCATCACTCCTGATGGTCTCTCAATGAAATGTTGCGCAACTTCATCGAGCCAGGTTTAGAAGATTTGGCGGTTTCTCGTACAACCTTTACATGGGGTGTTCCAGTACCATCTAATCCAAAACACGTTGTATACGTGTGGATTGATGCCCTTCTGAACTATGCGACAGCTCTTGGTTATGGTCAAGATGAACATGGTAACTTTGACAAGTTTTGGAATGGAACAGTCTTCCACATGGTAGGAAAGGACATCCTTCGTTTCCACTCAATCTATTGGCCAATCCTTCTTATGATGTTGGATATCAAATTGCCAGATCGTTTGATTGCCCATGGTTGGTTTGTCATGAAAGACGGCAAGATGTCTAAGTCTAAAGGGAATGTGGTCTATCCTGAAATGTTGGTAGAGCGCTATGGACTGGATCCACTTCGTTACTACCTCATGCGTAGCCTTCCAGTTGGTTCAGACGGAACCTTCACTCCGGAAGACTATGTCGGCCGTATCAACTATGAATTAGCCAATGACCTTGGGAACCTCCTTAACCGTACGGTTTCTATGATTAACAAGTACTTTGATGGACAAATCCCTGCCTATGTAGAGGGCGTGACAGAATTTGATAATGCCCTTGCTCAAGTAGCTGCTGAATCAATCGCTGATTACCATACACACATGGAAGCAGTTGACTACCACGTGCACTTGAAGCAGTATGGACTCTTATTTCACGTACAAACAAATACATTGACGAGACAGCTCCATGGGTATTGGCTAAGGATGAAGCTCATCGTGACCAATTGGCAAGTGTTATGAGCCACTTGGCAGCTAGTCTTCGTGTCGTAGCTCACTTGATTGAACCATTTATGATGGAAACTAGTCGTGCAGTCTTGACTCAACTTGGTCTAGCAGAAGTTTCTAGCCTTGAAAACTTGAGCCTGGCAGATTTCCCTGCTGGTGTGACTGTTGTTGCCAAAGGAACACCAATCTTCCCACGTCTGGATATGGAAGAAGAGATTGCCTATATCAAGGAACAAATGGAAGGCAACAAACCAGCAGTTGCAAAAGAATGGAATCCAGACGAAGTAGAACTCAAACTTAACAAAGAAGAAATCAAGTTTGAGGACTTTGACAAGGTCGAAATCCGTGTCGCAGAAGTCAAAGAAGTTTCTAAAGTAGAAGGTTCTGACAAGTTGCTTCAATTCCGCCTAGATGCTGGTGATGGAGAAGACCGTCAAATCCTCTCAGGAATTGCAAAATACTATCCAAATGAACAAGAATTGGTCGGCAAGAAAGTCCAAATCGTTGCCAACCTCAAACCACGTAAGATGATGAAAAAATATGTTAGCCAAGGTATGATCCTCTCAGCTGAACATGATGGCAAATTAACCCTTCTCACAGTTGATCCGTCTGTACCAAACGGAAGTGTGATTGGGTAAGATTTAAAAGGACCAGTTTAAGCTGGTTCTTTTCTTTTTTAGGTAGCAGTTGATAAAAGTGTCATTCTGCTTTATAATGAAGAAAAACGGAGGAAATTGCCATGAAATACATTCCATTTGGTCAAGATGACAAAGAATTATCAGAAATTGTTCTCGGAATGATGAGAATCAAAGATAAGTCTGTAAAAGAAGTTGAAGAGCTTGTAGAAACAGCACTTTCTGTTGGAATCAATGCTTTCGACTCGGCTGATATATATGGTCGTGGTCGTTGTGAAGAACTGTTAGGTCTTGTCCTAAAAAATCGTCCAGATTTAAGAGAAAAGATGTGGATTCAGTCAAAATGTGGTATTCGCATAGAAGAATTTACCTATTTTGATTTTTCAAAAGAGTATATATTACAATCAGTTGATGGGATTTTAGAAAGATTGCAGGTTGATTATTTAGATAGCTTGCTTCTTCATCGACCAGATGCTTTGATGGAAGCTGACCAAGTGGCTCAAGCCTTTGAAATTCTACAAAAATCAGGAAAAGTTCGATACTTTGGTGTGTCCAACCAAAATCCCATGATGATGGAGTTGCTGAAGAAAGAAGTCAAACAACCTCTATCTATTAATCAATTACAATTAAGTGCAGCTTTCACACCTAGTTTTGAAGCAGGATTTCATGTCAATATGGAAGGCAACAAGGCAGCTTTGCGTGATGGAAGCGTCTTTGAATACTGCAAATTAAATGACATGGTTATCCAGGCCTGGTCAGTCTTGCAGTTCGGATATTTTAAAGGGAATTTTGTTGGAAATGAGAAATTTCAAGCTTTAAATCAAGTACTTGATCGTTTAGCTTTTAAATATGGAGTAACCCCTTCAACTATTGCCATTTCTTGGATATTGCGTTATCCAGCAAAAATGCAGGCAGTCGTAGGTACAACAAATCCTAAGCATTTGATAGAAGCTAGCCAAGCGACAAACTTTAACTTAACAAGAAAAGAATGGTATGAAATTTACATCGCTGCAGGGAATGATTTACCTTAGGAAAAAATGCATTTAAAGAAATCACAGTCAAAAAAAATGTTTCAAAACGTTTTTTGTTATGTGGCTATTAGTCTGTCTTGATTCGTTAGGTACGGTTCATAAACGGATGATTATGATTTAACTATTCTGATTTATATACTGGTAGGGAAGTAGTATCTCATAATCGACGGTACGATAGTAGATATTATAAAATGTACTAGAGTCATTTTTGGATTTTGATTGAGTATAAAACATCATAGAGAATAAAAAAATGAGGTTAGGATTTTTTGTCCTAACCTATTTTTACATATAATAAACAATGGCAATGTACTGGAGGGCAGATGCTGCTAGGATAAAGAGATGCCAAATCATGTGGAAATAAGGTTTTTTCTTGGCGTAAAATCCAGCCCCAACTGTATAACAGAGTCCGCCAGTTACCATGAGACTCCAAAAGATTGGAGTTGTTTGACTGATAATGGCAGGAATGATAGCTAGAACCAACCAGCCCATAATCAGGTAAAGAGCAAGGCTAAATTTCTCATTGACTTTTTTAGCAAAGATTTTATAGAGAATACCAAAGATGGTCGTTCCCCATTGGATGGCAATAATCAGATAGCCAAACCAGTTATTCATCAAAGTCAAGACGACGGGCGTGTAAGAGCCAGCAATGGCAACATAAATCATCGAATGGTCAATAATTCTCAAGACGTATTTGTGGGTCGAACCATAGGCCATAGAGTGGTAAATGGTGGATGAGAGGAACATGAGAAAAAGACTAATAACAAAAATGGAAATGCCGATAGATGATAAAAATCCGTGTGCCTCATAACTATAGGTGGATGAAATAGGCAGTAAGATGAGCATGATGACTGCACCCACAGCGTGGGTCACGCTATTAGCAATCTCCTCTCCAAAACTGAGTTGTTTACTGAGTTTAAGACTAGTATTCATTAGATTTCCTCCTCTTCAGTATGATGGATTAAGGCTAGAGTTTGATGATAGAGTTTAACGGTTTGGCAGCTACTTTGGATAATAGGGTTTGCTGGGTCAATCTCGTGGTTCATATAATCTACAAAGGCGTCGTAGAGTTGATCTGAACTGGCTTGACTTTGGAGATTATTCAGTGTCTGAGCGATTTCTTGAATCGAAAAGACAGATTTGAGGGTTGTGATAGCAATCAAACGGGCAATTTGTTGGCGTTGGTATTTTTTCTTGTCTGGCTTTGTCAGATAACCATGTTTGACATAGTTGTTGACCATGGATGCTGTTAGGCCCTTGTCTTTATCTGGAGAGACAGGAGCGCAGACTTGATTGACATAAAGCAAAACCTGATCCAGATAGAGGTCAATGTTTGGAATGTCTTCCCATTTTGGGTAGGAAAAGTTAGAATTCATTTCCAACTCCTTTTTATCTAGTTTTAATAACTAGATTATAAAATAACTAAAACAAAAAGTCAAGTTTCAACTGCTTGTGAAAAGGCTTAAATTATGCTATGATGGGAGAAACTAGTCAGAAATGAGGAGAAAAGATGGAGATTCGTTTAGCTTTTCCAAATGAAGTGGATGCCATCATGCAAGTGATGGAGGATGCTAAAAAATGTTTAGCAGATGCTGGTAGTGACCAGTGGCAAAATGGCTATCCAAATGCGGACATTATTATCGATGATATTATCTCAGGTCAAGCCTACGTAACCTTGGAAGATGGAGAACTACTAGCCTATGCTGCTGTGACCAAGAGTCCAGAGGAAGCCTATGAAGCTATTTATGAGGGAAACTGGCAAGGAGGAGAGTCAGAGTACCTAGTCTTTCATCGTATTGCTGTGGCTGCAGATGTGCAGGGACAAGGAGTTGCTCAAACCTTCTTAGAGGGCTTGATTGAAGGTTTTGACTATCTTGATTTTCGTTCAGATACGCATGATGAAAACAAGGCCATGCAACATGTTTTTGAAAAACTTGGTTTTAAACAAGTTGGTAAAGTTCCGGTTGATGGGGAACGTTTGGCCTATCAAAAATTAAAGAAATAATGCAAAAGAAGTACGCAAAAATGCTCTACTCTTCGCCGATTGGCTGCATTTCTCTTGTAGCTGATGACCATTATTTGTATGGCATTTGGGTACAGGACCAGAAGTATTTTGAGAGGGGATTAGGAGATAAAACAATTGAAGAAGTTGTTAGTCATCCTATTTTAGACCAAGTTATTTCCTACTTAGATGCTTACTTTAAAGGCAAATCTCAGGATTTATCCAACTTACCCTTGGCTCCAATTGGGACGGATTTTGAAAAGCGGGTTTGGTCCTACTTACAGGGAATTCCTTATGGTCAGACAGTGACCTATGGACAAATAGCTCAAGACCTGCAAGTGGCTTCTGCTCAAGCAATTGGTGGAGCTGTAGGACGTAATCCTTGGTCCATCCTTGTACCTTGTCATCGTGTGCTGGGAGCAGGCAAGAGTCTGACTGGTTATGCTGCAGGAATGGAAAAGAAAGCCTGTCTCTTGGACCATGAAGGCGCAGATTTTAAATATATAAAATAGAAAGTGAAACACATGTTAGAATTTATCGAATACCCAAAATGTTCAACTTGTAAAAAAGCAAAACAAGAATTAAACCAACTCGGTGTGGACTACAAAGCTGTTCACATCGTGGAAGAAACACCCAGCCAAGAAGTTATTTTAAACTGGCTAGAAACCTCAGGTTTCGAATTGAAGCAATTTTTCAACACTAGTGGAATAAAATACCGTGAATTAGGGCTGAAAGATAAGGTAGGAAGTTTATCAAATCAAGAAGCAGCTGAGTTGCTAGCAAGCGACGGTATGTTGTTAAAACGACCGATTTTAGTGGAGAATGGAACTGTTAAGCAAATCGGTTATCGAAAAGCTTACGAAGAACTGGGACTGAAATAGTTTTTACTTATCTCTTTGATAGATAAAATATATAACCTCCCTGTTTCAAAGTATGATAAACTAGTAGGTAGACAAAGTCTGTATCTGACCGTAGCAAATAATTTCATTGACGGCAGAAGTATGGTAGAATGAATCATTATCAGGAGAGGATGTTTTTATGAATGTTACAACGATTTTAGCATCAGATTGGTACCAAAACTTGATGCAATTGATTCCGGATGGTAAGCTGTTTAGCCTACGTTCGGTCTTTGATGGGATTCCAAGAATTGTCCAACAGCTTCCAACAACGATTATGTTGACAATTGGTGGTGCCCTTTTTGGCTTGGTTTTGGCGCTTCTTTTTGCTATTGTAAAAATCAATCGTGTCAAGATTTTATATCCCTTGCAGGCCTTCTTTGTTAGTTTCCTCAAAGGGACACCGATTTTGGTGCAACTTATGTTGACCTACTACGGAATTCCTTTAGCTTTGAAAGCCCTCAATCAGCAATGGGGAACTGGTCTCAATATCAATGCGATTCCAGCCGCTGCTTTTGCAATTGTTGCCTTTGCCTTTAATGAGGCAGCTTATGCCAGTGAAACCATTCGTGCAGCCATTCTCTCAGTTAATCCTGGTGAGATTGAGGCGGCACGCAGTCTGGGTATGACCCGAGCACAAGTTTATCGTCGCGTGATTATTCCCAATGCGGCCGTTGTGGCTACTCCAACCTTGATCAATTCCCTAATCGGCTTGACCAAGGGAACTTCTCTAGCCTTTAGTGCGGGTGTTGTGGAAGTCTTTGCACAAGCTCAGATTTTGGGTGGAGCTGATTACCGCTATTTTGAACGCTTTATCTCCGTTGCCCTTGTTTATTGGGTAGTCAATATTGGAATTGAAAGCCTCGGTCGTTTTATCGAGAGAAAAATGGCTATTTCCGCACCTGATACAGTGCAAACAGATGTGAAAGGAGACCTTCGTTAATGATTAAGATTTCGAATTTAAGCAAATCCTTTTCAGGACAGACTGTCTTGGATCATCTGGACTTGGATATTCAAAAAGGGGAAGTCGTAGCCTTGATTGGTTCTTCAGGAGCTGGAAAATCAACCTTCCTTCGCAGTCTCAATTATCTTGAAACACCTGACAGTGGCTCTATTCAGATTGATGATTTCTCAGTTGATTTTTCTAAAATCACGCAAGAAGAAATCCTTGCCCTACGCCGCAAGTTGTCCATGGTTTTTCAACAGTTTAATTTGTTTGAACGTCGCACAGCACTTGATAATGTGAAAGAAGGCTTAGTTGTTGTCAAGAAATTATCTGACCAAGAAGCGACTAAGATTGCCAAGGAAGAGTTGGCTAAGGTTGGGCTTTCTGACCGTGAGAATCATTACCCTCGTCATTTATCAGGTGGTCAGAAGCAACGGGTTGCCCTAGCGCGTGCTCTTGCCATGAAACCAGATGTCTTGCTCTTAGACGAACCAACTTCAGCCCTTGACCCAGAATTGGTTGGTGAAGTAGAAAAATCTATTGCAGATGCTGCGAAGTCAGGTCAAACCATGATTTTGGTCAGTCATGACATGTCTTTTGTAGCCCAAGTGGCTGACAAGATTCTCTTCTTAGATAAGGGGAAAATCATCGAGTCTGGCACTCCGGATGAGATTATCCACCATCCTAAAGAAGAGCGGACAAAAGAATTCTTCGCTAGTTACAAACGGACTTATATTTGATATAATAGATAAAGAAAAACTCAGTTAGCTGGACTAGCTGAGTTTACTCTTTAAAAAAGATAGAAATGAGAGAAATCATGCTACTGCAACTATTTTCTTTATATTTCGAGAGTTTGATCTTGACCACCATCCTTGTCCTGATTTTTTTAGGAATTTGGATTGGACTAAGAGCCATGTCGGGAGTTGATAAGACAGTAAAGGCTCGCCAAGCCCATCTCTATGATATGATTATGATTGGAGTTTTGGTTGTTCCAGTATTATCCTTTGCGGTTATGAGTTTAATTCTTGTTTTCAAAGCATAATCCTTGCTTGATTGACAAGAAAGAGTTAGAATAAAGATAGTTACAACAAGAAAGAAGGAAACTATATGTACGATACTATTATTATCGGTGCTGGACCTGCAGGGATGACTGCGGCCTTATACGCTGCTCGAAGCAATTTGAAAGTAGCCTTGATTGAAGGTGGTCTGCCAGGTGGTCAGATGAATAATACATCTGATATTGAAAATTATCCAGGGTACGCTAATATCAGTGGCCCAGAATTGGCTGAAAAGATGTTTGAACCACTTGAAAATCTTGGTGTTGAACACATTTATGGTTATGTTGAAAATGTAGAAGACCATGGTGATTTTAAGAAAGTTATTACTGATGACCAAACATATGAAACACGTACAGTTATCGTAGCAACTGGTTCTAAACATCGTCCTTTGGGAGTGCCTGGAGAAGAAGAACTGAACAGTCGTGGTGTTTCTTACTGTGCTGTGTGTGATGGTGCTTTCTTCCGTGACCAAGATTTGTTGGTAGTCGGTGGTGGAGATTCAGCTGTTGAAGAAGCTCTCTTCTTGACTCGTTTTGCTAAGACTGTTACCATCGTTCACCGTCGTGATCAACTTCGTGCCCAAAAGGTTTTACAAGACCGCGCTTTTGCGAATGAGAAAATCAGTTTTATCTGGGATTCTGTAGTTAAGGAAATCAAAGGTGAAAATCGAGTAGAATCTGTCGTATTTGAAAATGTGAAAACAGGTCAAGTGACAGAACAAGCCTTCGGTGGTGTCTTTATCTATGTTGGATTGGACCCTCTTAGCGATTTTGTTAAAGAATTGAATATTCAAGATCAGGCAGGCTGGATTGTGACAGATAGCCACATGAAGACTGCAGTTGACGGTATCTTTGCAGTTGGAGATGTTCGCTTGAAAGACCTTCGTCAAGTGACAACAGCAGTTGGAGATGGGGCTATCGCTGGTCAAGAAGCTTACAAGTTTATCACCGAACATAGTTAATCATAAAAACGCATAGTATCAGAGTTACACAAAAAATTTGACACTATGCGTTTTATTGTGGGAAAATTAATTTCATTTTCTACTGAAATTGAGTTTTGCCAGCCTCTTATATTTTTAGAAAAATCCTTTAATCTTGCTAACGAGGCCATCTAGACCTTCTGAACTAGAAATCAACTGCTGAGCTTGAGAGAAGTATTCTCCAAGCTGTTCTTGATTTTCTGCAACAAATGTTTTTGCAGCTTCGAAATCTTTTGTTTCGATTAACTCTTTTACTTGATTAAACAAATCTAATGGGTTCATCTTATTTCTCCTTTTCTGTACTTAATTATTTAACCATCTTTATGATAAAAAATCAACTCTAGTAAGATTTCTTAGAGAATGGTTATCGGTTTCAATTTTCAGATGAATATTAAGCCTTTACATGGTATAATAGAAATAGCTCTTAAATGGAGGTGTTTGAGTGGAAAATCTGAAAAAAATGGCAGGTATCAAGGCTGCTGAGTTTGTCAAGGATGGCATGGTAGTCGGACTTGGAACGGGGTCTACTGCCTATTATTTTGTCGAAGAAATTGGTCGTCGTATCAAGGAAGAAGGGTTGCAGATTACAGCTGTAACGACTTCTAGTGTGACTAGTAAACAGGCTGAAGGTCTTAATATCCCACTCAAGTCTATTGACCAAGTAGATTTGGTTGATGTGACGGTTGACGGGGCGGATGAAGTGGATAGTCAGTTTAACGGAATCAAAGGCGGTGGTGGTGCCCTTCTCATGGAGAAGGTTGTGGCAACGCCCTCAAAAGAATATATTTGGGTGGTGGATGAAAGCAAGCTGGTCGACAAACTAGGTGCTTTTAAATTGCCAGTAGAAGTGGTTCAGTATGGTGCAGAACAAGTATTTCGTCGTTTTGAGCGAGCTGGCTACAAACCAAGCTTCCGTGAAAAAGATGGCCAACGTTTTGTGACCGATATGCAGAACTTTATCATTGACTTAGCCTTGGATGTCATCGAAGATCCAATAGCCTTTGGGCAAGAATTGGACCATATCGTTGGTGTTGTAGAGCACGGTTTATTCAACCAAATGGTGGATAAGGTCATCGTTGCTGGACGAGATGGAGTTCAGGTTTTAACTTCAACAAAAGCAAACTAATCAACATAATAAGGAGATACACTATGTCAAAATTTAATCGTATTCACTTGGTGGTACTGGATTCTGTAGGAATCGGTGCTGCACCAGATGCCAATAACTTTGTCAATGCAGGGGTTCCAGACGGCGCTTCTGATACACTGGGACACATTTCAAAAACAGTTGGTTTAAATGTGCCAAATATGGCTAAAATCGGTCTAGGAAATATTCCTCGTGAAACTCCTCTGAAGACTGTTCTAGCTGAAAGCAATCCAACAGGTTATGCAACAAAATTGGAAGAGGTATCCCTTGGTAAAGATACCATGACTGGACACTGGGAAATCATGGGCCTTAATATTACAGAACCTTTCGATACTTTTTGGAACGGATTTCCAGAAGAAATCTTGACAAAAATCGAAGAATTTTCAGGACGTAAGGTCATTCGTGAAGCTAATAAACCTTACTCAGGAACGGCTGTTATCGATGATTTCGGACCACGTCAGATGGAAACTGGGGAGTTGATTATCTATACTTCAGCTGACCCTGTCTTGCAGATTGCTGCCCACGAAGATATTATTCCTTTGGACGAATTGTACCGTATCTGTGAATACGCTCGTTCAATTACACTTGAGCGTCCGGCCCTTCTAGGTCGTATCATTGCCCGTCCTTATGTAGGTGAACCAGGCAACTTCACCCGTACTGCAAATCGTCGTGACTTGGCAGTTTCACCATTTGCTCCAACCGTTCTTGATAAACTCAATGAAGCAGGTATCGATACTTATGCTGTTGGTAAAATCAACGATATCTTTAACGGTGCTGGTATCAACCATGATATGGGACACAATAAGTCAAACAGTCACGGAATTGATACACTATTGAAGACTATGGGCCTTGCTGAGTTTGAAAAAGGATTTTCATTCACAAACTTGGTGGACTTTGATGCCCTTTACGGCCACCGTCGTAATGCTCACGGTTACCGTGATTGCTTGCATGAGTTTGATGAACGCTTGCCTGAAATTATCGCAGCTATGAGAGAGGATGACCTTCTTTTGATTACTGCTGACCATGGAAATGACCCAACCTATGCAGGAACAGACCACACTCGTGAATATATTCCACTTTTAGCTTACAGCCCTAGCTTTAAGGGAAATGGTGTCATTCCAGTTGGACATTTTGCAGATATCTCAGCGACAGTTGCGGATAACTTTGGTGTTGAAACTGCCATGATTGGGGAAAGTTTCTTAGATAAATTGGTATAAGATGACGCGCTATGCTTTACTGGTTAGGGGCATTAATGTCGGTGGGAAGAATAAGGTTGTTATGTCGCAACTTCGTCAAGAATTGACAGAGTTGGGTTTGGAGAAGGTTGAGACCTACATCAACAGTGGCAATATTTTCTTTACTTCGACAGACCCCAAAGCCCGATTGGTTGAAAAGTTAGAGGCTTTCTTTGAAATCCATTATCCATTTATTCAGAGCTTTTCCTTACTGAGTCTTGAGGACTTTGAAGCAGAACTTGAAAATCTGCCTGAATGGTGGGCCAAAGACCTGGCTCGAAAGGATGTCCTCTTTTACACGGAGGGCTTGGATGTTGGTCAAGTCATTGAGAAAGTTGAAAGTTTGGAACTGAAAGATGAAGTGGTTCATGTTGGAATACTTGGGATTTTCTGGGGGAAATTCACTGAGGAATCCTACTATGCAACTGCCTATCATAAGTACTTACTCAAGATGCCTTTTTATCGCAACATCACCATTCGCAACGCAAAAACCTTTGATAAAATCGGTCAAATGCTAAAAAATAATAAAGGAGATGTATAATGACATTTTTAGATAAGATCAAGGAAACAGCTGCTTTCCTGAAAGACAAGGGAATCCAAGCGCCTGAGTTCGGTCTAATCCTTGGTTCAGGACTTGGAGAATTGGCAGAAGAAATCGAAAATCCAGTTGTAGTAGATTATGCAGATATTCCAAACTGGGGCCGCTCTACAGTAGTCGGACACGCTGGTAAATTGGTATATGGTGAACTGGCAGGTCGCAAGGTCTTGGCTCTTCAAGGTCGCTTCCATTTCTACGAAGGCAATCCTCTGGAAATCGTGACTTTCCCAGTACGTGTGATGAAAGTTCTTGGATGTGAAGGTGTCATTGTTACCAATGCAGCTGGTGGTATTGGCTTTGGTCCTGGTACTTTGATGGCTATCTCAGACCATATCAATATGACGGGGCAAAACCCATTGATGGGTGAAAATTTGGATGACTTTGGTCCACGTTTCCCTGATATGTCTAAGGCTTACACACCAGAATACCGTGCTACTGCCCATGAAGTGGCTAAGAAACTTGGTATCAAGCTTGATGAAGGTGTCTATATCGGTGTAACTGGTCCGACTTATGAGACACCAGCAGAGATTCGTGCCTATAAGACATTGGGGGCAGATGCAGTTGGTATGTCTACTGTTCCTGAAGTTATTGTGGCAGCCCACTCAGGTTTGAAAGTTTTGGGAATTTCATGTATTACTAACTTTGCGGCTGGTTTCCAAGAAGAACTCAACCACGAGGAAGTTGTAGAAGTGACTGAGCGTGTTAAAGGCGACTTTAAAGGATTGCTTAAAGCGATTCTTGCTGAGTTATGAGAAAGAAAATGAGTAGGAAAGTATTTCTGTAAGCTGGAAGATAAATGAAACAATTAATTTCCATATAGAATTATGAAATGAAAAATGAATGAGGTTCCTATACTTTTATAAACCTCTTCAAATTCTTGCTAACAAAGTATAAAAATGAAATCTTGATGCTAAAGGAGATTAGCTGATTGGAGAATATTGTTGGTAAAGAGGGTGAAAATAATAGAAAGATATATGAATAAATGAGAATTGATCAACGAATTATGCGTTTTGGTATAAAAAAATTAAGTATCGGAGTTGTATCTGTTGCAGTTGGATTTGCTTTTTTAGCACCGACAGGAATTTCTGCCAATGAAGGAAGTCCAGTTTTGAAAAATGAAACTCCTTTAGTAGTAAATGTAACGGATAGTCCGACAAAACTAGAAAATACTGATAAAAAACAGGAAACACCTCTTATAGAGGAAAGGGCAGAAGTTATCCAACCAGCTCCAGAAACAAAAGAAGTCCTTAAAAATCACAAGGAAGAAAAACTAGAATCTAATAAAACAGAGCCTGCTCTAGTTCCTGAGGACGTTAATAAAGAGGAAAATGTAAAGGATGAGGCTATAACTTCTCGTCCTGTGACAGCAGAAGATCTTTTGAAAATCTCAAAAGGAGAACTGCACTCAGAAAATGATTTACTTGACAATTCTCTTTATGGTGGAAAAGTCCTTGATTTAGAAGGTGATGATGATCAGGATGGTATCAAAAATAAGGATGAACTTTATGTTTATCATAAAGATGGTAAGGACTATTTGGGATATAATAGTCATCCATTACTAGCAGACAGTGATGGAGATGGATTAGCAGATGGGGAAGATGATAATAAGAAACAATGGTATGTTACAGATCGAGACGCTCTTCTCTTTATGGAGTTGTCCTATCGTGATGATGACTATATCGAAAAAATTCTAGATCATAAGAATCCATTTCCGAGTCTCTATTTGAATCGTCAAGAATATAAGATGATGCACAATGAGTTAGCCCCGTTTTGGAAGATGAAAAAAGCTTACCATACAGCTAGTGGTTTGGATGCTTATCTATTTGAAACAAAGAGTGATCTTCCTTATTTAAAAGACAATACTGTTCAAATGTTGGCTATACGTGGAACAAGACTGAATGATGCGAAAGATTTAAGTACAGATTTTGTTTTGTTTGGAGGAAATAAACCTGCACAAGCGGATGATATTCGTAATGTTGTAAAAGAATTGGCGCAGGATTCCAGCATTACCAATCTGTATATGACAGGCCATTCTTTAGGAGGATATCTAGCTCAAATAGCAGCGGTTGAAGCCTATCAGAAATATCCTACTTTTTATAATAATGTTTTGAAAAAAGTGACAACATTTAATGCGCCTAAGGTCATTACTTCAAGAACAATCTGGAATGCCCAAAATGGTTTCTGGGATGTAGGATTAGAAAGTCGGAAGCTTGCTGTAAATGGAAAAATTAAACATTATGTAGTGGATAATGACAATGTGGTTACATCTGTGCTACAAAATGATAGTGATGTTGTGACATCTACAGGAAGTGCCAATGTTAAACACCGTTCGCGTGGCTATTTTGAAAGTCGCATGAATGATATTCCAAACTTTAATATTGGAAAACGAACAACATTGGACAAGCAGGGTTACCGTGATCCAAAACTAGAAAAAATTTCTTTCTTTAAGAAACAACAAGTCCCTCTGTCATCTAGTCAACCAAGCGCTGAACCTCTTGAAAATATAGCTCTAGGGAAACGAGTAACTCAAAGTTCGACAGCTTTTGGAGGAGATGCTAGAAGAGCAGTTGATGGGAAATTAGATGGAAATTACGGACATAATTCTGTCACTCATACAGATTTTCAATCAAAACCTTGGTGGCAAGTCGATTTAGATAAGGAAGAAACGATTCGCCAGATTAATATTTACAACCGAACAGATGCTGCTCAAGATAGACTGACAAATTTTAATGTGATTCTTTTGGATAGTTCTGGAAAAGAAATTGAAAGAAAGCGCATTGCATACTTGCGAGATAGTTCCGCTCAGATTTCAATTGATTATAAGAAAGCTCGTTTTGTACGCATCGAGTTAGATGGATATAACGCTCTCAGTCTTGCAGAAGTCCAAGTATATCGTGCTGAGAATATCGCTTGGAAAAAACAAGCTAAGCAAAGTTCTACTGATTTTGGTGGAGATGCTAGTCGTGCCTTGGATGGCAATACCAATAGTAGTTATAGCCAGCAATCAATTACCCATACAAAATTTGAAAACCAGCCTTGGTGGGAAGTTGATTTAGGTCGTACAGAACAGGTAGGACTTGTTCGCCTTCATAACCGTGGGGATGGAGAACTTTCTAAACGTCTGTCAGACTTTGATGTGATTTTATATGATGAAAAAGGGACAGAAGTTGCTAGACAATATGTTTCTCGTTTAGAAGGAAGCAGTTTAGATCTCCAGTTGAATGGTAAACTAGGTCGCCGTGTTCGCATTCAATTGCGTCAAAAAAATCAAGCTCTCAGCCTTGCAGAAGTAGAAGTTTTTCGATTTGTAGCTAAAAATAATGTAACTACGCAAGCTTCTAAGCCTGTACAACTGTTAAACTACACTCCTGTAAAAGATAAAACCCTAACTATTCAACATAGTGGTGCTTATATTGCACGTTATTCAATATCGTGGGAAGAAGTTACAGTAGATAAAAATGGGCAATCAGTTGTCCGAAGTCGTTCTTGGGAAGGGAATGGGCGCAATCAGACCGCAGGTTCTATCCTCAATCTCCAAATTAAGTCTAATATGCGTAATCTTCGAATTAAGATTGAGAAAAGAACAGGTCTTATCTGGAATAGATGGCAAACAATCTATGATAACAGACCTCTCCTGGCCCAACCGCATCGAAAAATTACTCACTGGGGAACAACATTGAATTCTAAGGTGAGTGACGATGATGTCTTGTAATCTGACGATACAATGACAGTTAGTTTGTCTAGTTTATAAGAACGCACTAGCTGATCTTGAACAGAACTCAGCTAGTTCTCTGAGAGAGAGAACAAAATTAAACAGAAAGGTAGAGCGCGTGTTCTAATTTGAACACGAGCGGAAAGCTTTTCATAACAATAAAAGAAAGGAAGGGTAGTTCGGGTTTGAATTGAACCCGGGCTAGAGGCTTTGTAAAAAAGATAAATCCTCCTAGATGCCTTACATCTTTGTCGGATTTCCTATTTTTACTTTGTTCTCTGTCTCTATCCTGAATATAAAAAAAGAAAGGTAGAGCGTGTGTTTTGATTTGAACACAAGCGGAAAACTCGGAAAATAGATAATCTGACTGAGAAATCAGGATTTCTTGTCAGATTCCTAATTTTCAGTCGTTTTCTTCTCGCTCTTTGTATCATAAATTATGTCTATCCATATTGCTGCTAAGCAGGGTGAAATTGCTGATAAAATTCTTCTTCCTGGGGATCCTCTTCGTGCGAAATTTATCGCTGAGAATTTTCTTGAAGATGCTGTTTGCTTTAACGAAGTTCGTAACATGTTTGGTTACACAGGTACTTACAAAGGTCACCGTGTATCAGTCATGGGAACTGGGATGGGAATGCCATCTATTTCGATTTATGCGCGTGAGTTGATTGTTGACTATGGTGTGAAAAAATTGATCCGTGTGGGAACTGCGGGTTCTTTGAATGAAGATGTCCACGTCCGTGAATTGGTTTTGGCGCAGGCAGCTGCAACTAACTCAAACATCGTCCGTAATGACTGGCCACAGTATGATTTTCCACAAATCGCTAGCTTTGATTTGCTTGATAAGGCCTACCATATCGCTAAAGAACTCGGTATGACAACCCACGTTGGGAACGTTTTATCATCTGATGTCTTTTACTCAAACTACTTTGAAAAGAACATCGAACTTGGTAAATGGGGAGTCAAGGCTGTGGAAATGGAAGCAGCGGCTCTTTACTATCTGGCTGCCCAACACCATGTTGATGCTTTAGCTATTATGACTATTTCAGATAGTTTGGTTAATCCAGATGAAGATACAACTGCAGAAGAACGTCAAAACACCTTCACTGATATGATGAAGGTTGGTTTGGAAACATTGATTGCAGACTAAAGGTAGGCTATATTTAGAATGATTTCTCTTGTTCTCAAAATGATAACTATCAACAATGAATCAATCCTGAAATAGGTAAGAATAAGGAAATTGAAGAAAGCCTAATTGTGTCAAAGGACCGAGACTAGTCAGTTTAATATCTAAATCATAATCAAATAAAGTTGGAAGCCAAGTTGACAAGAAGTCAAGACTTTCAACTTTTTAACTTGAAAATTCCTAGGAGTACAAAATGGATAAGATTAAACAATTACAAGGTATTATTGATCAAAGTCAGAGCATTGTCTTTTTCGGTGGTGCAGGGGTTTCTACAGAGTCTAATATTCCAGATTTTCGTAGTTCAGATGGTATATATAGTCTGAAACTAGGTCGACATTTTACTGCCGAGCAACTGGTTTCACGCACTATGTTTGAGCGCTATCCAGAGGATTTTTTTGATTTCTACAAAAAGTATCTGGTCTATCCTGATGCCAAGCCGAATTTAGCACATGATTATCTAGCGTCGTTGGAAAAAACAGGTAAATTAAAGGCGATTGTGACGCAAAATATCGATAGTCTCCATGAAATGGCAGGATCTCAGAAAGTTTTGAAACTGCATGGTAGTGCAGATCGTAATTATTGTTTGGGCTGTCATCGCTTTTATGATTTGACTGCTTTTTTGGAACTTGAAGGTCCAGTTCCCTACTGCTTAGATTGTGGCAAGGTGGTTAAACCTGACGTGACCCTTTATGAGGAAGCGCTAGATATGGATGTATTTAGTCGCGCAGCTCGAGCCATTCAGCAAGCAGATTTGTTGATCATTGGTGGAACTTCCTTAGTTGTTTACCCTGCAGCTAGCCTAATCAATTATTTTTCAGGGTCAGATCTTGTCGTTATCAACAAGTCCAGCACTCCTCAAGACAGCCAAGCTGATTTAGTTATCGAAGGTAAGATTGGAGAAGTTTTTTCTAAATTGAGACAATAAAAAACTGAAAGAAGTAGGATTATACTTCCTTCAGTTTTTTTGTATCACGAACTCAGAAACTATGAACAAGATTCTCTTCATTTCTAGGGGAATTTTATTGTTGATTTATAAATTGCTCGAGTTATTTTTAATTGTTGAATAAAAGGAAAAAAGGAAGACTTTCTGGATGAAAAACTTCCTTTTTTAGTCAATCAGTGCATGCTGATTTTAATGAAATGCTACTCTATTGTTTACTTTTTTAAAGATCGCAAAAAACAATCAATCTCTGCTTGAGAATGGAGAATATGCATCTTTTCTGGGTAAGTATTGTTTAAGTATTGGTATCTATCCTTAGCATTTTTTGTTCGACCATCCCAGAGAATCCAACGAATAAATTCCCAGTTGAATTGCTCGGGGCATCCCTTAGCCATACTTTCTCTCACTTTTCCTCTGTATTTTAAATAGCGCTTAAAGGCTCTTAGCAAACAATTCCAAGCAGAGAAGTTTAAAAAGATGATCTGGTCAGCTTCGTCCATTCTTTCCTCATAACAACACCAAGAATAATTTCCGTCGATAACCCAAGATTCATTCTTTGTAAGAAAGTTTTTCATCTCGGTCAACATCCATTCGCGGTCACTATCTAGCCACCCTGGCTGAAATTGGAGTGTGTCCATATGAAGTTTTGGGATGGAGTAGTAGAGAGATAACTTTTCGGCTAGCGTTGACTTACCAGCACCAGAATATCCGATAATTGCGATTTTCATTTTCTACCCTTTCCTATTTGGAGACAAAAAAACAGCCTCTATGGACTGTTTCTTATTTAGCAAGTTTAGCTGAAAGACGAGCTTTATCGCGGCTTGCTTTGTTTTTGTGAATCAAACCTTTAGTTTCTGCTTTATCGATAGCTGAGCTAGCAGCACGGAAAAGTTCTTCAGATGGGTTTGCTTCAAAAGCTTTGATAGCAGTACGCATAGCTGATTTTTGAGCTGAGTTCTTTTCGTTTTGTTTAACGTTCAATTCAGCGCGTTTGATAGCTGATTTAATGTTTGCCAATGTTCTTACCTCCATATTTACTAACTATACCATTATATCTGAAAACTGACGTTTTGACAAGGGAAAATTACTTTTTTAAGTAAATTTCATCGATTTCATGGTTCTTTGTTTTATGCAGAATCACTTCTGCACGATTTCTGGTTGGTTCAATATAATTTTGTAGATTTGTGAGATTGATACTAGTCCAGACTTGATGGGCAAAGGATTCCACTTCCCCGATTGGCATTTGAGTAAAAGGATAATAGTAGCTATCAGGGTCGTTTTGGGCTAGGCTCAGGATTTTCAAGAAACGGTCTAGATACCAACTCTCGATGTCATCAACTGAAGCATCAACATAGATGGAAAAGTCAAAGAAGTCAGTAATATAGAGACGCTCGTTTTGTGGATTTTGAAAGACGTTAATCCCCTCGACAATCACAAAGTCAGCAGCTTTTACTCGTTGTTTTGCTTCAGGGACGATGTCATAGACCTCATGAGAGTAGACAGGAATATCCACATCTTGTCCATTTTTAATGCGATCCAAGAAGTTGAGAAGGGCTTCCATATCATAGCTTTCAGGAAATCCCTTGCGATTTAAAATCCCTTGCTCAGTCAAGGTCTGGTTGGGATAGAGAAAGCCATCAGTTGTTACCAACTCAACCGTAGCATCTGTAAGGGTACGGGACAGTAGGATTTGAAGTAGGCGACTGGTTGTGGATTTTCCAACGGCAACACTACCAGAAACACCAATAATAAAAGGTTGGGATTTGCTTTCACGTTGAAGGAAAATTCCTTTTGAAAAGGCCAAATCATCCTTGGTACGCTTATAAATCTGAATGAGGTGTGCTAGTGGAAGATAGACATCTGTAACATCTTGTAGGCTAATCTGGTCATTAAAACTCTTGATGGATTCTAATTCCTCTTCTGTCAAAGGAGGTGTTGTTTTGCGATGTAAGGATTGCCAAGTCTGGCGGCTGATTTTTTCAAAATGTAAAAATTCGTTGGTCATTTATTTTCCCCTAGATATTTTGTCTATCATACCATAAAAAGCTAAAAAAATAAAGCGGTTTCTTGATGATAGTAAGCCAATATCGTATAATAGAGGTTGACCAATTTATTGATGAAGTAGGAGCTACTTTCTCCTGACTTATAAGCTAATAAAGGGGGCTTTGGGATTTACAACTTATAGGAGGTGTGTCATGAAAATCTTAAAACCTTATATATTGGAACTCTGTTTTATTTTAAGTTTTGCCTTACCTTTTATAAAAGGGGTCAATGCGGATAATGGTAGACGCTTTGTGGAAATCTATTACGGTTTTACTTTTTTGATGGAACACGCCATTTTAACAGTTGGCTTTATCTGTTCGCTCTTGATTGTTCAGTTGCTAAAAAAACGATGGACGAAATGGCTTGCTGCTGGAAGTTATCTATTTTTGATTTTGTGGATTGCTACAGAAGGGTATCTCTTCCGTATGTCATTAGAAGATTTGATACGACTTTGGACAAGTTTGGAAATTCTGACACAAACTTATCAGTTGGGATTTTATCTAAACATTTTGTTGGGAATTTTGTTGATAATAAAGTATTTTAAGGTTAAGCAATAGTAATGAAAATGCGACTGATTATAGACATTAAATTTATTGTCTTATCCTGACTATGATATTTTTAGTTCTAAATTCCTTATTATTTATAAGTGTTGAAATAGATTGAAGAAAAGGTTCTCTTGACTAGCTTTCTTCACTCTTTTTCGTTTTATTATCAATTTGTAAACGATTTACAATTTAAGGCAAATTATGGTAAAATAGTGTCATGAGTAAAATGTATTATGCAGAAAATCCTGACGCTGCTCACGATATTCATGAGTTGAGAGTGGAGTTGTTGGGAGAAAAAATGACCTTTTTGACGGATGCGGGTGTTTTTAGCAAGAAAATGGTTGACTTTGGAAGTCAACTCTTGCTCAAGTGTCTAGAGGTCAACCAAGGAGAAACTGTCCTTGATGTAGGCTGTGGTTACGGGCCTTTGGGCTTGTCTTTGGCTAAGGCTTATGGAGTTCAGGCGACCATGGTCGATATTAATAATCGTGCCTTGGATTTAGCGCGACAAAATGCTGAACGAAATAAAATAGAAGCGACGATTTTCCAGTCTAACATCTATGAACAAGTTGAAGGGAATTTTGACCACGTCATTTCTAATCCTCCTATCCGTGCGGGCAAGCAAGTGGTTCATGAAATCATTGAGAAAAGTAAAGATTTCTTGGAAACTGGTGGAGATTTAACAATCGTTATTCAGAAAAAACAAGCCCCAAGTGCTAAGTCCAAGATGGAGGAAGTGTTTGGCAATTGTGAAATCGTCAAAAAAGATAAGGGATACTATATCCTTAGAAGTGTGAACGAATGAGAGCAGTTGATTTAATCCAAAAGAAACGAGATGGTCGAGAACTGACTTCGAGTGAAATTGAGTGGCTAGTTGAAGGCTATGTGTCAGGAACGGTTCCTGATTATCAGATGTCTGCCTTTGCTATGGCTGTTTATTTCAAAGGAATGACAACACGAGAAGTCTCTGATCTAACTATGAATATGGTTCAGACTGGGCAAGAGTTTGATTTATCCGCTATTGATGGGGTTAAGGTTGACAAGCATTCTACGGGTGGTGTTGGTGATAAGGTAACCTTGATTTTGGCTCCTCTTGTGGCTAGCTTTGGTGTGCCTGTGGCCAAAATGAGTGGTCGTGGTCTCGGTCATACTGGTGGAACAATTGATAAATTGGAGTCCATTAAGGGCTATCAAGTCGAGCGCAGTCAAGAAGATTTCATTCGTCAGGTGCAGGACATTGGAGTATCTGTCATTGGGCAATCAGACCAGCTGGTTAAAGCTGACAAGCTTCTCTACGCTCTCCGTGATGTAACTGCAACTGTTGACACGATTCCTCTGATTGCGAGTTCGGTGATGAGCAAGAAAATCGCGGCAGGAGCGGATGCTATTTTGCTAGACGTAACTGTCGGAGAGGGTGCCTTCATGAAAACTGTTGATGAGGCGCGTGAACTGGCTCAAACCATGGTGGATCTTGGTAAGGCAGTTGGTCGAAAGACGGTAGCAGTGATTACGGATATGAGTCAGCCCTTGGGACGAGCGATTGGAAATCGTCTGGAAATCCTTGAAGCACTGGAGATTTTACAAGGACAAGGCCGTCAGGATATTACCCACTTTATTTGTGAATTGGCTCAAATTATGCTTGGTCTGGCAAATGTAAACAAGACAGTTGAAGAAGTTCGCCAACATCTTGAAAATGGACAAGCACTGGCTAAGTTTGAGGAGATGGTGCAAGCTCAAGGTGGAGACTTGGAAGACCTCTATCGTCCAGTCAATGTTACCCATGTAGTGGATATCCCTGCCCAGGAAACAGGTGTCATTTCAGCTCTCCCAGCTATGGAATTTGGCCTCTATGCTATGAGACTTGGTGCTGGTCGTGCAGTCAAGTCTGATGACTTGGACTATGAAACTGGAATTGTTTTTGAAAAGAAAGTTGGAGATTCCGTTCAAAAGGGAGAAATTGTTGCAAAAGTATACACAAATGGAAAAATTTCTCCTCAGCTAGTTACAGATTTTCAAAAATATGTTAAAATAAATGATAGGGTGCGAAGTTTACGAGAAATTATAGAAATTATCTCATAAACGACAGGAGAATCCGTATATGAAATTAAATAAATATATCGATCATACGCTTTTGAAGCAGGAAGCGACAGAAAAACAAATTGATTGTTTGTTGTCTGAGGCTAGAGAGTATGATTTTGCCAGTGTTTGTGTCAATCCGACCTGGGTTGAACATGCTAAAAAAGGGCTTGAAGGTACAGATGTCAAGATTTGTACAGTAATAGGTTTTCCCTTGGGAGCAACAACTTCAGCAGTGAAAGCTTTTGAAACCAAAGAAGCTATCCAAAATGGTGCAGATGAGATTGATATGGTGATCAATGTTGGAGCTCTCAAATCAGGTAATCTTGATTTGGTTGAGTCTGACATTCGCGCAGTAGTAGAAGCAAGTGGTGACAAGTTAGTGAAAGTCATCATTGAAGCTTGCTTATTGACCGACCAAGAAAAAGTTGTGGCTTGTCAATTAGCCCAAAAAGCGGAAGCTGATTTTGTCAAAACATCTACTGGCTTTTCAACTGGTGGAGCTACGATAGCAGATGTCAAATTAATGCGTGAAACTGTTGGACCTGATATGGGAGTCAAGGCAGCTGGTGGAGCTCGTTCTTATGCAGATGCTCTTGCCTTTGTTGAAGCAGGTGCGACCCGTATCGGAACGTCAGCTGGTGTAGCCATTTTAAAAGGAGAATTGGCAGATGGCGACTACTGAGTTGATTGAACTAGCAATTGAAACCAGCAAACATGCCTATGTCCCTATTCTCACTTTCCTATCGGAGCAGTTTTAGTGGCAAAAGACGGAAGTGTTTACACGGGAGTGAATATCGAAAATGCTAGCTATCCTTTGACCAATTGCGGTGAGAGAACAGCCATTTTTAAGGCTATATCTGAAGGACAAAGAGAATTTTCAGAATTGATTGTCTATGGACAGACTGAAAAACCAATCTCACCATGTGGTGCTTGTCGCCAAGTAATGGTCGAATTTTTTGAACAAGATCTAAAAGTGACTTTAGTCGCAAAAGATAAATCGACGGTCGAGATGACGGTCGGGGAGTTACTTCCATACTCTTTTACAGACTTAAACTAGTCTGAGTCGCTCTCTGAGTGGCACGGTCCTTGTGGCCAACAAATCCATACTTGCAACATCGTTGCACATCTTATTTAGGAGGTTCAGTAATGAACAAGAAACAATGGCTAGGCCTTGGTCTAGTTGCAGTGGCAGCAGTTGGACTTGCTGCATGTGGTAACCGCTCTTCTCGTAACGCAGCTTCATCTTCTGATGTGAAGACAAAAGCAGCAATCGTCACTGATACTGGTGGTGTTGATGACAAATCATTCAACCAATCAGCATGGGAAGGTTTGCAAGACTGGGGTAAAGAACACAATCTTTCAAAAGATAAAGGTTTCACTTACTTCCAATCAACAAGTGAGGCTGACTACGCTAACAACTTGCAACAAGCGGCTGGAAGTTACAACCTGATCTTCGGTGTTGGTTTTGCCCTTCACAATGCAGTTGAAGAAGCAGCCAAAGACCACTCTGACTTGAACTATGTCTTGATTGATGATGTGATTAAAGATCAAAAGAATGTTGCGAGCGTAACATTTGCTGATAACGAAGCTGCTTACCTTGCAGGTGTTGCAGCAGCTAAAACAACTAAAACAAAACAAGTTGGTTTTGTAGGTGGTATCGAGTCTGAAGTTATCTCACGTTTTGCAGCTGGATTTAAAGCTGGTGTTGAGTCAGTAGACCCATCTATCAAAGTACAAGTTGACTATGCTGGTTCATTTGGTGATGCTGCTAAAGGTAAAACAATTGCAGCAGCACAATACGCAGCTGGTGCAGACGTTGTTTACCAAGCAGCAGGTGGAACAGGTGCAGGTGTCTTTGCAGAAGCTAAATCACTCAACGAAAGCCGTCCTGAAAATGAAAAAGTTTGGGTTATCGGTGTTGACCGTGACCAAGTAGGAGAAGGTAAATACACTTCTAAAGATGGAAAAGAATCAAACTTTGTTCTTGTATCTACTTTGAAACAAGTTGGTACAACTGTAAAAGATATTGCTAATAAGGCAGAAAAAGGTGAATTCCCTGGCGGTCAAGTGATCGTTTACTCATTGAAAGATAAAGGGGTTGACTTGGCAGTAACAAACCTTTCAGAAGAAGGTAAAAAAGCTGTTGAAGATGCTAAAGCTAAAATCCTTGATGGAAGCGTAAAAGTTCCTGAAAAATAATGGATGGAAGTCATTTCTTAGGAAGCGGCCCTTGGCCGCTTTTTTAAGAGTTGAGACAAAGTCATTTTGTCTCAGTAAAGCTTGCTACTAGATAAACTAGCAAGTTTTATTGAAATAAAATAAGACTCTGAAAGGAAGAGCACATGGCACACGAAAATGTCATTGAGATGCGTGATATTACCAAGGTGTTTGGTGAATTTGTTGCCAACGACAAAATCAACCTGCACCTACGAAAAGGTGAAATTCATGCACTTTTAGGAGAAAATGGGGCTGGAAAATCCACGCTAATGAACATGTTAGCAGGGCTTCTTGAACCAACCAGTGGTGAAATTGTGGTCAACGGTCAAGTTGTCAATCTCGATTCACCATCAAAAGCGGCTAGCTTAGGAATCGGAATGGTTCACCAGCACTTTATGTTGGTAGAGGCTTTCACAGTGGCTGAAAACATCATTTTAGGAAGTGAATTGACTAAAAAAGGTGTGCTAGATATCGCTGGAGCTAGCAAAGAAATCAAGGCTCTTTCTGAACGTTATGGCTTAGCTGTTGACCCTTCTGCCAAGGTGGCAGATATCTCAGTTGGAGCCCAACAACGTGTAGAAATTTTAAAAACCCTTTATCGGGGGCTGATATCCTTATCTTTGATGAACCAACAGCTGTCTTGACTCCATCAGAAATTGATGAGTTGATGGCTATTATGAAAAATCTTGTCAAAGAAGGAAAATCAATTATCTTGATTACCCACAAGTTGGATGAAATTCGTGCAGTTTCTGACCGCGTTACAGTTATCCGTCGTGGGAAATCTATTGAAACCGTCGAAATTGCAGGAGCTACCAATGCAGATTTGGCTGAAATGATGGTAGGACGTTCTGTTTCCTTTAAGACAGAGAAGCAAGCCTCTCAACCAAAAGAAGTAGTCTTGTCAATCAAAGATTTGGTGGTCAATGAAAACCGTGGTGTCCCAGCTGTTAAAAATCTATCCTTGGATGTTCGTGCTGGAGAGATTGTCGGTATTGCAGGGATTGATGGAAATGGTCAGTCTGAACTCATTCAAGCAATCACAGGTCTTCGCAAGGTTGAATCTGGTAGCATCGAGCTAAAAGGAGATTCAATTGTAGCTTGCACCCACGTCAGATTACAGAGTTGAGTGTTGGGCACGTTCCAGAAGACCGTCACCGTGATGGTTTGATTTTGGAAATGATGATTTCTGAAAATATTGCCCTTCAAACCTACTATAAAGAACCACATAGTAAAAATGGAATTTTGAACTATTCAAATATTACTTCTTATGCTAAAAAGTTAATGGAAGAGTTTGATGTTCGTGCTGCTAGTGAATATGTGCCTGCAGCTGCACTCTCAGGAGGAAATCAACAAAAAGCAATTATTGCTCGTGAAATTGATCGAGATCCTGATCTCCTTATCGTCAGCCAACCAACTCGTGGTTTGGATGTCGGTGCCATTGAATATATCCACAAACGCTTGATTGAAGAGCGTGATAATGGAAAGGCTGTCCTTGTTGTCAGCTTTGAATTGGATGAGATTTTAAACGTCTCAGACCGTATTGCCGTTATCCACGATGGGAAGATTCAAGGTATTGTGTCACCAGAAACAACCAATAAGCAAGAACTTGGTGTCTTGATGGCTGGTGGAAACTTGGGAAAGGAGAAGAGTGATGTCTAAAAAATTACAACAAATTTCGGTTCCCTTGATTTCTGTCTTCCTAGGAATTTTACTTGGAGCCATTGTCATGTGGATCTTCGGTTATGATGCTATTTGGGGCTACGAAGAATTGTTCTATACAGCCTTTGGTAGTCTGCGTGGGATTGGAGAAATCTTCCGTGCTATGGGGCCTTTGGTCTTGATTGGTCTTGGCTTTGCTGTTGCCAGTCGTGCTGGTTTCTTTAACGTTGGGCTTCCTGGTCAGGCTTTGGCAGGTTGGATTCTCAGTGGTTGGTTTGCTTTGTCGCATCCAGATATGCCACGTCCCTTGATGATTCTAGCAACTATCGTGATTGCCTTGATTGCTGGTGGAATTGTCGGAGCGATTCCAGGTATTCTTAGAGCTTATCTAGGGACATCAGAGGTTATCGTAACCATCATGATGAACTATATTGTCTTGTATGTAGGAAATGCCTTTATCCATGCCTTTCCTAAAGACTTCATGCAAAGTACAGATTCGACGATTCGTGTTGGAGCTAATGCAACCTATCAGACACCTTGGTTGTCTGAATTGACTGGTAATTCGCGGATGAATATTGGTATTTTCTTTGCCATCATTGCTGTTGTAGTCATTTGGTTCATGCTCAAGAAAACAACTCTTGGTTTTGAAATCCGTGCGGTTGGTCTTAATCCACACGCATCAGAATACGCTGGTATTTCTGCCAAACGAACGATTATCCTATCAATGATTATCTCAGGTGCTTTGGCTGGTCTTGGTGGAGCCGTTGAAGGTTTGGGAACCTTCCAGAACGTCTATGTTCAGGGGGCATCCTTAGCTGTCGGATTTAACGGGATGGCGGTTAGTCTGCTTGCAGCCAACTCACCAATTGGTATTCTCTTTGCAGCCTTCCTATTTGGTGTTCTCCAAGTTGGAGCCCCTGGTATGAATGCGGCACAGGTACCATCTGAGCTTGTCAGCATTGTAACAGCGTCTATTATCTTCTTTGTCAGTGTTCATTACCTTATCGAACGCTTTGTCAAACCTAAAAAACAAGTTAAAGGAGGTAAGTAAAGATGTCTATTACAACCTTGCTCACCCTCTTGGTGTCTTCTATGCTGATTTACTCAGCCCCCTCATCTTTACAAGTATCGGTGGTGTTTTCTCTGAACGTGGTGGTGTGGTAAACGTCGGTCTTGAAGGAATTATGGTTATGGGTGCCTTTTCTGGGGTCGTCTTTAACCTTGAATTTGCAGAACAATTTGGAGCAGCAACTCCATGGCTATCTTTGCTTGTAGCAGGATTGGTAGGGGGAATCTTTTCTATCATCCACGCAGCAGCAACAGTTCATTTCCGTGCAGACCATGTTGTCAGCGGTACAGTATTGAACTTGATGGCGCCTGCCTTGGCTGTTTTCTTAGTGAAAGTGCTTTATAATAAAGGACAAACAGATAACCTAAGCCAGACTTTCGGACGCTTTGACTTCCCAGTCTTAGCTAATATCCCAGTGATTGGTGATATCTTCTTCAAATCAACAAGTCTGCTTGGTTATATCGCGATTGCCTTCTCCTTCCTTGCTTGGTTTATCCTCTTCAAGACCCGCTTTGGTCTTCGTCTCCGCTCTGTAGGTGAACATCCTCAAGCAGCGGACACGTTGGGAATCAACGTCTACAAAATGAGATATTTAGGGGTTATCATTTCAGGTTTCCTAGGTGGAATTGGGGGAGCGATTTATGCTCAATCAATCTCAGTTAACTTCTCAGTGACAACTATTGTTGGACCTGGATTTATCGCCCTTGCTGCGATGATTTTTGGAAAATGGAATCCAATCGGAGCCATGCTATCTAGTCTCTTCTTTGGGCTTTCACAAAGTTTGGCTGTTATCGGTTCTCAATTGCCATTCCTACAAGGAGTGCCTGCGGTTTACCTTCAAATCGCACCTTATGTTTTGACCATTCTTGTCTTGGCAGCCTTCTTTGGAAAAGCAGTTGCACCAAAAGCAGATGGTATCAACTATATCAAATCAAAATAAGCATACAAAAAAACGTCAGTACTT
>ASZZ01000003.1 GCA_000430305.1 Streptococcus mitis 17/34
ACCAGAAACAGAAAAACCAGGTAAGATTGAAATTACTCCACAACCAAATGGAGATGCGATTGTAACACCTAAGAAACCAGATGGATCAACATACCCACCAGGAACTACGGTAGAAATTCCAGGAGAAAATGGTCCAATCACAGTTGAAATCGGTAAAGATGGTTCAGGTAAAGTACCAAATGACAAACTTCCTAAGAAAGAAGTCCCAGGTACAGGAACAGTAACAGAACCTAATAAGAAACCATCACAACCAGTGGATGTAACAACACCAGCTCGTAAGACACCAACAGTAGATGTTGAACAAGATCCTAAGACAGGTGAAGTTACAGTAACACCTAAGAAACCAGATGGAACTCCATACAAACCAGGAACTAAGGTAGAAATCCCAGGTGAAGATGGTCCAATCACAGTTGAAATCGGTGAAGATGGTAAAGGTAAAGTACCAAATGACAAACTTCCTAAGAAAGATGTCCCAGGTACAGCTAAGATTACAGAACCAGGTCAACCAACAGTTGAAGTTCCATTTGAAACACCAGCTAAGGTAACACCAGAAACACCAGCTCAAAAGACACCAACAGTAGAGTTGGAACAAGATCCTAAGACAGGTGACGTTACAGTAACACCTAAGAAACCAGATGGATCAACATACCCACCAGGAACTACGGTAGAAATCCCAGGTGAAAATGGTCCAATCACAGTTGAAATCGGTCAAGATGGTAAAGGTAAAGTACCAAATGACAAACTTCCTAAGAAAGATGTCCCAGGTACAGCTAAGATTACAGAACCAGGTCAACCAGCTGTAGAAGTTCCAAATGTAGTAACACCAGGTAAAGTCACACCAGCAACACCAGCAGATACAAATCCAGTTGCGCCAGTGACACCTGATACGCCAGCCAAACCTGATACTAATGGAGGTTCTGGTCAAGATGTACCTGCACCAACACCAGCTACTCCGAATGCAGATCAGGTAGATACTAAGACTACTATGGATAATGGAGCTAAATCAAATGATTCTCAAAATGTATTGCCAAATACAGGAACAGAATCAAATGCGACTCTTGCATCTCTAGGACTTCTTGGACTATTGAGTGGATTTGGACTTGTAGCTCGCAAGAAAAAAGAAGACTAAAAATTTAGTCAGATGAACATTCATTCTGTTGTATTTTATGGCAAACTAGATTTGTTCTGGGAATCGTGTTAGTCATAAAATAAAAAGAATGATTAGATAAAGAAAGCGAACAATGCTAGGATTTTGTTAAACGGAATTCTAAGTATTGTTCGCTTTTTGTGGTATAATAAGACTATGCAGAAAAAACCAACGTCAGCCTATGTGCACATCCCATTTTGTACCCAGATTTGTTATTATTGTGACTTTTCAAAGGTTTTTATCAAAAATCAGCCGGTAGATAGCTATTTGGAGCATCTGCTGGAAGAGTTTCGTTCTTATGATATTCAAAAGTTGCGAACCCTCTACATCGGTGGTGGGACACCAACAGCCCTGTCGGCTCCACAACTGGAAGTATTACTGGATGGCTTGACTAAAAACTTGGACTTGTCTGTCTTAGAAGAGTTGACCATTGAAGCTAATCCAGGCGACTTGGATGCGGATAAGATAGCTGTTTTGAAGAGCTCAGCTGTCAATCGTGTTTCGCTAGGTGTGCAGACCTTTGACGACAAGATGCTGAAAAAGATTGGGCGCAGTCATTTGGAGAAGGATATTTATGAAAATATTGATCGTCTTAAATTAGCTGGTTTTGACAATATCTCCATCGACTTGATTTATGCGCTACCTGGTCAGACCATGGAGCAGGTCAAGGACAATGTGGCTAAGGCCATTGGATTGGAGATTCCCCATATGAGTTTGTATAGCTTGATTTTGGAAAATCATACGGTCTTTATGAACCGTATGCGACGAGGGAAATTGCCTCTGCCTAAGGAAGAACTGGAAGCGGAGATGTTTGAGTACATCATTGCAGAGCTGGAGGGGGCAGGTTTTGAACATTATGAGATTTCCAATTTCTCCAAGCCTGGTTTTGAAAGTCGCCACAATCTCATGTACTGGGACAATGCTGAATACTATGGCATCGGTGCTGGTGCATCTGGTTATGTCAATGGTATTCGCTATAAAAACCATGGTCCCATTCGTCATTATCTGAGTGCAGTTGAGGAAGGCAATTCTCGCATCATAGAAGAGCACCTGAGTCAAAAAGAGCAAATGGAAGAAGAGATGTTTCTGGGGCTTCGCAAGAAATCAGGGGTTTCCATGAGTAGATTTGAGGAAAAATTTGGACGGTCTTTTGAAGGACTTTATGGAGAAATTGTCAGAGACTTGGTTCAACAAGGTCTCATGCAAATAGAGGGTGACCGAGTGCGCATGACAAAAAGAGGTCTCTTCTTGGGAGATACCGTAGCAGAACGATTTATTTTGGAGTAGGATGATGGGCTTAACTTATCAAATGAAAATGAAAATTCCTTTTGATATGGCTGATATGAACGGTCATATCAAGCTTCCAGATGTGATTTTACTATCCCTACAAGTTTCAGGGATGCAGTCTATTGAACTGGGTGTTGGTGATAAGGCCATTTTAGAAAACTATAATTTAGTCTGGATCATTGCAGGCTATGATATTGAGGTGATTCGTTTACCTCGTTTTGGGGAAGAAATTACCATCGAAACAGAAGCTTTGAGCTACAATCGACTCTTTTGCTACCGTCGCTTTACTATTTATGATGAAGCGGGGCAGGAGCTCATCCACATGATGGCTACCTTTGTTCTCATGGACCGAGACAATCGAAAAGTTCATGCTGTCGAACCTGAGATTGTGGCTCCTTACCAGTCTGAATTTAATAAAAAACTTATCCGTGGACCAAAGTATGAGTCCTTGGGCGAGCCAATCAGCAAGGATTACCATGTCCGTTTTTACGACTTGGATATGAATGGTCATGTCAATAACAGTAAATACTTTGATTGGATTTTTGAGGTCATGGGAGCGGATTTTTTGACCCAGTATATTCCCAAGAAAATCAACCTCAAGTATGTCAAGGAAGTTCGACCAGGTGGGGTGATTACATCGGCTGTTGAACGGACTGGACTGGAAAGCAAGCATGAGATTACAAGCGACGGGGCTACTAATGCCCAAGCTATCATCACATGGCAAGAAATAAAAAAGGATTAGGGAGAAAGTATGAAATATAAAGGCTATTTAATTGATTTAGACGGTACTATTTATAAGGGGAAAGATCGAATCCCGGCAGGAGAGGCTTTTGTCCATGAATTGCAACAGCGGGACATCCCCTATCTCTTTGTAACCAACAATACAACCCGCACTCCAGAGAGCGTTCAGGAGATGTTGGCTCAAAATTTTAATATCGATACGCCCCTATCGACTGTCTACACAGCGACCTTGGCAACGATCGACTATATGAATGACTTGGGACTGGAAAAGACCGTCTATGTCATCGGAGAAGCAGGACTCAAAGATGCCATTAAGGCGGCTGGCTATGTGGAAGACAAGGAAAATCCTGCCTATGTGGTAGTAGGGCTGGACTGGCAGGTCGACTATGAAAAATTTGCGACAGCAACTCTGGCTATCCAAAAGGGTGCTCACTTTATCGGAACCAATCCTGACCTTAACATTCCAACAGAGCGAGGACTTTTGCCAGGTGCTGGTTCACTGATTACGCTACTTGAAGTAGCAACACGAGTGAAGCCTGTTTATATCGGGAAACCAAATGCTATCATTATGAACAAGGCGGTTGAGCACTTAGGTTTGGAACGTGAAGAATTAATCATGGTTGGGGACAATTATTTGACTGATATTCGAGCAGGGATTGACAATGGCATTCCAACGCTCTTGGTGACAACAGGTTTTACCAAGGCAGAAGAAGTGGCAGACCTGCCAATCGCACCGACTCATGTGGTTTCTAGCCTTGCGGAGTGGAACTTTGATGAAAACTAAACTGACCTTTTGGGGCTCTATGCTCTTTCTCTTCTCTCTTTCAATCCTGCTGACCATTTATCTAGCTTGGATTTTCTATCCGTTTGAAATTCAGTGGCTGAATTTAACAGATCGGGTCTATTTAAAACCGGAAACCATTCAGTACAACTTTCATATTTTGATGAATTATCTGACCAATCCTTTTAGTCAGGTCTTGCAGATGCCAGATTTTCGTTCGTCAGCAGCTGGGCTACATCACTTTGCGGTGGTCAAGAATCTCTTTCACTTGGTACAGCTAGTTGGCCTAGTGACACTGCCCAGTTTCTATTTCTTTGTCAAAGGAATTGTGAAAAAGGGCTTTTTATCTTTATTCAGTAAGGGGCTTTTGACTCTAGTAGTCTTGCCTGTGCTGATTGGTCTTGGGGGAGTTTTGATTGGTTTTGACCAATTCTTTACTCTTTTCCATCAAATTCTCTTTGTGGGAGATGATACCTGGCTTTTTGATCCAGCTAAGGATCCAGTGATTCTGATTTTGCCAGAGATCTTCTTCCTTCATGCCTTCCTCCTCTTTTTTGCCCTCTATGAAAGCTTCTTTGGCTATCTTTATCTGAAAAGTCGTAGGAAGTGAACCGAAAGATGTTCTTATTTCACATGTATAAATTAGGTATATGATTCGAAACTATCGTTAATACTCAATGAAAATCAAAGAGCAAACTAGGAAACTAGCCGCAGGCTGTACTTGAGTACGGCAAGGCGACGTTGACGCAGTTTGAATTTGATTTTCGAAGAGTATAAGAGTGAATTAACTAATTCTGAATAGTGTCAATCGTTCGCAAACAGTCTATTTTTCTTGAAAAATAGGCTTTTTTTCTAAAAATCCCTAGTCAAGCGCTTTATTTTTTTGTATAATAGAAGTAGCAAAGTATAGATAAGAAGAGAAAAGCATGATTACACTATTTCTATCACCGAGCTGTACTTCATGTCGTAAGGCAAAGGCCTGGTTAGAAAAACATAAGGTGCCCTTTGAGGAGCACAATATTATGACCAGTCCCTTAACAAGAAAGGAATTGCAACACATTCTTTCCTTGACCGAAAATGGTACTGATGACATCATTTCAACTCGTTCAAAAATTTTTCAAAAATTAGATATTGATGTAGAAAGTATTTCGGTATCGGAATTGCTTCATTTGATTGAGCAGTACCCTAGTCTTTTGCGTCGCCCAATTATTATCGATGCCAAACGCATGCAGATCGGTTTTAATGAAGATGAGATTCGTGCTTTTCTCCCTCGTAGTTATCGTAAGCAAGAACTAAAAGAAGCAAGAATGAGAGCTGGTATTAGTTAATGAACAAACAGTATAGTTACCCACTAGATTTGTCGTGGAGCACTGAAGAACTTGCTTCAGTGCTTTCTTTTTTTAATGATGTTGAAGCTGCCTATGAGGGCAAGGTAGAGGCTAAAAAGTTACTGGACTCCTATAAGGGATTCAAAGCGGTCGTGCCAAGCAAGAGCGAAGAAAAACGTTTGGGACGAGAATTTGAAACAGTTAGTGGCTATTCGCTTTATCGAGCAGTTCAGACTGCCAAGGAAAAAGGGGAAGGAAAGATTTCTCTTGGAAAGTAAATTTGAATTTGCTAAAAAGCTTGTTAAGAAGGCGGGCCAGTACATCCTTGACCATATGCAGGAAGACTTGCGCGTTGAGACCAAGTCCTCTCCAACAGACTTGGTGACCAGACTGGACAAGGAAGTTCAGGAACTCTTGGTTGGTGAGATTTTGTCCCGTTATCCTGATGATAAGATTTGTGCTGAAGAAGGTTGTCTGAGAGCTTCGGTTCAAGAGGGCAAGGTTTGGGTTATTGATCCGATTGATGGGACCAATAATTTTGTCGCCCAGCAGGAAGATTTTGCTGTCATGATGGCTTATTTTGAGAATGGTCAAGGGCAGTTTGGCCTGATTTATGATGTGGTCAAAGGGGATTGTTATCACGGTGGTGGAGCCTTTCCTGTTTATCTAAATGATCAGACCCTAGCACCCTTTAAAGCAAAACCACTTGGAGATTTTCTCATTTCAGGAAATAGTGGTATGCTGGAAACCAATGAATGGGGGCTGGCTGATTTGAGCCGAGCGGTTCTTGGTGTTCGTGTCTATGGAAGTGCGGCCATTAGTTTTGCCAAGATTTTGTCAGGACGTTTATTGACCTATGTCACTTATCTGCAACCATGGGATTATGCTGCCGCTAGTATTTTAGGAGAAGGTCTAGGCTATCGGGTGGTGACCCTATCTGGTGAACCGCTTGATTTTCAAAGCAGACAACCGGTCATGATGCTACCTCTTGAGATGCAGGAGGAAATTCAGTCCTATATTTACGAAAGGAAAAGAACTTAAATGCAATTTCCAGAAGGATTTGTTGAAAAATATGAAGAGATACTAGGAGATGAGGCAAGAGATTTTCTTGCCTCTTTTGAGGAGGAAGCGGTTTCGGCCTTTCGGATCAATCCTTTAAAAGAAGTGCAAGCTTTATTTTCTGATCCTATTCCTCAAACCCCTTGGGGCCACTATGGGAAGGTTTCAGGAAAATCGCCTGAGCATGCTACTGGTTTAGTTTATTCGCAAGAACCCGCTGCTCAAATGGTGGCTCAGGTAGCCCAACCCAGTCCTGGAATGAAGGTCTTGGATTTGGCCGCTGCTCCAGGTGGTAAATCAACTCAGCTAGCAGCCTATTTAGCAGGAGAGGGTCTCCTTGTTTCCAACGAAATCTCAAGTAAACGGGCTAAGATTTTAGTAGAAAATATGGAGCGCTTTGGTGCGACAAATGTCGTAGTGACTAATGAATCTGCTGACCGTTTGGTCAAGGTCTTTAAAGGCTATTTTGACCTTATTGTCCTTGATGCCCCTTGCTCTGGTGAAGGAATGTTCCGTAAGCAACCAGACGCTATGGATTATTGGAGTCTCGATTATCCGGGTCAATGTGCTAGTTTGCAAAGAGAGATTTTAGCGGATGCGGTGACCATGCTAGCTGAAGGTGGTCGTCTGGTTTATTCGACCTGTACCTGGGCACCTGAGGAAAACGAAGAGATCGTCAATTGGTTACTGGAAGAGTATGATTTTGACTTGTTGCCAGTTGAGCATATCAATGGAATGGTAGCTGGCATTGACCTGCCAGAAACGGCTCGGATGTACCCTCATCATTTTAAGGGAGAAGGGCAATTTGTAGCCCATCTACAGTTTAAAGGTGAAAATCTAGCACCAAAATGTAAGGCAAGTAAAAGCAATCTCAGCCGTGAGCAAGTTGCCTTGTGGCAGGAATTTGCCCAAAAACACCTAAAAATCAATCTACTCGGTATCTTGCAGACTTTTGGAGACCAGCTTTATCTCTTGCCAGAACTTTTGCCAGATTTAGGGAAGCTCAAGATTGCTCGCAATGGCCTGCATCTGGGTACCTTTAAGAAGAAACGCTTTGAACCAAGTTTCGCTCTTGGCCTAGCCTTGAAACCGAGTCAGGTTAAGCAGTCGGTTGAAATTGACCAAGAAGCGTTTGTAAAGTATGCCGCTGGAGAGACTGTTCAGCTGGAGGAAAGTCTGCCAAATGGTTGGTACCAAGTTTTGGTTCAAGGCAATGGTTTGGGCTTTGCTAAGGTGACTGGAAATGTTTTGAAAAATTATTTTCCAAAAGGCCTCAGATTCAAGTGAAAATGCTAGTCAAAGTAGCTTGTCTATGTTATAGTGGAAGTATGGATTTTTTTCAAATTGTCTTTCATTTTCAGTCAAAATTGGTGGAGAAGGTAACTAAGCAAATTTCTAGTTAAACCAAGCTAATACTCTTCGAAAATCAAATTCAAACCGCGTCAACGTCGCCTTGCCGTACTCAAGTACAGCCTGCGGCTAGTTTCCTAGTTTGCTCTTTGATTTTCATTGAGTATAAGAACTTCAGTTGGCTCCCAATTTTCAAAAGAAAAACATAAATAAATAGTTGAAAAAATTCACACCATTCACCATTATTTTCAAGGAGAAAAACAGTGAAAAAAAGGAAAAAACTCGCTCTATCCCTTGTGGCTCTTTTGCTGGCAGGTTCTTTGGCGGGATGTGCTAGCTGGATTGATCGTGGAGAATCCATGACAGCTGTTGGCTCAACGGCTCTTCAGCCCTTGGTCGAAGCAGCAGCAGATGAATTCGGCTCTCTGCACGTTGGAAAAACAGTCAACGTACAAGGTGGAGGATCTGGTACAGGTCTGTCTCAGGTTCAATCTGGAGCCGTTGATGTAGGAAATTCAGACGTATTTGCCGAGGAAAAAGACGGTATCAACGCATCCGCTCTAGTGGATCACAAGGTAGCCGTAGCGGGCTTGGCAGTCATTGTAAACAAAGAAGTTGACGTTGAAAATCTGACAACCGAGCAACTTCGTAGCATCTTCACAGGTCAAGTGACCAACTGGAAAGAAGTCGGTGGGAAAGACCTAGCCATTTCCATTATCAACCGCGCGGCAAGTTCTGGTTCGCGTGCAACCTTTGATAGTGTTGTCATGGATGGTCAATCTGCCGTGCAGAGTCAAGAACAGGATTCAAATGGGATGGTCAAAAACATTGTTTCCCAGACACCAGGAGCCATTTCTTACCTAGCCTTTGCCTATGTGGATGACTCGGTTAAACGCATGAAGTTGAATGGCTATGAGCCGATTGCAGAAAATGTTACGACCAATAACTGGCCTTTGTGGTCTTATGAACACATGTACACCTTAGGTCAGCCAGATGAATTGGTGGCAGAATTCCTCAACTTTGTCCTCTCAGATGAAGCGCAAAGTGGAATCGTTAAGGGAATGGGCTATATTTCTGTTAAGGAAATGAAGGTTGAAAAAGATGCTGTAGGAACGGTGACAGCACTAGAAGGGAGTCACTAATGAATCAAGAAGAATTAGCTAAAAAATTACTTTCTCCCTCAAAGAACTCTCGTTTAGAGAAATTAGGAAAAGGCTTGACCTTTGCCTGTCTGTCTTTGATTGTCATCATTGTGGCTATGATTTTGATTTTCGTAGCCCAAAAAGGCTTGTCGACCTTCTTTGTCAATGGAGTGAATATCTTTGATTTCCTCTTTGGCCAAACTTGGAATCCTTCAGGTAAACAATTTGGTGCCCTTCCCATGATTTTGGGTTCCTTTATTGTCACAATTCTATCAGCTCTTATCGCAACTCCTTTTGCCATTGGTGCGGCAGTCTTTATGACCGAGGTCTCACCAAAAGGTGCTAGAATCTTGCAACCAGCTATTGAATTGCTAGTTGGGATTCCTTCAGTTGTGTATGGATTTATTGGTTTGCAGGTCGTAGTTCCCTTTGTCCGCAGTGTCTTTGGTGGAACTGGTTTTGGAATCTTGTCAGGGATTTTCGTTCTCTTTGTCATGATTTTACCGACGGTAACCTTTATGACAACTGATAGTTTGCGTGCAGTACCTCGTCACTACCGTGAAGCTAGTTTGGCTATGGGAGCCACTCGTTGGCAAACTATTTGGCGAGTGACCTTGAAGGCGGCCCGTTCAGGGATTTTCACAGCAGTGGTCTTTGGGATGGCGCGTGCCTTTGGTGAAGCCTTGGCCATTCAGATGGTGGTCGGAAACTCAGCTGTTGTCCCAACTTCATTGACAACACCTGCTGCGACCTTGACCTCTGTTTTGACCATGGGTATCGGAAATACTGTTATGGGAACAGTTGATAATAACGTACTCTGGTCACTAGCTTTGGTCTTGCTCTTGATGAGTTTGGCCTTTAACAGTGTGATTAAATTGATTACGAAAGAAAGAGGAAAGAAAAACTATGCACGCTAAGAAATTAGATAAAATTGCAACAGCTGTCCTCTACTCGATTGCAGGAATTATCGTTGCCATCTTGGCATCCTTGATTCTTTATATCTTGGTTCGTGGTTTGCCCCACATCTCTTGGTCTTTCTTGACTGGCAAATCATCTTCTTACCAAGCAGGTGGAGGGATTGGAATTCAGCTCTATAATTCCTTCTTCCTTTTGGTTATTACCTTGATTATCTCTGTGCCCTTGTCTATGGGGGCTGGGATTTTCCTAGCCGAATATGCTAAAAAAGGTCCTGTGACAAACTTTGTCAGAACCTGTATTGAAATCTTGTCTTCACTGCCATCTGTGGTTGTGGGTCTCTTTGGTTACTTGATCTTTGTAGTTCAGTTTGAGTATGGATTTTCAATCATCTCAGGTGCCTTGGCCTTGACAGTCTTTAACCTGCCTCAGATGACTCGTAATGTTGAGGACAGCTTGAAACACGTTCACCATACGCAACGTGAGGCTGGTCTGGCTCTTGGAATTTCTCGTTGGGAGACAGTGGTCCATGTGGTCATTCCAGAAGCCCTTCCAGGCATTGTGACTGGAGTCGTCTTGGCATCTGGTCGAATCTTTGGTGAGGCGGCTGCTTTGATCTATACAGCAGGACAATCCGCTCCAGCTCTAGACTGGTCTAACTGGAATATTCTCAGTGTGACCAGCCCAATCTCTATCTTCCGTCAAGCAGAAACCTTGGCTGTCCACATTTGGAAAGTCAATAGTGAAGGTACCATTCCAGATGGAACCATCGTATCAGCAGGTTCTGCGGCCGTGCTCCTCATCTTTATCCTCATCTTTAACTTTGGAGCCCGCAAACTTGGAAGCTACCTACATAAGAAATTAACCGCTGCCTAAAGGAGAAGCCATGTCAAAATATAATTGGGATGAAAAGCATATCATCACCTTTCCTGAAGAGAAAGTGGCCCTCTCTACCAAGGATTTACATGTTTACTACGGTAAAAAAGAATCCATCAAGGGCATCGATATGCAATTTGAAAAAAATAAAATTACTGCCTTAATTGGTCCATCTGGTTCAGGAAAATCAACCTACCTCCGCAGTCTCAATCGTATGAATGATACTATTGATATTGCCAAGGTCACAGGTCAAATCCTCTATCAAGGAATTGATGTTAACCGTCCAGAAATCAATGTTTATGAGATGCGTAAGCACATTGGAATGGTCTTCCAACGACCAAATCCCTTTGCCAAGTCTATCTACCGCAACATCACTTTTGCCCATGAACGTGCAGGTGTTAAGGACAAGCAAGTCTTGGATGAAATTGTAGAAACTTCTCTCCGTCAAGCTGCCCTTTGGGACCAGGTCAAAGATGATTTGCACAAGTCAGCCTTGACCCTATCAGGTGGTCAGCAGCAACGTCTCTGTATCGCTCGTGCTATCTCTGTTAAACCAGATATTCTCTTGATGGATGAGCCAGCGTCAGCCTTGGATCCGATTGCGACAGCTCAGCTGGAAGAAACCATGTTGGAATTGAAGAAAGACTTCACCATCATCATCGTGACCCACAGCATGCAGCAGGCTGCGCGTGCTAGTGATTACACAGGATTCTTCTACTTGGGTGACTTGATTGAGTATGATAAGACGTCTAATATTTTCCAAAATGCGAAACTACAGTCAACTAATGACTACGTAACAGGACACTTTGGATAGAAAGGAAACAGTATGACAGAAGCGATTTTACAGGTATCAGACCTGTCCGTTTACTATAATCAAAAAAAGGCCTTGAATAGTGTTTCCCTATCTTTCCAACCTAAGGAAATTACAGCCTTGATTGGTCCATCTGGATCAGGGAAATCAACCCTCCTCAAGGCTATCAATCGCATGGGGGACCTCAATCCAGAGGTAACCACAACTGGTTCAGTAGTATACAACGGCCACAACATCTACAGTCCACGTACAGATACAGTTGAATTGCGTAAGGAAATCGGTATGGTTTTCCAACAACCAAACCCTTTCCCTATGTCCATCTACGAAAATGTTGTCTACGGGCTTCGTATCAATGGAGTGAAGGACAAGCAAGTTCTAGATGAAGCGGTGGAAAAAGCCTTGCAACGTGCTTCCATCTGGGATGAGGTCAAGGATCGCCTACATGATTCAGCTATCGGGCTTTCAGGTGGACAACAGCAACGTGTCTGTGTTGCCCGTGTCTTGGCAACCAGTCCTAAAATCATTCTCTTGGATGAACCGACTTCAGCCTTGGACCCTATCTCTGCTGGGAAGATTGAGGAAACCTTGTATGGGCTAAAAGATAAATACACCATGCTCTTGGTTACACGTTCCATGCAACAAGCCTCTCGTATCTCTGACAAGACAGGATTTTTCCTAGATGGAGATTTGATTGAGTTTAACGATACCAAGAAGATGTTCCTCAACCCACAACACAAGGAAACAGAAGATTATATTTCAGGAAAATTTGGATAAGGAGATAAATGATGTTACGTTCTCAATTTGAAGAAGATTTAGAGAAATTGCACAACCAGTTCTACGCTATGGGACAAGAAGTGCTATCCCAAATCAATCGTACAGTGCGTGCCTTTGTTACGCATGACCGTGATTTGGCCAAGGAAGTCATCGAAGACGATGCAGAAGTAAACGAATACGAAGTGAAATTGGAGAAAAAATCATTTGAAATGATTGCCCTTCAACAACCCGTTTCTCAAGACTTGCGTACTGTTTTGACAGTCTTGAAGGCTGTATCTGACTTGGAACGTATGGGTGACCATGCCGTTTCTATTGCCAAAGCGGCAATTCGTATGAAAGGGGAGCAACGCATCCCAGCTGTTGAAGAAGAAATCAAGAGAATGGGTCGCGATGTCAAGAACTTTGTCGAAGCAGCCCTTGAACTCTATCTCAATGGTTCAGTAGACCAAGCCTATGAAGTAGCAGCCATGGACGAAAAAATCAACCATTATTTTGATAGCATTCGTGACTTGGCTACAGAAGAAATCAAGAAAAATCCTGATGCCATTGTTACAGGTCGTGATTATTTCCAAGTGATTGCCTTCTTGGAACGCATTGGAGACTATGCCAAGAATATCTGTGAATGGGTTGTTTACTTTGAAACAGGTAAGATTGTCGAACTATAAAATAGGTTCAATCTGTATAAAAAGGAGCTTGAAATCAACTGATAGCTCCTTTTATTGAATGAAAAAAATATTTTTAAGATAAAAAATTCAAAAAAACACTTGACAAGTAACTTGGATAGCGTTATAATTATACAAAATCAACAGAGAGGTTGTTTATTTATGAAATCAAAAAAATGGATATTTGTTTTATGTAGTTTTCTTGCAAGTTTCTTCTTAGTAGCTTGCCAGTCGGGTTCTAATGGTTCTCAGTCAGCTGTTGAAGCCATTAAGCAAAAGGGGAAATTAGTTGTGGCGACCAGTCCTGACTATGCACCCTTTGAGTTCCAATCATTGGTTGACGGAAAAAATCAGGTTGTCGGTGCGGATATTGACATGGCTCAGGCTATCGCTGATGAACTTGGGGTTAAGTTGGAAATTTCAAGCATGAGTTTTGACAATGTCTTGACTAGTCTTCAAACTGGTAAGGCTGATCTAGCTGTTGCGGGAATTAGCGCTACTGACGAGAGAAAAGAAGTCTTTGATTTTTCAATTCCTTACTATGAAAACAAGATTAGTTTCTTGGTTCGTAAGTCTGATGTAGAAAAATACAAGGATTTAACTAGCCTTGAAAGTGCTAATATTGCAGCCCAAAAAGGGACTGTTCCAGAAGCTATGGTCAAGGAACAATTACCAAAAGCTCAATTGACTTCTCTAACCAATATGGGTGAAGCAGTTAATGAATTGCAGGCTGGAAAAGTAGATGCTGTTCACATGGATGAGCCTGTTGCTCTTAGCTACGCTGCTAAAAATGCGGACCTAGCTGTCGCAACTGTCAGCTTGAAGATGAAGGACGGCGAAGCAAATGCCGTTGCCCTTAGAAAAAATAGTGCTGATTTGAAAGAAGTGGTGGACAAGGTTATTCAAAAACTCAAGGATGACGGTACCTACCAAAAATATCTTGAAAAGGCAGCAAGTCTAACAGAAGTTGAACAATAAGAAAAAAGCAGAGTTGGAAGTCAGTCCAATTCTGCTTTTAAATAGTTTAAAACCTTTTCCAGATTGTCTAGGGACACCTTGGCAAATTGATAAGGGCAGGCATCCAAGTATGCCTCTTCAAAGAAGTCTAAGCCCAGTTGACTGTGCTTGAGACTGGCGATTTTAGGGTACTGTCTGAGATCAAGTAATAAACCATCGTGTAGGGGATAATGAGGAAGGGGACAAGGTGTTTTGGTTAAACTTTTCTCGAGTTGTTTTTGGTAGTCTTCTTGATTGGACAAGCGAGCTAGACGGTTTTTCTCAAATAATTGACTGTCAATATAGAGTGACAGGGCCTTTTGCATGATGAGGTTGCTGTCGTAGTCTAGGATATTTTTGTAGACCACAAAGGCTTCTTTGATAGCATTTGGCAGGATGAGTGCTGTTATCCGCAGGGCTGGAAAGAGACTGGTTGAGAAGGACTTGATATAAATGACGCGCTCTTCTGTATCCAGATAGTGGAAGGTCTGGCCCTTTTTAGAGTCCAAATCCCCCAAATAGTCGTCCTCTACGATATAGACACCATACTTGGCAGCTAAGTCAAGAATAGCTCGTTTGTCCTGCTCAGAATAGGAATGCCCCAGAGGATAGTGAAATCGAGGAATGGTATAGAAAAACTTAATCTTTCCTGTCTTGAAATGGCTTTCCAGTTCCTCCAAGTCAATCCCATCAATGCCTCGTTCAATGGTTTGATAGTCTAATCCTTGAGCAATCAAGAGGCGATTCATCCGATGGTAGGTCGGCTGTTCTACCAAGATTTCCTTGGCTTGGCTAGGGAAGGAAATTTGCGAGAGAATAAAAAGGGCTTGTTGGGTTCCAGAAGTCAGTACCAGTTGGTCTGCCTTGCAGTAGAGAGCTTGGTCAAAGAGGAGTTTATGAATGGATTGTCTTAAGTCTTCTAATCCTTCTTGGTTGTCATAGTAGTTGAACAGGTAGTTTTCTCGGCCAATCAAGGTTTCATTGATACAGAGTCGGAAATCGTCATAGGCACTGGCATGTTCGTCAGTGACTTCGATTTCTAGATCCTGGTGTTGCCCTTGTTCTAGGACATAGTAACCACTCTGGGGCTTGGCATAGAGGTATTGTTCGTGCCGTAATTCCAGAAGGGCTCGTTGGATAGTATCCTTGCTACAGTGAAAGTCAAGGCTCAGTTGACGAATAGAAGGCAGGCGGCTACCCGTTGGAAAGCGGCCAGACTCGATACTATTTTTCAGATAAGCTACGACCTCTTGGTACTTGCTTTGTTTCTTCATTCCAGACCTCCCTTGATTTTGTTACATTGTACCCTTTTTTTTATTTCTTGGCAATGTCTAGGGTGTTTCTCTCGTTCACATATAGGGGCAAATGTGGTATACTAAGGAGTAAGATTTACAGAATAACAGACAAGAAAGTGAATGGATAAGAACGTGCAGGAACCAGTGAAATTATTTCAATACAATACCCTTGGAGCCTTGATGGCTGGCCTTTATGGTGGTACCATGACAGTAGGAGAATTGCTAGAGCATGGTGACCTTGGTTTGGGAACTTTGGATTCCATTGATGGAGAATTGATTGTCTTGGATGGCAAGGCTTATCAAGCCAAAGGCTCAGGAGAGCAACCGGAAATTGTAGAAGTGTCACCAGATGCCCTTATTCCTTACGCTGCAGTGGTACCGCATCAGGCAGAGGTCATTTTCCGCCAGCGGTTTGAGATGACAGACAAGGAATTGGAAGAGCGAATCGAGTCTTATTATGACGGGGAAAATCTTTTCCGCTCTATCAAGATTCGGGGGGAATTTTCGCATATGCATGTGCGCATGATTCCTAAGTCGACACCAGATACCAAGTTTGCTGATGTCGCAACCCATCAACCTGAATATAGTCGTGACAATGTAGCAGGAACCATCGTTGGTTTCTGGACGCCAGAGATTTTTCATGGTGTCAGTGTGGCAGGCTATCATCTGCACTTCATTTCAGATGACTTGACCTTCGGTGGTCATGTCATGGACTTTGTCATCAAGGAAGGGATTATTGAGGTGGGAGCGGTTGACCAGTTGGACCAACGTTTCCCAGTACAAGACCGTCAATACTTGTTTGCTAAGTTCAATGTTGACGAGATGAAAAAAGATATTGAAAAGGCGGAATAGGAGAAGAAAATGACCATTCATATTATCATTACCATGGTGTTGTTGCTGGCATTCTTGATAGGGAGCGTTTGGTATACCAAAAAGAAATACCAGATTAATCTAGCTGTTTTGGGCTTGGGGGCTGTTGCCTTCTTTGTCTCTTCACAGATTTTGGAAAAACTGGTGCATATCTTGGTTTTGCATCCTCAAAAAGACGGTAGTATTGCCCTCTTGCAAGATCATCCGCTTGTCTATATCATCTATGGCCTAGCCATGGCAGCATTTTTTGAGGAAACAGCTCGTCTTGTTTTCTTCAAATGGTTGGAGAAAAAGAGAAGTTTGGAAAAGGCAGATGCCTTGGCTTATGGGTTAGGTCATGGTGGCTTGGAGTTGATTTTCCTAGGTCTTACTAGTTTGCTTAATCTCTACTTCGTTCTCTCAGCAGTTCAAACGCAGGATCCACAGGTCATGCAATTACTGTCTGAAAATATGTTGAAAACTATCCAGTCGCTATCAGTCTGGCAGATTTATTTGCTTGGTTTTGAGAGAATCTTGGCGCTAGGTTTCCAATTACTCTTGACTGTTTGGGTTTACCAAGCTGTTCGCCAGAAGAAATGGATTTATCTCTTAGCGGCCTATGGACTACATGCCTTCTTTGACCTGGCACCATCTCTTGTCCAAGTTGGCTGGTTGACCAATCCAGTCTTGGTTGAAGTTGTCCTAGCACTTGAACTTGTTCTGGTTGCCTATGGAACAAAGGCTATCTTTTGTAAAAAATCATAATAAAAGGGGGAAACCTCTTTTTCTTATGCAAAATCCAAACAAGGTCTTTTTAGGGTCGTCAAATGTCTCTAAAAATGGTATAATGGAATGAATTTTGTAAAAGGAAGAGTGACATGTCTGTAAGAGAAAAAATGCTTGAAATCTTAGAAGGAATTGATATCCGTTTTAAGGAACCCTTGCATAGCTATAGTTATACAAAAGTAGGTGGAGAGGCTGATTATCTGGTCTTTCCACGAAATCGTTTTGAGTTGGCGCGCGTTGTTAAATTTGCCAACCAAGAAAATATCTCTTGGATGGTTCTTGGGAATGCCAGCAACATCATCGTTCGTGATGGAGGAATTCGTGGATTTGTCATCTTGTGTGACAAGCTCAATAACGTTTCCGTTGATGGTTATACCATTGAAGCAGAAGCAGGAGCTAATTTGATTGAGACAACTCGCATTGCCCTTCGTCATAGTTTGACTGGTTTTGAGTTTGCTTGTGGCATTCCTGGGAGTGTCGGTGGTGCTGTCTTTATGAATGCGGGTGCCTATGGTGGCGAGATTGCCCACATCTTGCAGTCTTGTAAGGTTTTGACCAAGGATGGAGAAATCGAGACTCTGTCTGCCAAGGACTTGGCTTTTGGTTACCGCCATTCAGCTATTCAGGAGTCTGGTGCAGTTGTCTTGTCAGCTAAATTTGCCCTAGCTCCAGGAAACCATCAGGTCATCAAGCAAGAAATGGAACGCTTGACGCATCTACGTGAACTTAAACAACCTTTAGAATACCCATCTTGTGGTTCGGTCTTTAAACGTCCAGTAGGGCATTTTGCAGGTCAATTAATTTCAGAAGCCGGCTTGAAAGGCTATCGTATCGGTGGTGTAGAAGTGTCTGAAAAGCACGCAGGATTTATGATCAATGTCGCAGACGGAACGGCTAAAGACTACGAGGACTTGATTGAGTCTGTGATTGAAAAAGTCAAGGAACACTCAGGTATTACGCTTGAAAGAGAAGTCCGTATCTTGGGTGAAAGCAAGTAGGAAACTGTAGTTGAAAAGCTGCTGCTATGTCATGGAAAGGGGGTGAAAGCCTATCGGTAGCGAAGATGTATGCAGGTGGTTTTACTCCCTGCAAGAGGTAGTGGCGGCCTGACAGAGCCCTGATCTGTTAATCTATGAAAAAGAAGGAATTTATGCCAATTGAAAAAACCAATTATCGAATTCAAAAACGTCTCTAAAGTTTTTGAAGACAGCAACACCAAGGTTCTCAAAGACATCAACTTTGAGTTGGAAGAAGGGAAGTTTTACACCCTTCTAGGTGCATCTGGTTCAGGGAAATCAACTATCCTAAATATTATTGCAGGTTTACTGGATGCGACGACAGGAGATATCATGCTAGACGGTGTCCGTATCAATGACATCCCAACCAACAAGCGAGACGTCCATACGGTCTTCCAATCTTATGCCTTGTTCCCACATATGAATGTGTTTGAAAATGTTGCCTTTCCACTCCGCTTGCGTAAAATTGACAAGAAAGAAATCGAGAAACGCGTAGCGGAAGTTCTCAAGATGGTTCAGTTGGAAGGTTATGAGAAGCGTTCCATCCGAAAACTCTCTGGAGGACAACGCCAGCGTGTGGCTATTGCCCGTGCCATCATCAACCAACCCCGTGTGGTCTTGCTGGACGAGCCTTTGTCAGCGCTAGACTTGAAATTGCGAACAGACATGCAGTACGAACTGCGTGAACTGCAACAACGATTGGGCATTACCTTTGTTTTTGTCACCCACGATCAGGAAGAAGCCTTGGCCATGAGTGACTGGATTTTCGTTATGAACGATGGCGAGATTGTCCAGTCTGGAATACCTGTGGACATCTACGATGAGCCGATTAACCACTTTGTTGCGACCTTTATCGGTGAGTCAAATATCTTGCCAGGAACCATGATTGAGGACTACTTGGTTGAGTTTAACGGCAAACGCTTCGAAGCGGTCGATGGAGGGATGAAGCCAAATGAACCTGTTGAGGTTGTTATTCGTCCAGAGGACTTGCGGATTACCCTTCCTGAAGAAGGCAAGCTCCAAGTAAAAGTTGATACTCAACTTTTCCGTGGGGTTCACTATGAAATTATCGCCTATGATGAACTTGGGAATGAATGGATGATTCACTCAACCCGTAAGGCCATCGTTGGAGAGGAAATCGGTCTGGACTTTGAACCAGAAGACATCCACATCATGCGTCTCAATGAAACAGAAGAAGAGTTCGATGCTCGTATCGAGGAGTACGTGGAAATCGAAGAGCAAGAAGCAGGTCTGATCAATGCAATCGAGGAGGAAAGAGATGAAGAAAACAAGCTCTAAACTCTTTGTAGTGCCCTACATGCTTTGGATTACCCTATTTGTATTGGCACCCTTGGTCTTGATTTTCGGTCAATCCTTTTTCAATATCGAAGGCCAGTTTAGCTTAGAAAACTATAAATCTTACTTTGCGTCACAAAACTTGACTTATCTCAAAATGAGTTTCAACTCAGTGCTATATGCAGGCATTGTGACCTTTGTGACTCTGCTCATCAGCTATCCGACAGCCCTCTTTTTGACTCGTCTCAAGCACCGTCAACTCTGGCTCATGCTGATTATTCTGCCAACCTGGATCAACCTTCTTCTTAAAGCCTATGCTTTTATCGGGATTTTTGGTCAAAATGGCTCTATTAACCAATTCTTGGAATTTATCGGAATCGGTTCACAGCAGTTGCTCTTTACCGATTTCTCCTTTATTTTTGTCGCAAGCTACATCGAGCTTCCCTTTATGATTTTGCCGATTTTCAATGTCTTGGACGATATGGATAACAATCTTATCAATGCCAGTTATGACCTCGGTGCGACCAAGTGGGAAACCTTCCGTCATGTCATCTTCCCTCTGTCTATGAATGGTGTGCGAAGTGGGGTTCAGTCTGTCTTTATCCCTAGTTTGAGCCTCTTCATGCTGACACGTTTGATTGGTGGTAACCGCGTTATCACGCTGGGAACGGCTATTGAGCAGAACTTCCTGACCAATGACAACTATGGAATGGGTTCTACCATCGGTGTGATTCTTATCCTGACCATGTTCATCACCATGTGGGTGACTAAGGAAAGGAGAGAACGATGAAAAAATTTGCCAACCTTTATCTGGGACTGGTCTTTCTTGTCCTCTACCTGCCGATTTTTTACCTGATTGGCTATGCCTTTAATGCAGGCAACGACATGAATAGCTTTACAGGCTTTAGCTTGAGCCATTTTAAAACCATGTTTGGCGATGGTCGCCTCATGTTGATTGTGACTCAGACCTTTTTCTTGGCCTTTCTGTCAGCCTTGATAGCGACCATTATCGGGACTTTTGGTGCCATTTACATCTACCAGTCTCGTAAGAAATACCAGGAAGCCTTTCTATCACTCAATAATATCCTCATGGTTGCGCCTGATGTTATGATTGGTGCCAGCTTCTTGATTCTCTTTACCCAACTCAAGTTTTCACTAGGCTTTTTGACCGTTCTTTCTAGCCATGTGGCCTTCTCCATTCCTATCGTGGTCTTGATGGTATTGCCTCGTCTCAAGGAAATGAATGGCGATATGATTCATGCTGCCTATGACTTGGGAGCCAGTCAATTTCAGATGTTCAAGGAAATCATGCTTCCTTACCTGACTCCGTCTATCATTGCAGGTTATTTCATGGCCTTCACCTATTCGCTAGATGACTTTGCCGTGACCTTCTTTGTGACGGGAAATGGCTTTTCAACCTTGTCAGTCGAGATTTACTCCCGTGCTCGTAAAGGGATTTCCTTAGAAATCAATGCCCTGTCTGCCCTTGTCTTTCTCTTTAGTATTATCCTAGTTGTTGGATATTACTTTATCTCACGTGAGAAGGAGGAGCAAGCATGAAAAAACTCTATTCATTTTTAGCAGGAATTGTAGCGATTATCCTAGTCTTATGGGGAATTGCGACTCATCTCGATAGTAAAATCAATAGCCGAGATAGTCAAAAACTGGTTATCTACAACTGGGGGGACTATATCGATCCAGAACTCTTGGAGCAATTTACAGAAGAAACAGGCATCCAAGTCCAGTATGAGACCTTTGATTCCAACGAAGCCATGTACACCAAGATCAAGCAGGGGGGAACGACCTACGATATTGCCATTCCTAGTGAATACATGATCAACAAGATGAAGGACGAAGACCTCTTGGTACCGCTTGATTATTCAAAACTTGAAGGTCTTGAAAATATCGGACCAGAGTTCCTCAACCAGTCCTTTGACCCAGGCAATAAATTCTCCATCCCTTACTTCTGGGGAACTTTGGGAATTGTTTACAATGAAACCATGGTAGAGGAAGCGCCTGAGCATTGGGATGATCTTTGGAAGCCAGAGTATAAGAACTCTATCATGCTTTTTGATGGAGCGCGTGAGGTGCTGGGACTAGGGCTTAACTCGCTTGGCTACAGCCTCAACTCCAAGGATTCCCAGCAGTTGGAAGAGACAGTGGATAAGCTCTACAAACTGACTCCAAATATCAAGGCCATCGTTGCGGACGAGATGAAGGGCTACATGATTCAGAATAATGCTGCTATCGGCGTAACCTTCTCTGGTGAAGCCAGCCAAATGCTAGAAAAAAACGAAAATCTACGCTATGTGGTTCCGACCGAGGCCAGCAACCTTTGGTTTGATAATATGGTCATTCCCAAAACAGTCAAAAACCAAGATGCAGCCTATGCCTTTATCAACTTTATGTTGAAACCCGAAAATGCTCTCAAAAATGCAGAGTATGTCGGCTATTCAACACCAAACCTACCAGCTAAGGAATTGCTCCCAGAGGAGAAAAAAGAAGACAAGGCCTTCTATCCTGATGCTGAAACCATGAAACACCTAGAAGTTTATGAAAAATTTGACCATAAATGGACAGGAAAATATAGCGACCTCTTCCTACAGTTTAAAATGTATCGGAAGTAGGAGTTAAACGGATGAAAACGAATCAGTCAAGCTGGTTCGTTTTTTTTGAAAAAATAGAAGGCAATTTTTTTAACTGTATGTTTTTCTATGATAGTTGCTTATTTTCATCCCTAGTAGTATACTAAGCTTAACCTTACAGAAAGCGGTAACAAATAATGAAAATATCTACTTTTTCAAAAAATTTTTTTGGCCAGCCTTTTTGACTGTTCAGCAAACTGTTATACTATTCTATTTAAAGGATGGTTTGGATCGACAATACCTAACAACTGAGTCTATATATTGGGTGACAGGCACCTTTATATTTGTAAATATTTTAGTGGCTGTGTTTAGTAATATGAAAATTGGAGATAAAGAAAAGTAATAGCGGTAAGAATAATATATCCTGAAAAAGTAAGTAGAGATGTAGAGAATAGGGGTTCTTAAATGGGAATGATTTCCAGTTGACGCAGACTTAAAAAAACGATATAATAAGAAAGTTGAGAATTGATTTTCAATCATCTTAGTCCAGAGAAATGGCGGTGCTGCGAGCCATCTAAGCTAGGAAATCATGCTACTCAATCATACAATTGCATAAGAATAAGAGAATGACAAGTTCATTGAATGAAGGTGGTACCGCGGTTTTTCGCCCTTCGTGATGTGAGCTTGTCTTTTGGTTTTTTGGAGGTGTTGATGAAAACATTTCTTGTCAAACAAAAGTTTCGTCTTGGAGGCGAACGCTTCGCTATCAAGGATGACAGGGGGGAAATCGCCTATCAGGTGGAGGGATCATTTTTTAAGATTCCCAAAACCTTTACCATATATGATGCTAATGGTGAACAGGTCAGTCAGATCAGTAAAGAAATCTTGACCTTGTTGCCTCGTTTTGAGATTCAGCTTAGGGATGGGTCGAATTTTGTCATTCGTAAGAAGTTGACCTTCTGGCGAGATAAGTATGAGTTTGATAATCTGGGTCTTCGTATCGAGGGCAATATCTGGGATTTGGATTTCAAATTGCTGGATGAACGCGATCAGCTGATTGCGGAAATCAGGAAAGAACTCTTCCATCTGACCTCTACCTATACCGTAACGGTTCTTGAGGATGCTTATGCAGACCTAGTCATTTCCCTCTGTGTCGCGATTGACTATGTGGAAATGCTGGAAAGCCAATCACATTAAATAAGTAATAAGGAGACAATATGAAACAACTATCTAGTGCACAAGTACGCCAAATGTGGCTTGATTTCTGGGCGACTAAAGGTCACTCAGTAGAACCATCAGTGAGTTTGGTTCCTGTAAATGATCCAACTCTTTTGTGGATCAACTCTGGGGTAGCAACTCTTAAGAAATACTTTGACGGGACTATCATCCCTGAAAATCCACGTATTACCAACGCTCAAAAAGCGATTCGTACCAACGACATTGAAAACGTAGGGAAGACTGCGCGTCACCACACCATGTTTGAAATGTTGGGGAATTTCTCTATCGGGGATTACTTCCGTGACGAAGCCATCACTTGGGCTTATGAGCTTTTGACAAGCCCTGAGTGGTTTGACTTCCCAGCTGAAAAACTGTACATGACCTACTATCCAGACGATAAAGATTCTTACAACCGCTGGATTGAAGTGGGAGTGGATCCAAGCCACTTGATTCCAATTGAGGACAACTTCTGGGAAATCGGTGCGGGACCTTCTGGACCTGATACAGAGATTTTCTTTGACCGTGGAGAAGCTTTTGACCCAGAAAATATCGGTCTTCGCCTTCTTGCAGAAGATATTGAAAACGACCGTTATATCGAAATCTGGAACATCGTTTTGTCACAATTTAACGCAGACCCTGCTGTTCCTCGTAGCGAATACAAGGAATTGCCACACAAGAACATTGATACGGGCGCTGGTTTGGAGCGTTTGGTGGCGGTTATCCAAGGGGCTAAGACAAACTTTGAAACGGACCTCTTCATGCCGATTATCCGTGAAGTTGAGAGATTATCTGGTAAGGTTTATGACCAAGATGGCGACAACATGAGCTTTAAAGTTATTGCAGACCACATCCGTTCTCTTTCATTTGCCATCGGTGATGGTGCCCTTCCAGGAAATGAAGGCCGTGGTTATGTCCTTCGTCGTCTTCTCCGTCGTGCCTCTATGCACGGTCAAAAATTGGGTATCAATGAGCCTTTCCTTTACAAACTGGTTCCAACTGTTGGAAAAATCATGGAAAGCTACTACCCAGAAGTGCTTGAAAAACGTGACTTTATCGAAAAAATCGTTAAGAGCGAAGAAGAGTCATTTGCTCGTACCCTTCACTCAGGTCAACACTTTGCCCAAGGCATCGTAGCAGATTTGAAAGAAAAAGGTCAATCTGTTATCGCTGGTTCAGATGTCTTCAAACTTTATGACACTTATGGATTCCCAGTTGAATTGACTGAAGAAATCGCTGAAGAGGCTGGTATGACTGTCGACCGTGAAGGTTTTGAAGCAGCCATGAAAGAACAGCAAGAACGCGCGCGTGCGTCAGCTGTCAAGGGTGGTTCAATGGGTATGCAAAATGAAACCCTTCAAAACATCACAGTGGAAAGCCGCTTTAACTATGAAGCATCACAATTGTCTTCTAAATTGGTAGCTATTGTAGCTGACAATGCAGAAGTAGAAGCTGTATCTGAAGGAACTGCCTCACTTATCTTTGCGGAAACTCCATTCTACGCTGAAATGGGTGGACAGGTAGCTGACCACGGACAAATCTTGGATGAGTCAGGTAAGGTCGTGGCTACTGTGACAAATGTTCAAAAAGCACCAAACGGACAAGCTCTTCACACTGTTGACGTCCTTGCACCGCTTGCCTTGAACCAAGAATATACCTTGGCAATCGATACAAATCGTCGTCACCGTGTCATGAAAAACCACACTGCGACTCACTTGCTTCACGCTGCCCTTCACAATATCCTTGGAAACCACGCAACACAAGCAGGATCTCTTAACGAAGTTGAATTCCTTCGCTTTGACTTTACCCATTTCCAAGCAGTAACTGCTGAAGAATTGCGTGCGATTGAACAGCAAGTCAACGAGAAAATTTGGGAAGCTCTTGAAGTTAAGACAGTTGAAACGGATATTGACACTGCCAAGGAAATGGGAGCTATGGCCCTCTTTGGTGAGAAATATGGTAAGGAAGTCCGTGTTGTTACTATCGGTGACTACTCTATCGAGCTTTGTGGTGGTACCCACGTTGGCAACACTTCTGAGATTGGACTCTTCAAGATTGTCAAAGAAGAAGGGATTGGATCAGGAACTCGCCGTATCTTGGCGGTAACTGGTAAGGAAGCCTTTGAAGCCTACCGTGAACAAGAAGACGCTCTTAAAGCTGTTGCAGCAACTCTTAAAGCACCTCAACTTAAAGAAGTTCCTCACAAGGTAGAAGGACTTCAAGAACAACTTCGTCAATTGCAAAAAGAAAATGCTGAGTTGAAAGAAAAAGCCGCAGCTGCAGCCGCAGGCGATATCTTCAAGGATGTTAAGGAAGTCAACGGTCACCGTTACATTGCTAGTCAAGTGTCTGTATCCGATGCCGGTGCCCTTCGTACCTTTGCGGATAACTGGAAACAAAAAGACTACTCTGATCTTCTTGTCCTAGTTGCTGCTATCGGTGACAAAGTCAATGTTCTTGTAGCAAGCAAGACAAAAGATCTTCATGCAGGAAACCTTGTCAAAGAATTGGCACCAATCGTCGATGGACGTGGTGGTGGTAAACCAGACATGGCCATGGCAGGAGGAAGTAACCAAGCTAAAATTCAAGAATTGTTGGATGCGGTAGCAAGTAAATTGTAAGAAAACAAAGATCTATCCATTTGGGTAGGTCTTTTTTATACCAAAAAAGCCAAATCCGCTTGGATTTGGCTTGGTTATCATTAGCAATTAGATTGTATTGGCTGCCCAGACACTTACAGATCTTTCTGAGACTGGGAATTGTCCATAACCTTCTTCATCAATTGTGACTTGACCGTGGTGGTTTCCAAGTAAATCTACAAAGGTTTGGTTAGCCCATTCTTGGCCGATAAACATTGACTTGCTGTTTTCTTGGTCATTTGAAATCAAGACTGCGATTGGGGCTTGATTTTCAGCACCTGAACGTACCCAACCGATACAGTTAGCATCATCAAAGTAGTCTGTTTGTTCTCCATAGGCCAAATCTTTTCGGATGGCTAGGAGGCGGTCAAGGACTTCTTTGAAATCTTGTTGAGCATACTGCCCTGAAATCCCATAGTAGTCTCCGTAAAAGACACATGGCAGTCCATTTTGGCGTAATAGAATAAGGGCATAGGCTGCTGGTTTGAACCATTCTTCAACAGTCGACTCAAGGGCTTGTCCTCGTTGGGTATCATGGTTGTCGACAAAGGTTACAGCCTTGTCGGGCTTGAGTTCAACCAAGCTATCTGTGAAAATGCCACGAAGGTCGTAGTTGGAACCAGCTCGGCTAGCATCAAAGAGATTCTGGTGGAGACGAACATCGACAAGGTCAAAGCGTTCTTCCGTTTTTTCAAGATAGTCTAGATTGGCTTCCTTATCGGGATTCCAAAATTCACCAAAAACATAGAAATCGTCACCATATTTTTCCTTCATATCGCGGATAAAATTGCGCATAAAGAAAGAGTCAATGTGTTTGACGGCATCCAAGCGGAAACCAGTAATACCAGTCGTTTCCATGAACCAGTCAGCCCAGTCATAGATGTTTTTGATAACTTCAGGATGCTTAAAGTCTAGGTCGGCATACATGAGGTAGTCGTAGTTACCGTTTTCGTTATCGACCAATTCCTCGTTGGCCCAGCCCTTGTTGTCTCCTTGAATCAGGTAAATCCCAGACTTACGGCGTTTTGCATCGTAGTCTGTACCTGTGAAGTGGTACCAGTGCCAGTGGAAGTCATTGTAGGTATCTTGGCGACCATCGAAGGTAAAACTAGTCCAACCATTGATGGTGAAGGGTTCTCCAAGTTCCACTGTACGGTCTACAGGATCCACTTCAATAACCTGAAAGGCTTCCATGTGATCAGCAGCAGCTTTGTGATTGAGCACCACATCGGCCATAGGTTGAATTCCCTGTGCTTTTAGGGCTTGAATGGCTTGAAGATAGTCTTCTTTAAAACCATACTTGGTGCGGACAGTCCCTTTTTGGTTGAACTCACCAAGATCGAATAAGTCATAGACCCCATAGCCGACATCTTTTTCATTGGTAGCTTTGAAAGCTGGTGGCATCCAGACGTGACTAATCCCCAGATCAGCTAGGTGTGGAGCATCTTCAGCCAGACGCGTCCAGTGCTGGCCGTCGTGGGGCAGATACCATTCAAAGTATTGCATGAGTGTTTGATTTTGCATGATGTTTCCTCTTACTTGTCAATCTTGTTCTTTATTCTATCATAAACTATCTCTTAACGCAAACGTTTGCGTAATACTGAATAATAAGTTTTTGACTATTTTATATAAAATGTTGATTTTTAAAATGAAAGCGCTATAATAATAGTGAATTACATAGATAAAGAGAGGAGATTTTTCATGATTGAATTTCAAAATGTTAGTAAGTTGTATGGTGATAAAGAGGCCTTGAGCAATCTCAATTTGCAGATTGAAAATGGGGAGATTATGGGCTTGATTGGCCATAATGGGGCTGGAAAATCGACTACTATAAAATCCTTAGTCAGTATCATTTCGCCCAGCAGTGGTCGTATTTTGGTAGATGGTCAGGATTTATCGGAAAATCGCTTGGCTATTAAACGAAAGATTGGTTATGTAGCAGACTCGCCTGACTTATTTTTACGCTTAACGGCCAATGAATTTTGGGAATTGATCGCTTCATCCTATGATCTGAGCAGCTCTGACTTGGAAGCTAGTCTAGCTAGGCTATTGAACGTTTTTGATTTTGCTGAAAACCGCTATCAGGTTATTGAAACTCTTTCTCACGGAATGCGTCAGAAAGTCTTTGTCATCGGAGCACTCTTGTCTGATCCTGATATTTGGGTCTTGGACGAACCCTTGACTGGTTTGGATCCCCAGGCTGCTTTTGATTTGAAACAGATGATGAAGGAACATGCACAAAAAGGCAAGACAGTCTTGTTTTCAACCCATGTCTTAGAGGTAGCCGAGCAAGTTTGTGATCGGATTGCTATTTTGAAAAAGGGGCATTTGATTTATTGTGGTAGCGTGGAGGACTTGAGGAAAGACCATCCAGATCAGTCTTTGGAAAGTATCTACCTTAGCCTTGCTGGTAGAAAAGAGGAGGTTTCAGATGCGTCTCAAGGTCATTAAAAAATTAGTTGATATCAATATCCTCTATTCATCTCAAGAAGCTAATCTGGCTAACCTACGAAAGAAGCAAGCTAAAAATCCTGGAAAAAAAGTAAATGTTTCCGCTAGAGTCCTAAGTTCTTACATTTTTTCCAGTCTCTTGATGCTTTTCATGTTTATAAATATAGCCTTTCGTTTTCCTTTTGAGGAAATACCAAGTTTTTTTAGTACCATGGTTGCTATTTTACTGGTGCTGGCCTTTTCAACTTCTTTCACTGCATTTTACAATGTCTTTTATGAGAGTAAGGACTTGGCATCGTATAGGCCCTATGCCTTTAAAGAATCAGAGATTATAATTGCAAAAGGACTGTCTGTCCTTTTGCCAGCTCTAACTGGAATTGTACCAATCCTAGCTTATTTTCTAGTCCTCTATATTAGGCTAGCTCCTTCTCTGTGGCTGGGCTTGCCTTTGATGCTGCTGTCCTTGGCCCTATTATTTGTCTCTGTTACTTTAGTGATGGTAGTGGCAGTACATTTCTTGGCTCAGACTAGGGTCTTCAGAAAGTATCAGTCTATTTTTTCGAATGTGATGATTGGGATAGGAGTTCTCATACCTTTAATATTTGTCCTCTTTCTAGAGTCGACTTTTGGAAGTATTGTTGACAAAGTTAGAGACATTCCATTTCTCCTTTATCCTCTTCATCTCTTTTACAAAATAGCAGTGGAGCCTTTTTCAACAGAAGCCATCCTGGGTCTGCTCGCTTGGATAGCTTTAACTGTTTTCTTGCTTTACCTGACCAAAAAGAAGGTTTTTCCTCATTTTTATGACGTGATTCTGCTTAACAGTGAGGAGAAGGTCAAGAAAGAACGTCGCAGTAAGGAGAGGATTTCAACTACTAAAAAGGGCTTTTTCCGTATGGTTTTACGCTACCACCTCACCCTCTTGGGACAGGGAACTGGCGTGATTACAGTGCTTTTTACAAGTGCTTTCCTTCCTTATCTCATGATGATTGGTCTGATTTCCAAAATCCGAGATTCTCAGATAGTTCCAGATATTCATCCTACATACTGGTTACCCTTGTTTTTTATAGCTCTCTTTATAGCAGTTGTCAATAACAATATTACCAGCCTGCCTTCAATTGCCTTTTCCTTGGAGAGGGAAAATGTTGATTTTCTTAAGAGTTTACCCTTTGACTTTGCTCGTTATGTGAAAGTGAAATTTTGGATTATATTTGCTGTCCAGTCCTTTTTACCAGTTCTGACTTTACTTGGCCTTTCTCTATATCTAGGATTGCCCATCCTTTCGATGATTTACCTTCTTGTGGCATGGATCCTTGCTAGTATCATCCTTTCTTGCCACCATTACTTTAAGGACGTAAAAAATCTGTCAACCAATTGGAGTAGCATTACGGACTTGGTGAACCGTTCAAATCGTATAGTAGCAATTGTTTTGATTTTGGTTTATAGTGTTATCTTAATGATTTTAGTCATTGTGAGTTCATTCTTGGTTCAGTATCTCGCCCCTGTCCTTGCCATCAGCTTGGGAGTAGGAGTTCTTATCTTCTTGCTTGCTCTTGCTATTTTTGGCTATCATTACTATCTGTCACGCATATTGACAGAAATAGAAAAAAGATGAGATAGTTGGTCGCTTGCTTGATAAATTTTATAAAAAGAAATGAGACTGATCAAAAAATCACTTCTAACTAGCAAAAAAACGAGCATTTCCGTAGTTGGATATACTCGTTTTTCTATGCCATTTTTCTTATCATAAGAACAAAACGACTAGAAATTTATAACAATGTATAAATCCTACAGCATCAATTGCTTAAATTTGAGACTAGATTTTATCTATGATGTTTTGAAGATTAATGGAGCTTGAGATATTTGCTATTTATGGATAGTGTACAAAGTAAATTGTTACTGGTGAGCTCTCTCATGCTTCTGGGGCTGCCTTTCATCTAGTTATTCTTATAAAAATCCGTTTTTATACTAAATGAAAAACAAAGAGCAAACTAGGAAGCTAGCCTCAGGTTACTCAAAGCACCGCTTTGAGATTGCAGATAAAGCTGATGTGGTTTGAAGAGATTTTCGAAGAGTATTAGACTAATTTCCACTTGGGTCAGGCAAGTGGAAGTTACTTTGAAAAGTTACGGAGAAATGATTCCTATTTGTAAAACTTTGATAAGTCTTGGCTGATTTGCTAGAAATGTGGTATAATTTTTCTTATGGAAAAGATTATCATTACAGCAACTGCTGAAAGTATTGAACAAGTTAAACAACTGCTCGAAGCTGGCGTAGACCGTATCTATGTCGGTGAGAAAGATTTTGGCCTTCGTCTGCCAACAACCTTTAGTCATGACCAATTGCGTGAAATAGCTAAGCTAGTTCATGAGGCTGGTAAGGAATTGATCGTTGCAGTCAATGCCCTCATGCACCAAGATATGATGGACCGTATCAAGCCTTTCCTCGATTTCTTGGAAGAAATTAAGACAGATTACATTACAATTGGGGATGCAGGTGTCTTTTATGTGGTCAATCGCGATGGTTATTCCTTTAAAACCATCTATGATGCTTCTACAATGGTGACAAGCAGTCGTCAGATTAACTTTTGGGGACAAAAGGCTGGCGCATCTGAGGCTGTTTTGGCGCGTGAAATTCCATCAGCTGAACTTTTCAAAATGCCAGAGATTTTGGAAATTCCTGCCGAAGTTTTGGTGTATGGTGCTAGTGTGATTCACCATTCTAAACGTCCGCTCTTACAAAACTACTATAACTTTACGCACATCGATGATGAAAAGACGCGTAAGCGTGACCTCTTCTTGGCTGAACCAAGTGATCCAGAGAGCCACTATTCCATTTTTGAAGACAATCATGGTACCCACATCTTTGCCAACAATGACCTTGATTTGATGACCAAATTGACAGAATTGGTGGAGCATGGTTTTACCCATTGGAAATTAGAAGGACTCTATACTCCAGGTCAAAACTTTGTTGAGATTGCAAAACTCTTTATCCAAGCGCGTAGCTTGATCCAAGAGGACAACTTTAGCCATGACCAAGCCTTCTTGCTGGATGAAGAAGTGCGCAAGTTACACCCTAAAAACCGTTTCCTTGATACAGGATTTTATGACTACGATCCTGACATGGTTAAATAAAGTAAACTGCAAGTTGAGAGAAGGAAGATGCAAACATTTCTTCTCTCATTTTTTCTTATTCTCCAATATTTTCAAAAAATCGGCAGGCTAGGATGCTCTACTTGATAGGATTTTTAAGCTAAGTAGTATTCTTGAGTTTGAAAATTATCCCATGTTTGCAGGTGCCAAATGGCCCTTTTTTTGGTATAATTTTTTATAATGAAAACGATTGGTAATCGCTATGTTGTGGTGGATTTAGAGGCAACTAGCACAGGTAGTAAGGCTAAAATTATCCAAGTGGGAATTGTTGTGATTGAGGATGGAAAAATCGTCGATCACTATACGACGGATGTCAATCCACATGAACCTTTGGATGCTCATATCAAAGAACTGACAGGACTGACTGACCAACGTCTGGCGCAAGCACCTGATTTTTCGCAAGTTGCTAGAAAAATCTTTGACTTGGTGGAGGATGGGATTTTTGTAGCTCATAATGTTCAGTTTGATGCCAATCTCTTGGCGGAAAATTTATTTTTAGAAGGCTATGAACTAAGAAATCCTCGTGTTGACACGGTCGAATTGGCCCAAGTCTTTTTCCCAGAACTGGAAAAATATAGTTTGCCGATTTTGTGTCAGGAATTAGGCATTCCTCTAAAACACGCCCACACAGCCCTTTCAGATGCCCAAGCTACCGCGGAATTACTCCTTTTTCTACGAGAAAAGATGCTCCAACTTCCTAAAGGTCTTTTGGAACGCTTGCTGGAAATGGCTGATGCTCTCCTATATGAGTCCTACCTGGTTATTGAGGAAATTTTTCGCAACCAATCTATCCTGACTTCTCCAGACTTGGTTGAGGTTCAAGGACTGTATTTCAAGAAGACTACAGTCCCCCTGAAGCCGCGAAAATTATCTCAAGATTTTTCTAAGAATATTTCTCTGTTGAACCTTGAAGTGAGGGAGGAGCAAGAACGTTTTGCTAAAGAGGTTGGCTTGCTATTGAAGGATGAGCCTGTATCATTAATTCAAGCGCCGACAGGAATCGGGAAAACTTATGGTTATCTCTTACCTGCTTTATCCCAAGTGGAAAATCGTCAGATTGTCCTTAGTGTTCCGACAAAGATTCTTCAAAATCAAATTATGGAAGAAGAAGGTAAAGGTCTCAAGGAAGTATTCCATACAGATATCCATAGTTTAAAGGGGCCACAGAATTACCTGAAGTTGGATGCCTTTTATCGTTCCTTGCAGGAAAATGATGAAAATCGCTTATTTAGGCGCTTTAAAATGCAACTCTTGGTCTGGTTGACAGAGACAGAAACTGGGGATTTGGATGAAATCGGACAACTATACCGTTACCAACATTTTCTAAGAGACCTTCGTATGATGGGAATTTATCATCCAAGAGCTTATTTGTGACGGAAGATTTTTGGAAAAGAAGTCAAGAAAGGGCACAAGCCTGTAAGCTTTTAGTGACCAATCATGCCTATCTTGTAACCAGACTGGAAGATAATCCTGAATTTGTCAGTGACCGTTTATTGATTATTGATGAAGTTCAAAAAGTTTTGTTGGCCCTAGAAAATCTGCTTCAAGAGACCTACGATATCCAGTCTATTATTGATTTAGTTGATAAGGCTTTAGTAGGAGAAGAAAATAGGATTCAACAACGAATACTAGAAAGTATTCGCTTTGAGTGTCTCTACTTGATAGAACAATTTCAGTCTGGCAAATCTCGAAAAAATATCTTAGATTCTCTTGCCAATCTCCACCAGTATTTTTCAGAATTAGAGGTAGAGGGATTTGAGGAACTGGTTCGCTATTTTACGGCTGAAGGTGATTACTGGCTTGAAGCAACTGAAACGAGTCAGAAGAAAATTCAAATTTCTTCTACAAAATCAGGTCGCATTCTTCTATCTTCCTTAGTGCCTGATTCATGTCAAGTCCTGGGAGTATCGGCTACTCTTGAGATTAGTCAGAGGGTTTCTTTGGCAGATCTTTTAGGTTATCCCGAAGCCAAATTTGTCAAGGTTGAAGCTCGGGGAAAACAGGATCAAGAAGTAGTCTTGGTCAAAGATTTCCCTCTAGTAACAGAAACTTCCTTAGAAGTCTATGCCAAAGAGGTAGCTGATTTGCTGATGGATGTTCAAGCTTTCCAGCAACCGATTTTGGTTCTCTTTACTGCTAAAGATATGCTTCTAGCAGTTTCAGATATGCTTCCAGTTAGCCATCTGGCCCAGTATAAAAATGGGGATGTTCATCAACTGAAGAAACGCTTTGAAAAAGGTGAACAACAAATCCTGCTTGGTGCCGCAAGCTTCTGGGAGGGAGTTGATTTTTCAAGTCACCTTTTTGTAATTCAAGTTGTACCAAGACTTCCTTTCCAAAATCCCCAAGAGCCCTTGACGAAAAAGATCAATCAGGAACTGAATCAAGAAGGGAAAAATGCCTTTTATGATTATCAATTGCCTATGGCTATTATTCGTTTAAAACAGGCTTTGGGAAGAAGTATGAGACGTGAACACCAACGTTCCTTAACCCTCATTCTGGATAGAAGAATTGTTGGAAAACGATACGGCAATCAAATTGTGACTTCTCTAGCAAAAGAAGCGACTGTTAAAACCGTCTCTCGATCCGAAGTTGATGAGGCTGTTGATAAATTTTTAAATGAACTTTGATAAATAGTATTGTATGAAAGTATAAGGTTAGTATATATGAAACGTTCTCTCGACTCTAGAGTCGATTATAGTTTGCTATTGCCAGTGTTTTTCCTACTGGTTGTCGGCGTGGTGGCTATTTATATAGCCGTTAGTCATGATTATCCAAATAATATTTTGCCCATTTTAGGACAGCAGGTCGCCTGGATTGCCTTGGGGCTTGTGATTGGTTTTGTGGTCATGCTCTTTAATACAGAATTTCTTTGGAAAGTGACCCCTTTTCTATATATTTTAGGCTTGGGACTCATGGTTCTGCCGATCGTCTTTTATAATCCAAGTCTAGTTGCATCAACGGGTGCCAAAAACTGGGTATCAATAAATGGAATTACCCTATTCCAACCGTCAGAATTTATGAAGATATCCTATATCCTCATGTTGGCTCGTGTCATTGTCCAATTTACAAAGAAACATAAGGAATGGCAACGTACAGTTCCGCTGGACTTTTTATTAATTTTTTGGATGATTGTCTTTACCATTCCAGTCCTAGTTCTTTTGGCACTTCAAAGTGACTTAGGGACGGCTTTGGTTTTTGTAGCTATTTTCTCAGGAATCGTCTTGTTATCAGGAGTTTCTTGGAAAATTATTATTCCAGTATTTGTGACTGCTGTAACAGGAGTTGCTGGATTCTTAGTCATTTTTATCAGTAAGGGTGGTCGGGCTTTTCTCCATCAATTGGGGATGCCGACCTACCAAATCAATCGTATCTTGGCTTGGCTTAATCCATTTGACTTTGCCCAAACAACCACTTACCAGCAGGCTCAAGGACAGATTGCCATTGGAAGTGGTGGCTTATTTGGTCAAGGGTTTAATGCTTCGAATCTGCTTATTCCAGTTCGTGAGTCGGATATGATTTTCACGGTTATTGCAGAAGATTTTGGATTTATTGGCTCAGTCCTTGTTATTGCCCTTTACCTCATGCTGATTTACCGTATGTTGAAGATTACTCTCAAATCAAATAACCAGTTCTACACCTATATTTCTACAGGTTTGATTATGATGTTGCTCTTCCACATCTTTGAAAATATCGGCGCTGTGACTGGCTTACTTCCCTTGACTGGGATTCCACTGCCTTTTATTTCGCAAGGAGGATCGGCTATTATTAGTAATTTGATCGGTGTTGGTTTGCTTTTATCGATGAGTTATCAAACCAATCTAGCTGAAGAAAAGAGTGGAAAAGTCCGATTCAAGCGGAAAAAGGTTGTATTAAAACGAATCAAATAAGGAGAAAATCATGGTTAAAGTAGCAGTTATGTTAGCTCAGGGCTTTGAAGAAATTGAAGCTTTGACAGTTGTGGATGTTTTGCGTCGTGCCAATATCGCTTGTGATATGGTTGGTTTTGAAGAGCAAGTGACAGGTTCGCACGCAATCCAAGTAAGAGCGGATCGTGTCTTTGATGGTGATTTATCAGACTATGACATGATTGTCCTTCCTGGAGGGATGCCTGGTTCTGCACATTTGCGTGACAATCAGGCCTTGATTCAAGAATTGCAAAGCTTCGAGCAAAAAGGAAAGAAACTGGCAGCCATTTGTGCGGCACCAATTGCCCTCAATCAAGCAGGGGTATTGAAAAACAAGCAGTACACTTGTTATGATGGCGTTCAAGAGCAAATCCTTGATGGTCAATATGTCAAGGAAACAGTAGTGGTAGATGGTCATTTGACAACCAGTCGAGGTCCCTCTACATCCCTTGCCTTTGCCTACGAGTTGGTGGAGCAGTTAGGAGGGGACGCAGAGAGTTTACGAACAGGAATGCTCTATCGAGATGTCTTTGGTAAAAATCAGTAAAACGGGAGTCAACCTCTCGTTTTTTATGTGGAAAACTCAGGGAAATCATCGCTTTTTTAACGAAAAAATGGTATAATGAAAGCTATGAAAAATCACGATTATATCTGGGATTTAGGTGGAACTTTACTGGATAATTATGAAACTTCAACAGCTGCATTTGTTGAAACATTAGCGCTGTATGGTATCACACAAGATCATGACAGTGTCTATCAGGCTTTAAAGGTTTCTACTGATTTTGCGATTGAGACATTCGCTCCCAACTTAGAACATTTTTTAGAAAAGTACAAGGAAAATGAAGCCAGAGAGCTTGAACATCCGATTTTATTTGATGGAGTTTCTGACTTATTGGAGGACATTTCAAATCAAGGTGGGCGTCATTTCTTGGTTTCTCACAGAAATGATCAGGTCTTAGAAATTTTAGAAAAAACCTCTATAGCAGCTTATTTTACAGAAGTAGTCACTTCTAGCTCAGGCTTTAAGAGAAAACCAAATCCTGAGTCTATGATTTATTTAAGAGAAAAGTATCAGATTAGCTCTGGTCTTGTTATTGGTGATCGGTCGATTGATATCGAAGCAGGTCAAGCAGCAGGATTGGATACCCACTTGTTTACCAGTATCGTGAATTTAAGACAAGTATTAGACATGTAAGAAAAAGGAATAAGATGACAGAAGAAATCAAAAATCTGCAGGCACAGGATTATGATGCCAGTCAAATTCAAGTTTTAGAGGGCTTAGAGGCTGTTCGTATGCGTCCAGGGATGTATATCGGGTCAACCTCAAAAGAAGGTCTTCACCATCTAGTCTGGGAAATTGTTGATAACTCAATCGACGAGGCCTTGGCAGGATTTGCCAGCCATATTCAAGTCTTTATTGAGCCAGATAATTCGATTACTGTTGTCGATGATGGACGTGGTATCCCAGTCGATATTCAGGAAAAACAGGTCGACCTGCCGTTGAGACTGTCTTTACTGTCCTTCACGCTGGAGGAAAGTTTGGCGGTGGCGGATACAAGGTTTCAGGTGGTCTTCATGGAGTAGGGTCATCAGTAGTTAATGCCCTTTCCACTCAATTAGACGTTCATGTCCACAAAAACGGTAAAATTCATTATCAAGAATACCGTCGTGGTCATGTTGTCGCAGACCTTGAGGTGGTTGGGGACACAGATAGAACTGGAACAACGGTTCACTTCACCCCAGACCCAGAAATCTTTACGGAAACAACAACCTTTGATTTCGATAAATTAAATAAACGGATTCAAGAGTTGGCCTTTCTAAATCGCGGTCTTCAAATTTCAATTACAGATAAGCGTGAAGGTTTGGAACAAACCAAGTATTACCATTATGAAGGTGGGATTGCTAGTTATGTGGAGTATATCAACGAGAACAAGGATGTAATCTTTGATACACCAATCTATACAGACGGTGAGATGGATGATATCACAGTTGAAGTAGCCATGCAGTACACAACTGGTTACCATGAAAATGTCATGAGTTTCGCCAATAATATTCATACACATGAAGGTGGAACGCATGAGCAAGGTTTCCGTACAGCACTGACTCGTGTTATCAACGATTATGCTCGTAAAAATAAGTTACTGAAAGACAATGAAGACAACCTGACAGGAGAAGATGTCCGTGAAGGATTAACTGCGGTGATTTCAGTTAAGCACCCAAATCCACAGTTTGAAGGGCAAACCAAGACCAAACTGGGAAATAGTGAAGTGGTCAAGATTACCAATCGCCTCTTCAGTGATGCCTTCTCTGATTTCCTTATGGAAAATCCACAGATCGCCAAGCGTATCGTGGAAAAAGGGATTTTAGCTGCTAAGGCTCGTGTGGCTGCCAAGCGTGCGCGTGAAGTTACCCGTAAAAAATCTGGTTTGGAAATTTCCAACCTTCCAGGAAAACTAGCAGACTGTTCTTCTAATAATCCTGCGGAAACAGAACTTTTCATCGTCGAGGGAGACTCAGCGGGTGGATCGGCCAAATCTGGTCGTAACCGTGAATTTCAAGCTATCTTGCCAATTCGCGGTAAAATCTTGAACGTTGAAAAAGCTAGCATGGATAAAATTCTTGCAAACGAAGAAATTCGTAGTCTTTTCACAGCCATGGGAACAGGATTTGGAGCAGAATTTGATGTTTCAAAAGCTCGTTACCAAAAACTCGTTTTGATGACCGATGCCGATGTCGATGGAGCTCACATTCGTACTCTTCTTTTAACCTTGATTTATCGTTATATGAAACCAATCCTAGAAGCTGGTTATGTTTATATTGCCCAACCACCAATCTATGGTGTCAAGGTTGGAAGCGAGATTAAAGAATACATCCAGCCAGGCGCAGATCAAGAAATCAAACTCCAAGAAGCCTTGGCCCGTTATAGTGAAGGTCGTACCAAACCAACTATTCAGCGTTATAAGGGTCTAGGTGAAATGGATGATCATCAGTTATGGGAAACAACTATGGATCCTGAACATCGCTTGATGGCCAGAGTTTCTGTGGATGATGCTGCAGAAGCAGATAAAATCTTTGATATGTTGATGGGGGATCGAGTAGAGCCTCGTCGTGAGTTTATCGAAGAAAATGCTGTCTATAGTACACTTGATGTCTAAAAATCGGGAGAAGTAGTTCCCTTGGTCTAAAAAATATGATATAATCATTACGATTGTTTCAAGTAAAAAAGGAGTTTAATATGTCTGCTAGACTAGTAATTTATTTAATAATTGCAGTTGCAGTTTTATTGGTCATTGCCTATGCTATCGCAATCTATGTAAGGAAGCGCAATGAAAGTAAATTAGCAATTTTAGAAGAGAAAAAAGAAGAACTGTACAATCTGCCAGTTAATGATGAAGTTGAAGCTGTAAAAAATATGCACTTGATTGGACAAAGTCAGGTGACTTTCCGTGAATGGAATCAAAAATGGGTTGATTTATCTCTTAATTCTTTTGCCGATATCGAAAATAATCTTTTCGAGGCAGAAGGCTACAATAACTCATTCCGTTTTTTCAAGGCCAGTCATCAAATTGATCAAATCGAGAGTCAAATTACCTTGATTGAAGAAGATATTGCGGCAATTCGCAATGCCTTGGCAGATTTGGAGAAACAAGAGTCTAAAAATAGTGGACGTGTTCTTCATACCTTGGACTTGTTTGAAGAGTTGCAACACCGAGTTGCTGATCATTCTGAAGAATATGGACAAGGTTTGTCTGAAATCGAAAAACAATTGGAAAATATCCAATCAGAGTTTTCTCAGTTTGTAACTTTAAATTCATCTGGTGACCCAGTAGAAGCTGCTGTGATTTTGGATAATGCTGAAAATCATATCTTGGCTTTGACACATATTGTTGATCGTATACCAGCAATTGTAACAACATTATCTAAAGAGCTACCAGATCAACTAGAAGATTTAGAAGATGGTTACCGTAAGCTCTTAGATGCCAACTATTATTTTGCTGAGACAGATATCGAAGCGCGTTTCCAACTGCTTTATGAGGCTCTCAAGAAAAATCATGAGAATATCGCTAAACTAGAATTGGATAATGCCGAGTACGAAAATACTCAAATCCAAGAAGAGATTAATGCACTTTACGATATCTTTACAAGAGAAATTGCAGCACAGAAAGTGGTAGAAGGTTTAGTAGCAACACTTCCTACTTATCTGCAACATATGAAGGAAAATAATGCTTTATTGATAGAAGATATTGAGCGTTTGAGCAAGAACTATTTACTTTCTGAGTCAGATGCAAGTCATGTTCATAGATTGCAAACTGAGTTAGAGTCTTTGGAAGAATCTGTATTAGAATTAACTTCAGAACAAGAGGAACATTCTGAGCCATATTCATTACTTGAAGAACGTTTGGAAAACTTACAATCGACTTTGAAAGAAATTGAGGATGAACAAGTTGAACTTAGTCAACGTCTTGCTCAGATTGAAAAAGATGATATCAATGCTCGCCAAAAGGCAAATGTTTATGTCAATCGTCTCCATACAATTAAGAGATATATGGAAAAACGCAATCTTCCAGGTATTCCACAGAATTTCTTACAGTTGTTCTTTACAGCAAGTAACCATACAGAAGAGTTAATGGCTGAACTTGAAGAAGCACAGGTCAATATCGAAGTTGTAAATCGCATGCTTGAGATTGCAACGAAGGATATGGAAGAGCTTGAGGCGGAAACTTATAATATTGTACAATATGCAACCTTGACAGAACAACTCTTGCAATATTCTAACCGCTACCGCTCATTTGATGAACGCATTCAAGAAGCCTTCAATGAAGCTTTAGATATTTTTGAGAAAGAATTTGATTACCATGCTTCATTTGACAAGATTTCTCAAGCATTGGAAGTGGCAGAGCCTGGTGTAACCAACCGTTTTGTTACTTCATATGAAAAAACACGTGAGACAATTCGTTTCTAAAATAATAAAAAGATTTGATTTTGTGAGAAGCAGAACCAAATCTTTTTTATTATTTGTCTATAAAATCTTGTATGATGAGATCTCAAGATAAAAAATTGGAGACGATTTAAAAAGCAAGTCAGAACCTATGTTTGGTCTATAAGGTTCAATAGCTTTCTAATCTCTCCAAAATTTTATTTGATTGGAATCGAAATCCCAATTAATTTTTCTGAGTAGAGTGTTTTGATATTGGCCTCATCAATAGAGTCCTTATCAATTTTACGTTTCAAGAAAAACTCTTGGATGGCTTCGATTTCGGTTTCGCGAATAGCACGGTGTTTATTTGAAATGAGGATTTCATAGTGAAGCGGAGCTTGGGTAAAAATAACATCAGTATTTCCAGCAGAATAGACCTCAACAAGGGTTGCATCTGTACTCTCTAGCTGGCCTTTTACAAGTTGCGAGTGTGAGTTTGTCGTATTGATAAGCTTCATAATATTTCCTCCGATTTTCTAATTCTATTATAGCACTTTTTGAATAAAGTAGCTTGGTTTAGTCAATCTTATGCTGTTTTTTCCAAGATTGGATGGCCCATTTATGGCTACCACGTTTAAGATTTTCAATAGCTTCGTCGATAGGGAACCAGGCAATATAATTAAAGTCTTCTAGTGGTTTTTGAACTTCCTTGAAAGAAGTCGCTTCATAGAGGTAGGCAGGATTGTAGTAGTAGGTGTCACGGTGACGAGAGTAGAAATATTCGTCAGCTTGTCCGTAATAGGTATCAATTTCAGCTGTGAAACCAAGCTCTTCAATCAATTCACGCTTTAGGCTTCCTGATGGTTTTCACCTGCTTCAATTTCGCCACCTGGTAAGAACCAAGCGCCATTAGGAGCTTGAACTAAAACTATTTGTTTTTGTTCAGCATCAGGGATAACTGCATACACTCCATAGCGTGCAACATAGTCTGTATTTGCTTTTTTTTCTCCAAAAGTTGGGTTTGCCATTGCATTTTCCTCATTGTCTAGTATCGTTATTATTATCATAATGGACAAAGGGCAAGCTGTCAAGAAGAAACTAGCGAACTTGTGAAGAAAATCTACTTTGACTTTATCAATATTTGTTGGGGTAAACTCTCCAAATGAACTTCTTTAACTGGTATAATAAAAGGGAGGTGATTTTATGGCAGAATCAAGATTATTTCGTATTCTATATCTATTTTTAGAAAAAGGTAGTACAACAGCTCCTGAATTAGCCCGATTATTTGAAGTGTCTGTACGAACGATTTATCGTGATATTGAGCGGTTAAGTATGGCGGGGATTCCCCTTTATTCGATTCCTGGAAAGGCAGGTGGTATCTTTTTAATGAAAGACTTTGTTCTGGATCGTACCCTCGTGTCGGAGAAGGAAAAAATAGAACTGGTGTCTGCTTTGCAAGGGATTCAAGCCCTGACCAATGATAGGCAAGACTTGTTACTTGAAAAATTGGAATCTATTTTTCAAGTTTCGAGCCACCCTTGGATAGAGGTAGACGTGACTGACTGGAGAAAGCGAGAAGGTCAAAAAGAATTATTCGATAACATCAAACATGCTATTCTAGAGAAAAGGCAACTGGTGATTACTTATCTAGGTGGGGATAGTCAGAAAACGGTTCGTACAGTTGAACCTTTTAAACTCGTATTTAAAAAGAGAGATTGGTACCTTCATGCCTACTGTTGTTTGAAGGAAGATTGGCGTTTTTTCAAGTTATCTAGAATTAGGAATTATCACCTAACAAATGAAATAGTGAAGCAGAAAAACGTGATGAATTCCGTTGATGATTCAGATCAATTGTCAAATCAAATCGAAGTTTACTTGAAGTTTAGTCCCAAGCTTGCTTTCCGGGTTTATGAAGATTTTTCAGAAGATGAGATTAGCTTTGGGAAAGATGGATATTATTATGTCAAGACTGTCCTACCAGAGCACGAAAGTCTGTATACTTACCTCCTGTCTTATTTAGATGAAGTGGAAATACTCGAACCTGATTATCTGAAGAAGGAACTGCTTTCTAGAGCAGAAAAAATCCAAAAACTTTATAAACCTTGACAAAAGATGTCAGGGTTTTAGTGCTATACTAAAAATAGAAAGGAGAAGAATTAAATGAAATACGAATGGAGAAAAGAAGCGAAAGCTCTTTATCAAGTTAAGTCTAGGCCCACTATCTTGCAGGTGCCAGGTCAATCTTATATCGTGATTGATGGTAAAGGCGATCCAAATCAAGAAGATTTTTCAGAACGCGTGGCGGCCTTATATGCATTAGCTTATGCGATAAAGATGAAGTATAAAAAAGCTCCTCTGAATGAGGTTTACACTGATTTTACTGTCTTTCCTTTAGAAGGTTTATGGAAAAAGGAGAGGGAAGGAGAACTGGTAAAAAGTGAGCTTTCTTATAGCATTATGATTGGGCAACCCGATTTTATTACGCGAGAACTATTTGAGGAAGCTATGAAGGAGGTTAAAATAAAGAAGCCAAATCCTTTCTATGAGGCTATTTGTTTTGAAAAAATAGAAGATGGTCAAAGTCTTGCCATGCTTCATGTAGGACCTTTTGATACAGAAAATGAGACTTTTGCAGAGATGGAGAGTTTTTGTCAACACCATAAGCTAAAAAGAATTACTGAGGTTCACCGAGAAATCTATCTCAATAACCTTCATCGAACGGAGCAAAGCAAATTGAAAACGATTCTTCGCTATCAAGTTCAAGGGGAGAACTAAAAAGAACAGGAGATCTTGTTTCCTGTTCTTTTGATGAGTTCTAATCTTCTATTTCAGAAGTATTCTCTTTGATTTTTTCAGCTTTTTTTGGCAGACTTAATTTGTATCTTGCCCTTGCTGGTCATAACTGCCTTGAGGTCTTTTTCGATTGGATTTTCAAGGTAGTAGTCAGTGATGGCGTCCTCGATATAGTCTTGAATAGTGCGGCGAAGTGGGCGCGCCCCATTTTGGATCATAACCGAGGTCAACCAATTTTTCCTTGACCTTGTCTGTCACATCTAAATGAATGTTGTTGCTTGAAAGACGCTTGTTAACATCAGCTAGCATGAGCTCGACGATTTGAAGGAGATTATCCTTGCTGAGAGCTTTGAACTCGATGATGCCGTCAAAACGGTTCATAAATTCTGGGCTAAAGAAGTTGCCGAGTTCACCGAGAACTGAGTTGGTACGTCCTTCGCGAGCAGCCCCAAAACCAACGCTGGCTTCAGCCTTACCTGTACCTGCATTTGAAGTCATGATAATGATGGCATCCTTGAAGCTGACGGTACGTCCTTGTCCATCTGTCAAACGCCCATCGTCCAAGACTTGCAGGAACATATGCATGACATCTGGATGGGCTTTTTCTACTTCATCTAAGAGAATAAGAGAATAGGGATTACGGCGGACTTTTTCAGTTAATTGTCCAGCTTCATCGTAGCCGACATAACCTGGAGGGGCACCGACTAACTTAGCAACGCTGTGTTTTTCCATGTATTCACTCATGTCAAAGCGAATCATGCTGTCAGCAGAACCAAAGAGTTCGATAGCTAGTTGTTTGGAAAGTTCTGTCTTACCGACACCGGTTGGGCCGACAAATAAGAAGCTTCCAATTGGGCGGTTAGGCGTACCGAGACCGACACGATTACGGCGAATAGCTTTTGCAATCTTATCAACAGCATCGTCTTGCCCAATAACATGAGACTTGAGGTCTTCAGCTAGATGGATGAGTTGAGATTGTTCTTTCTCTTTCAAATCCCCAACAGGGATGTTGGTTTTCTGCTCGATAATGTGTTCAATTGTTTTCTCACTGATGATAGGAGTATCTTGGTCAGTAACCTTTTTCTTTTGCATTTCCTTATACTTGGCAATTTGATCGCGGAAGTAGGCAGCTTTTTCAAAATCTTCCTCTCGTGTAGCTTGAGATTTGAGATTTTCAGCCTCAATCAAGCGTTGATCAATCACTTTAGGATCTACAAAATTCAAGGTCAAATTCATCTTAGAACCGGCTTCATCTAGGAGGTCAATAGCTTTGTCAGGCAAGAAGCGATCTTGTATGTAGCGATTGGAAAGAGTTGCAGCTGCTTCAATTGCGGCATCGGTATATTGAACGTGGTGGTAGTCTTCGTATTTCTTTTGAATACCTTTGAGGATAGTAATTGTTTCTTCCACGGTTGGTTCATCTACCTTCACAGGCTGCATACGACGCTCTAGAGCAGCATCTTTTTCAATGATACGGTATTCATTGAGGGTAGTGGCACCGACCAGTTGCAGTTCCCCACGAGCAAGGGCTGGCTTGAGGATATTTCCTGCGTCCATATTGCCATCGCCCGCAGAACCAGCACCGACAATTTCATGGATTTCATCTATAAAGAGGATGATGTCCTCACGTTTGCGAATTTCTTCCATGAGTTTTTGCATGCGTTCTTCAAATTGTCCACGGATACCCGTTCCTTGAACTAAGCTAACCACATCCAAACGGATGACTTGTTTGCCTTGGAGTTTATGTGGAACATCGCCATCAACAATTTTCTGAGCTAGACCTTCGACAACGGCCGTTTTTCCGACACCAGGTTCACCGATAAGAACAGGATTATTCTTGGTTCTACGATTGAGAATCTCGATGACACGGATAATCTCATCATCGCGTCCAATAACGGGGTCAATATCGCCACGACGAGCAATCTCAGTTACATTGATACCAAATTCTTCTAGCAGGACTTTTTCTTGGCTAGGAGGCGGAGTTTGGGCAGAGCCACGATTTTGGGAACCATAACCGCCGTTTCCACCGTAACCTCCACCTGATTGGGTTGGGGGAATAGGAGGAGTATTGCTAGAAGGTCTGAAATTATTTAGATCATTGAAGAAATCACCAAAGGGATCGAAGTCACGATTGTTCAAATCTGTCATTCCTTTAAAGAGACTGTTGTTAGGATCAGTCTTGATAATCTTGTAGCAGTTTTGACAGAGGTCAATTTGTTTTTGTTTTCCATTGAGATTGGTGTAAAGATGAATTGTTGAGTCGTTGATTTTACAGTTTTGACAAAGCATACATCTACCTCATTTCTTTCTTTAGCCTGACCTGTTTAAAGGTCAAAAATAGTCAAATTTCTATACTCTCATTATAACAGGATTGGGGTGTAAAGCAAGTAAAAAGATTGCAGCTTTGAGAAGTTATTACAATGAAAATTTTTGTGAATTTGGGCTATAAAAAATCCTATTTGTGAGACAAAAAGGATTTTGGTTAGACATGCAGGGGTATCCCAGCTTGTTTTAGATTAGTAGAGGAGTTCGTAAATCTCCATTGCGATCAAGTCAATGCTGTCAAAAGTATACGTTTCGCGAGCTTCTACATCACGAAGGGTAAAGATTGAGCCGTTTTCTTCGTCATGGCTGTATGCAACTTCTGCAACAACAACTCCTTCGCGTTCAAAATTACGTTTTAAATTTCCGCCGTCTTTTGCCATTGCTTCAAGGCGGTTGATGATTCTAACCAAATGTGATTCCATTTTGATTCTCCTTCATTTCTTATCGTTACTATTTTACCATAAAGGAGGCCAACTTGCCTAGAAAAAACTAAGATTTCTCGCTAATTCTACTAGCTTAAAGTTTTTTTGAATAAATTGGATAAAAGGTTTGAATTTTAATTCAATGCATGTTATAATCATACAGTATTCTATTTTAGAAAGCAGTGTGACTATGAATTTTTCTTTTTTACCTAAGTATTTACCTTATTTTAACTATGGGGCTGTCGTGACGGTTCTCATTTCTATCTGTGTTGTCTTTTTAGGAACTATTTTGGGTGTTGTCTTGGCTTTTGGGCAACGTTCAAAGTTTAAACCGCTTGTTTGGCTCGCCAACTTGTACGTTTGGATTTTCCGTGGGACACCGATGATGGTTCAGATTATGATTGCCTTTGCCCTTATGCATATCAATGCTCCGACTATTCAAGTTGGGATTTTGGGTGTTGATCTTTCTCGTCTGATTCCAGGGATTTTGATTATCTCTATGAACAGTGGTGCGTATGTTTCTGAGACTGTTCGTGCTGGGATTAATGCGGTTCCTAAAGGTCAGTTAGAAGCGGCTTATTCTTTAGGGATTCGTCCTAAAAATGCCATGCGTTATGTGATTTTGCCACAAGCAATCAAAAATATCTTGCCAGCATTGGGGAACGAATTTATCACTATTATCAAGGACAGCTCCCTCTTATCAGCTATTGGGGTCATGGAGTTGTGGAACGGGGCTACAACAGTTTCTACAACAACCTATCTACCTTTAACACCACTTTTATTTGCAGCCTTTTATTACTTGATTATGACTTCTATTTTGACAGTAGCCTTGAAAGCTTTTGAAAAACGTATGGGACAAGGAGATAAGAAATAATGACAGAAACCTTGATAAAAATCGAAAATTTACATAAATCATTTGGAAAGAATGAAGTATTGAAGGGCATCAACCTCGAGATTAAACGTGGAGAAGTTGTCGTTATCATTGGTCCTTCAGGGAGTGGGAAATCTACCTTGCTTCGCTCTATGAATTTGTTGGAAGAAGCAACCAAGGGGAAGGTTATCTTTGAGGGAGTCGATATTACGGACAAGAAGAATGACCTGTTTGCCATGCGTGAGAAGATGGGCATGGTTTTCCAACAATTCAATCTCTTTCCTAATATGACTGTGATGGAAAATATCACCTTGTCTCCTATCAAGACAAAAGGTGAGAGCAAGGCAGTGGCTGAGAAGAGAGCCCAAGAGCTGTTGGAAAAAGTTGGTTTGCCAGATAAGGCAACTGCTTATCCACAGAGTTTGTCAGGTGGCCAGCAACAACGGATTGCCATCGCGCGTGGTTTGGCTATGGAACCAGATGTTTTGCTTTTTGATGAGCCGACTTCAGCCTTGGACCCTGAGATGGTAGGAGAGGTGCTGACTGTTATGCAAGACCTTGCCAAGTCAGGGATGACTATGGTTATCGTAACACATGAGATGGGATTTGCTCGTGAGGTGGCAGACCGTGTCATCTTTATGGCAGACGGTGTGGTTGTTGAAGACGGAACACCTGAACAGATTTTTGAACAAACCCAAGAACAACGGACTAAAGACTTCTTGAGTAAGGTTTTATAATCTATTTTAAAATTTCAAGACAAGATTAGTGAAAAGCTCGACCCGAGCTTTTTCTTATAGTTTGAAACTATAGGATTGCCTAGGAAAGAAGTGTTAGAGGGTGCTGGCAGTTTTTGGTATAATGGAAGATATTTGAAAGAAAAGAGAAGTGATATGACACAGATTATTGATGGGAAAGCTTTAGCGGCCAAATTGCAGGGGCAGTTGGCTGAAAAGACTGCAAAACTAAAAGAAGAAACAGGTCTAGTACCTGGTTTGGTAGTGATTTTGGTTGGGGATAATCCAGCAAGCCAAGTCTACGTTCGCAACAAGGAACGTTCTGCCATTGCGGCTGGTTTCCGTAGCGAAGTAGTTCGAGTTCCAGAGACCATTACTCAAGAGGAGTTGTTAGATTTGATTGTTAAATATAATCAAGATCCAGCTTGGCATGGGATTTTGGTCCAGTTGCCATTGCCAAAACATATCGATGAAGAGGCGGTTTTATTAGCTATTGACCCAGAAAAGGATGTGGATGGTTTTCATCCTCTAAATATGGGCCGTCTTTGGTCTGGTCATCCAGTTATGATTCCATCAACACCTGCAGGAATTATGGAAATGTTTCATGAATATGGAATTGACTTAGAAGGTAAAAATGCGGTCGTCATCGGTCGTTCCAATATTGTCGGTAAACCCATGGCCCAGCTTCTTTTGGCCAAGAATGCTACAGTGACCTTGACCCACTCACGCACCCATAATCTTGCTAAGGTGGCTGCTAAAGCAGATATTCTTGTGGTCGCAATCGGTCGTGCTAAGTTTGTGACTCCTGACTTTGTGAAACCAGGTGCGGTAGTCATTGACGTTGGGATGAACCGCGATGAAAATGGCAAGCTTTGTGGAGATGTTGACTATGATACCGTTGCACCACTTGCTAGCCATATCACACCAGTTCCTGGAGGCGTTGGTCCTATGACCATTACTATGCTAATGGAGCAAACCTATCAGGCAGCAGTTCGGACATTGGAAAGAAAATAAGAGAAAATTCGCTGAAGAGAGTGTATTTTCAATAGCTATATCTAAAATGGCATACAATAATTGTAAAAATAAAATTACAAAAGGGGGTCTGCGCCTCCTTTTTGTTGTATAATAAATGCGAGAGGAAAAAACGATGAAAGTAATTGATCAAGCCTTACTAGAAAAAGTTATTATTGAACGTTCTCGTACAAGTCATAAAGGAGACTACGGTCGCTTACTTCTGTTAGGTGGTACCTATCCTTATGGTGGTGCTATTATCATGGCTGCTTTGGCAGCTGTTAAAAGCGGTGCAGGATTGGTAACTGTTGGAACGGATAGGAAAAATATCCCTGCTCTGCACAGTCATTTACCTGAGGCTATGGCCTTTGCTCTTCAAGATCAGCAATTGTTAAAGGAGCAGTTGGATAAGGCAGAGGTTGTTTTGCTGGGACCTGGTTTACAAGCCGATACTTTTGGAGAAAATCTAGTAAAACAGGTCTTTGCTAGCTTAAGCCAGAATCAGATTTTGATTGTAGACGGAGGGGCCTTGACCATACTTGCTAGGGCAAGATTGTCATTTCCTTTGAGTCAGCTTATCCTAACTCCTCACCAAAAGGAGTGGGAAAAACTGTCTGGAATTACGATTGAAAAGCAAAACGAAGCTACAACAGCTAGTGCCTTGATTTCCTTCCCTCAAGGAACAATTTTGGTAGAGAAAGGTCCAGCTACTCGTATTTGGCAAGCTGGCCAATCTGATTATTACCAGTTACAGGTTGGCGGTCCATATCAGGCGACTGGGGGAATGGGAGACACTCTGGCTGGAATGATTGCAGGATTTGCAGGCCAGTTTAAACAAGCTAATCTCTATGAACGTGTGGCAGTAGCGACTCATCTTCATTCAGCCATTGCTCAAGAGCTAGCTCAAGAACATTATGTGGTCTTGCCGACGGAAATTAGTAATTGTCTTCCTAAAGTAATGAAAAAAATATCTCAAAAAAGACTGGGATAAACTTCAATTTCATACTCAATGAAAATCAAAGAGCAAACTAGGAAGCTAGCCGTAGCCTGTACTTGAGTACGGTAAAGCGACGCTGACGTGGTTTGAAGAGATTTTCGAAGAGTACCGGGAGAAAACGAAGTGAATATTACCACAATAAAACGCATAATATCAAGTTTTTTTAATACCTGATATTATGCGTTTTTGACTTTAAAGCCTTTTTTCTCTGTCTCTATTTTGGAGCAAGCTTCTGCTCAGAATGTTTTATAATTTCTCGTTGATAAATCGGATAAACTGATTCCACCAAACTTTTAAGAAGAAAGCTTTTTCAATTTTCTTTTCTGCTACCATTTCGAAACTAGGATGTTCTGTGGTAATGTAACCTTGACCAATCAAATCCTTGTCTTCGTAAGTCAAATGGCCGACCACTGTTCCAGCTTCAAGTGGTGCTGGGATTGCTTTGGAATCAGGAGTGAATTGAACAGATTGGGAAGATTGATTCCCAACACGTTCAATTAGATAGATATCCTCTGGGGCCACTGCAGTGACCGTATCTTCTTTTCCATCTTCTACAGGGGCTTTGCTATCTTGATAGGCATCACCTTTTTGAACGATTTTGCGAAGTGTAAATGTAGAAGAAATATAATCCATTAGGGAAGATGTAGCTGTAAAACGAGCGTAAGGATTATTATCTTGATGGTCTGCATTCAAAACAACTGTAATAACCCTCATACCTTTTTCGACAGTGGTACCAACAAAAGACTCTCCAGCCTTATCTGTTGTTCCTGTTTTCAGTCCATCAAAACCACCACGGTAAGCAGGCAGACCTTCTAACATGTAGTTGGTTGAAGTGATTGTCATCCCAGCAAAAGTAGAAGAAGGTTTTTTGGTAATTTCTAAGACTTGTGGGTATTTTTTGATGAGGTTACGAGCAACGATAGCAACATCATAAGCACTGAGCTTATTTTCATCATCTTTATTAGACCCTGGGTAAATGTTATCTCCTAGAGTCTCGTTGTTAAGACCAGTTGTATTGACAACGGTGGCATCTTTGATTCCCCATTCCAAGAGTTTGGCCCGCATCATATCAACGAAGTCTTTCTCTGAGCCAGCAATTTTCTCAGCTAGGGCAATAGCGGCGCTGTTGGCACTAGATACCAGGGTTGCTTCAAGCAACTCTTCCACAGTATAATTACGGGCCTCCATAGGAACATTACTGGCTTCAGAATTTGTCGTTAATTGATAAGGATAATCAGAAATATCTACTGGGGTGGAGAGTGTGATACTTCCATTTTCTAGAGCCTCATAGACAAGATAAACCGTAAGTAGTTTTGTTATAGAAGCAATTTCGACAGGTTGAGTTGCATCTTTCTCATAGAGAATTTTACCAGTATTGGCCTCAACAGCAATCGCATGTTTAGCAGCAATATTAAAATCTTGAGCAGCAACAGTAGATGCAGAGCCAAGTACGGATAAGCTTAGTAGAGTTAAAATGATTTTTTTCATAGCAAGTTTATTCTAACATAAAGAAAAAAAATATTCCCAGTTTCATGATGGAAGAAAGAAGCTTTTTTGAAAGTATGGTAAAATAGATGAATGGAGGTAGCTCATGTTTCGTAAGAATAAATTATTTTTTTGGACCAGTGAGATTTTATTAGTAACAATCATTTTTTATTTATGGAGAGAGATGGGGGCGATTATCACGCCTTTTGTAAGCGTCGCAAACACCATCATGATTCCTTTTCTTCTAGGTGGTTTTTTATATTATTTGACCAATCCTATTGTAATTTTTTTACAAAAGTATTTCAAAATTAATCGTATCATTGGTATTCTACTAACCTTGTGTGCCTTGGTTTGGGGTCTTGTCATTGGGGTAGTCTATCTGTTACCGATTTTGGTCAATCAGTTGACCAGCTTGATTGCGACTAGCCAGACTATCTATAGTCGTTTACAAGATTTGATTGTGGATTTATCTACTTATCCAGCCTTTCAAAATTTGGATATTCAAGCGACGATTCAACAGTTAAATCTATCCTATGTAGATATTTTACAAAATATCCTAAATAGTGTGACAAATAGTGTCGGAAGTGTCATATCAGCTCTCTTTAGTACCGTTTTGATTATTATTATGACCCCCGTGTTTTTGGTTTATTTTTTGTTAGATGGTAACAAATTTTTACCGATGCTTGAGCGCACTGTTTTAAAGAGAGATAAGTTGCATATTGCAGGTCTCTTAAAGAATTTGAATGCGACAATTGCTCGCTATATTAGTGGAGTCGCAATTGATGCGATTATTATCGGTTGTTTGGCCTTTATCGGATATAGCGTGATTGGTTTGAAATACGCTTTGGTCTTTGCCATCTTTTCAGGATTGGCCAATCTCATTCCTTATGTGGGACCAAGTATTGGCTTGATTCCGATGATTATTGCCAATGTCTTTACGGATCCTCATAGAATGCTAATTGCAGTTGTTTACATGCTAATCATTCAACAAGTGGATGGAAATATCCTTTACCCTCGAATCGTAGGTGGGGTAATGAAAGTCCATCCAATAACAATTTTAGTATTACTTTTGTTATCAAGCAATATCTATGGGGTTATTGGTATGATTGTCGCTGTACCAACTTATTCTATCTTAAAAGAAATTTCTAAGTTCTTATCACGTTTGTATGAAAATCATAAAACAATGAAAGAACGAGAAAGAGAATTAGCTAAGTAAAAGTCAGGAAATTCCTGATTTTTCTTTTTCTTTAGGTAAATTATAGGAGTAGAAGTGCCATTTAGATTAGCCGATTAAGAATAATTCACAAAAACTTTGTAAAACACTTGCAATTTAGCTGAAATTTGATAAAATAGTAAGGAAAGTTAGACTGTATTGCCTACTGTCTATCTATAAAATATATTTTATTGGAGGCTTTTACTCAAATGGCAAAAGAAAAATACGATCGTAGTAAACCACACGTTAACATTGGTACTATCGGACACGTTGACCACGGTAAAACTACCCTAACTGCAGCTATCACAACTGTTTTGGCACGTCGCTTGCTTCATCAGTTAACCAACCTAAAGACTATGCGTCTATCGATGCTGCTCCAGAAGAACGCGAACGCGGTATCACTATCAACACTGCGCACGTTGAGTACGAAACTGAAAAACGTCACTACGCTCACATCGACGCTCCAGGACACGCGGACTACGTTAAAAACATGATCACTGGTGCCGCTCAAATGGACGGAGCTATCCTTGTAGTAGCTTCAACTGACGGACCAATGCCACAAACTCGTGAGCACATCCTTCTTTCACGTCAGGTTGGTGTTAAACACCTTATCGTCTTCATGAACAAAGTTGACTTGGTTGACGACGAAGAATTGCTTGAATTGGTTGAAATGGAAATCCGTGACCTATTGTCAGAATACGACTTCCCAGGTGACGATCTTCCAGTTATCCAAGGTTCAGCTCTTAAAGCCCTTGAAGGTGACACTAAATACGAAGACATCGTTATGGAATTGATGAACACAGTTGATGAGTACATCCCAGAACCAGAACGTGACACTGACAAACCATTGCTTCTTCCAGTCGAAGACGTATTCTCAATCACTGGACGTGGTACAGTTGCTTCAGGACGTATCGACCGTGGTATCGTTAAAGTTAACGACGAAATCGAAATCGTTGGTATCAAAGAAGAAACTCAAAAAGCAGTTGTTACTGGTGTTGAAATGTTCCGTAAACAACTTGACGAAGGTCTTGCCGGAGATAACGTAGGTGTCCTTCTTCGTGGTGTTCAACGTGATGAAATCGAACGTGGACAAGTTATCGCTAAACCAGGTTCAATCAACCCACACACTAAATTCAAAGGTGAAGTTTACATCCTTACTAAAGAAGAAGGTGGACGTCACACTCCATTCTTCAACAACTACCGTCCACAATTCTACTTCCGTACTACTGACGTTACAGGTTCAATCGAACTTCCAGCAGGTACTGAAATGGTAATGCCTGGTGATAACGTGACAATCGACGTTGAGTTGATCCACCCAATCGCCGTAGAACAAGGTACTACATTCTCTATCCGTGAGGGTGGACGTACTGTTGGTTCAGGTATGGTTACAGAAATCGAAGCTTAATTCGATTTAGTTCCCAGAAGAACAATTATTTAAGTCAGACACTAAAAGAATCTTGCTTTGCAAGATTCTTTTTTCGAATATTGAACTAAAATTGAAGAATTGCTTATAAAAAAGCCCTATACACTAGATGTGCATAGAGCAATGAAGATTATTTGATATAGAGTTCTTGATTTTTTAGGACAATTTCTCGTACACTTGTATACTTTTTGAGTTTTTTGATTTCTTCTGGATGAGTGACGAGAGTGATAACATAGCCTTCTTTACCCATGCGACCTGTACGACCAGCACGGTGAGTGTAGGTTTCAATATCTCTAGGAACATCAAAGTTTACGACGCATTCTAGACTATCGATATCAATTCCACGAGCCAAAAGGTCAGTTGCAAGGAGTAGGGTTAGTTGCTTATCTTTAAACTTTTCTAAGATGACTTTTCTAAATTTGACATTAACATCACTAGCGAGGGAAACAGCCAAGATATCCCGATACTGTAGTTTTTCTTCTGCGCTTCCAAGGTCTGATAGGCTGTTAAAAAAGACTAGTCCGCGGAAATCCTCAACATGAGCCAGTTTTCGTAGCATATCCACTCGGTGACGTTGGTCTACCTGCATGTAGAAATGCTGGATATTGTCCAGTTTTTGATCAGAGAGATCAATAGTGCGTGTATTCGGCACAATCTTTTCTTGGTCAAACTTGGTCGTCGCACTCATGTAGATGAGTTGATGGTCACGAGGTGCGTAGTGAGTGATTTTCTCAACAAAGTGAATCTGAGAATCATCTAGCAATTGATCAAATTCATCCAAGATGATGGTTTCTACATTCATCATCTTGATTTTTTTCAATTTAATCAACTCAGAGATACGACCAGGGGTTCCAATCAGAATTTCTGGTCCTTTTTTGAGGCGTTCAATCTGGCGTTTCTGACTTGAACCTGATAAGAATAGTTGGGCTGTCAAACCGATAACTTCTGACCACGTTTTACATACATCAAAAATCTGTCCAGCCAGTTCTGTATTTGGTGCTAGAATCAAGAGTTGTTGCGCTTTTTTCTTTTGTAGTCTGAGAAGATTGGTAGGAGGTAAGCTAGGGTCTTACCAGTTCCTGTTGGGCTCACTCCCAGGAGATTTTCTCCCGCAAGAATGGGCTCAAATAGTTGAATTTGAATGGGGGTGAATTCTTGGAAACCGAGCTGATCGCTCAGTGCTTGCCATTCAGTCGGTAGTTTAGTTTTCATTTTTCTGCCTCAAATCTAATGCCAGCAGTCTGGCGCATGGTATATAGTAGGTCATGAACAGAGCTTGCATCGTCCAGCCAAGTCTTGTAAAGTGTCTGGTCTGGTTGCTGAATCATCTGTGCAAATGCAGCGACTTCCTCAGTCATCGTATGAGGAGCCTGTTGGATAGGGAGCTGGACTTGATCTCTTTGGTGGTCGGTAAAAATAGCTGAGCGAATATGCTCAATCGTGTTTAGGGTCAAGGTTCCATCTGTCGTATAAATCTCGCAAGGAAGATTGGAAGTAATGTTTTTCCCAGCTTTGATGTGAACTTGAAAGTCTGGTAGAAGAGGATACCATCTCCATTTAGGTCAATGCTATTGTCAAGCTGTTGAGCCTGGTAGGTTGCGTCCTGAGCCTTTCCAAAAAGACGAACGGACGCATAGAGGGGATAAATTCCTAAATCCATAAGGGCTCCACCAGCAAAACGGTCTGAAAAGACATTAGGTGTTTCCCCGGCCAATAAGTTAGGCATTTTTGATGAATATTTGGCATAATTGAAATCAGCTCCTAAGATTTGCTTGTCTGCCAAAAAATTCTTGATAGTAGTAAAAGCTTCCTCGTGGTAATTACGAGCTGCTTCAAAGATAAAACAGTGATTTTCATCAGCTGTTTGAATCAAATTCAGCCATTCTTGTGGCTGCGTGACAGCTGGCTTTTCAAGAATGACGTGTTTACCAGCAGTCAAGGCAGCTTTTGCCTGAGCAAAATGTAAGGAGTTTGGACTGGCGATATAGACTACATCAAAGGAAGACTTGAAGAAGTCCTCTAATTGATCGAAGAGTTGGATATCCTGATAGCGAGAAGCAAAGGTTGTTGCGGTTTCAAGTTTTCTAGAATAGACTGCGACCAACTGGTATTCTTCACTGGTATGGACTGCTTCTATGAAGTGATGGCTGATAGCGCCAGTTCCGATGACAGCTAATTTAAGCATAGATACTCCTTTTCCGATTTTAAATCCTTCTTTCATTATAACATAGATAGACGTGACTATCCAACAAGGGGTAAAAAATTTCAAATAAGCTACTAGGACTTTCCCAAAGAAAGTGGTACAATAATGAGATGAGTAAATGAAATGGGAGGAAAAATGAGGTTACTACCTATAAGAAAAATATCACGTCAGTCTAAGAGGCTAGCGCTTTTTTTGACTTTTTGTGCAGGATATGTAGATGCCTATACTTTTATTGTGAGAGGGAATACTCTTGTAGCTGGACAAACGGGAAATGTCGTCTTTCTATCAGTGGGACTCATTCAACACAATGTGTCAGATGCTAGTGCCAAAGTAATGACCTTGCTAGCTTTTATGATGGGAGTGTTTTTATTAACGATTTATAAGGAAAAATTGAGAATTGTGAAAAAACCTATTCTGTCCTTGATTCCTTTGGCAATCCTATCAATCATTATTGGATTTGTACCACAAACTGTAGAGAATATCTATTTAGTACCGCCCTTGGCCTTTTGTATGGGGTTGGTGACAACCGCTTTTGGAGAAGTATCGGGTATTGCTTATAACAATGCATTTATGACAGGAAATATCAAACGGACCATGCTGGCTTTTGGAGATTATTTCAGAACTAAGCACACTCCTTTTTTGCGTGAAGGTTTCATATTTGTTAGCCTGCTTAGCAGTTTTGTCCTTGGCGTTGTCTTTTCAGCCTATTTGACGATTTTTTATCAGGAAAAGACCATTCTTGGTGTTCCTATTATGATGAGTATTTTTTACCTCAGTATGCTTTTTTGCTTCATGGCAGAAAAAAAGTAAAAGAAAAAGCTTCATTTTAGGTGTTATTACTTGTAAGAAAATAGGAGATATGCTATACTTGAAGAGTTGACTATGCACGTTCCTGTGCAACCGCACGAACATCGTTGCTTGATTATTCAAGTTTAAGTGGTTCGTCCCACGATGCTAGGCGAGTCTTCACAAAAAATTCGGGGAAACCCATAAAAATCATAGGAGGTGCATAATGAGCACATACGCAATTATCAAAACTGGCGGAAAACAAGTTAAAGTTGAAGTTGGTCAAGCAGTTTACGTTGAAAAATTGAACGTTGAAGCTGGTCAAGAAGTTACTTTTAACGAAGTTGTTCTTGTTGGTGGTGAAAACACTGTTGTCGGAACTCCACTTGTTGCTGGAGCTACTGTAGTTGGAACTGTTGAAAAACAAGGAAAACAAAAGAAAGTTGTTACTTACAAGTACAAACCTAAAAAAGGTAGCCACCGTAAACAAGGTCACCGTCAACCATATACAAAAGTTGTCATCAACGCAATCAACGCTTAATTTTAAGGAGAACACATGATACAAGCAGTCTTTGAGAGAGCCGAAGATGGCGAGCTGAGGAGTGCGGAAATTACTGGACACGCCGAGAGTGGCGAATACGGCTTAGATGTCGTGTGTGCATCGGTTTCTACGCTTGCCATTAACTTTATCAATTCCATTGAAAAATTTGCAGGCTATGAACCAATCCTAGAATTAAACGAAGATGAAGGTGGCTATCTGATGGTTGAAATTCCAAAAGATCTTCCTTCACACCAGAGAGAAATGACCCAGTTATTTTTTGAATCATTTTTCTTAGGTATGGCAAACTTATCGGAGAACTCTTCTGAGTTCGTCCAAACCAGAGTTATCACAGAAAACTAACACGGAGGAAAACATTATGTTAAAAATGACTCTTAACAACTTGCAACTTTTCGCCCACAAAAAAGGTGGAGGTTCTACATCAAACGGACGTGATTCACAAGCAAAACGTCTTGGAGCTAAAGCAGCTGACGGACAAACTGTAACAGGTGGATCAATCCTTTACCGTCAACGTGGTACACACATCTACCCAGGTGTAAACGTTGGACGTGGTGGAGACGATACTTTGTTCGCTAAAGTTGAAGGCGTAGTACGCTTTGAACGTAAAGGACGCGATAAAAAGCAGGTTTCTGTTTACCCAATCGCTAAATAATGCCTATAAACGGCTTAAAATAGGCTTTCCGAGTTTTCGGAGAGCCTATTTTTTTATTTTGGTACCCATATTATGAGAATTGTATTTTCATCATATTATAAACGGTAAATCAACAAGATTTGCTGTTTTTATTTGCTTGAAATCAATTGAGGAACGAAAAATGATATCATTCTAATTTTTGCATCGGGTTATTAAAATCTTCATTGAAACTTGAAAATTTCCATACTTTTTTCCTTTTTGGAAAACTTCTAAAATATGGTATAATGAAAAGATAAAGAAGTTGGGGGTAGAAGATGAACATTCAACAATTACGCTATGTTGTTGCCATTGCCAATAGTGGTACTTTCCGTGAAGCAGCTGAAAAGATGTATGTAAGCCAGCCGAGTCTGTCTATTTCTGTTCGTGATTTGGAAAAAGAGTTGGGCTTTAAGATTTTCCGTCGGACCAGCTCAGGGACTTTCTTGACCCGTCGTGGTATGGAATTCTATGAAAAAGCGCAAGAATTGGTTAAAGGATTTGATATTTTTCAAAATCAGTATGCCAATCCTGAGGAAGAAAAAGATGAATTTTCCATTGCTAGCCAGCACTATGACTTCTTGCCACCAACTATTACGGCTTTTTCAGAGAGCTATCCTGACTATAAGAACTTCCGTATTTTTGAATCAACTACTGTTCAAATATTAGATGAAGTAGCGCAAGGGCATAGTGAGATTGGGATTATCTACCTCAACAATCAAAATAAAAAGGGGATTATGCAACGGGTTGAAAAGCTAGGTCTAGAAGTCATTGAATTAATTCCCTTCCATACCCACATTTATCTTCGTGAAGGGCATCCTTTAGCCCAGAAAGATGAATTGGTCATGGAGGATTTAGCGGATTTACCAACAGTTCGTTTCACCCAAGAAAAAGACGAATACCTTTATTATTCAGAGAACTTTGTTGATACCAGCGCTAGCTCGCAGATGTTCAATGTGACAGACCGTGCTACTTTGAATGGTATTTTGGAGCGGACGGACGCCTATGCGACAGGTTCTGGATTTTTAGATAGTGACAGTGTCAATGGCATCACAGTTATTCGTCTCAAGGATAATTTGGATAATCGCATGGTCTATGTTAAACGTGAGGAAGTGGAGCTTAGTCAGGCTGGAACTCTTTTCGTAGGAGTCATGCAAGAATATTTTGATCAGAAGAGGAAATCATGAAAAAAAGAGGAATAGTGGCAGTCATTGTATTGCTTTTGATTGCGTTGGATCAGTTAGTTAAATCTTATATCGTCCAGCAAATTCCACTGGGTGAAGTGCGTTCTTGGATTCCCAATTTCGTTAGCTTGACCTACCTGCAAAATCGAGGTGCAGCCTTCTCCATGTTACAAGATCAGCAGTGGTTATTTGCTGTCATTACTCTGGTTGTCGTGGTAGGTGCCATTTGGTATTTACATAAACACATGGAGGACTCATTTTGGATGGTCTTGGGTTTGACCTTGATTATCGCAGGTGGTATTGGAAACTTTATTGATAGGGTGAGTCAAGGTTTTGTTGTGGATATGTTCCACCTTGACTTTATCAATTTTGCAATTTTCAATGTGGCAGACAGCTATCTGACTGTTGGAGTGATTATTTTATTGATTGCAATGCTAAAAGAGGAAACAAATGGAAATTAAAATTGAAACTGGTGGCCTGCGTTTGGATAAGGCTTTGTCGGATTTGACAGAATTATCACGTAGTCTCGCGAATGAACAAATTAAATCAGGTCAGGTTTTGGTCAATGGCCAAGTCAAGAAAGCTAAATACACAGTTCAAGAGGGTGATGTTGTCACTTACCATGTGCCAGAACCAGAGGTATTAGAGTATGTGGCTGAGGATATTCCGCTAGAAATAGTCTACCAAGATGAGGATGTGGCTGTCGTTAACAAACCTCAGGGGATGGTTGTGCATCCGAGTGCTGGTCACACCAGTGGGACCCTAGTAAATGCCCTCATGTATCATATTAAGGACTTGTCGGGTATCAATGGGGTTCTGCGTCCAGGAATTGTTCACCGTATTGATAAGGATACGTCAGGCCTTCTCATGATTGCAAAAAATGATGAGGCGCATCTAGCACTTGCTCAAGAACTCAAGGATAAAAAGTCTCTTCGTAAATATTGGGCGATTGTTCATGGAAATCTTCCAAATGATCGTGGTGTGATTGAAGCACCGATTGGCCGGAGTGAAAAAGACCGTAAGAAACAGGCTGTGACTGCGAAAGGTAAGCCTGCGATAACTCGTTTCCACGTTTTGGAACGCTTTTGTGATTATAGCTTAGTGGAGTTGCAACTGGAGACAGGGCGCACCCATCAAATCCGTGTCCACATGGCTTATATTGGTCATCCAGTTGCTGGTGATGAAGTCTATGGTCCTCGTAAGACACTTAAGGGGCATGGACAATTTCTTCATGCTAAGACTCTAGGTTTTACTCATCCGAGAACAGGTGAGACCTTGGAATTTACAGCAGATATCCCAGAGATTTTTAAGGAAACCTTGGGGAGATTGAGAAAGTAAGAATGAAAAAGAAATTAACTAGTTTAGTACTTGCAGGCGCTTTTTTAGGTTTGTCATGGTATGGAAATGTTCAAGCTCAAGAAAGTTCAGGAAATAAAATTCACTTTATCAATGTTCAAGAAGGTGGCAGTGATGCGATTATTCTTGAAAGCAATGGGCATTTTGCATGGTGGATACAGGAGAAGATTATGATTTCCCAGATGGAAGTGATTCTCGCTATCCATGGAGAGAAGGAATTGAAACGTCTTATAAGCATGTTCTGACAGACCGTGTCTTTCGTCGTTTGAAGGAATTGGGTGTCCAAAAACTTGATTTTATTTTGGTGACCCATACCCACAGTGATCATATTGGAAATGTTGATGAATTACTGTCTACCTATCCAGTTGACCGAGTCTATCTTAAAAAATATAGTGATAATCGTATTACTAATTCTGAACGTTTATGGGATAATCTGTATGGCTATGATAAGGTTTTACAGACTGCCGCCGAAAAAGGTGTTTCAGTTATTCAAAATATCACACAAGGGGATGCTCATTTTCAGTTTGGGGACATGGATATTCAGCTCTATAATTATGAAAATGAAACTGATTCATCGGGTGAATTAAAGAAAATTTGGGATGATAATTCCAATTCCCTGATTAGTGTGGTAAAAGTCAATGGCAAGAAAATTTATCTTGGGGGCGACTTAGATAATGTTCATGGAGCAGAAGACAAGTACGGTTCTCTCATTGGAAAAGTTGATTTGATGAAGTTTAACCATCACCATGATACCAACAAATCAAATACCAAGGATTTCATCAGAAATTTGAGTCCGAGTTTGATTGTTCAAACTTCGGATAGTCTACCTTGGAAAAATGGTGTTGATAGTGAGTATGTTAATTGGCTCAAAGAACGAGGAATTGAGAGAATCAATGCAGCCAGCAAAGACTATGATGCGACAGTTTTTGATATTCGACAAGACGGATTTGTCAATATTTCGACCTCCTACAAGCATATTCCAAGTTTTCAAGCTGGTTGGCATAAGAGTGCATATGGAAATTGGTGGTATCAAGCGCCTGATTCTACAGGAGAATATGCTGTCGGTTGGAATGAAATCGAAGGTGAATGGTATTACTTCAACCAAACGGGTATCTTGTTACAGAATCAGTGGAAAAAATGGAACAATCGTTGGTTTTATTTGACAGACTCTGGTGTTTCTGCTAAAAATTGGAAGAAAATTGATGGAATCTGGTATTATTTCAACAAAGAAAACCAGATGGAAATTGGTTGGATAAATACTGGAGGTCAGAATTATTATTTATCCAAGGATGGTTCGCTGCAAACAGGTTGGCTTCAATATAAAGGTCAATGGTATTACTTTGCTCAATCAGGGGAAATGAAAACGGGTTGGGTAAAAGATAAAGAAACCTGGTACTATATGGATTCTACTGGTATCATGAAGACAGGCGAGATAGAAGTTGCTGGTCATCATTACTATCTAGAAGATTCAGGAGCTATGAAGCAAGGCTGGCTTAAAAAGGCAAACGATTGGTATTTCTACAAGGAAGATGGTTCACGAGCCGTGGGTTGGATCAAGGACAAGGATAAATGGTACTTCTTGAAAGAAAATGGTCAATTACTTGTGAACGGCAAGACGCCAGAAGGTTATACTGTTGATTCAAGTGGTGCCTGGTTAGTGGATGTTCCGGTTGAGAAATCTGCTACAACTAGAGATACAAGTAACTCAGAAATAAAAGAATCCAGTGAAGTAGTGAAAAAAGATCTTGAAAATAGAGAAACGAGTCAACATGAAGATGTTACAAGTTCTTCAACTAGTCAAGATTTGACTTCAGTAATTTCGCAAAGCTCTGAAACGGGTGCAAACAAATCGGAATCAGAACAGTAGTAAAAAAGAAGGTTTTAGGGCCTTCTTTTTCCTATCAACTCTTTTCTATTTCCTGTCATTCATGTTATAATGGATAAATATGAAGAATCGGAGTGAGACTATGAAATACAAACGGATTGTCTTTAAGGTGGGGACTTCTTCTCTGACGAATGAGGATGGAAGTTTATCACGTAGTAAGGTAAAGGCTATTACCCAGCAGTTGGCTATGTTGCACGAGGCTGGTCATGAATTGATTTTGGTGTCATCAGGTGCCATTGCGGCTGGTTTTGGAGCCTTAGGATTTAAAAAGCGTCCGACTAAGATTGCTGATAAACAAGCTTCAGCAGCGGTAGGGCAAGGGCTTTTGTTGGAAGAATACACGACCAATCTTCTCTTGCGCCAAATCGTTTCTGCACAAATCTTGCTGACCCAGGATGATTTTGTGGATAAGCGCCGTTATAAAAATGCCCATCAAGCTTTGTCGGTTCTACTTAGCCGTGGTGCGATTCCTATCATCAACGAGAATGACAGTGTCGTTATTGATGAACTCAAGGTTGGAGACAATGACACTCTAAGTGCCCAAGTAGCGGCCATGGTCCAAGCAGACCTTTTGGTTCTCTTGACAGATGTGGACGGTCTCTATACTGGAAATCCTAATTCAGATCCCAAAGCCAAACGATTGGAGAAAATTGAGACCATCAATCGTGAAATTATTGATATGGCTGGTGGAGCTGGCTCGTCAAATGGAACTGGGGGCATGTTAACAAAAATCAAGGCTGCGACTATTGCGACAGAATCAGGAGTTCCTGTTTATATCTGTTCATCATTGAAGGCTGATGCTATGATAGAGGCGGCTGAGGAGACCAAGGATGGTTCCTACTTTGTTGCGCAAGAGAAAGGACTTCGTACCCAGAAACAATGGCTGGCCTTCTATGCTCAGAGCCAAGGTTCTATTTGGTTGATAAAGGGGCTGCAGAAGCTCTCTCTCAACATGGAAAGAGTCTTCTCCTATCTGGTGTAGTTGATGCAGAAGGAACCTTTTCTTACGGTGATATCGTGACAGTATTTGACAAGGAAAGTGGAAAATCACTTGGAAAAGGGCGTGTGCAATTTGGAGCATCTGCTTTGGAGGATATGTTGCGTTCTCAAAAAGCCAAGGGTGTCTTGATTCACCGTGACGATTGGATTTCCATTACTCCTGAAATCCAACTACTCTTTACAGAATTTTAGAGGTAAACTATGGTAAGTACACAAGAACAATTTGAACAGGTACAGGCTGTTAAAAAATCGATTAACACAGCTAGTGAAGATGTGAAAAACCAAGCCTTGCTAGCAATGGCTGATCACTTAGTGGCTGCTACTGAGGAAATTTTAGCGGCTAATGCTCTCGATATGGCAGCAGCCAAGGGTAAAATCTCAGATGTGATGCTGGATCGTCTTTATTTGGATGCGGGACGTATAGAAGCGATGGCAACTGGGATTCGTGAAGTGGTTGCTTTACCAGATCCAATCGGTGAAGTTCTAGAAACCAGTCATCTTGAAAATGGTTTGGTTATCACCAAGAAACGGGTGGCGATGGGGGTCATCGGTATTATCTATGAAAGCCGTCCAAATGTGACGTCTGATGCGGCTGCTTTGGCTCTCAAGAGTGGAAATGCGGTTGTTCTTCGTAGTGGTAAGGACGCCTATCAAACAGCCCATGCCATTGTCACAGCTTTAAAGAAGGGCTTGGAGACGACTACTATTCACCCAGATGTGATTCAACTGGTGGAAGATACCAGCCGAGAAAGTAGCTATGCCATGATGAAGGCCAAGGGATATCTAGACCTTCTCATTCCTCGTGGAGGGGCTGGCTTAATCAATGCCGTGGTTGAAAATGCTATCGTACCTGTTATTGAGACAGGAACTGGGATTGTCCATGTTTATGTGGACAAGGATGCAGACGAAGACAAGGCGTTGTCTATCATCAACAATGCCAAAACCAGTCGTCCTTCTGTATGTAATGCCATGGAGGTCCTTCTCGTTCATGAAGACAAGGCAGCAAGCTTCCTTCCTCGCTTGGAGCAAGTTCTAGTTACAGAGCGTAAGGAAGCTGGACTGGAGCCAATTCAATTCCGCTTGGATAGCAAAGCAAGCCAATTCGTTTCAGGTCGAGCAGCTGAGGCCCAAGACTTTGACACCGAGTTTTTAGACTATGTCCTAGCTGTTAAGGTTGTGAGCAGTTTAGAAGAAGCGGTTGCCCATATTGAAACCCACAGTACTCATCATTCGGATGCCATTGTGACAGAAAATGCTGAAGCTGCCGCTTACTTTACAGATCAAGTGGACTCTGCAGCGGTTTATGTTAATGCTTCAACTCGTTTCACCGATGGTGGCCAATTTGGTCTGGGTTGTGAAATGGGGATTTCAACTCAGAAATTGCACGCGCGTGGTCCCATGGGCTTGAAGGAGTTGACTAGTTACAAGTATGTGGTTGCTGGTGACGGACAGATAAGGGAGTAAGAGATGAAGATTGGATTTATTGGTTTGGGGAATATGGGTGCTAGTTTGGCCAAGGCTGTTTCGCAGGCTAAGACGGGTGATGATCTTCTCCTTGCCAATCGTAGCCAAGCCAAGGTGGATGCTTTCATTGCAGACTTTGGTGGTCAGGCTTCAAGCAATGAAGAAATTTTTGCAGAAGCAGATGTGATTTTTCTAGGAGTTAAGCCAGCCCAGTTCTCAGACTTGCTTTCTCAATATCAGACCATTCTTGAAAAAAGAGAGAGTCTTCTTTTGATTTCGATGGCAGCTGGATTGACTTTAGAAAAACTAGCGAGTCTTATTCCAAGTCAACACCGAATTATTCGTATGATGCCAAATACCCCTGCTTCTATCGGCCAAGGAGTGATTAGTTATGCCTTGTCTCCTAATTGCAGGGCTGAGGACAGTGAGCTCTTTTGTCAGCTATTAGCCAAGGCAGGTCTCTTGGTGGAACTAGGAGAAGGCTTAATCGACGCAGCAACAGGTCTTGCAGGTTGTGGACCGGCCTTTGTCTATCTTTTTATCGAGGCCTTGGCAGATGCAGGTGTTCAGACTGGATTGCCACGAGAAACGGCATTGAAAATGGCGGCTCAAACTGTGGTTGGAGCCGGTCAATTGGTCCTAGAAAGCCAAGAGCATCCTGGGGTCTTGAAAGACCAAGTTTGTAGCCCAGGTGGTTCGACTATCGCTGGTGTAGCAAGCTTAGAAGCGCATGCTTTTCGAGGAACAGTCATGGATGCAGTTGGTCAAGCCTACAAACGAACACAAGAACTAGGTAAATAAGAGGTGGATTTGTCTGCCTCTTTTATGGTGGTTGATACTCTTCGAAAATCAAATTCAAACTGCGTCAGCTTCACCTTGCCGTACTCAAGTACAGCCTGCGGCTAGCTTCCTAGTTTGCTCTTTGATTTTCATTGAGTATGAAATGAGAAGATAAAAAGATTGTCACAAACCCCTATTTTTTTGATAGAATAGAAGTAGTAAAAAAGAAATGAGTTAGACATGTCAAAAGGATTTTTAGTCTCTCTTGAGGGACCAGAGGGAGCAGGAAAGACCAGTGTTTTAGAGGCTCTGCTCCCAATTTTACAGGAAAAAGGAGTAGAAGTGTTGACGACCCGTGAACCTGGCGGAGTCTTGATAGGGGAGAAGATTCGGGAAGTGATTTTAGATCCAAGTCATACTCAGATGGATGCTAAGACAGAACTCCTTCTCTATATCGCCAGTCGCAGACAGCACTTGGTGGAAAAAGTTCTTCCAGCCCTTGAAGCTGGCAAGTTGGTTATTATGGATCGTTTCATTGATAGTTCTGTTGCCTATCAGGGATTTGGTCGTGGTTTGGACATTGACTCCATTGATTGGCTCAATAAATTTGCCACAGATGGCCTTAAACCCGATTTGACCCTCTATTTTGACATCGAGGTGGAAGAGGGACTGGCTCGCATTGCTGCTAATAGTGACCGCGAGGTCAATCGTTTGGACTTGGAAGGTTTGGACTTGCATAAAAAAGTTCGTCAAGGCTATCTTTCTCTTCTGGACAAAGAAGGAAATCGCATTGTCAAGATTGATGCCAGTCTTTCTTTGGAACAAGTTGTGGAAACTACCAAGGATATCTTGTTTGATAGAATGGGCTTGGCTAAATGAAACAAGAAGAATTAAAGGCTTGGCAACCAGACCAGTTTGACCGCTTTGTCCGTATCCTAGAACAAGACCAGCTCAATCACGCCTATCTTTTTTCAGGTTTCTTTGGAAGCTTAGAAATGGCGCAGTTTTTGGCTAAGAGCCTCTTTTGTACGGATAAAGTAGGCGTTTTACCATGTGAGAAATGCCGAAATTGCAAGCTGATTGAACAGGAAGAGTTTCCAGATGTTACCTTGATTAAGCCAGTCAATCAGGTCATCAAGACAGAACGCATTCGGGAATTGGTGGGGCAGTTTTCTCAAGCAGGGATTGAAAGCCAACAACAGATTTTTATTATCGAGCAAGCTGAGAAAATGCATCCCAACGCAGCTAATTCTCTGCTCAAGGTCATCGAAGAACCCCAGAGTGAGGTTTATATTTTCTTCTTGACTAGCGATGAGGAAAAGATGTTAGCGACCATCCGTAGTCGGACCCAGATTTTCCACTTTAAAAAGCAGGAAGAAAAACTCATCTTGCTCTTAGAACAAATGGGACTGGTTAAGAAAAAAGCAACTCTTTTAGCTCAGTTTAGTCAATCGCGAGCTGAAGCAGAAAAGTTGGCCAATCATGCAAGTTTTTGGACCTTGATCGATGAAAGTGAACGCCTGCTGACCTGGTTATTAGCTAAGAAAAAAGAAAGTTATCTGCAAGTTGCTAAATTAGCCAACTTGGCAGATGACAAGGAAAAACAGGATCAGGTCTTGCGAATCCTTGAAGTCCTATGTGGGCAGGACCTTCTGCAAGCAAGAGTAAGGGTGATTCTACAAGATTTGTTAGAAGCTAGAAAAATGTGGCAAGCTAATGTCAGCTTTCAAAATGCCATGGAATATCTGGTCTTGAAAGAAATGTAAACTCAAAAATGAACGATAAAGAAAGGAAAGGGCTGGTTTATGGACAAAAAAGAATTATTTGACGCGCTGGATGATTTTTCCCAACAATTATTGGTGACCTTGGCCGATGTGGAAGCCATCAAGAAAAATCTCAAGAGCCTGGTAGAGGAAAATACAGCTCTTCGTTTAGAAAATTCTAAGTTGCGCGAACGCTTGGGTGAGGTGGAAGCAGATGCTCCTGTCAAGGCCAAGCATGTTCGTGAAAGTGTCCGTCGGATTTATAAAGACGGATTTCACGTTTGTAATGATTTTTATGGGCAACGTCGAGAACAGGACGAGGAATGTATGTTCTGTGACGAGTTGTTATACAGGGAGTAAGCATGCAGATTCAAAAAAGTTTTAAGGGGCAGTCTCCCTATGGCAAGCTGTATCTAGTGGCAACGCCGATTGGCAATCTAGATGATATGACCTTTCGTGCCATCCAGACCTTGAAAGAAGTGGATTGGATTGCAGCTGAGGACACGCGCAATACTGGTCTTTTGCTCAAGCATTTTGACATTTCGACCAAGCAGATCAGTTTTCATGAGCACAATGCTAAGGAAAAAATTCCTGATTTGATTAGTTTTCTGAAAGCAGGGCAAAGTATTGCTCAGGTCTCCGATGCGGGTCTGCCTAGTATCTCAGACCCTGGGCATGACTTGGTTAAGGCAGCTATTGAGGAAGAAATTGCAGTTGTTACAGTTCCAGGTGCCTCTGCAGGGATTTCAGCCTTGATTGCCAGTGGTTTAGCACCACAGCCCCATATCTTCTACGGTTTTTTACCAAGAAAATCAGGCCAGCAAAAGCAATTTTTCGACTTGAAAAAAGACTATCCTGAAACACAAATTTTCTATGAATCACCTCATCGTGTGGCAGATACATTGAAAAATATGCTAGAAGTCTACGGTGACCGCTCGGTAGTCTTGGTCAGAGAATTGACCAAGATTTATGAAGAATACCAAAGAGGAAAGATCTCTGAATTGCTAGAAAGAATTGCTGAAACGCCACTCAAGGGCGAATGCCTTCTCATTGTTGAAGGTGCCAGCCAAGATGTGGAGGAAAAAGACGAGGAAGACTTGTTCTTAGAAATCCAATCCCGCATCCAGCAAGGTATGAAGAAAAATCAAGCTATCAAGGAAGTTGCTAAGATTTACCAGTGGAATAAAAGCCAGCTTTACGCTGCCTACCATGACTGGGAAGAAAATGACTAAACAGGGAAGTTTGCCTTCTTCCCTTTTTTTGTTATACTAGTAGAAGAAAAAAATAGAAAGATTTGTGGGAGTGAAAAAGTCCGGGGGACTTTTTCAGCCTGAGCCAGGAAATTCGAAAGTTCGGTTGGCTTTTTCAATGTGAAGCTTGTCTTTACACTCCCAAAGAGGTATTAGTGTCGTGTCTCAATCTTATATCAATGTTATCGGTGCTGGTTTGGCAGGTTCTGAAGCAGCCTACCAAATCGCAGAACGTGGTATTCCAGTTAAACTCTATGAAATGCGTGGGGTCAAGTCAACACCCCAGCACAAAACAGACAATTTTGCTGAGTTAGTTTGTTCCAATTCCTTGCGTGGGGATGCTCTGACCAATGCTGTCGGGCTTCTCAAGGAAGAAATGCGTCGCTTGGGTTCTGTCATCTTGGAATCTGCTGAGGCTACACGTGTTCCTGCTGGTGGTGCCCTTGCGGTTGATCGCGACGGTTTCTCCCAAATGGTGACCGAAAAAGTTGCCAACCATCCCTTGATTGAAGTGGTTCGTGATGAAATTACAGAATTGCCAACGGATGTTATTACGGTTGTTGCTACTGGTCCTTTGACTAGCGATGCCTTAGCTGAAAAGATTCATGCCGTTAATGACGGCGATGGATTCTATTTCTACGATGCGGCAGCGCCTATTGTCGATGTCAACACTATCGATATGAGCAAGGTCTATCTTAAGTCTCGTTATGATAAGGGAGAGGCGGCCTACCTCAATGCGCCTATGACTAAGCAAGAGTTCATGGATTTCCATGAAGCCTTGGTCAATGCGGAAGAAGCGCCGCTCAATTCTTTTGAAAAAGAAAAGTACTTTGAAGGTTGTATGCCTATTGAAGTCATGGCCAAACGTGGCATTAAAACCATGCTTTATGGTCCGATGAAACCAGTCGGGCTTGAGTATCCAGACGACTATACAGGACCTCGTGATGGAGAGTTTAAAACACCGTACGCGGTTGTCCAACTTCGTCAGGACAATGCGGCTGGTAGCCTCTACAATATCGTCGGTTTCCAGACCCACCTCAAATGGGGAGAACAAAAGCGTGTTTTCCAAATGATTCCAGGTCTTGAAAATGCTGAGTTTGTTCGCTATGGTGTCATGCACCGCAATTCTTACATGGATTCACCAAATCTTCTGGAACAGACTTACCGTTCTAAGAAACAACCAAATCTCTTCTTTGCTGGTCAAATGACGGGTGTGGAAGGCTATGTTGAATCGGCAGCATCAGGCTTAGTTGCAGGTATTAACGCTGCTCGTCTCTTCAAGGGTGAAAATGAGGCGATTTTCCCAGAAACAACAGCGATTGGAAGTCTGGCTCATTACATCACCCATGCAGACAGCAAACATTTCCAACCGATGAATGTCAATTTTGGAATTATCAAGGAGTTAGAAGGCGAACGTATCCGTGATAAGAAGGCTCGTTATGAAAAAATTGCAGAGCGTGCCCTTAGTGACTTAGAGGAATTTTTAACGGTCTAATTTTTTTGAAAGAATTGCTCATGGTACTATAAAAATCTTAGAAATTGTGATAAAATAGGTAGGATAAAAAAAGGAGAGTGAAAATGGCGAATCCCAAGTATAAACGTATTTTAATCAAGTTATCAGGTGAAGCCCTTGCCGGTGAACGTGGCGTAGGGATTGATATCCAAACAGTTCAAACAATCGCAAAAGAGATTCAAGAAGTTCATAGCTTAGGTATCGAAATTGCCCTTGTTATTGGTGGAGGAAATCTCTGGCGTGGAGAACCTGCTGCAGAAGCAGGAATGGACCGCGTTCAGGCAGATTACACAGGAATGCTTGGGACTGTTATGAATGCTCTTGTGATGGCAGATTCACTGCAACAAGTTGGGGTTGATACACGTGTGCAAACAGCTATTGCCATGCAACAAGTAGCAGAACCTTACGTTCGTGGTCGTGCCCTTCGTCATCTTGAAAAAGGACGCATTGTTATCTTTGGTGCGGGAATTGGTTCACCATACTTCTCAACAGATACAACAGCGGCCCTTCGTGCAGCTGAAATCGAAGCAGATGCTATCCTTATGGCTAAAAATGGCGTCGACGGTGTTTACAATGCCGATCCTAAGAAAGACAAGACAGCCGTTAAGTTTGAAGAATTGACTCACCGTGACGTTATCAATAAAGGTCTTCGTATCATGGACTCAACAGCTTCAACCCTCTCAATGGACAACGACATTGACTTGGTTGTCTTCAATATGAACCAACCAGGCAACATCAAACGTGTCGTATTTGGTGAAAATATCGGAACAACAGTTTCAAACAATATCGAAGAAAAGGAATAAGAAAGATTATGGCTAACGCAATTATTGAAAAAGCTAAAGAGAGAATGACCCAGTCTCACCAATCACTTGCTCGTGAATTTGGTGGTATCCGTGCCGGTCGTGCCAATGCAAGCTTGCTTGACCGTGTACATGTAGAATACTATGGAGTAGAAACACCTCTTAACCAAATCGCTTCAATTACCATTCCAGAAGCGCGTGTTTTGTTGGTAACACCATTTGACAAGTCTTCATTGAAAGATATCGAACGTGCCTTGAACGCTTCTGATCTTGGTATTACACCAGCTAACGATGGTTCGGTTATCCGTTTGGTTATCCCAGCTCTTACAGAAGAAACTCGTCGTGACCTTGCTAAAGAAGTGAAGAAGGTCGGTGAGAATGCTAAAGTGGCTGTCCGTAATATCCGTCGTGATGCTATGGATGAAGCCAAGAAACAAGAAAAAGCAAAAGAAATCACTGAAGATGAATTGAAGACTCTTGAAAAAGATATTCAAAAAAGTAACAGACGATGCTGTCAAACACATCGACGACATGACTGCCAACAAAGAAAAAGAACTCTTGGAAGTCTAAAAATAAACAGAAAAACTCAGTTGGCATTGCTGGCTGAGTTTTATTCGAAAGAAGGAAATATGAATACAAATCTTGCAAGTTTTATCGTTGGACTCATCATCGATGAAAATGACCGTTTATACTTTGTGCAAAAGGATGGCCAAACTTATGCCCTTGCCAAGGAAGAAGGTCAGCATACAGTAGGGGATACGGTCAAAGGTTTTGCTTATACAGATATGAAGCAAAAACTCCGCTTGACAACTCTAGAAGTCACTGCCACTCAAGAACAATTTGGTTGGGGCCGTGTCACAGAAGTTCGTAAGGACTTGGGTGTCTTTGTGGATACAGGTCTTCCTGACAAGGAAATCGTAGTGTCACTTGATATTCTTCCTGAGCTCAAGGAACTCTGGCCTAAGAAGGGCGATCAACTCTACATCCGTCTTGAAGTAGACAAGAAAGACCGAATCTGGGGACTCTTGGCTTATCAAGAAGACTTCCAACGTCTGGCTCGTCCTGCCTATAACAACATGCAGAACCAAAACTGGCCAGCCATTGTGTACCGCCTCAAGCTGTCAGGAACTTTTGTTTACTTACCAGAAAATAATATGCTTGGTTTTATTCACCCAAGTGAGCGTTATGCAGAACCACGTTTGGGGCAAGTCTTAGATGCGCGTGTCATTGGTTTCCGTGAAGTGGACCGTACCTTGAACCTCTCTCTCAAACCACGTTCCTTTGAAATGTTGGAAAATGATGCTCAGATGATTTTGACGTATTTGGAAAGCAATGGCGGTTTCATGACCTTAAATGATAAATCATCTCCTGATGACATCAAGGCTACCTTTGGTATTTCTAAAGGTCAGTTCAAGAAAGCACTCGGTGGTTTGATGAAGGCTGGCAAAATCAAGCAAGACCAGTTTGGGACAGAGTTGATTTAGGGTGGTATATGAGAAAATCATTTTACACTTGGCTCATGACTGAGCGCAATCCTAAAAGTAATAGTCCTAAAGCCATTTTGGCAGACCTCGCTTTTGAAGAGTCATCCTTTCCAAAACATACAGATGATTTTGATGAGGTGAGTCGCTTTTTAGAGGAACATGCCAGTTTCTCTTTCAATCTAGGAGACTTTGACGCTATCTGGCAAGAATACTTAGAACACTAGAATGATTCACTAGGTTTGGGCTAGTAATTTATCCATCCCTTTGCTATAATAAAAAGAAATAAACGGATTAGAGAGGTTCTTTATTTGAAGGAACATTCAATTGACATTCAACTGAGTCATCCAGATGACCTGTTTCATCTTTTTGGTTCCAATGAACGCCATCTTCGTTTGATGGAAGAAGAGCTGGATGTGGTGATTCATGCCCGTACAGAGATTGTACAGGTTTTGGGAGAAGAGATTGCCTGTGAGGAAGCCCGTCAGGTTATTCAGGCTTTGATGGTCTTGGTGAACCGTGGGATGACCGTTGGTACTCCAGATGTGGTGACTGCAATTAGCATGGTCAAAAACGATGAAATCGACAAGTTTGTCGCCCTTTATGAAGAAGAAATTATCAAGGACAATACAGGGAAGCCTATCCGTGTCAAAACACTGGGTCAAAAACTTTATGTGGATAGTGTTAAACATCATGATGTGACCTTTGGAATCGGGCCTGCAGGGACAGGGAAGACCTTCCTTGCAGTGACCTTGGCAGTGACTGCTCTCAAGCGTGGGCAGGTCAAGCGAATTATCCTAACTCGTCCAGCAGTGGAAGCAGGAGAGAGTCTAGGTTTTCTTCCGGGTGATCTTAAGGAGAAGGTAGATCCTTACCTTCGACCTGTTTATGATGCCTTGTATCAGATTCTGGGCAAAGACCAAACGATTCGTCTCATGGAGCGTGAAATTATCGAAATCGCCCCCCTTGCCTATATGCGTGGCCGAACCTTGGATGATGCCTTTGTCATTCTCGATGAGGCGCAAAATACGACCATCATGCAGATGAAGATGTTCTTGACTCGTTTAGGATTTAATTCTAAAATGATTGTCAATGGAGATATCAGTCAGATTGACCTGCCACGCAATGTCAAGTCAGGTTTGATTGATGCTCAAGAAAAACTCAAGAACATCCATCAGATTGACTTTGTTCATTTTTCAGCCAAGGATGTGGTTCGCCATCCAGTTGTCGCTCAGATTATCCGAGCTTATGAACCAGCTCCAATTAAAAATGAAGAGAGTGAAGAATTAGAGTCTCAACCTCTGTCTGAAGGGTAGTTCTTTTGTACTTAAAGTTATCTCAATACTAAGTATAAATTTGCTTTTTAGATATTTCATTCAATATCCTTATCTTAGTTAGAAACTTTTTAAGTGGTGGAAACGTATGGAATCAATCTTTTTAAAACTATCCCAGTATCCAATAATGGAGACAGAGCGTTTATTGCTTAGACCTGTAACCTTGGATGATGCGGAAGCTATGTTTGAGTATGCCTCAGATAGAGAAAATACGCGCTACACTTTTCAAACAAATCAAAGTTTGGAAGAAACCAAGAATAACATTGCTCAGTTCTACTTGGCTAATCCCTTGGGACGTTGGGGGATTGAATTAAAAGATAACGGCAAGTTTATCGAAACTATTGACTTACACAAGATTGATCCTGTTCTTAAGAAGGCAGCTATTGGTTACATTATCAATAAAAAGTATTGGAATCAAGGTTTGGCGACAGAAGCCAATCGTGCCGTGATTGAGCTGGCTTTTGAGAAGATTGGAATGAACAAGTTGACCGCCCTTCACGATAAGGACAATCCTGCATCTGGAAAGGTCATGGAGAAATCAGGCATGTGTTTTTCCCATGCAGAACCATATGCTTGTATGGACCAGCATGAAGAAGGCCGAATTGTTACAAGAGTTCATTATGTCTTGACTAAGGAAGACTATTTTGCAAATAAATAATCAGTTGAGAAGAAATTTTCAACTGTTTTTTCTTCCTCTTACGAATAATCTAAGAGAGGAGAAAAATATGGAAGTAATTATCGAGAAAATCAAAGAGTATAAAATCATCGTCACCTGTACTGGTCTGGGCTTGCTTGTTGGCGGATTTTTCCTGCTAAAACCAGTTCCACAAACACCTGTCAAAGAAACAAATTTGCAGGCTGAAGTTGCAGCTGTTTCCAAGGATTCATCGACCGAAAAGGAAGTGAAGGAAGAACCGGTTGAACAAGATCTAATCACAGTAGATGTGAAAGGTGCTGTCAAATCGCCAGGAATTTATGATTTGCCTGTAGGTGGTCGGGTCAATGATGCTGTTCAGAAGGCTGGTGGTTTGACAGATCAAGCAGACAGCAAGTCACTCAATCTAGCTCAGAAAGTTAGTGATGAGACTCTAGTTTACGTTCCCACTAAGGGCGAAGAAGCAGCTAGTCAACAGACTACTTTGGGGACAGCTTCTTCAACAAGCAAGGAAAAGAAGGTCAATCTCAACAAGGCTAGTCTGGAAGAGCTTAAACAGGTCAAAGGATTAGGTGGCAAACGAGCTCAGGACATTATCGACCATCGTGAAACAAATGGCAAATTCAAGTCGGTTGATGAACTTAAGAAGGTCTCTGGCATTGGTGCTAAAACGATAGAAAAGCTAAAAGACTATGTTACAGTGGATTAAGAATTTCCCCATTCCCCTAATTTACCTGAGTTTTCTGTTACTTTGGCTTTATTACGCTATTTTCTCATCATCCTATCTTGCTTTGTTGGGCTTCGTTTTTCTGCTAATCTGTCTTTTTTTACAATTTCCTTGGAAATCTGCTAGCAAAGTTCTAATGATTTGCGGAATCTTTGCCTTCTGGTTTCTGTTTCAAACTTGGCAACAGAGTCAAGCAAGTCAAAACCTAGCGGACTCTGTTGAAAGGGTACGGATTTTGCCTGACACTATTAAGGTCAATGGTGACAGTCTATCCTTTCGGGGCAAGTCTGATGGACGTATTTTTCAAGTCTATTATAAGCTTCAGTCCGAGGAGGAGAAAGAAGCCTTTCAAACCTTAACAGACCTTCATGAGATAGAACTTGAAGGAAAACTTTCAGAACCAGAAGGGCAGAGAAATTTTGGTGGCTTTAATTACCAGTCCTATCTGAAGACTCAGGGAATTTATCAGATACTCAATATCAAAAGAATCCAGTCACTTCAAAAGGTTAGCAGTTGGGATATAGGTGAAAACCTGTCTAGTTTACGTCGAAGGGCTGTAGTTTGGATCAAGACGCACTTTCCAGACCCTATGCGCAATTACATGACGGGGCTTCTATTAGGACATCTGGACACCGACTTTGAGGAGATGAATGAGCTTTATTCTAGTCTAGGAATTATCCATCTTTTTGCCTTGTCGGGCATGCAGGTAGGCTTTTTCATGGATGGATTTAAGAAACTTCTCTTGCTATCGGGCTTGACCCAAGAAAAGTTGAAATGGCTGACTTATCCCTTTTCCCTTGTCTATGCAGGTCTGACAGGATTTTCAGCATCGGTCATTCGTAGTCTCTTGCAGAAACTACTGGCTCAACATGGTGTTAAGGGCTTGGATAATTTTGCATTAACGGTTCTTGTTCTCTTTATCGTCATGCCCAACTTTTTCTTGACAGCAGGAGGAGTCTTGTCCTGCGCCTATGCTTTTATCTTGACCATGACCAGCAAAGAAAGGGAGGGACTCAAGGCTGTTGCTAGAGAAAGTCTAGTCATTTCCTTGGGAATATTGCCCATTTTATCTTTCTATTTTGCAGAATTTCAGCCTTGGTCTATCCTCTTGACCTTTGTCTTTTCCTTTCTATTTGACTTGGTCTTCTTACCGCTATTGTCTATCTTATTTGCCCTTTCCTTTCTTTATCCAGTCACTCAACTTAATTTTATCTTTGAATGGTTGGAAAGCATTATTCGCTTGGTATCGCAGCTGGCAAGTAGGCCTCTGGTCTTTGGACAACCCAATGCATGGCTATTGATAATACTATTAATTTCTTTGGCTTTGGTCTATGATTTGAGGAAAAACATTAAAAGTCTAACAGTATTGAGCTTATTGCTTGCAAGTCTCTTTTGCTTGACCAAGCATCCACTGGAAAATGAAGTTACTATACTGGATGTGGGGCAAGGCGAGAGTCTTTTCTTACGGGATGTAACTGGGAAGACCATTCTCATAGATGTAGGTGGCAAGGAAGAATCTGATAAGAAAATCGAAAAATGGCAAGAAAAGGCGATGACCAGCAATGCCCAGCGAACCTTGGTCCCCTATTTAAAAAGTCGTGGAATAGCTAAGATTGATCAGCTGATTTTAACCAACACGGACAAGGAACATGTTGGAGATTTGTTGGAGGTGACCAAGGCTTTTCATGTCGGAGAGATTTTAGTATCAAAAGGCAGTTTGAAACAGAAGGAATTTGTGACAGAACTACAGGCGACTCAAACTAAAGTGCGTAGTGTGACAGTAGGAGAGAACTTGCCAATTTTTGGAAGTCAGTTAGAAGTCCTATCTCCAAGGAAAATTGGAGATGGAGGGCATGAAGACTCCCTAGTTCTGTATGGAAAACTTTTGGATAAGCACTTTCTCTTCACAGGAAATTTGGAGGAGAAAGGAGAGAAGGACTTGCTGAAGCAATATCCTGACCTAGAGGTGGATGTTTTGAAAGCTGGCCAACATGGCTCTAAAAAATCATCAAGTTCAGCCTTTTTAGAACAGCTCAAACCAGAGATGACTCTCATCTCAGTTGGAAAGAATAATCGAACGAAACTCCCCCATCAGGAAACCTTGACACGACTGGAAGGTATCAATAGTAAAGTTTACCGAACTGACCAGCAAGGAGCTATACGCTTTAAAGGATGGAAAAGTTGGAAAATCGAAAGTGTTCGTTAGGAAGAAAAATGTTATATATTAGTAAAATAAACTAAAAATCTGTTGCATAATAATGATAAATACGATACAATGAAAGTGTTTACAATATCGATTATATAAATGCAATGAAACCATTAAAAATTTTCAAAAGTCGTTTAATTAGTTAATTTTTGATTGTTGGTCTTTTTCAGTTCAGTGTATCTATTGTAAGCGTTCTTAAAAGTTATCGGTATGATTAGAAAATATAGTACGAACTATCACAGTCTCGTTATGATAGATATGATGAGTATAACGTTGATGGTGGTTGAAATTACGATTTTTTAGAGACATAAATTATTACAACGGTGGTTGTTAATCTTTCAAGAGTGATAAAAAGGAGGGCAAGATATGTTGCAGCTTACTCATGTGACCTTAAAAACGCGACAAGTCATCTTACAAGATGTTGATTTTACATTTGAAAAGGGTAGGATTTATGGTATTCTTGCTATCAACGGTTCTGGAAAGACGACACTTTTCCGCGCCATTAGCAATTTAATTTCTATAAGTAGCGGAAATATTGCAGCCCCTCCTTCTTTATTTTATTATGAGAGTATTGAATGGCTGGATGGAAACTTAAGTGGGATGGACTACCTTCGTCTTATCAAAAACATCTGGAAGTCAGACTTGAACTTGAGGGATGAAATCGCCTATTGGGAAATGTCGGACTATATCAGTCTTCCCATCCGCAAGTATTCCTTAGGTATGAAGCAACGCTTGGTGATTGCCATGTATTTCCTTAGTCAGGCGAAATGCTGGCTTATGGATGAGATTACAAATGGCTTAGATGAGTATTATCGACAGAAGTTTTTTGATAGGCTGGCGCAAACCGATAGACAAGAACAGCTGGTTCTTTTAAGTTCCCACTATAAGGAAGAGTTGGTTGATGTCTGTGATAGAGTAGTAACCATTCATCAGGGGCAGATAGAAGAGGTTTAGTTTATGAAAGATATTAGTCTATTTTTATTGAAAAAAGTTTTCAAAAGTCGCTTAAACTGGATTATCTTAGCTTTATTTGTATCTGTACTCGGTGTTACCTTTTATTTCAATAGTCGGACTGCAAACTCCGTCAGCTTGGAGAGCGAGTTGGAAACCCGTCTTGTAAAAAATGAGAGAGTCATCAATGAATATGAAGAGAAACTCTCCCAAATATCTGATACCAACTCTGAGGAATACCAGATTGCTAAAGTTAATTTAGAATCGCAAAAAAATCTTTTGACTCAAGAGAAAGAAATTCTGGCTTTGTTAAAAGAAGGACGCTGGAAAGAAGCCTACTATTTGCAGTGGCAAGCTGAGGAAAAGAGTTATGAAATTGTATCGAAGCAACCGACTTCTAGCTCTGACTTTAAAATGGCGGTTGACCGCGAACGAAAGACTTACCAAGCCCTATATCCCTTGAACATAAAAGCCCACAATTTAGTTTATCCGACCCACGGGATTGATCAGATTGTCTGGATTTTAGAGGTTATCATCCCAAGCTTGTTTGTGGTTGCTATTATTTTTATGCTAACGCAACTTTTTGCAGAAAGATATCAAAATCATCTGGACACAGCTCAGTTATATCCTTTTTCAAAAGTTACATTTGCAATATCCTCTCTTGGAGTTGGAGTGGGTTATGTAACTGTGCTGTTTATCGGAATCAGCGGATTTTCTTTTCTAGTGGGAAGTCTGATAAGTGGTTTTGGACAGTTAGATTATCCCTACCCGATTTATAGCTTAGTGAATCAAGAGGTAACTATTGGAAAGATACAAGATGTGTTATTTCCTGGCTTGTTCTTAGCTTTCTTATCCTTTATCGTTATTGTGGAAGTTGTGTATTTGATTACTTACTTTTTCAAGCAAAAAATGCCTGTCCTTTTTCACTCATTGGGATTGTTGGCTTATTGTTCGGCATCCAAACAATTCAGCCTCTTCAAAGGATTGCACATCTGATTCCCTTTACTTACTTGCGTTCAGTGGAGATTTTGTCTGGAAGATTACCTAAGCAGATTGATAATGTCAATCTAAATTGGAGCATGGGGCTAGTTTTACTTCCTTGCCTGATTATCCTTTTGTTAGTGGGGATTCTATTTATCGAAAGATGGGGAAGTTCACAGAAAAAGAATTTTTTAATAGATCCTAGCTTTCCTATAGGGAAAATAAGTAAAAACTAACATAGAGAGGGAATCAACTTGATTCTCTCTTTTTGATTCGAAAACCAAGACAAAATACAAACACAAACTTTTCAAAAAAATAATTTTTTATCTTGACAAGGGCTAGAAAACTTGGTATCATATAAAAGTTGAGAAAAGCAGAAGTGAGAGCTTCTCGCCTTGTGACATTAAGTTGCCTGGCCCTACGGATGAAAAGTTTCTAAGAAACGCTATCATAACGTGCGGGCTTGTATATTTACGAGTCCGCTATTGTTTTTCTCTAATAAAACAAAAGAGGTGAAAACCATCGCAAAGCAAGACTTATTCATCAATGATGAGATTCGTGTTCGTGAAGTTCGCTTGATTGGTCTTGAAGGAGAACAGCTAGGCATCAAGCCACTCAGTGAAGCGCAAGCTTTGGCTGATAACGCTAATGTTGACCTAGTATTGATTCAACCTCAAGCCAAACCGCCTGTTGCAAAAATTATGGACTACGGTAAGTTCAAATTTGAGTACCAGAAGAAGCAAAAAGAACAACGTAAAAAACAAAGTGTTGTTACTGTGAAAGAAGTTCGTCTAAGTCCAACTATTGACAAGGGTGACTTTGACACAAAACTTCGCAATGCACGCAAATTCCTTGAAAAAGGAAATAAAGTTAAGGTATCTATTCGCTTTAAGGGTCGTATGATTACCCATAAAGAGATTGGTGCAAAAGTTTTAGCCGAGTTTGCTGAAGCAACTCAAGATATTGCAATCATCGAACAACGTGCTAAAATGGATGGACGTCAAATGTTCATGCAATTGGCGCCAGCGACTGACAAAAAATAATTGTCAGAAAGTTAAATAAAGGAGAAAAAATCATGCCAAAACAAAAAACACACCGCGCATCAGCTAAACGTTTCAAACGTACAGGTTCTGGTGGACTTAAACGTTTCCGTGCTTACACTTCTCACCGTTTCCACGGAAAAACTAAGAAACAACGTCGTCATCTTCGTAAAGCATCTATGGTGCATTCAGGAGATTACAAACGTATCAAAGCAATGCTTACTCGCTTGAAATAATAGCTTGACTGTAAGTAAACAATTCTAGGAAATATTTGGAGGAAATAAAACATGGCACGTGTTAAAGGTGGCGTTGTATCACGCAAACGTCGTAAACGTATTCTTAAATTAGCAAAAGGTTACTATGGAGCTAAACACATCTTGTTCCGTACTGCAAAAGAACAAGTAATGAACTCTTACTACTATGCATACCGTGACCGTCGTCAGAAAAAACGTGACTTCCGCAAATTGTGGATCACTCGTATCAACGCGGCAGCTCGTATGAACGGACTTTCATACTCACAATTGATGCATGGTTTGAAATTGGCTGAGATCGAAGTTAACCGTAAAATGCTTGCTGACTTGGCTGTTAACGATGCAGCAGCTTTCACAGCTCTTGCAGATGCAGCTAAAGCAAAACTTGGTAAATAATAACTGATGAGACTGGAACAGGATTGTCCCAGTCTTTTTAGAAATAAAGGAGAAAAATATGGCTTCAAAAATGCTACACACTTGCTTGCGAGTAGAAAATCTTGAGAAATCAATCGCATTTTATCAAGATGCTTTTGGTTTTAAAGAATTGCGTCGCAGAGATTTTCCAGACCATGCCTTCACGATTGTCTATCTAGGTCTTGAGGGTGATGACTATGAGTTGGAGTTGACTTATAACTACGATCACGGTCCTTATGTGGTTGGAGATGGCTTTGCCCATATCGCCCTAAGTACACCTGATCTTGAAGCTCTTCATCAAGAGCACAGTGCCAAAGGATATGAAGTGACTGAGCCAAATGGTCTACCAGGAACTGCACCAAACTATTACTTTGTCAAAGACCCTGATGGATACAAGGTCGAAGTCATTCGTGAAAAATAATCACGTGAAGTCAAGTAGAATGTTCGTTTTCTACTTGACTTTTTTTAGATGAAAGAGTATACTAGTAAAAATTTAACCTTTAAGGGGAGTCCAGAGAGACTCACAAGGTGTCAGATAAAAGAATAGTACAATTTTCTAGAGGAGACTTCTTGAGTGTGCTCTCTTGTTTTGTACGATTTTAACTGAGGCCTTGCAATCGCAAGGTCTTTTATTTATCTGGTCCCCTTAAAATTTAAGGAGGAAAAGTCATGAATCCCACATGTAAGAAACGTTTGGGTGCCATTCGTTTGGAAACCATGAAGGTGGTTGAACAAGATGAAATCGCGCCAGCAATCTTTGAATTAGTTCTAGAAGGAGAAATGGTTGAAGCCATGCGAGCAGGCCAATTTCTTCATCTACGTGTGCCTGATGATGCCCATCTCTTGCGCCGCCCTATTTCAATTTCGTCTATTGACAAGGCAAACAAGCAGTGTCATCTCATTTATCGGATTGAGGGGGCTGGGACAGCCATTTTTTCAACCTTAAGTCAGGGAGATACTCTTGATGTGATGGGGCCTCAGGGAAATGGTTTTGACTTGTCTGACCTTGATGAGCAGAGCCAGGTTCTCCTTATTGGAGGGGGGATTGGTGTACCTCCCTTGCTTGAGGTGGCCAAGGAATTGCATGCGCGTGGTGTGAAAGTAGTGACAGTCCTCGGTTTTGCCAACAAGGATGCTGTTATTCTCGAAAAAGAATTGGCTCAATATGGGCAGGTCTTTGTAACGACAGATGATGGTTCTTATGGCATTAAGGGGAATGTTTCTGTTGTCATCAATGATTTAGACAGTCAATTTGATGCTGTTTACTCATGTGGGGCACCTGGAATGATGAAGTATATCAATCAAACCTTTTATGACCACCCTAGAGCCTATCTATCTCTGGAATCCCGAATGGCTTGTGGGATGGGGGCTTGCTATGCCTGCGTCCTAAAAGTACCAGAAAGTGAGACTATCAGTCAACGCGTCTGTGAAGATGGTCCTGTTTTCCGTACTGGAACAGTTCTATTATAAGGAGAAAATCATGACTAAAAATCGTTTACAAGTTTCTCTACCTGGCTTGGATTTGAAAAATCCTATTATACCAGCATCAGGATGTTTTGGTTTTGGCCAAGAGTATGCCAAGTACTATGATTTAGACCTTTTGGGCTCCATTATGATCAAGGCAACAACACTTGAACCCCGTTTTGGGAATCTAACTCCCAGAGTGGCAGAAACGCCTGCAGGTATGCTCAATGCAATCGGCCTGCAAAATCCTGGTTTAGAGGTTGTTTTGGCTGAAAAACTTCCTTGGCTGGAAAGAGAATATCCAAATCTTCCTATTATCGCCAATGTAGCTGGTTTTTCAAAACAAGAGTATGCTGACGTTTCTAGTGGAATTTCCAAGGCAACTAATGTAAAGGCTATTGAACTCAATATTTCTTGCCCTAACGTAGACCACTGCAATCACGGACTCTTGATTGGTCAAGATCCAGATCTGGCATATGATGTGGTAAAAGCAGCTGTGCAAGCCTCTGATGTACCAGTTTATGTCAAACTAACCCCTAGTGTGACGGATATCGTTACCGTCGCAAAAGCAGCAGAGGATGCGGGAGCAAGTGGCTTAACCATGATCAATACTCTGGTTGGAATGCGCTTTGACCTCAAAACCAGAAAACCAATCTTGGCCAATGGAACAGGTGGAATGTCTGGTCCAGCAGTATTTCCAGTAGCCCTCAAACTCATCCGCCAAGTTGCTCAAACAACAGACCTGCCTATCATTGGAATGGGGGGAGTGGATTCGGCAGAAGCTGCCCTAGAAATGTATCTAGCTGGCGCATCTGCAATCGGAGTTGGAACAGCCAACTTTACCAATCCTTATGCCTGTCCTGATATTATTGAAAATCTGCCCAAAGTCATGGACAAATACGGCATTAGTAGTCTAGAAAATCTACGCAAGGAAGTAAAAGAGTCTCTGAAGTAAACTGCAATCAATCTGTTATATAATATTTTGAAGTTAGAATAGGACAACACGACTTCTAAACGCTTGTTAGAAATTTGATTTGAATTCCTTAATTGATTTGTTCACATTCTATTTCAATCAACTATAAATTTTTTTATGATTAGTAAGTAAACAAGTTAAAAATCCTGATTGTAAGTGAAATCAGGATTTTTTCATGGATGCGATTTTTTCTGGATCTGGTGTGACACGGAGGGTCTTTTGTCCTGTGTAAGTAACAAAGCCTGGTTTTCCACCAGTTGGTTTGTTGAGTTTCTTGACTTCAATCATATCTACCTGAACTAGATTTGACAGGCGCCCTTGAGAGAAGTAGGCGGCCAGCTCAGCTGCGTCTGTTTTGACTTCATCGGATGGGTCAAGATTGCCTGAGATGACAACATGGCTTCCAGGTATGTCCTTGGCATGGAACCAAAGTTCCTCCTTGCGGGCCATTTTAAAGGTTAGCTCCTCGTTTTGAAGGTTGTTTCGGCCGACATAGATGATGGTTTTGCCATCGCTTGCTAGATATTGTTCTGGTTTTTTACGTTTCTGGATTTTCTCGCGTTGTCTTCTTCGGATGAAGCCGGTTTGAATCAATTCTTCACGGATTTCAGCGATTTCTTCTAGTCCAGCTTGGTTGAGGACGGTCTCCACACTTTCCAGATAGAGAATGGTTGCCTTGGTTTCCTCAATCAGATTAGTCAAGTATTTGACAGCTTCTTTGAGTTTCTGGTAACGTTTAAAATAGCGTTGGGCATTCTGGTTGGGAGTCAAGGCCTTATCAAGCGCAATCGTAATCGGTTGATTGGTGTAGTAGTTGTCTAGGATAACCTGGTCCTGGTCGTTAGGTACTTGGTGGAGGAAGGTTGTCAGCAATTCTCCTTTTTGGCGAAATTCTTCAGCATTGTCTGTCGCCAGTAACTCTTTTTCTTGTTTTTTGAGTTTTTGGCGGTTTTTCTGAAGTTCATTTTCAACACGACGAATGAGTTCACTGGCTTGCTGTTTGACGCGGTCGCGTTCTGCCTTGTCCTTATAGTAGGTATCTAAGAGATCCGAAAGACTAGTAAAAGTCTCTCCCACTTGATTTTCAAAAGGAACTGGACTAAAGGAAGTTTCTGTCAAGCATGGCTTGGTTTCATGACTGAAAAAGTTACGGAAAGTAGACAGTTTATCACTAACCAGAATGTTTTCCAATTCATTTGCTGTATCGCGTCCCAGACCTTGAAAAAGGTTTTGAAGATTTTTAGCTGTCGTTTCCTGTGTTTGCAGGATTTCAAAGAGTTTCTCGTCCTTGACCGTGAAAGGATTGAGAGATTCCGTACTTGGCGGAGCGATGTAGGTCGACCCAGGAAGCAAGGTGCGGTAGCTATTTTGTGAAAAGCCAACGTGTTTAATGACTTCGAGGATTTTATGACTGCTTTTATCGACCAGTAGAATATTACTGTGTTTGCCCATAATTTCGATAATCAAGGTAGCCTGAATATGGTCTCCAATCTCGTTTTTATTAGAAACCGTAATTTCCACAATACGGTCATTTTCCACTTGCTCGATCGACTCAATCAGGGCACCCTGCAAATACTTTCTCAAAACCATGATGAAAGTAGAAGGTTGGGCTGGATTTTCAAAAGTCGTTTGGGTCAGCTGAATGCGTCCAAAAACTGGATGGGCAGAAAGGAGCAGGCGATGACTTTGGCGATTGCTGCGGATTTGCAAGACCAACTCTTGTTCAAAAGGTTGATTTATTTTCTGAATGCGACCGTTCACTAACTCTCTTCGCAATTCCTCAACCATGTGATGTAAAAAAAATCCGTCAAATGACATCGTTCTCTCCTTGTGATTGTATTCCATAGTATTATATCAAAAAGGTAGAATAAAATCATGGAAATGTGGTATAATAAAGCCAAGTAAAGAGAAACGAGAAGCACATGTATATTGAAATGGTAGATGAAACTGGTCAAGTTTCAAAAGAAATGTTGCAACAAACCCAAGAAATTTTGGAATTTGCAGCCCAAAAATTGGGCAAAGAAGACAAGGAGATGGCAGTCACCTTTGTGACCAACGAGCGTAGCCATGAACTCAATCTGGAGTATCGTGACACGGACCGTCCGACAGATGTTATCAGCCTTGAGTATAAACCAGAGTTGGAAATTGCCTTTGACGAAGAGGACTTGCTTGAAAATCCAGAATTGGCAGAGATGATGTCTGAGTTTGATGCCTATATTGGAGAACTGTTCATCTCTATCGATAAGGCTTATGAGCAGGCTGAGGAATATGGTCACAGCTTTGAGCGTGAGATGGGCTTCTTGGCAGTACACGGCTTTTTACATATCAACGGCTATGATCACTACACTCCGGAAGAAGAAGCGGAGATGTTCGGTTTACAAGAAGAAATTTTGACAGCCTATGGACTCACAAGACAATAAACGAAAATGGAAAAATCGTGACCTGATATCCAGTTTAGAATTTGCCCTCACAGGGATTTTTACTGCTATCAAGGAAGAACGTAATATGCGAAAGCATACAGTGACGGCTCTCGTGGTCATCCTTGCAGGGTTTGTTTTTCAGGTGTCACGAATTGAATGGCTCTTTCTCCTATTGAGTATTTTCTTGGTAGTAGCCTTTGAGATTATCAACTCTGCTATTGAAAATGTGGTGGATTTGGCCAGTCACTATCACTTTTCCATGCTGGCTAAAAATGCCAAGGATATGGCGGCTGGCGCGGTATTAGTGGTCTCTCTTTTCGCAGCCTTAACAGGCGCATTGATTTTTCTCCCACGAATCTGGGATTTATTATTTTAAACAGTAAGAGGAAATTATGACTTTTAAATCAGGCTTTGTAGCCATTTTAGGACGTCCCAATGTTGGGAAGTCAACTTTTTTAAATCACGTTATGGGACAAAAGATTGCCATCATGAGTGACAAGGCGCAGACAACGCGCAACAAAATCATGGGAATTTACACGACCGATAAGGAGCAAATCGTCTTTATCGACACGCCAGGGATTCACAAGCCTAAAACAGCTCTTGGAGATTTCATGGTTGAGTCTGCCTACAGCACACTTCGTGAAGTGGATACTGTTCTTTTTATGGTGCCTGCTGATGAAGCGCGTGGTAAGGGGGATGACATGATTATTGAGCGTCTCAAGGCTGCCAAGGTCCCTGTGATTCTGGTGGTGAACAAGATTGACAAGGTTCATCCAGACCAGCTTTTGTCTCAGATTGATGACTTCCGTAATCAGATGGACTTCAAGGAAATCGTTCCTATCTCAGCTTCAGGGGAATAACGTGTCTCGTCTAGTGGATATTTTGAGTGAAAATCTAGATGAAGGTTTCCAATATTTCCCGTCTGATCAAATCACAGACCATCCAGAGCGTTTCTTGGTTTCAGAAATGGTTCGCGAGAAAGTCTTGCACCTAACTCGTGAAGAGATTCCGCATTCTGTCGCAGTAGTTGTGGATTCTATGAAACGAGATGAAGAGACAGACAAGGTTCACATCCGTGCAACCATCATGGTTGAGCGCGATAGTCAGAAAGGGATCATCATCGGTAAAGGTGGCGCTATGCTTAAGAAAATTGGTAGTATGGCCCGTCGTGATATTGAACTCATGCTAGGAGACAAGGTTTTCCTAGAAACATGGGTCAAGGTCAAGAAAAACTGGCGCGATAAAAAACTAGATTTGGCTGACTTTGGCTATAATGAAAAAGAATACTAAGTAGGGGTGGCTCATGCCTGCTTCTTGTTTTTACAGAAGGAGGACTTATGCCTGAATTACCAGAAGTTGAAACCGTTCGTCATGGCTTAGAAAAATTGATTTTGGGAAAGAAGATTTCGAGTATAGAAATTCGCTATCCCAAGATGATTAAGACGGATTTGAACGAGTTTCAAAAGGAAGTGTCTTGTCAGATTGTTGAGTCAATGGGGCGCCGTGGAAAATACTTGCTTTTTTACTTGACTGACAAGGTCTTGATTTCCCATTTGCGCATGGAGGGCAAGTATTTTTACTATCCAGACCAGGTTCCTGAACGCAAACATGCCCATGTTTTCTTCCAGTTTGAGGATGGTGGCACTCTTGTTTATGAGGATGTACGCAAGTTTGGTACTATGGAACTCTTGGCTCCAGATCTTTTGGAAGCCTACTTTATTTCTAAAAAATTAGGGCCTGAACCAAGCGAAGAAGACTTTGATTTGCAGGTCTTTCAAGCTGCCCTAGCCAAGTCTAAAAAGCCTATCAAATCCCACCTCCTAGACCAGACTTTGGTAGCTGGACTTGGTAATATCTATGTGGATGAGGTTCTCTGGCGAGCTCGGGTTCATCCAGCTAGACCTTCCCAAACTTTGACAGCAGAAGAAGCGTCAGCCATTCATGACCAGACCATTGCTGTTTTGGGACAGGCTGTTGAAAAAGGTGGCTCGACCATTCGGACCTATACCAATGCCTTTGGGGAAGATGGAACCATGCAGGACTTTCATCAGGTCTATGATAAGGCTGGTCAAAAATGTTCACGTTGCGGAACTGTGATTGAGAAAATCCAACTAGGTGGACGAGGCACCCACTTTTGTCCAAACTGTCAAAGGAGGGACTGATGGGAAAAATCATTGGAATCACAGGAGGAATTGCCTCTGGTAAGTCAACTGTGACAAATTTTCTAAGACAGCAAGGTTTTCAAGTGGTGGATGCCGATGCAGTCGTCCACCAACTACAGAAACCTGGTGGTCGTCTGTTTGAGGCTCTAGTTCAGCATTTTGGTCAAGAAATCATTCTAGAAAATGGAGAACTCAATCGCCCTCTCCTAGCTAGTCTCATCTTTTCAAATCCTGATGAACGGGAATGGTCTAAACGAATCCAAGGAGAGATTATCCGTGAAGAACTGGCTACTTTGAGAGACCAGTTGGTTCAAACAGAAGAGATTTTTTTCATGGATATTCCCCTGCTTTTTGAACAGGACTACAGCGCTTGGTTTGATGAGACATGGTTGGTATATGTGGATCGGAATATCCAAGTGGAACGATTAATGAAAAGAGACCACTTGTCCAAAGATGAAGCTGAGTCTCGTCTGACAGCCCAGTGGCCTTTAGAAAAAAAGAAAGATTTGGCCAGCCAAATTCTTGATAATAATGGGAATCAGGACCATTTTCTCACTCAAGTGCGTATCCTTCTTGAGGGAGGGGGAAAAGATGACAGAGATTAACTGGAAGGATAATCTGCGCATTGCCTGGTTTGGTAATTTTCTGACAGGAGCCAGTATTTCTTTGGTTGTGCCCTTTATGCCCATCTTTGTGGAAAATCTAGGTGTTGGGAGTGAGCAAGTCGCTTTTTATGCAGGTTTAGCTATTTCTGTATCTGCAATTTCCGCGGCGCTCTTTTCTCCTATCTGGGGAATCCTTGCTGACAAATATGGTCGAAAACCCATGATGATTCGAGCTGGGCTTGCCATGACCATTACTATGGGAGGCTTGGCCTTTGTCCCAAATATCTATTGGTTAATCTTTCTTCGCTTACTGAATGGTATATTTGCAGGTTTTGTTCCCAATGCAACGGCTCTGATAGCCAGTCAGGTTCCCAAGGAGAAATCAGGCTCTGCCTTAGGTACTTTGTCTACAGGCGTAGTTGCAGGTACTCTAACTGGCCCTTTTATCGGGGGCTTTATCGCAGAATTATTTGGAATTCGTACTGTCTTTTTACTGGTTGGTAGTTTTCTGTTCTTAGCCGCTATTTTAACTATTTGCTTTATCAAGGAAGATTTTCAACCAGTAGCCAAGGAAAAGGCCATTCCAACAAAGGAATTGTTTACATCAGTTAAATATCCCTATCTATTGATTAATCTCTTTCTAACTAGTTTTGTCATCCAATTTTCAGCCCAATCGATTGGCCCTATTCTGGCTCTTTATGTGCGTGACTTAGGGCAGACAGAGAATCTTCTTTTTGTATCTGGTTTGATTGTGTCCAGTATGGGCTTTTCCAGCATGATGAGTGCAGGAGTTATGGGCAAGCTAGGTGACAAGGTGGGCAATCATCGTCTCTTGGTTGTCGCCCAGTTTTATTCAGTTATCATCTATCTTCTCTGTGCCAATGCCTCTAGTCCCCTTCAACTAGGACTCTATCGTTTCCTCTTTGGCTTGGGAACCGGTGCGCTGATACCTGGTGTCAATGCCCTTCTCAGCAAAATGACTCCCAAAGCCGGCATTTCGAGAGTCTTTGCCTTTAATCAGGTATTCTTTTATCTGGGAGGTGTCGTTGGTCCCATGGCAGGTTCTGCAGTAGCAGGACAATTTGGCTACCATGCAGTCTTTTATGCGACAAGCCTTTGTGTTGCCTTTAGTTGTCTCTTTAACCTGCTTCAATTTCGAACATTATTAAAAGTAAAGGAAATCTAGTGCGAGTAAAAATTAATCTCAAATGCTCCTCTTGTGGCAGTATCAATTACCTAACCAGTAAAAATTCAAAAACCCATCCAGACAAGATTGATGTTTTAAAGTATTGTCCCAAGGAAAGAAAAGTAACCCTACATCTTGAATCTAAGTAGATTTTATGGTAAAATAATAGGGATTTTAAGGAGTTTGATATGTATAACCTATTATTAACCATTTTATTAGTATTATCTGTTGTGATTGTGATTGCGATTTTCATGCAACCAACTAAAAACCAATCCAGCAATGTATTTGATGCCAGCTCAGGTGATTTGTTTGAACGTAGTAAAGCACGCGGTTTTGAAGCTGTAATGCAGCGTTTGACAGGGATTTTAGTCTTTTTCTGGCTAGCCATTGCCTTAGCATTGACGGTATTATCAAGTAGATAAGAAAATAATGGGCAGGACTAGGTCTTTGCCTCTTTTTATTTTTAAAGAATGTTTGAGAAGGTTTTACAGTAAAAGAAAATTAAAAAATCTAGAAAGAAAATATGAAAGATAGAATAAAAGAATATTTGCAAGACAAGGGAAAGGTGACTGTCAATGACTTGGCTCAGGCTTTGGGAAAAGATGGGTCCAAGGATTTTCGTGAGTTGATTAAAACCTTGTCTCTGATGGAAAGAAAGCACCAGATTCGCTTTGAGGAAGATGGTAGTCTGACCTTGGAAGTCAAGGAAAAACATGAGATTACTCTCAAGGGAATTTTTCACGCCCATAAAAATGGCTTTGGTTTTGTCAGTCTGGAAGGGGAAGAGGACGACCTATTTGTAGGAAAAAACGATGTCAACTATGCTATTGATGGTGATACCGTTGAGGTCGTCATCAAGAAAGTCGCTGACCGTAACAAGGGAACAGCAGCGGAAGCCAAAATTATTGATATTCTAGAGCACAGTTTGACAACCGTTGTTGGACAAATCGTTCTAGATCAGGAAAAGCCTAAGTATGCCGGCTACATCCGTTCTAAAAACCAGAAAATTAGCCAGCCGATTTATGTTAAGAAACCAGCTCTTAAACTAGAAGGGACGGAAGTTCTCAAGGTCTTTATCGACAAATACCCAAGCAAGAAACATGATTTCTTTGTTGCTAGTGTCCTTGATGTGGTGGGGCACTCGACGGATGTTGGGATTGATGTTCTTGAGGTCTTGGAATCAATGGACATTGTATCCGAGTTTCCAGAAGCTGTTGTCAAGGAAGCAGAAAGTGTGCCGGATGCTCCGTCTCAAAAGGATATGGAAGGTCGTCTGGATCTAAGAGATGAGATTACCTTTACCATTGACGGTGCTGATGCCAAGGATTTGGACGATGCGGTACACATCAAGGCTCTGAAAAATGGAAATCTGGAGCTTGGGGTTCACATCGCAGATGTTTCCTATTATGTGACAGAAGGTTCTGCCCTTGATAAGGAAGCACTTAATCGTGCGACTTCTGTTTATGTGACAGACCGTGTGGTGCCAATGCTTCCAGAACGACTGTCAAATGGCATCTGCTCCCTTAATCCTCAAGTTGACCGCCTGACCCAGTCAGCCATTATGGAGATTGATAAATATGGTCGTGTAGTCAACTACACCATCACACAAACGGTTATCAAGACTAGCTTCAGGATGACCTACAGTGATGTCAATGATATCCTAGCTGGAGACAAGGAAAAGAGACAAGAATATCAGAAAATTGTTCCAAGTATTGAACTTATGGCTAAGCTCCATGAAACTCTAGAAAACATGCGTGTGAAACGTGGAGCCCTCAATTTCGATACCAATGAAGCGAAGATTTTAGTGGATAAACAAGGTAAGCCTGTTGATATTGTTCTTCGTCAGCGTGGTGTTGCCGAGCGCATGATTGAGTCCTTCATGTTGATGGCCAATGAAACAGTTGCCGAGCATTTTAGCAAGTTGGATTTGCCTTTCATCTATCGAATTCATGAGGAGCCTAAATCTGAAAAGGTTCAGAAGTTTATTGACTATGCTTCGAGTTTTGGTTTGCGCATTTATGGGACTGCCAGTGAGATTAGCCAGGAAGCGCTTCAAGACATCATGCGTACTGTTGAGGGAGAACCTTATGCGGATGTATTGTCCATGATGCTTCTCCGTTCCATGCAGCAGGCTCGCTATTCGGAGCACAATCACGGCCACTATGGTCTAGCAGCTGATTATTACACTCACTTTACCAGCCCGATTCGCCGTTATCCGGACCTCCTTGTTCACCGTATGATTCGGGACTACGGCCGTTCTAAGGAAATAGCAGAGCATTTTGAACAAGTGATTCCAGAGATTGCGACCCAGTCTTCCAACCGTGAGCGTCGTGCTATTGAGGCTGAGCGCGAAGTCGAAGCTATGAAAAAGGCTGAGTACATGGAAGAATACGTGGGTGAAGAGTATGATGCGGTTGTGTCCAGCATCGTCAAATTTGGTCTCTTTGTTGAATTACCAAATACAGTCGAAGGCTTGATTCACATCACAAATCTACCTGACTTTTATCATTTCAATGAGCGTGATTTGACCTTCGTGGGGAAAAATCGGGTACAACTTTCCGTGTAGGTCAGCAAATCCGTATCCGAGTTGAAAGAGCCGACAAGATGACGGGTGAAATTGATTTCTCTTACATTCCAAGTGAATTTGATGTGATTGAAAAAGGCTTGAAACAGTCTAGTCGTAGTGACAGAGGGCGTGGCTCAAATCGTCGTTCAGATAAAAAGGAAGACAAGAGAAAGTCAGGTCGCTCAAATGATAAGCGCAAGCATTCACAAAAAGATAAAAAGAAAAAAGGAAAGAAACCTTTTTATAAGGAAGTAGCTAAGAAAGGAGCCAAGCATGGCAAAGGGCGAGGGAAAGGTCGTCGCACAAAATAAAAAGGCGCGGCACGACTATACAATCGTAGATACGCTAGAAGCAGGAATGGTCCTGACTGGAACTGAAATCAAGAGTGTACGAGCTGCTCGAATCAATCTCAAGGATGGCTTTGCCCAAGTGAAAAATGGGGAGGTCTGGTTGAGCAATGTTCATATCGCACCTTACGAAGAGGGCAATATCTGGAACCAAGAGCCAGAACGTCGTCGAAAACTCTTACTCCATAAAAAGCAAATTCAAAAATTGGAACAAGAGACTAAAGGGACAGGAATGACGCTGGTTCCCCTTAAGGTTTATATCAAAGATGGCTATGCCAAGCTCCTTTTAGGCCTAGCTAAAGGGAAGCATGACTACGACAAACGGGAGTCTATCAAACGTCGTGAGCAAAACCGCGATATCGCGCGTGTTATGAAAGCTGTTAATCAGCGATAAAAAGAGGAATGAAGATGGAAAAACTAGTTGCCTATAAACGAATGCCCTTGTGGACTAAAGAGACCATGCCAAAGGCTGTTCAGCAAAAGCACAATACCAAGGTCGGGACTTGGGGAAAGATTACTGTTGTAAAAGGAGTCCTCAAGTTTATTGAATTGACAGGAGATGGTGAGGTTTTAGCTGAGCACCTCTTTGAAGCAGGAGCCGACAATCCCATGGCACAACCTCAAGCTTGGCACCGAGTGGAGGCTGTAACAGACGATGTAGAATGGTACTTGGAATTTTATTGTAAACCTGAGGATTACTTCCCTAAGAAATACAATACCAATCCTGTTCATTCAGAGGTCCTAGAGGCAATGCAGACAGTAAAACCAGGGAAAGCCTTGGATTTGGGTTGTGGTCAGGGCCGTAATTCCCTCTTTTTGGCCCAGCAAGGTTTTGACGTGACAGCTGTTGATCAAAATGAACTATCCCTTGAAATCTTGCAAAGCATTGTGGAGCAGGAAGATTTGGACATGCCTGTCGGACTTTATGATATCAGTTCAGCCAGCATTGGACAAGCCTATGATTTTATCGTATCGACAGTTGTTTTGATGTTTTTGCAAGCAGACCGCATTCCTGCAATTATCAAAAACATGCAGGAGCATACCACGGTCGGTGGTTATAATCTTATCGTTTGTGCCATGGACACGGAGGATTATCCTTGCTCGGTTAACTTCCCATTCACATTTAAAGAGGGAGAATTGGCAGACTACTACAAGGATTGGGAGTTGGTCAAGTACAATGAAAATCCAGGTCATTTGCACCGTCGTGATGAGAATGGCAATCGTATTCAACTACGCTTTGCGACCATGCTAGCTAAGAAAATCAAATAAACACACATGAAGATTAGGAAATTTCCTGATCTTTTTTCTTTTTTTACGAATAATATAGAAAAGGAGGAAAATCATGTTTGTTGCGAGAGATGCTAGGGGAGAGTTGGTAAATGTGTTAGAGGATAAGCTTGAGAAGCAAGCATACACCTGCCCAGCTTGTGGAGGTCAGCTCCGTTTGCGGCAAGGACCAAGTGTACGAACGCATTTTGCCCATAAATCCTTAAAAGACTGTGATTATTCCTTTGAAAATGAAAGTCCAGAACACTTGGTAAATAAGGAATTCCTCTACCACTGGTTAAAAAAAGAGACAGAAGTTCAATTAGAATATCCTCTTCCAGAGCTTAAACAGATTGCAGATGTGTTTGTAAATGGCAATCTAGCTCTAGAGGTTCAGTGTAGCCCCTTGTCTCAAAAAGTTCTTAAAGAGCGCAGTGAGGGCTATCGTAGTCAGGGGTACCAAGTACTGTGGTTGCTGGGTCAAAAACTGTGGCTCAAAGACCGCTTAACCCGTCTGCAACAAGGTTTTCTCTATTTCAGTCAAAATATGGGCTTTTATGTTTGGGAAGTAGACAAGGGAAAACAGGTTTTAAGGCTTAAATATCTCATTTACCAGGATCTCCGCGGTAAACTCCATTATCAAATAAAGGAATTTTCCTATGGTCAAGGTAGTTTATTGGAAATATTGCGTCTTCCCTATAAGAAACAAAAAATATCTCATTTTACAGTTTCTCAGGACAAGGACATTTCTCGCTATATTCGGCAACAGCTTTATTATCAAAATCCCTTTTGGATGAAAGAACAAGCAGAAGCCTATCAAAAGGGGGAAAATCTCCTGACTTATGGGCTAAAAGAATGGTATCCACAAATTCGACCATTAGTAGGTGAGTTTTGCCAAATTGAGAAGGACTTAACCAGCTATTATCAGTATTTTCAAACCTATTACCAAGAAAATCCTCAAAATGATTGGCAAAAGCTTTATCCACCAGCCTTTTATCAGCAATATTTCTTGAAAAATATGGTAAAATAGAAAGGATGGAGGAATCTAATGGTATTACAAAGAAATGAAATAAATGAAAAAGATACATGGGATCTATCAACGATTTACCCAACTGACCAGGCTTGGGAAGAAGCCTTAAAAGATTTAACAGAACAATTGGAGACAGTAGCCCAGTATGAAGGTCATCTCTTGGATAGTGCGGATAGCCTACTGGAAATTACTGAATTTTCTCTTGAGATGGAACGCCAAATGGAGAAGCTTTACGTTTATGCTCATATGAAAAATGACCAGGACACTCGTGAAGCTAAGTATCAAGAGTACTATGCCAAGGCAATGACTCTCTATAGCCAGCTGGACCAAGCCTTTTCATTCTATGAGCCTGAATTTATGGAAATTAGTGAAAAGCAGTATGCTGACTTTTTAGAAGCTCAACCAAAATTGCAGGTTTATCAACACTATTTTGACAAACTTTTACAAGGAAAAGATCACGTTTTATCACAACGTGAAGAAGAATTATTGGCTGGAGCTGGAGAAATCTTTGGTTCGGCTAGTGAAACCTTCGCGATTTTAGATAATGCAGATATCGTCTTTCCATTTGTTAAAGATGAAGATGGTAACGAAGTACAATTATCACATGGCGTTTATATGCGCTTGATGGAGTCTAAAAATCGTGAGGTACGCCGTGGTGCCTATCAAGCCCTTTATGCGACTTATGAACAATTCCAACATACCTATGCCAAAACCTTGCAAACCAATGTTAAGGTGCAAAACTACCGTGCCAAGGTTCGTCACTATAAGAGTGCTCGTCATGCAGCCCTAGCAGCGAATTTTGTTCCAGAGAGTGTTTATGACAATTTGGTAGCAGCAGTTCGCAAGCACTTGCCACTCTTGCATCGTTACCTTGAGCTTCGTTCAAAAATCTTGGGGATTTCAGACCTCAAGATGTACGATGTCTACACACCACTTTCATCTGTTGAATACAGTTTTACTTACCAAGAAGCCTTGAAAAAGGCAGAAGATGCCTTGGCAGTCTTGGGTGAGGATTACTTGAGCCGTGTTAAACGTGCCTTCAGTGAGCGTTGGATTGATGTTTACGAAAATCAAGCAAGCGTTCAGGGGCCTACTCTGGTGGTTCTTACGATACTAATGCCTTTATGCTTCTTAACTGGCAGGATAATCTAGACAATCTCTTTACTCTTGTTCATGAAACAGGTCACAGTATGCATTCAAGCTATACTCGTGAAACGCAGCCTTATGTTTACGGAGATTACTCTATCTTCTTGGCTGAGATTGCTTCAACAACCAATGAAAATATCTTAACAGAGAAATTGTTGGAAGAAGTGGAAGACGATGCAACACGCTTTGCTATTCTTAATAACTTCTTGGACGGTTTCCGTGGAACAGTTTTCCGACAAACTCAATTTGCTGAGTTTGAACACGCCATTCACCAAGCAGACCAAAATGGAGAAGTCTTGACAAGTGATTTCCTAAATAAACTCTATGCAGACTTGAACCAAGAGTATTATGGTTTGAGCAAGGAAGATAATCCTGAAATCCAATACGAGTGGGCACGTATTCCACACTTCTACTATAACTACTATGTATACCAATATTCAACAGGTTTTGCAGCAGCCTCAGCTTTAGCTGAAAAGATTGTCCATGGTAGTCAAGAAGACCGTGACCGCTATATCGACTATCTCAAGGCTGGTAAGTCTGACTACCCACTTAATGTCATGAGAAAAGCTGGTGTTGATATGGAGAAGGAAGACTACCTCAACGATGCCTTTGCAGTCTTTGAACGTCGTTTGAATGAGTTTGAAGCCCTTGTTGAAAAATTGGGATTGGCATAAGATGGTTGAATCGTACAGTAAAAATGCCAACCATAATATGCGTCGCCCTGTTGTCAAGGAAGAAATTGTGAACTTGATGCGTCAGCGTCAAAAGCAAGTTACAGGCTCTTTGAAAGAATTGGAAGACTTTGCCCGTAAGGAAAATATTCCCATTATTCCTCATGAAACGGTTGCTTATTTCCGTTTTCTCATGGAAACTATGCAACCTAAAAACATTCTGGAAATTGGGACGGCTATCGGTTTTTCAGCTCTTTTAATGGCAGAACATGCGCCAAAGGCCAAGATTACAACCATTGACCGCAATCCAGAGATGATTGGTTTTGCCAAGGAAAATTTTGCTCAGTTTGACAGTCGCAAGCAAATTACTCTCCTAGAAGGAGATGCGGTAGATGTCTTATCAACCCTGACAGAGTCCTATGATTTCGTCTTTATGGATTCTGCTAAGTCTAAATACATCGTCTTTCTACCAGAAATCCTCAAACATTTGGAAGTTGGTGGTGTGGTTGTCTTGGATGATATTTTCCAAGGTGGTGATGTTGCCAAGGACATTATGGAAGTCCGTCGTGGTCAGCGAACTATTTATCGAGGCCTTCAAAGACTGTTTGACGCAACTTTAGATAATCCAGGACTCACCGCAACATTAGTCCCTCTGGGAGACGGCATTCTCATGCTTCGTAAAAATGTAGCAGATGTTCAATTGCCTGACAGCGAATGATTTTCAGAAAAATTTAAGAAAATATAGTAAAATAGATAGGGTAACACTTATCTCAAAGGAGTAGACATGAAGAAAAAACTATTGGCAGGTGCCATTACACTATTATCAGTAGCAACATTAGCAGCTTGTTCGAAAGGTTCAGAAGGAGCAGACCTTATCAGTATGAAAGGGGATGTTATCACAGAACATCAATTTTATGAGCAAGTGAAAAGCAACCCTTCAGCCCAACAAGTGTTGTTGAATTTGACTATCCAAAAAGTGTTTGAGAAACAATACGGTTCAGAAGTAGATGACAAAGAAGTCAACGACACTATTGCCGAAGAAGAGAAACAATATGGTGAAAACTACCAACGTGTCTTGTCACAAGCAGGGATGACTCTTGAAACACGTAAAGCTCAAATTCGTACAAGTAAATTGGTTGAGTTGGCAGTTAAGAAAGCAGCAGAAGCTGAATTGACAGATGATGCTTATAAGAAAGCCTTTGATGAATACACTCCAGATGTAACGGCTCAAATCATTCGTCTTGATAATGAGGATAAAGCGAAAGAAGTCCTCGAAAAAGCTAAGGCAAGTGGGGCAGATTTCGCTCAATTAGCAAAAGATAACTCAACTGATGAAAAAACCAAAGCAAACGGTGGAGAAATCACCTTTGACTCTGCTTCGACAGAAGTACCAGAACAAGTTAAGAAAGCAGCTTTCGCTTTAGATGTAAACGGTGTTTCTGATGTGATTACAGCCGCTGGTACACAAGCCTACAGCAGCCAATATTACATTGTAAAACTCACTAAGAAAACAGAAAAATCATCTAATCTTGATGACTACAAAGAAAAATTAAAAACTGTTATCTTGACTCAAAAACAAAATGATTCAACATTTGTTCAAAGCATTATCGGAAAAGAATTACAAGCAGCTAATATCAAGGTTAAAGACCAAGCCTTCCAAAATATCTTCACCCAATATATCGGTGGTGGAGATTCAAGCTCAAGTAGTTCATCAAAAGAATAAAATAGAAAAGGGCAAGTGCTCTTTTTCTTATGACAAAAATAGTCTATCTGATGGATAAGAGTTTTTTTTCTTTCGGAAAAAATGGTATAATAGCAATAAAAACTAGAAAACAAACGGAATTTGGGAAGCAATTGTGTTGTTCTCATTAGAGTGGTGATACTATGAAGATTAGTAAAAGGCACCTATTAAATTATTCTATTCTAGTTCCTTACTTACTTTTATCTATTTTGGGCTTGATTGTGGTTTATTCGACAACCAGTGCTATTTTAATTCAAGAAGGCCAAAGTGCACTGCAATTGGTCCGAAGTCAGGGACTGTTTTGGATATTTAGTTTGATACTGATTGCCTTGATATACAAATTGAAACTGAATTTTTTAAGAAACGAACGTCTTTTATTTATCGTTATGTTCGTTGAGCTGATTCTATTAGCTATGGCTCGGATAATTGGTACGCCAGTCAATGGAGCCTATGGTTGGATTTCAGTAGGACCTTTGACCATTCAGCCAGCCGAATATTTGAAAATTATTATTATTTGGTATTTAGCAAATAAATTTTCCAAACAACAAGAGGATATAGCTGTTTATGATTTCCAAGTTTTAACACAAAATCAGTGGCTTCCTCGTGCGTTTAATGACTGGCGCTTTGTCCTCTTGGTATTGATTGGGAGCCTTGCTATTTTCCCAGATTTGGGAAATGCTTCTATCTTAGCTTTGGTTGCCTTGATTATGTATACAATTAGTGGAATCGCTTACAGATGGTTTCTTGCTTTTTTTGGAATTTTAGTCGGAATTTCTGCCCTATCCTTATCATTTATTTCTTTTATAGGGGTTGATAAGTTTTCAAAAGTTCCAGTATTTGGTTATGTTGCCAAGCGTTTCAGCGCCTATTTTAACCCTTTTGCCGATTTGGCAGGAGCAGGCCACCAACTTGCAAATTCCTACTTTGCCATGGTAAATGGTGGTTGGTTTGGTCTAGGTTTAGGAAATTCAATTGAAAAACGTGGCTATTTACCAGAGGCCCATACAGATTTTGTATTTTCAATTGTCATTGAAGAATTTGGCTTTGTGGGAGCCAGCTTGATTTTGTCACTTGTTTTTTTCCTTATTTTACGAATTATCCTGGTGGGAATTCGTGCTAAGAATCCCTTTAATTCCATGATGGCGATTGGAGTTGGGGGGATGATGTTGGTACAGGTCTTTGTTAATATCGGTGGAATTTCTGGTATTATTCCTTCAACAGGAGTTACCTTCCCCTTCTTATCGCAAGGAGGAAACAGTCTCCTAGTCTTATCTGTAGCCATCGCCTTTGTCTTAAATATTGATGCAAGTGAAAAGCGTGCTCAATTGTATGAGGAGTTAGAAGCTCACTCATCAAACTATATGTAGAGCTGATAGTGGAAAGGATTACCTATGTCTCTTCAAAAATTAGAAAACTATAGTAATAAAGCTGTCGTGCAAGAAGAAGTATTGATTTTAACAGAATTGTTAGAAGATATCACTAAAAACATGCTTGCCCCAGAGACTTTTGAAAAAATCATGCAGTTGAAAGAATTGTCAACTCAAGAAGATTATCAAGGCTTGAACCAATTGGTTACTAGCCTGACAAATGATGAAATGGCTTATATTTCACGCTATTTCTCTATCTTGCCTCTCTTGATTAATATTTCAGAAGACGTGGATTTGGCTTATGAAATCAACCACCAAAATAATATCGATCAAGATTATCTTGGTAAGTTATCAGCAACTATCAAAATGGTTGCAGAAAAAGAAAATGCGGTTGAAATTCTAGAACACTTGAATGTTGTCCCTGTTTTGACTGCCCATCCAACACAAGTGCAACGTAAGAGTATGTTGGATTTGACAAACCATATCCATACCCTCTTACGTAAGTACCGTGATGTAAAATTAGGCTTGATTAATAAGGAAAAATGGCATAATGATCTCCGTCGTTACATTGAGATTATCATGCAGACAGATATGATTCGTGAAAAGAAATTGAAAGTAACCAATGAAATCACGAATGTTATGGAATACTACAATAGTTCATTCCTGAAAGCTGTTCCTCATTTGACTGCTGAGTACAAGCGTCTGGCTAAAAAACATGGCTTGGAGTTGAAACATCCTAAACCAATTACTATGGGAATGTGGATTGGTGGAGACCGTGATGGGAATCCTTTTGTTACAGCAGATACCTTGAAACAATCTGCCATGACTCAGTGTGAAGTCATCATGAACTACTATGATGAAAAGATTTACCAGCTCTATCGTGAGTTCTCTCTCTCAACCAGTATTGTCAATGTCAGCAAGCAAGTCAGAGAAATGGCTCGTCAATCCAAGGATAATTCGATTTACCGCGAAAAAGAGCTGTATCGTCGTGCCCTGTTTGATATTCAATCAAAAATTCAAGCAACAAAAGCCTATCTGATTGAGGATAAGGAAGTTGGGGCTCGCTATGAAACAGCCAATGATTTTTATAAGGACTTAATTACTATCCGTGATTCCCTCTTGGAAAACAAGGGTGAGGCACTAATTTCTGGTGATTTTGTTGAGTTAATTCAAGCAGTTGAAATTTTTGGTTTCTATTTGGCATCCATCGACATGCGTCAAGATTCAAGTGTTCATGAGGCATGTGTAGCTGAACTCTTGAAATCAGCAGGAATTCATTCTCGTTATAGCGAACTAAGTGAAGAAGAAAAATGCCAGCTTCTCTTAAAAGAATTAGAAGAAGATCCACGTATTCTTTCTGCTACTCATGTTGAAAAATCAGAGTTACTTGAAAAAGAATTGGCCATCTTTAAGGCTGCTCGTAATTTGAAAGATAAGCTGGGTGATGATGTCATTCGTCAGACCATTATTTCACATGCAACCAGCGTATCAGACATGCTGGAATTGGCTATCTTACTAAAAGAAGTAGGGTTAGTTGATAAAGAAAGAGCCCGTGTCCAAATCGTTCCTCTCTTTGAGACAATTGAGGACTTGGACCACTCAGAAGAAACTATGAGAGAGTACTTTTCTCTTGCCCTTGCTAAGAAATGGATTGCGTCGCGCAATAACTACCAAGAAATCATGCTTGGCTACTCTGATAGTAATAAAGATGGTGGTTACCTTTCATCATGTTGGACTCTCTACAAGGCTCAACAACAATTGACTGCTATTGGAGATGAATTTGGCGTTAAGGTTACCTTCTTCCATGGCCGTGGTGGTACTGTCGGTCGTGGTGGTGGACCAACCTATGAAGCTATTACATCTCAACCGCTTAAGTCAATCAAGGATCGTATCCGTTTGACGGAGCAGGGTGAAGTAATTGGAAATAAATACGGTAACAAGGATGCTGCCTACTATAACCTTGAAATGCTAGTATCTGCAGCCATTAACCGTATGATTACGCAGAAGAAGAGCGATACCAATACCTCAAATCGTTATGAAGCGATTATGGATCAAGTGGTGGACCGTAGTTATGATATCTACCGTGATTTGGTCTTTGGAAATGACTATTTCTATGATTATTTCTTTGAGTCAAGTCCAATCAAGGCTATTTCAAGCTTTAATATTGGTTCTCGTCCAGCCGCTCGTAAGACCATCACTGAAATCGGTGGTTTGCGTGCTATCCCTTGGGTTTTCTCATGGTCACAAAGCCGTGTCATGTTCCCTGGATGGTATGGGGTTGGATCAAGCTTCAAGGAATTTATTGATAAGAATCCAGAAAATATCGCTATTCTACGAGATATGTACCAAAATTGGCCTTTCTTCCAGTCACTTCTTTCAAATGTTGACATGGTCTTGTCAAAATCAAATATGAATATTGCTTTTGAATATGCCAAACTTTGCGAAGATGATCAAGTAAAAGCAATCTATGAGACTATTTTAAATGAATGGCAAGTTACCAAGGAAGTCATCTTGGCTATCGAAGGTTACGATGAACTCTTGGCGGAAAATCCATATCTAAAAGCAAGTTTGGATTACCGTATGCCATACTTTAATATTCTCAACTATATCCAGTTGGAGTTGATTAAACGTCAACGTCGAGGAGAATTGTCAAGCGATCAAGAAAAATTAATCCATACAACCATCAACGGAATTGCGACAGGATTGCGTAATTCAGGCTGATACCTATCAAACTTCCTCCTTTCTATAGGGGAAGTTTTTGAATATTTCAAAAAAATTCTCAAAGAGTCTTGACAAGTAGTTGAAAAATGATATAATTTAACCATTCAGAAAAGTAGTCATACAAACTTTTTAGAGAGTCTGTGGTAGCTGAAAACAGATAAGTGATGATGATGAAAATTGGGCTGAATGTTATTTAGAATTTGAAATCATAAAAATTCGGTGAGCACACCTTACAGTGCATCTCGTTATTGCGAGACAGAGCGATAGGGAAATTCCCTATAATTGAGGTGGTACCGCGCATCGACGTCCTCACACAAGTTTTTTGTGTGAGGACTTTTTGATGGAGGTTAGTATGGAAAGAAAACGATGGCGTCGCTTGTTCAGATAAGTGAAGTAGTTTAAAGGAATTAAAAAGGAGAAATAGAATGAAAAATAAACGTTTAATTGGAATTATCGCTGCATTAGCAGTTTTAGTAGCAGGAAGCTTGGTTTACTCTTCAATGAATAAACCAGAAGCTAAGAACGAAAAGAAAGTTGCCAAAGTTGGTGTCCTTCAGTTTGTGAGCCATCCATCTCTTGACTTGATTTATAAAGGGATTCAAGATGGACTTGCAGAAGAAGGCTATAAAGATAATCAGTTGAAAATTGACTTTATGAACTCAGAAGGTGACCAAAGTAAGGTTGCGACAATGAGTAAACAATTGGTTGCAAATGGCAATGACTTGGTTGTTGGTATTGCAACACCAGCTGCTCAAGGTTTGGCTAGTGCAACAAAAGATCTACCTGTTATCATGGCTGCTATTACAGACCCAATCGGTGCGAACTTAGTTAAAGATTTGAAAAAACCAGGTGGCAACATTACAGGTGTATCTGACCACAACCCAGCTCAACAACAAGTTGAACTCATCAAGGCTTTGACACCAAATGTGAAAACAATCGGAGCTCTTTACTCAAGTAGCGAAGACAATTCAAAAACACAGGTAGAAGAATTTAAGGCTTATGCTGAAAAAGCAGGTTTGACAGTGGAAACATTTGCAGTTCCTTCAACAAATGAAATTGCTTCAACAGTTAATGTTATGACTAGCAAGGTTGATGCTATCTGGGTTCCAATTGATAACACAATTGCTTCAGCCTTCTCAACTGTTGTATCAAGTAACCAATCAGCTAAAAAACCAATCTACCCAAGCGCAACTGCCATGGTAGAAGCAGGTGGTTTGGCATCCGTTGTAGTTGACCAACGTGACCTTGGTGTGGCAACTGGTAAAATGATTGCGCAAGTTTTGAAAGGTGCAAAACCAGCTGATACACCAGTCAATGTCTTTTCAACTGGTAAGTCAGTAATCAATAAAAAATTGGCACAAGAACTAGGTATTACTATTCCTGAATCTATTCTAAAAGAAGCAGGACAAGTGATTGAATAATCTACAATGGAGGAGTTGGGGACATCTCCTCCAATTTTTTACAATAGAAATCATATAGAAAAGGTTAAGAAACAGATGATATTATCTATTATTTCTCAAGGCTTTGTCTGGGCTATTCTAGGTCTGGGGATCTTTATGACATTTAGGATTTTAAACTTTCCAGATATGACGACAGAAGGTTCTTTCCCTCTTGGGGGAGCTGTTGCTGTCACTCTGATAACCAAAGGTGTAAATCCCTTTTTAGCGACACTTGTTGCTGTAGGAGCAGGTTGTTTGGCTGGAATGGCAGCAGGGCTTCTTTATACAAAAGGGAAGATTCCGACTTTACTTTCAGGGATTTTGGTGATGACTTCTTGTCACTCTATCATGCTCTTGATTATGGGACGTGCGAATTTAGGACTGCTTGGAACTAAGCAAATCCAGGATGTCTTACCTTTTGATTCAGACTTGAACCAACTCTTGACAGGTCTTATCTTTGTCAGTCTTGTTATTGCTCTCATGCTCTTTTTCTTGGACACTAAACTTGGACAAGCCTATATTGCTACAGGTGACAATCCTGATATGGCTAGAAGTTTCGGGATTCATACTGGACGCATGGAGCTCATGGGCTTGGTCTTATCAAATGGGGTGATTGCCCTTGCAGGTGCCCTTATTGCCCAGCAAGAAGGGTATGCCGATGTATCTCGAGGAATCGGGGTTATCGTTGTGGGGCTTGCAAGTTTGATTATTGGAGAAGTTATCTTCAAGAGTTTGAGCTTGGCAGAACGTCTGGTTGCCATCGTTGTGGGTTCTATCGCCTATCAATTCTTAGTGTGGGCAGTTATTGCGCTTGGCTTTAATACAAGTTACCTTCGTTTGTACAGCGCCGTGATTTTAGCAGTCTGCCTTATGATTCCAACATTTAAGCAAACAATCTTGAGAGGAGCCAAATTAAGCAAATGACAGCTATTGTAGAATTAAAAAATGCAACCAAAGTCGTTAAAAATGGCTTTGATGAAGAAAAGATTATTTTAAATGATGTTTCCTTAGAAATTTTTGAACAGGATTTTATCACGATTTTAGGTGGAAATGGTGCTGGTAAATCAACTCTCTTTAACACCCTTGCAGGAACCTTGTCCTTAACCAGTGGAACCATCCGTATTTTAGGTGAAGATGTTACCAAGTTTTCACCAGAGAAGCGCGCTAAGTATCTGTCTCGTGTTTTTCAAGATCCCAAGATGGGAACAGCTCCCCGTATGACGGTTGCGGAAAATCTCTTGATTGCTAAGTTTCGTGGTGAAAAGCGTGGATTGTTACCAAGACGTCTGGCTAGCTATAAAGATGAATTTCAGGCAACCATTGAAAAAGTGGGAAACGGTCTTGAGAAACATTTGAATACACCTATTGAGTTCTTATCAGGTGGACAAAGACAGGCTCTGAGTCTCTTGATGGCAACCTTGAAGCGTCCTGAATTGCTCTTGTTGGACGAGCATACTGCGGCCCTTGATCCAAAGACCAGTGTGGCCTTGATGGAATTGACAGATGAATTTGTCAAGAAAGATCAGCTGACAGCACTTATGATTACCCATCATATGGAAGATGCTCTCAAATATGGTAATCGCTTGATTGTTATGAAGGAAGGACGGATTATCCAAGATTTGAACCAAGAAGAAAAAGCAAAAATGAAAATCTCTGATTATTATCAACTCTTTGAATAAAGTAGGGAAAATGAGTGAAATGGTTTACTTTTTTTTCTGAAATAAAGTATACTATATAAAGTAAACTATGATAACATGGAGGTATTGTGTATGGTTGACAAACAAGTCATTGAAGAAATCAAAAACAATGCCAACATTGTGGAAGTCATAGGAGATGTGATTTCTTTACAAAAGGCAGGACGGAACTATCTAGGGCTCTGTCCTTTTCATGGTGAAAAAACACCTTCTTTCAACGTTGTAGAAGACAAGCAGTTTTACCACTGTTTTGGTTGTGGTCGCTCAGGTGATGTTTTTAAATTCATCGAGGAGTACCAAGGGGTTCCCTTTATGGAGGCTGTCCAAATCTTAGGTCAGCGTGTTGGGATAGAGGTAGAAAAACCGCTTTATAATGAACAGAAGCCTGTTTCGCCCCACCAAGCTCTTTATGATATGCACGAAGATGCTGCCAAATTTTATCATGCCATTCTCATGACAACGACCATGGGGGAAGAGGCCAGACACTACCTCTATCAGCGTGGTTTGACAGATGAAGTGCTCAAACATTTTCGGATTGGTTTAGCACCTCCAGAACGAAACTATCTCTATCAGCGTTTGTCTGGTCAGTATCGTGAAGAGGATTTCCTGGATTCAGGCTATTTTATCTCTCGGATGCCAATCAATTTGTAGACACCTTTCACAATCGCATTATGTTTCCCCTGACAAATGATCAGGGAAAGGTCATTGCCTTCTCAGGTCGTATCTGGCAGAAAACGGATTCACAAACTTCTAAGTATAAAAATAGCAGATCGACTGCAATTTTTAACAAAAGTTACGAATTATATCATATGGATAGGGCAAAAAAATCTTCTGGTAAAACTAGTGAGATTTACCTGATGGAAGGGTTCATGGATGTCATTGCAGCCTATCGGGCTGGAATCGAAAATGCTGTGGCGTCTATGGGAACGGCCTTGAGTCATGAGCATGTTGAGCATCTGAAAAGGTTAACCAAGAAGTTAGTTCTGGTATACGATGGCGATAAGGCTGGACAAGCTGCGACATTGAAAGCACTGGACGAAATTGGTGATATGCCTGTGCAGATTGTCAGCATGCCTGATAACTTGGATCCAGATGAGTATCTACAAAAAAATGGACCAGAAGACTTGGCCTATCTATTAACGAAAACTCGTATTAGTCCGATTGAGTTTTACATTCACCAGTACAAGCCTGAAAATAGTGAAAATCTGCAGGCTCAGATTGAGTTTATTGAAAAAATAGCTCCCTTGATTGTTCAAGAAAAGTCTATCACTGCTCAAAACAGCTATATTCATATTTTAGCTGATAGTCTGGCGTCCTTTGATTATGCCCAGATTGAGCAGATTGTTAATGAGAGCCGTCAGGCACAAAGGCAGAATCGCATGGAAGGGATTTCCAGACAGACGCCAATCACCATGCCTGTCACCAAGCAGTTATCGGCTATTATGAGGGCAGAAGCTCATCTACTTTATCGAATGATAGAATCTCCCCTTATTTTGAATGATTACCGTTTGCGAGAAGATTTTGCATTTGATACACCTGAATTTCAGGTCTTATATGACTTGCTTGGTCAGTATGGCAATCTTCCTCCAGAAGTTCTAGCAGAACAGACAGAGGAAGTTGAAAGAGCTTGGTACCAAGTCTTAGGTCAGGATTTGCCTGCTGAGATGTCACCGCAGGAACTTAGTGAAGTAGAAATGACTCGAAACAAGGCCCTCTTGAATCAGGACAATATGAGAATCAAAAAGAAGGTGCAGGAAGCTAGCCATGTAGGAGATACCGATACAGCCCTAGAAGAATTGGAACGTTTAATTTCCCAAAAGAGAAGAATGGAGTAATAATGGCAACAAAACAAAAAGAAGTAACAACATTTGACGTACAAGTAGCAGAATTTATCCGTAATCATAAACAAAAAGGGACAGCAACAGATGATGAAATCAATGCTAGTCTAGTCATTCCTTTTACCTTGGATGCTGATGGGATTGAAGATCTCTTGCAACGAATTCAGGATGCAGGGATTTCAATCACAGATAACGAAGGAAACCCGAGTGCGCGTGTTCTTAGTGCAGAAGAAGAGCCAGAACTTAGCGATGAGGACTTGATTGGATCAACTTCGGCTAAGGTCAATGACCCTGTCCGTATGTACTTGAAAGAAATTGGGGTCGTTCCTCTCTTGACCAATGAAGAGGAAAAAGAATTGGCGCTTGCTGTTGAAGCTGGTGATATCGAAGCCAAACAACGTCTTGCGGAAGCCAACCTTCGTTTGGTTGTTTCTATTGCCAAGCGTTATGTCGGACGTGGTATGCAGTTCCTTGACTTGATTCAAGAAGGGAACATGGGCTTGATGAAGGCGGTTGACAAGTTTGACTATTCTAAAGGATTCAAGTTTTCAACTTACGCAACTTGGTGGATTCGTCAGGCTATCACTCGTGCTATTGCGGATCAAGCTCGTACCATCCGTATCCCAGTCCACATGGTTGAAACCATTAATAAATTGGTTCGTGAACAGCGTAATCTCCTTCAAGAATTGGGACAAGATCCAACGCCAGAACAAATCGCAGAACGTATGGATATGACTCCAGACAAGGTTCGTGAAATCTTGAAGATTGCCCAAGAACCAGTATCTCTTGAAACACCAATCGGTGAAGAGGATGATAGCCACCTTGGGGACTTTATCGAAGACGAAGTGATTGAAAATCCAGTGGACTACACAACTCGTATCGTCTTGCGTGAGCAGCTGGATGAGGTCTTGGATACTCTTACAGACCGTGAAGAAAACGTCTTGCGTCTACGTTTTGGACTAGATGATGGAAAAATGCGCACCCTTGAAGATGTAGGTAAAGTCTTTAACGTAACCCGTGAGCGTATCCGTCAGATTGAAGCTAAGGCTTTGAGAAAACTACGCCAACCAAGTCGCAGCAAACCGCTTCGTGATTTTATTGAAGACTAAGAGTGAGGATAAATATGGCTTATACAGAAGAGCAAATCGAAAACATCAAAACACGCATTTTAACAGCCTTGGAAGAAGTTATTGACCTGAGTTGGGAATCGATATTGTCAATCTTGGTTTGATTTATGAGATTCGTTTTGACGGTGATACAGGGCAAACAGAGATTGACATGACTTTGACAACTATGGGTTGTCCCTTAGCAGATCTTTTGACAGACCAGATTTATGATGCTATGACAGAGGTCCCAGAAGTGACTGATACTGAGGTCAAATTAGTCTGGTATCCAGCCTGGACAGTTGAAAAAATGAGTCGTTATGCCCGCATTGCCCTAGGCATTAAGTAAACAGATAAAAGCATGTGAGAGACCGTTGGAAAAGCAAGGAAATTTCCCCTCTTTTCCTCTAGTCTCTCCTTTATTTTGCTGATTTTATTCAAAGAAAATGATATAATAGTAGTTATGGAAAAAAAGAAATTACGCATCAATATGTTGAGTTCAAGTGAGAAAGTAGCAGGACAAGGAGTTTCAGGTGCCTACCGTGAATTAGTTCGTCTTCTTCACCGTGATGCCAAGGACCAATTGATTGTTACAGAAAATCTTCCAATCGAGGCAGATGTGACTCACTTTCATACGATTGATTTCCCCTATTATTTATCAACCTTCCAAAAGAAACGCTCAGGGAGAAAAATAGGCTATGTGCATTTCTTGCCTGATACACTTGAGGGGAGTTTGAAAATTCCATTTTTCTTAAAGGGAATTGTGAAACGCTATGTATTTTCTTTTTACAACCGGATGGAGCATTTGGTTGTGGTCAATCCTATGTTTATTGAGGATTTGGTGACCGCTGGTATTCCACGTGAAAAAGTGACCTATATTCCTAACTTTGTAAACAAGGAAAAATGGCATCCTCTTCCACAAGAAGAGGTGGCTCGACTGCGCGCAGAGCTAGGTGTTAATGACAATCAGTTTATCGTAGTTGGTGCAGGTCAAGTTCAGAAACGCAAAGGGATTGATGACTTTATCCGCCTTGCTGAAGAATTGCCCCACATTACCTTTATCTGGGCGGGTGGTTTCTCTTTTGGTGGCATGACAGATGGCTATGAACGCTATAAGAAAATAATGGAAAATCCCCCTAAAAACTTGATTTTTCCAGGTATCGTGTCGCCAGAGCGGATGCGCGAATTGTATGCCCTAGCGGACCTTTTCTTGTTGCCTAGTTACAATGAGCTTTTTCCTATGACCATTTTAGAGGCTGCCAGTTGTGAAGCTCCTATTATGTTGCGTGATTTGGATCTTTATAAGGTGATTTTGGAGGGGAATTATCGCGCGACAGCAGATAGAGAAGAGATGAAAGAAGCTATTTTGGAATATCAAGCCAATCCTGCGGCCTTAAAAGAACTTAAAGAAAAGGCTAAGAATATTTCTAGAGAGTATTCAGAAGAGCATCTATTACAAATCTGGTTGGACTTTTATGAGAAACAAGCCGCTTTAGGGAGAAAGTAAAAAGTGAGGTAATCTATGCGAATTGGTTTATTTACAGATACCTATTTTCCTCAGGTTTCAGGTGTAGCGACCAGTATTCGAACCTTGAAAACAGAGCTTGAAAAGCAGGGGCACGCTGTTTTTATCTTTACGACGACAGATAAGGATGTCAATCGTTATGAAGATTGGCAAATTATCCGCATTCCAAGTGTTCCTTTTTTTGCTTTTAAGGATCGCCGCTTTGCCTATCGAGGTTTCAGCAAGGCACTGGAAATTGCTAAACAGTATCAGCTGGATATCATTCATACTCAGACAGAATTTTCTCTTGGCTTGTTGGGGATTTGGATTGCGCGTGAATTGAAAATTCCAGTCATCCATACCTATCACACCCAGTACGAAGACTATGTGCATTATATCGCTAAGGGGATGTTGATTCGTCCGAGTATGGTCAAGTACTTAGTAAGAGGTTTCTTGCATGATGTGGATGGGGTTATTTGCCCGAGTGAGATTGTTCGTGACTTGCTATCTGACTATAAAGTCAAGGTTGAAAAACGGGTCATTCCTACTGGTATTGAATTAGCCAAGTTTGAGCGTCCAGAAATCAAGCAAGAAAATCTAAAAGAACTACGTAGTAAATTAGGGATTCAAGATGATGAAAAGATGCTACTTAGTCTCTCCAGAATTTCCTATGAAAAAAATATTCAAGCAGTACTAGCAGCCTTTACAGAAGTTCTGAAAGAAGAAGACAAGGTCAAACTGGTGGTAGCTGGGGATGGTCCTTATCTGGATGATCTCAAAGAGCAAGCCCAGAAATTAGAGATTCAAGACTCCGTTATCTTTACAGGGATGATTGCTCCTAGTGAGACGGCTCTTTACTATAAGGCGGCGGATTTCTTCATTTCAGCATCGACAAGTGAAACCCAAGGTTTGACCTACTTGGAAAGTTTAGCTAGTGGAACGCCTGTCATTGCTCATGGAAATCCTTATCTGGACAATCTTATCAGTGATAAAATGTTTGGAACCTTGTACTATGGGGAACATGATTTAGCTGGAGCTATTTTAGAAGCTTTGATTGCGACGCCGGACATGAATGATCATACCTTATCAGAGAAATTGTACGAGATTTCAGCTGAGAACTTTGGGAAACGAGTGCATGAGTTTTATCTGGATGCCATTATTTCAAATAACTTCCAGAAAGATTTATCAAAAGATGATACGGTCAGTCAGCGTATTTTTAAGACAGTTTTGTATCTTCCGCAACAGGTGGTTGCTGTGCCCGTAAAAGAATCTAGACGCATGCTGAAGGCTTCAAAAACACAGTTAATCAGCATAAGAGATTATTGGAAAGACCATGAAGAATAGAAAGAGGAACAGCTATGAAAAAACAATTAATGAGAAGCGGTCGTGATAAAAAGATTGCTGGTGTTTGTGCCGGAGTCGCCCATTATCTAGATATGGATCCAACTATCGTTCGAGTCATTTGGGGTGTCCTTGCTTGCTGTTACGGAGCTGGAATTGTAGCTTATATCATTTTATGGATTATCGCACCAGTAGCAACTGACTATTGAAAACTAGCTGAAATCATGCTAAGATAATAGAAAATAGAATGTAACAAAGGAGATAAAAATGGCATTTGGAGATAATGGAAATCGTAAAAAAACTATGTTTGAGAAAATAACTTTAATTATCGTTGTTATTATGCTTTTAGCAAGTATTTTGGGTATTTTTGCAACTGCAATTGGTGCCCTCAGCAATCTATAAAATAGATTCAAGAAAATTTTGTGACTGGGATTTCCCAGCCCTTTTTTAAAGTGAGAAGAAATAATGAGTATGTTTTTAGATACAGCCAAGATTAAGGTCAAGGCTGGTAATGGTGGCGATGGTATGGTTGCCTTTCGCCGTGAAAAATATGTCCCTAATGGTGGTCCTTGGGGTGGTGATGGTGGACGTGGAGGCAATGTGGTCTTCGTTGTAGACGAAGGTTTGCGTACCTTGATGGACTTCCGCTACAATCGCCATTTTAAGGCTGATTCTGGTGAAAAAGGAATGACCAAAGGGATGCATGGTCGTGGTGCCGAGGACCTTAGAGTTCGTGTACCACAAGGAACGACTGTTCGTGATGCTGAGACTGGCAAGATCTTGACAGATTTGATTGAACACGGTCAAGAATTTATTGTAGCCCACGGTGGTCGTGGTGGACGTGGAAATATTCGCTTTGCGACACCAAAAAATCCTGCACCTGAAATCTCTGAAAATGGAGAGCCAGGTCAGGAGCGTGAGTTACAATTGGAACTAAAAATCCTTGCAGATGTTGGTTTGGTTGGTTTCCCATCTGTAGGGAAATCAACACTTCTAAGTGTTATCACCTCAGCTAAACCTAAAATTGGTGCCTACCACTTTACCACTATTGTGCCAAATCTAGGTATGGTTCGTACCCAATCAGGTGAATCCTTTGCAGTAGCTGATTTACCAGGTTTGATTGAAGGGGCTAGTCAAGGTGTTGGTTTGGGAACTCAGTTCCTCCGTCACATTGAGCGTACACGTGTCATCCTTCACATCATTGATATGTCAGCTAGTGAAGGTCGTGATCCTTATGAGGACTACTTAGCTATCAATAAAGAGCTGGAGTCATACAATCTTCGTCTTATGGAACGTCCACAGATTATCGTAGCCAACAAAATGGACATGCCTGAGAGTCAGGAAAATCTTGCAGAATTTAAGAAAAAATTAGCTGAAAACTACGATGAATTTGAAGAGTTACCAGCAATCTTCCCGATTTCTGGTTTGACCAAGCAAGGTCTGGCAACGCTCTTGGATGCTACAGCTGAATTGTTAGACAAGACACCAGAATTCTTACTATACGACGAGTCAGATATGGAAGAAGAAGCTTACTATGGCTTTGACGAGGAAGAGAAAGCATTTGAAATTAGTCGTGATGATGATGCAACATGGGTGCTTTCTGGTGAAAAACTCATGAAACTCTTTAATATGACCAACTTTGATCGTGACGAATCAGTCATGAAATTTGCTCGTCAATTACGTGGTATGGGTGTTGATGAAGCCCTTCGTGCGCGTGGTGCTAAAGATGGTGACTTGGTCCGCATTGGTAAATTTGAGTTTGAATTTGTAGACTAGGAGACTGGTATGGGAGATAAACCGATATCTTTCCGAGATGCGGATGGCAATTTTGTTTCCGCCGCAGACGTTTGGAATGAAAAGAAATTGGAAGAACTATTTAATCGTCTCAATCCAAATCGTGCCTTGAGATTAGCACGAACTAAAAAAGAAAATCCATCACAGTAAAGAAGATAAAACTCCAATTATCAGTTAAGTTAACTGTAACAAATAGAAGCTAAGATCGAGAAAGGGCAAAGTTTGTCCTTTCTTTTACTTGTAAATTATAATATGTTGAAATGGAATATGAACAAATCGATTAGAGAATTCAAATCAAATTTCTAACAAGGATTTAGAAGTCGTATTGTCCTATTCCAGTTTCAAAATACTATACTTTTTCTATTGAAAAAGAATTTTTTTACAAAAATAGTTGGATATTTAGTTTATTTATGCTATAATGGGAACAATTATTTTTAGGAGGTGCAGTATGTCTTATTTGTTTGAGATATTACCGAGTTTATTGAGCGGTGCAAGCATGACTTTGCAGGTTTTTGCACTGGTCTTGATTTTTTCTATTCCCTTGGGCGTTTTGATTGCCTTTGCCTTGCAAGTCCATTGGAAGCCCCTCCATCATCTGATTAACATTTATATCTGGATTATGCGGGGGACACCCTTGCTCTTGCAATTGATCTTTATCTATTATGTGTTACCAAGCATTGGGATTCGTTTGGATCGTCTTCCTGCTGCTATCATTGCCTTTGTTTTGAATTATGCAGCTTATTTTGCTGAAATCTTCCGTGGAGGGATTGATACCATTCCTAAAGGTCAATATGAGGCTGCCAAGGTCTTGAAGTTTAATTCTTTTGATACAGTGCGTTATATTATTTTGCCTCAGGTGACCAAGATTGTTCTCCCTAGTGTATTTAATGAGGTTATGAGTTTGGTCAAGGATACCTCTCTGGTCTATGCTCTAGGAATTTCAGACCTTATCTTGCTAGTCGCACAGCTGCCAACCGTGATGCTAGTCTGGTTCCTATGTTCTTGGCAGGAGCCATTTACTTGATTTTGATTGGGATTGTGACCATTCTTGCCAAAAAAGTTGAGAAGAAGTACAGTTACTATAGATAGGAGGCTGCCATGTTAGAATTACGAAATATCAATAAAGTCTTTGGTGAAAAGCAAATTTTATCTAATTTCAGTCTAAAAATTCCTGAAAAGCAAATCCTGGCTATCGTTGGGCCTTCGGGTGGAGGGAAGACAACCCTCTTACGTATGCTTGCAGGTCTTGAAACCATTGATTCAGGGCAAATCTTTTATAATGAAGAACCTTTAGAATTGGATGAACTGGAGAAGCGCAATCTACTAGGATTTGTATTCCAAGATTTTCAACTTTTCCCTCATTTATCCGTTCTAGACAATTTGACCTTATCTCCTGTGAAAACCATGGGAATGAAGCAGGATGAGGCTGAGAAGAAGGCGCGAGGTCTTTTGGAACAGTTAGGACTAGCAGGGCACGCAGATGTCTATCCATTTTCACTATCTGGTGGGCAAAAGCAGCGAGTAGCCTTGGCGCGTGCTATGATGATTGACCCGGAAATCATTGGCTACGATGAACCAACTTCTGCCCTAGATCCAGAATTACGCTTGGAAGTGGAAAAACTGATCTTGCAAAATAGGGAACTTGGCATGACACAGATTGTGGTTACCCATGATTTGCAGTTTGCGAAAAATATCGCAGATCAGATTCTCAAGGTTGAGCCCAAGTAGGAGGTGCTAATGACTAATAAGAAAATTGCTTTAGTATTGGTTTCGCTCCTAACCCTCTTTTTAACTGCATGTACTCAGAAGGCTAGTGATCCAAAGCAGGATAACTGGGATAAGTATCAAGAGCAGGGGAGTATAACCATTGGTTTTGACAATACCTTCGTACCTATGGGATTTGAAGAAAAGAATGGCCAATATACAGGATTTGATATTGATTTGGCACAAGCTGTCTCAGAAAAATTAAGTGTTAAGGTGCAATTTCAACCAATTGACTGGGATATGAAGGAGACGGAACTGCAAAATGGAACCATAGACGCCATCTGGAATGGTTATTCTGCGACTGATGAACGCCGAGAGAAAGTTGTCTTTAGCATTCCTTATATGGAAAATCAGCAGGTTTTGGTTGCTAAGAAAAGACAGCAGATTCATTCGGTAGAGGATATGAAGGATAAGACCTTGGGAGCGCAAGCCGGTTCATCTGGTTATCTTGACTTTGAGGCCCAGCCAGATTTACTGAAAAATCGTGTCAAAGACCAGAAGGCTAATCAGTACCAGAGTTTTAATGAGGCCTTGATTGATTTGAAAAATGACCGGATTGATGCCTTGTTGATTGACCGAGTGTATGCTAATTACTATCTCCAGTCTGAAGGTATATTAAGTGATTACAATGTTTTTTCAGCAGGATTTGAAAGTGAATCTTTTGCGGTCGGAGTTAGACCTGCTGACAAAAGATTACTACAAGCTTTAAACCAAGCTTTTGTTCAACTTTACCAAGAAGGGAAGTTCCAAAAAATTAGCCAAAAATGGTTTGGAGAAGATGTAGCAACCAAAGAAGTGAAAAGTAGAGATTGAGTGTTTCCTCAATCTCTTTTTGCATCGAAAAATCCCCTGACAAGAGTCAGAGGATAAGAGTATTATTTCATTGTTGGGAAGAGCAATACATCACGGATAGTTGTTGTATCAGTGAGGAGCATGCAGAGACGGTCGATACCGATTCCCAAACCACCTGTTGGAGGCATACCATATTCAAGAGCCTCGATGTAGTCATAGTCGATGCCTGTCGCTTCATCGTCACCAAGTTCTTTGGCTTTAGCTTGGGCTTCGAAACGGCTAAGCTGATCGATTGGATCGTTCAACTCAGTAAAGGCATTACCGTACTCCTTAGTCATGATGAAGAGCTCGAAACGGTCAGTAAAGCGTTCGTCTTCAGGATTTTTCTTCGCGAGTGGAGATACAGCTACTGGATGTCCATAGACAAAGGTTGGTTGGATCAAGGTTTCTTCAACAAACTCTTCAAAGAAGGCATTGATAATGTGACCAACTTCAGTGTAGTGTTTCTCAACAGGAACTTTCTTCTCAGCAGCGATAGCTTTAGCTTCTTCCAAAGTCATATCTTGCCAGAAATCTACACCAGTAATTTCTTTGATAGCATCAACCATGTGAACACGTTTAAATGGTTCGTTGATTTTGATTTCAGTTCCTTGGTAGTTGACTGGGCCGTCGCCTTTGACTGATTTAGCAGCGTGTTGGATAATGCCTTCAGTCAAGTCCATGATATCTTGGAAGTCTGCGTATGCTTGGTAAACTTCGATAGAAGTGAACTCAGGGTTGTGAGTAGCATCCATTCCTTCGTTACGGAAGATACGGCCAATTTCATAGACGCGTTCCATACCACCAACGATAAGGCGTTTTAAGTGAAGCTCAGTTGCGATACGAAGCACCATATCAATGTTTTGGGCATTGTGGTGAGTGATAAATGGACGAGCAGCAGCACCACCAGCTTCGTTGTGAAGAACAGGTGTTTCAACTTCTAGGAAACCTTTTTGATCAAGGTAACGACGGATTTCAGAGATGATTTTTGAGCGAGTAACAAAGCGTTCAAAGCTTTCACGGTTTGAAATCAAATCAAGGTAACGTTTACGGTAAATAGTTTCAACGTCTGTTAAACCGTGGAATTTCTCTGGAAGCGGACGAAGAGCCTTAGACAAGTGTGTAATGTGGGTTGCCTTGATAGAGAGTTCTCCCATATCTGTACGCATCACTTCACCTTCGACACCAAGGAAGTCACCAAGGTCTGCTTTTTTGAAGATTTCGTAGTTTTCTTCACCGACAGCATCCTTACGAACGTAGATTTGAATCTGGCCTTCGCGGTCTTGAAGGTGGGCAAATCCAACTTTACCTTTACCACGTTTAGTTACCAAGCGTCCTGCGATAGTAGCTGTTTCGTTTTTATCGTGTAATTGTTCTTTATCAAGGTCAGCAAATTTATCTTTTAATTCTTGGGAATTTGCAGTGCGTTCAAAGCGTTTTCCGAAGGGATCAATTCCTTGTTCACGGAGCGCAGCCATTTTTTCACGGCGAACGATCTGCTGGTCATTTAGTTCTTCCATATGTTCTGTTGACATGGGATCCTCCTAGTTTTACTCAAAATTGAATACGATGAGTCATTTTTGCGATACTTCCATTTTATCATAAATAAGCAAGAAATTCACGGATAATCTTTCAAAACTAAAAAGAACTTGACGCTAAAATCAAGTTCTGTTATTGATAGGAAGTATCATTCCAAGTATTGAGAGTGAATGTTTCAAAATCATGGGTTTCAAGAATGGTCAGGCTGGCATTTGCTAGACCGCCATCTTTACGAAGAAGAGGTTCTTTATAACCTAAAAGAGTACGGAGACTGGCAGTAAGATTAGCGCCGTGGCCGACAATTAGAATACGCTCAGCCGGACTATCTTTGAGTGATTTGATAAATTGGATGGTCCGTTGAGTTGTGCTATGGAGGGATTCAGCTCCAAACATTTGAGTGTCAAACTTGGCAAGATTCGTACGGAAAGCCTGGATTTGTTGCGGGTAAATAGCTTCCAAAGTTGCGATTTTCAAACCTTCTAATTTCCCCAGCTGCCATTCACGGAGATTAGGAACACTTTCTAAAGGACAGGGCGTCTGGAGTTGACTTTGGATAATTTCAGCAGATTTGATTGCTCGAGGTAAATCACTTGAATAAATTTGTTCAAAAGGAATTTCCTTGAGATACTGACCAAGTTTTTTAAGGGTTTCAATAGATTCAGGAAGTAGGGGAGAATCTCCACTAGCACCTTGAAAGCGTCCTTCCTGATTCCAGACTGTACGGCCATGGCGGACAAAGTATAGTTTCATTACTTGCTGTCCTCCAAGATATCTTCAAAGTCAGCCTTTACAAAGCTAGCCAAGTCTTGTGGTGCGACGATAATGCTGTGACCAACTTCGCCTGCAGAGACAATCATTTGATCCAAGTCTAGAGCAATCTGATCGATAAAAATGGGATAATTGTGTTTCTGACGAATACCGACAGGATTATTGGCTCCATGAATATAACCTGTTGTTTTTTCCAAGTCTTTTTGAGGAATCATGCTCACTTTTTTATTGCCAGAAATTTTAGCTAGTTTCTTTTCAGACAAGTGTTGAGTGATGGGAAGAATTCCGATAATCGGTCCGGTCTTATCTCCTAAAAGAGCCAAGGTTTTGAAAATCTGATCTCGTTCATAACCTTGCGGAAGTTCTCCTTCCAGAGCATTGATTTGAATTCCCTGATGTGAGATACCTGCTTTAGACAGGATTTGTTCCACCAATGTTTTTTTGATTTTAACTTTTTTTGCCATTATTTATACTTATCCTCCAATTGGCTCATCCAAATACCAAGCCAGATTCCCAAGGCAAAGAAGAAGGCGATGATGACATACCCAACAAGTGAAAGGCCTGTGTATTGGATGCTTTCAGCGTTTCCTGCATTTGGAATCAAGATCAAAAGGGTACTTGATAGGACGATCCCGATGATGAAATGATAGACGCGTGAGTGGTAGTTGTTTAAGGCATAATCCATCAATTTTGAAAAAACGATAAGAGTGGCACCCGCCCCAATTCCAATCGGGAAGAAGGTTCCCAAGAGGTCAAAGGTTTTAAAACCAGTCAACATAGGAGCATAGAGTCCCAAAATCAAAAGTAGATTTGATGGACTGAGACCAGGAACCAATACTCCAAGAGCCAATAGTAGCCCTGCTAGGACGAAATTAAGAAAGCTGGCGCTTAAGGTTCCAACAACAAAATTTAAGGAATAGAGACCTAGTCCAGAAATGATAAAGGTGGCCCAGAACCAAGCTAAATCAATCTTGTCTCGGTCAGATTCTCGAGTTGATTCTTTTAGTAGGCTCGGAACAGTACCAATGATGGCCCCTGCAAAGCTCCATAAGACAAAGACCTGATAATTTTCAAGCAGGTATTCAATCGGATAAGAAAATAAGCCGATTCCCAGAAGCATACCGATGGCAACTGGAATAAAGTACAAAACATTTTCTTTAAAGTCTTTAAAGGGGTGGGCCAGAAAGCCAATCATTCGTTCATAAATCCCTAAGATTGCTGCTAGAACCCCTCCGGAAATTCCCGGTAGGATAAAACCAAGAGCAATCACAATCCCTTTAATAAGGCGTGCTAACCACGAGAGCATATTTTTCCTCCAACTATTTCTATTTCAAAAAATCCTTACTATATTGTATCACAATCAAACACAAAAGAAAAAGCAAATGATAAACAAATGCTTTTAAGGTTTTAAAAAGAGTTTTCTAAAAGTTTCTTCTTTGTTTTTTAAGGAAGAGATGACGTTGATATCCAAATCGTGATTAAAGCCAGCAATTTTTCCTTTAGAAGTGTACTGGTGGATGTCGTAATCTAAATCAGTTTTTGGAGTTGCCTCGTAGAATCCTGAGTCAGAACCATAGGACGGAATCCAAATAGAAGAAAATTTTGTAGTGTCAATACTATGTTCTTCCATGAAATAAACCCCAACGTAGATTCCAATGTCTTTAGCTCCTAGTGATTCCAGTTTGGCTCGAAAGGCTTCAACCCCTTCGTTCATATTTGACATGGTTTTTTCTTCAACATCTAGCCAATAGTAGCTAGGGTTATAGGGAGAGGCAGCATTATAAAAAACTTCAGCTGCTTTTTCCATTTCTTGGACACTTTTTCCAGCTAAATAAGCATAAACACCAACTGGGACATTTCGTTTTTGAAACTCAGTGATATGGGTTTTAAAAGCCTTATCTACCCCATTAACAAAGGAGGCATCGTTCTCTTTGGACGTTTGAGCGCCACTATGGACGCGAACAATGGCTCCAGAAATGTTTTGGGACAGAGTATCGTAATTAATTTCCTCAGGACGCTGCCAACCAGAAACATCAATTACCGGTTTATCTAAGTTATGTAATGCCTGGGTTTTTATTTGAGTAATATTTGATTTTGTTTTTACAGGATGATCTTCATAATGGGGGCGATTTAGGATTAACATAAAAATCATAATCCCAAAAAAACCAAATAAAATAAGCGGATTAAATTTCTTTCTCATATTTCATAATTTTACCTTAAAAATGAAAAAAAAATCAAAAAAAATATTCAAAAAATGGGTCAAGAAAGGACTTTAGAGCATTTTTTCATTCAAGAGCGCGGAATGATTTGAAATATGGTATAATAAAAGGGAATTTCTAGAGAAAAGAGAAGATTATGTCAAATTATGCCATTATTTTAGCAGCGGGTAAAGGGACTCGCATGAAATCTGATTTGCCAAAAGTTTTGCACAAGGTTGCGGGCATTTCCATGTTGGAACATGTTTTCCGTAGTGTGGGAGCTATCCAACCTGAAAAGACAGTAACAGTTGTCGGACACAAGGCAGAATTGGTTGAGCAGGTCTTGGCTGGACAGACAGAATTTGTGACTCAATCTGAACAGTTAGGAACGGGTCATGCAGTTATGATGACAGAGCCTATTTTAGAAGGTTTATCAGGTCACACCTTGGTCATTGCAGGAGATACTCCTTTAATCACAGGTGAAAGCTTGAAAAACTTGATTGATTTCCACATCAATCATAAAAATGTGGCCACTATCTTGACTGCTGAAACAGATAATCCTTTTGGCTATGGACGAATTGTTCGTAATGACAATGCTGAAGTTCTTCGCATTGTTGAGCAGAAGGATGCTACAGATTTTGAAAAACAAATCAAGGAAATTAACACTGGAACTTACGTTTTTGACAATGAGCGTTTGTTTGAAGCTTTGAAAAATATTAATACCAATAACGCTCAAGGTGAATACTATATTACAGATGTCATTGGCATTTTCCGTGAAGCTGGTGAAAAAGTTGGCGCTTATACTTTGAAAGATTTTGATGAAAGTCTTGGGGTAAATGACCGTGTGGCACTTGCGACAGCTGAGTCAGTTATGCGTCGTCGCATCAATCATCAGCACATGGTCAATGGTGTTAGCTTTGTCAATCCAGAAGCAACTTATATTGATATTGATGTGGAGATTGCGCCTGAAGTTCAAATCGAAGCCAATGTTACCTTGAAGGGGCAAACGAAAATTGGTGCTGAGACTGTTTTGACAAATGGAACATATGTAGTGGATAGCACTATCGGAGCAGGAGCTGTTATTACCAACTCTATGATTGAGGAAAGTAGTGTTGCAGACGGTGTGACAGTCGGTCCCTATGCCCACATTCGTCCAGGTTCAAGTCTGGGTGCTCAAGTCCATATTGGAAACTTTGTTGAGGTTAAAGGTTCTTCTATCGGCGAGAATACTAAGGCTGGTCATTTGACTTATATCGGAAACTGTGAAGTGGGTAGCAAGGTTAATTTTGGTGCAGGAACCATTACAGTCAACTATGACGGCAAAAACAAATACAAGACAGTCATCGGTAACAATGTCTTTGTTGGTTCAAATTCAACCATTATTGCGCCAGTTGAGTTAGGTGATAATTCCCTCGTTGGTGCTGGTTCAACTATTACTAAAGATGTTCCAGCAGATGCCATTGCTATTGGTCGCGGACGTCAGGTCAATAAAGACGAATATGCAACTCGCCTTCCTCATCATCCTAAGAATCAGTAGGAGCCTATCATGGAATTTGAAGAAAAAACACTTAGCCGAAAAGAAATCTATCAAGGACCAATTTTTAAACTGGTTCAAGATCAGGTTGAATTACCAGAAGGCAAGGGAACTGCCCAACGCGATTTGATTTTCCACAATGGAGCTGTCTGCGTTTTAACTGTAACAGATGAACAAAAACTCATCTTAGTCAAGCAGTACCGCAAAGCTATCGAGGCTGTCTCTTACGAAATTCCAGCTGGAAAATTGGAAGTAGGAGAAAATACAGACCCTGTTGCAGCAGCCCTGCGTGAATTAGAGGAAGAAACAGCCTATACAGGGAAGTTAGAACTCTTGTACGATTTTTATTCAGCCATTGGCTTTTGTAATGAAAAGTTAAAACTATACCTAGCAAGCGATTTGACAAAGGTGGAAAATCCGCGTCCGCAGGATGAGGATGAAACCTTGGAAGTTCTTGAAGTGAGTCTAGAAGAAGCCAAGGAATTGATCCAATTAGGTCATATCTGTGATGCCAAGACAATTATGGCTGTTCAGTATTGGGAATTGCATAAAAAATAGAGGAGGTCAGTATGGGGAAACCTTTATTAACGGATGAAATGATTGAAAGAGCTAATAGAGGCGAAAAAATTTCAGGTCCTCCTTTGCTGGATGATGAGGAGACAAAGATTTTACCAACCTCTTCTTCCAGTTTTGGTTATGCCAATTCTAAGGGGCATGGCTTTAGTCAGGAAACCTTGAAGATTCAGGTCGAACCGTCTATTCATAAAAGCCGTCGCATTGAAAATACCAAGAGAAATGTCTTCAATTCTAAACTGAATAAAATATTATTTGCAGTCATCTTTCTCTTGATTTTGCTTGTCTTAGCAATGAAACTGTTGTAATCGAAAAGGAATTGAAATGAAAATAGGAATTATTGCTGCTATGCCAGAAGAACTGGCTTATCTGGTCCAGCATCTAGACAATGCCCAAGAACAAGTTGTTTTAGGGAATACCTATCATACAGGAACTATTGCATCTCATGAAGTCGTTCTTGTAGAAAGTGGAATTGGTAAGGTCATGTCTGCTATGAGTGTGGCGATTTTGGCTGATCATTTTCAAGTGGATGCTCTTATCAATACGGGATCAGCTGGGGCGGTCGCAGAAGGTATTGCTGTTGGGGATGTCGTGATTGCTGACAAATTAGCTTATCATGACGTGGATGTCACAGCTTTTGGCTATGCTTATGGACAAATGGCGCAACAACCACTTTATTTCGAATCAGACAAAACCTTTGTTGCCAAAATCCAAGAGAGTTTATCTCAATTGGACCAAAAATGGCATCTTGGTTTGATTGCTACAGGAGATAGTTTTGTTGCAGGAAATGATAAGATAGAAGCGATTAAGTCCCATTTCCCAGAAGTTTTAGCTGTTGAGATGGAGGGAGCGGCTATTGCTCAGGCAGCGCATGGTCTTAATCTTCCAGTCTTAGTCATCCGTGCTATGAGTGACAATGCTAACCATGAAGCAAACATCTCTTTTGATGAGTTTATTATCGAAGCTGGACGTCGCTCTGCCCAAGTCTTATTAACCTTTTTGAAGGCCTTAGATTAAGCGAAAATTTGACAGTTTTTCTAGCTTATGATAAGATTTAAGTAAAGAAAAGCTAGAAAACGTTTCAGAGGATATTATGAGTATTGAAATGACCGTCAGTGAGATTGCAGAGGTTTTAGGATTATCTCGCCAAGCAATCAATAATCGTGTCAAAGAATTACCAGAAGAAGACACAGATAAAAATGACAAAGGGGTAACAGTCGTTACCAGAAGTGGCTTGATTAAGCTAGAAGAAATCTATAAAAAAACGATTTTTGAAGATGAGCCTGTCAGTGAAGATGTCAAGCAACGTGAACTGATGGAGATTCTAGTGGATGAGAAGAACGCAGAAATTCTTCGTCTTTATGAACAATTAAAAGCAAAGGATCGTCAGTTATCAGAAAAAGACGAGCAGATGCGTATCAAAGACCGTCAGATTGCTGAGAAAGACAAACAACTCGATCAGCAGCAACAATTGACTCTTCAAGCCATGAAGGATCAAGAAAATCTTAAGCTAGAGCTGGACCAAGCAAAAGAAGAAGTCCAATCAACTAAGAAAGGCTTTTTTGCTCGTTTATTTGGAGGATAATCAAGGAGCTGTTTAGGTTATGTGCTAACCTAATGGCTTCTTTTATTTGTGAATAGTATAGTTGCTCAAAATGAATAAGAAGATAGACAGTAGAGGAGAAGGATAGAATGGAACGATTAGAAGATTACATTGCTTTTGACTTAGAATTTAATCAGCACGAAGGACAAACACACTTGATTCAAGTTTCGGCAGTGCGTTTTAGAGATGGTCAGGAAATCGATGCCTATGATTCCTATGTTCATACAAGTGTGCCTTTAAAAAGCTTTATCAATGGTTTGACTGGGATTACGGCTGAGACCTTAAAAGATGCTCCTCCAGTGGAGAAAGTTATAAAAGATTTCCAAGAGTTTGTGGGTTCTTTACCGATGGTTGGATACAATGCTGCTAAAAGTGATTTGCCTATTCTAGCAGAGCATGGTTTAGACTACAGCCAGCAGTACAAGGTGGATTTGTATGATGAAGCTTTTGAACGTCGGAGTTCAGATTTACATGGTATTGCCAATCTCAAATTGCAAACCGTCGCCTCATTTCTTGGATTTCAAGGTCAGTCCCATAATAGCTTGGAGGATGCTCGGATGACGGCGCGTGTTTACGAGTCCTTTCTAGAATCCGATCAAGCTAGAGAATTGTTAGGGACAGAAAGTAGCCTGTCGAACAATCCTTTTGGAGGCTTGGACTTGTCTCAATTATTTGACTAGGAGTGACTATGAAACCTGAAAAACCTAAAAATCTAGGTTTTAAGCAGATATACTTTAATCTAGATAAAATACTTTTTCTCTTTTTCTTGATATTCATGATGATTGAGTTTGTCTGGTTACCACTTAATTCTTGGATTGCTGGACTATTGCTCCGTCAGACAGGTTATCTCTTTCTTTCCTACAATAATATTTTTGCCATTATAAAAGGTTCTCCCTTTGTTAGTCTTGCTTTATTTGTTCTGGTAATCGTTAATTTACTAATCGCCTATTACCAGATAGGGCTTCTCTTTATCGGAGCTCGACACCTCCTCTATCATGAAAAGAGAACTCTGCTGGAGTACAGTCGCAAGGTCTTTCGTCAGAGTTTCTTATTCATGAGACAAGTGACGATTTCCAAAATGGCCTTTATCTTCTTTTATGTCATGATGCTTTTTCCATTGATTCGAAAGATTTTAAAGATTTATTATCTCAATAAAATTGTGATACCTGATTTTATTGTGACATACTTTGAAGATAAGTATTGGCTGTTAGGATTAATTATTTTTATATTTGCTCAGATGATGTTTTATATTTCCGTTCGTTTAATGTTCGCTTTACCCCAGATTTTTTTTGATCGAAGAAGGGTTAAAGAGTCAATCAGTTATAGCTTGAAAAAAACGAAAAAACATTCTTGGTTTTATATCTGGAACTTATTTTGGATTGTTGTCAAAACCTACCTATTTTTCATTCTTTTATTGATTCCAATCTTAGCAGGTCAGGCACTGATGGATGGTCTGACCCATAAGGAATCTCTTGTTCTGGGAATTATCAACTTTGTCTTGATTAAGAATTTCCACTATATGGCCTTAACTTACTTTCTCATTAAGTTCGTTTCCTTCTTAACAGGAGAAGAACTAGAAATCACGCCAAGGAGAAAGAAAGATCACTGGATGAGATGGGGAGTGATGGGCTGTGCCGGTATTTTTTTCGCTCTTGAGGGTTATGTTTATTTGGAAGCTCCAGTTGCCAATAAACCTTTAGTTATTTCTCATAGAGGTGTCTCCAATAGGAATGGTGTACAGAATACAGTTCAATCTTTAGAAAAAACAGCGCAGTTATCACCAGACTTAGTTGAAATGGATGTCCAAGAAACTAAAGATGGCCAGTTTGTCATGATGCATGATGCTAATATTAAGAGTTTGACAGGAGTCAATGCCAATCCTCAAGATTTAACCTTAGATGAATTAACCAAACTCGATATTTCAGAAAACGGATATCACACCAAGGTGTCTAGTTTTGATGACTATCTCAACAAAGCCAATGAATTGCATCAAAAACTCCTCATTGAAATTAAAACCAGTCGAAAAGATAGTCCAGATATGATGAAACATTTTATGGACAAATATGGAGATATTATTAAACGGAATAATCACCAAATGCAGTCCTTAGACTACCATGTTATTGACCAGGTGTTAGCCTATGACTCACAAATTCCAGTTTATTTCATCCTACCTTACAATAGTATTTTTCCAAGAACGAAAGCTACAGGTTACACCATGGAGTATTCTACCTTGGATGAAAATTTTGTCAACAAGCTTTGGAATACCGATCAGAAATTGTACGTGTGGACTATCAATAGTTCAGAGTCCTTTGATAAATCTGTTCATTTGGGAGCTGATGGCATGATAACAGATGACTTGGAAATGATTCAGGAACAAGTTACCATTGCCCAAGAAGACCCAGAGTATACGGATTTACTGTTCAAACAGGCCATGGAATTCTTTAATTTTTAGTGATCATAATCACCCGTCTAACGGGTGATTTGCGGGCTATCAGCTCAAAACCAGAGGCTGAGCAAAAACTCACCTTTAAGACAGAAAAAAACGAGCAACGTATCAGTTGGATATGCTCGTTTTTTCTGTTCTAGTTTATATAACAGATTGAATCTAGAGTGGTACACCGTATATACTAAACATTTTAGAAATTAATTAGAGTTTCTAAATCAATTTGTTTATATCTTATTTCAATCTATTATAATTAAAAAACAACAAAATAGAAACTAATATCTATGAAGTGGTTGAGATAGACTATCTATGTTAGATGTAAAGGTCTTACTAACTTCTGCATGAAGAAGGATTTCGAATATAAGGTAAATGAAAAATGGATCTTGCCCCCCTTTGGAGCAGATGAGAGAGTATTGTTGGCGCGTGCAGAGTTTATAAATAAGTTATCACAACATAGCTAGGTTTCAATTATATGAGTATGAATCTCATATAATTGGTCAAGAATCTACCCTCTAAAACATCAATTATATAAAAACACAGTCTCTCTTTGGCTTGATTGTGGTCAAGGCTGAAGTCACTGTGTAGTTTTATTTTTAAGTTAATTTTTTCTTAAATCATGTGCTTACTGAGGATTGCTTTTATTTTCTGAAGTTGGCGTATTGACCTGTTTTTCGTTTTCAGTAGCAGGTTTACTTGGAGTAGGAGTAGAGTCCTGAGTTGCTGTTTTATGCTCTTCTTTTTTCTCTTCCTTAACACTAGATTTTGGTGTTTCTTCTTGTTGTGTTTTTTCTTGAGTGGTGTTATTTTCCTTATTTGGACTAGTATTTTCCTGAGGGGATTCTTTTTGAATTTCTTTGACAATTGTTGTCTGGCTTGTCGTAGGTTCTTTTTTAGTATTTTTGTTATTATCCAAGGCGTTCATGATCGTGATACTCGCGGTAATCAAGCCAAGGATACTACCAATAGTAGCAACGGTTTTTTGGAAGACCGTAAAGCCTTTTTTGATGTGTTCTGTTTTTGGTTTTGAAGTTCTACGATAATTAGACATACATTCTCTCCTTTAATTAAAATTTATTATACCGCATTTCTTTAAAAAAATCTTAAAAAAAGAGGAATTGCCCTTTCTTGTCGCAGACTCTGTTTCATGATACAATAGAAGGAGTGATTTTAGAAAGCGTGAGAAAACATGATTTACTTTGATAATTCGGCGACGACCAAGCCTTATCCTGAAGTCCTTGAAACTTATATGCAGGTGGCTTCAAAAATTTTAGGAAATCCATCTAGTCTCCATCGTTTGGGAGACCAGGCAACACGAATCTTAAATGCTTCCCGCCAACAGATTGCCGATTTGATTAGCAAGAAAAGTGACGAAATCTTCTTTACCTCTGGTGGAACAGAAGGAGATAACTGGGTTATCAAGGGTGTGGCCTTTGAAAAAGCCCAGTTTGGCAAGCACATCATTGTATCAGCTATTGAACATCCAGCAGTCAAAGAGTCAGCCCTCTGGTTGAAATCTCAAGATTTTGAGATAGATTTTGCTCCAGTTGATGAGAAAGGATTTGTGGATGTAGAAGCTCTAGCAGATTTGATACGACCTGATACAATCCTAATTTCTGTCATGGCAGTTAACAATGAAATCGGCTCGATTCAACCTATTGAGGCTATTTCAGAACTCTTGGCAGATAAGCCGACTATTTCCTTCCATGTTGATGCGGTTCAGGCACTTACCAAGATTCCAACTGAAAAATATTTGACAGAACGAGTGGATTTCGCGACCTTCTCGAGCCATAAGTTTCATGGTGTCCGTGGTGTTGGCTTTGTCTATATTAAGTCTGGCAAGAAGATTACGCCTCTTTTAACAGGTGGTGGCCAAGAGCGTGATTATCGTTCGACAACTGAAAATGTGGCAGGGATTGCAGCGACAGCTAAGGCCCTCCGTTTGTCTATGGAAAAGCTAGATATTTTTACAAGCAAAACTGAGCAGATGAAGCAGTGATTCGCCAATCGCTTTTGGACTATCCGGATATATTTGTCTTCTCTGATGAGGAAGGCTTTACCCCTCATATCCTGACTTTTGGAATTAAGGGTGTTCGTGGTGAAGTTATCGTTCACGCATTTGAAGACTATGATATTTTTATTTCTACGACCTCTGCTTGTTCGTCCAAGGCAGGGAAACCTGCAGGTACCTTGATTGCTATGGGAGTGGACAAGGATAAGGCCCAATCAGCTGTGCGTCTTAGCCTAGACCTTGAAAATGATATGAGTCAGGTCGAGCAGTTTTTGACCAAGTTAAAATTAATTTACAATCAAACTAGAAAAGTAAGATAGGAGCAATTATGCAGTATTCAGAAATTATGATTCGTTACGGAGAATTGTCAACCAAGCACAAAAATCGTATGCGTTTCATCAATAAACTTCGCAACAATATTTCAGACGTTTTGTCTATCTATCCCCAAGTAAAAGTAACAGCAGATCGTGATCGTGCCCATGCTTACCTCAATGGAGCTGATTACACAGCAGTAGCAGAATCGCTTAAGCAAGTCTTTGGAATTCAAAACTTTTCTCCCGTTTATAAAGTCGAAAAGTCTGTGGAAGTTCTTAAATCTGCTGTCCAAGAGATTATGAAAGAAACTTACAAGGAAGGGATGACCTTTAAAATCACTGGTAAGCGTAGCGACCACACCTTTGAACTTGATAGTCGTGAACTCAATCAAACTCTTGGTAGTGCTGTTTTCAAGGCTATTCCAAACGTACAAGCTCAGATGAAAAATCCTGATATCAATCTTCAGGTGGAGATTCGTGAGGAGGCTGCCTATATTTCCTATGAAACTTTTCGTGGAGCAGGAGGATTACCTGTGGGAAGTTCTGGTAAAGGCATGCTCATGTTGTCGGGAGGGATTGATTCACCTGTGGCAGGTTATCTAGCTCTTAAACGAGGAGTAGATATTGAAGCCGTTCACTTTGCCAGCCCACCTTACACTAGTCCAGGTGCTCTCAAGAAAGCCCACGATTTAACTCGTAAATTAACCAAGTTTGGGGGCAATATCCAGTTTATCGAAGTACCTTTCACAGAGATTCAAGAGGAAATCAAGGCTAAAGCTCCAGAAGCCTATCTTATGACCTTGACACGCCGTTTTATGATGCGGATTACCGATCGTATTCGTGAGGTGCGAAATGGTTTGGTTATCATCAATGGGGAAAGTCTTGGTCAAGTAGCTAGCCAGACCTTGGAAAGCATGCAGACTATAAACGCTGTGACCAGCACTCCAGTCATTCGTCCTGTGGTTACTATGGACAAATTGGAAATCATTGACATCGCTCAGGCAATCGATACCTTTGATATTTCTATCCAGCCTTTTGAAGACTGCTGTACGATTTTTGCACCTGACCGTCCTAAGACAAATCCTAAGATTAAAAATGCAGAGCAGTATGAAAAACGAATGGATGTTAAGGGCTTAGTTGAGCGAGCAGTGGCAGGGATTATGATCACTGAGATTACACCGCAGGTTGAAAAAGATGAAGTAGATGACTTGATTGACAATCTCCTCTAATCAGAAAATCCAAAAGAATTTAGAAAATTAAATGAAAAAGTTAGTTTTTAATCTAAATAAACAATAAAGACTAGCTTAAAAATCATGACCACACAGTGATTTCGTCTTGAATGATTATCAAGTTGAAAGAAACACTGTGTGGTTTTTGAATAGTTTGTGCTTCAGAGATTAAATTCTCTGCTGATTTTTTGATATTTATAAAGATAAAACTCACCTCTGCTGAGACCTCTTACCGATCTTATATATGGATTCTATGTATGTCAAAATAAGTTCAGTTATTGAACAGATTGCACCAAACGATATAGAAGAATAATTTGAGTTTTTTATGTAATTTTTATATAGGATTCATTACGACAGATACCTTAGATTTTTTTATTGAAGAAATTTTCTGAAAATTACAAAATATGCTTGCTATTTTAGAAAAATAGTGTAGAATAAAAGAAATAGGTTTTTAGAATAAGGAGTGGAATATGACAGTAACGATTGATTGGGAGAACCTTGGTTTCTCCTATATGAAATTACCTTATCGCTATATTGCTCATTTTAAAAATGGACAATGGAATCAAGGAGAGCTTACAGAGGATGCAACTTTGCATATTTCAGAGTCTTCTCCAAGTCTCCACTATGGACAACAAGCATTTGAAGGATTGAAAGCTTATCGTACTAAGGATGGTAGTATTCAACTTTTCCGTCCTGATGAAAATGCTAAACGCCTGCAACGTACTTGTGACCGTCTCTTGATGCCACAAGTTCCAACAGAAATGTTTGTAGAAGCTTGTAAGGCAGTTGTCCGCGCCAATGAAGAATACGTACCACCATATGGCACAGGTGGAACCCTTTATCTTCGTCCCCTTTTAATTGGTGTTGGAGATATTATCGGGGTAAAACCAGCGGAGGAGTACATTTTTACCATCTTTGCTATGCCAGTTGGGAATTACTTTAAGGGTGGTTTGGTTCCAACCAACTTCTTGATTCAGGATGAATACGATCGTGCAGCGCCAAATGGTACGGGTGCGGCTAAGGTTGGTGGGAACTATGCTGCCAGTCTCTTGCCAGGGAAATTGGCTAAATCACGCCATTTCTCAGATGTTATCTACCTAGACCCATCAACTCATACAAAGATTGAAGAAGTCGGTTCAGCTAACTTCTTTGGAATTACAGCTGACAATGAATTTGTAACACCATTGAGTCCATCTATCTTGCCATCTATTACTAAGTATTCTTTGCTTTATTTGGCAGAACATCGTTTGGGCTTAACTCCTATTGAGGGTGATGTCCCAATTAATAACCTGGATCGTTTTGTAGAGGCAGGTGCCTGTGGTACGGCAGCAGTTATTTCGCCAATTGGAGGTATTCAACACGGTGATGATTTCCATGTATTCTATAGTGAAACAGAAGTTGGACCTGTGACTCGTAAACTCTACGATGAATTGACAGGTATTCAGTTTGGTGATATTGAAGCGCCAGAAGGATGGATTGTAAAAGTAGATTAAAATAAACAAAAGGAGATTTTTATGAAATCGAAAAAGTGGCTCTTAACAGCAGGAGTGGTCCTGAGCACAACAGCTTTTTTAGTAGCTTGTGGAAAAGCTGATAAAGAAGCAGATGCACCGACAACATTTTCATATGTCTATGCAGTAGATCCAGCATCTTTGGACTATAGTATAGCGACTCGTACATCTACAACAGATGTCATCGGGAACGTGGTTGATGGCTTGATGGAAAACGACCAGTACGGAAATGTTATTCCTTCCTTGGCTGAGGATTGGTCTGTGTCAAAAGATGGTTTGACTTATACCTACAAACTTCGTAAAGGAGTTAAATGGTACACTTCTGAAGGTGAAGAATATGCAGAAGTAACAGCCAATGACTTTGTAGCAGGATTGAAACACGTAGCTGACGGTAAGTCAGACGGTGTCTCTCTCATCCAAAATTCAATCAAGGGTTTGGATGCCTACATGACTGGTGAAACCAACGATTTCTCTACAGTTGGTGTCAAGGCCTTGGATGATTACACAGTCGAATATACCCTAAACAAACCAGAAAGTTTCTGGAACTCTAAGGTCACAACAGCGACGATGTTGCCTGTAAATGAAGAGTTTTTGAAGGCATCAGGTAAAGATTATGGAGCAGTTACTCCAGCTGGGATTCTCTACAATGGTCCCTATATCTTGAAGACCTTGACGTCTAAATCGTTGATTGAATACGAGAAAAATCCAAACTACTGGGATAAAGAAAAGGTAAAAATTGAGAAGATTAAATTGACCTACTACGATGGTTCAGACCAGGAATCCTTGATTCGTAGCTTCTCTTCTGGTGCTTATACGACAGCCCGTCTCTTCCCAAGTAGCTCAAACTTTGCTTCAACTTTGGAACAATACGGAGATAAAATTACTTATAGCCCACAGGACTCAAGTAGCTATTACTTCACATTTAACGTAAATCGTCAGTCATATAATAAAACTGCGAAAACAAGTGAAGAGCAAAAGACCTCTACTAAAGAAGCTATGCTTAATAAGGACTTCCGTCAGGCTATCAACTTTGCCTTCAACCGCCATTCTTATGCTGCCCAGCTAAATGGTGAAGACGGTGCGGACAAGATTATTCGTAACAGTCTCGTTCCTGACAACTTTGTACAAGCAGGTGGTAAGAACTTTGGCCAAATCGCCCAAGCAGAGTTGGTGAACTATGGTGACCAATGGAAAGGCGTTGAGCTAGTTGATGGTAAGGATTCTATCTACAACCCTGACAAGGCTAAAGCTGCCTTTGAAAAAGCTAAGAAAGACCTAGAATCTAAAGGGGTAACCTTCCCAATTCATTTGGATGTCCCAGTTGAACAGACAGATACCATCGCCGTTCAACAAAGCAACTCTTTCAAACAGTCTATCGAATCAACTCTTGGTGCTGAAAATGTTGTCATAGATGTTCTTCAAATGACAGATAATGAAAAGGAGACAATCACTTCTCAAGCGCGTGTTCCTTCTCAAAAAGACTATGATTTGAACAGTACAGGATGGGCTCCAAGCTACCAAGACCCAGCATCTTATTTAACTATCATGGATCCTAAATCAGGTTCTGCTATGAAACACCTTGGTATTACTAAAGGAAAAGATAAGGATGTTGTAGCTAAGATTGGTTTGGATCAGTATAAGAAATTATTAGATGATGCGGATTCAGAAACTACTAATCTTGAAGAACGCTATGAAAAATATGCCAAGGCTCAAGCTTGGTTGACAGATAGTTCATTATTGATGCCAACAGCCTCATCTGGTGGTTCTCCAGTTGTAAGTAATGTTGTGCCATTCTCAAAACCATACTCACAAGTTGGTATTAAGGGTGACCCATATATCTTTAAAGGTATGAAATTGCAAAAAGATATCGTTACAACCAAAGAATATGAAGAAGCACTGAAAAAATGGCAAAAAGAAAAATTGGAATCAAACGGTAAATACCAAAAAGAACTAGAAAAACACGTTAAATAAAGCAGAAAACTCTATATCAGACTCAGAATGATATAGAGTTTTTTCTTGCTAGTTTTGGGATTTTCTTGTAAAATAGAAAAAGTGAAGAGAGGTAAGAAATGAGTAAGAAAGATAAAAAAATCGAAATTCAAGTAGCAGATGCAAAAGTTAATGTTGGTAAAGATAGTTTTGAAGGTTATACATTGACTATCGGTAAAAAAGTTATCGGAGAAATTGCCGAATTAGACGGACAATTTGCCATCATAAAGAATGGGAATGTCGATAGTTTTTATAAAAAATTGGAAAAAGCTGTGGAAATTTTGATTGAAAATTATAATTTAGCAAAATAAGTCTTGTTTTTTTGAAATTTTCATGATATAATAGTCCATGTTGATTGTAGGAGAGATAGCGAAGAGGCTAAACGCGGCGGACTGTAAATCCGCTCCTTCGGGTTCGGGGGTTCGAATCCCTCTCTCTCCATTTCATCAATGGGGTATAGCCAAGCGGTAAGGCAAGGGACTTTGACTCCCTCATGCGTTGGTTCGAATCCAGCTACCCCAGTTCTTAGGTAATGATCAAGATAAAAAGCAAAATATCTTAGGGTATTTTATTTTTATAATTGAAAGACGTGAACGATATGAACATGTCCTTGCGGGTGCTTAGGAAAAAAATTATAAGTATGTCAAGTTTAAGAAAAACTTGATTGTTGGAGGATTTTTTAGATGAACGAATTTGAAGATTTGCTAAATAGCGTTAGCCAAGTTGAGACTGGTGATGTTGTTAGTGCTGAAGTATTGACAGTTGATGCGACTCAAGCTAACGTTGCAATCTCTGGAACTGGTGTTGAAGGTGTCTTGACTCTTCGCGAATTGACAAACGATCGCGATGCAGATATCAATGACTTTGTTAAAGTAGGAGAAGTATTGGATGTTCTTGTACTTCGTCAAGTAGTTGGTAAAGATACTGATACAGTTACATACCTTGTATCTAAAAAACGCCTTGAAGCTCGCAAAGCATGGGACAAACTTGTTGGTCGCGAAGAAGAAGTTGTTACTGTTAAAGGAACTCGTGCCGTTAAAGGTGGACTTTCAGTAGAATTTGAAGGTGTTCGTGGATTTATCCCAGCTTCAATGTTGGATACTCGTTTCGTACGTAACACTGAGCGTTTTGTAGGTCAAGAATTTGATGCTAAAATCAAAGAAGTTGACGCTAAAGAAAACCGCTTCATCCTTTCACGTCGTGAAGTTGTTGAAGCAGCTACAGCAGCAGCTCGCGCTGAAGTATTCGGTAAATTGGCTGTTGGTGATGTAGTAACTGGTAAAGTTGCACGTATCACAAGCTTCGGTGCTTTCATCGACCTTGGTGGTGTTGACGGATTGGTTCACTTGACTGAATTGTCACATGAACGTAACGTATCACCAAAATCAGTTGTAACTGTTGGTGAAGAAATTGAAGTGAAAATCCTTGATCTTAACGAAGAAGAAGGACGTGTGTCACTTTCACTTAAAGCAACAACACCTGGACCATGGGATGGCGTTGAGCAAAAATTGGCTAAAGGTGATGTAGTAGAAGGAACAGTTAAACGTTTGACTGACTTCGGTGCATTTGTTGAAGTATTGCCAGGTATCGATGGACTTGTTCACGTATCACAAATTTCACACAAACGTATTGAAAATCCAAAAGAAGCTCTTAAAGTTGGTCAAGAAGTTCAAGTTAAAGTTCTTGAGGTTAACGCAGATGCAGAACGCGTATCACTTTCTATCAAAGCTCTTGAAGAGCGTCCAGCTCAAGAAGAAGGACAAAAAGAAGAAAAACGTGCTGCTCGTCCACGTCGTCCAAAACGTCAAGAAAAACGTGATTTCGAACTTCCAGAAACACAAACAGGATTCTCAATGGCTGACTTGTTCGGTGATATCGAACTTTAATCAAATTGAAAATTCATAAAATCCTTTGTTTTCTAAACAAGGGATTTTTCTTTTGTCTGTAAGCCTTTTTTGATATAATAGTTCTATGTTAGAATCAGAAAAACAATCACGTTATCAAATGTTAAATGAAGAGCTCTCTTTTTTGTTGGAAGGTGAAACCAATGTTTTGGCTAATCTTTCCAACGCCAGTGCTCTTCTAAAATCACGTTTTCCTAATACCGTATTTGCAGGCTTTTATCTGTTCGATGGAAAGGAATTGGTTTTAGGTCCCTTCCAAGGAGGTGTTTCCTGCATCCGTATCTCACTAGGCAAAGGTGTTTGTGGTGAGGCAGCTCACTTTCAGGAAACTGTTCTGGTTGGTGATGTAACAACTTATCCCAACTATATTTCTTGTGATAGTCGGGCTAAAAGTGAAATTGTTGTGCCTATGGTAAAGAATGGTCAATTACTTGGAGTTCTGGATCTGGATTCTTCAGAGATTGATGATTATGATGATATGGATCGAGATTATTTGGAACAATTTGTCGCTATTTTGCTTGAAAAGACAGAATGGGACTTTACAATGTTTGGGGAGAAAGCCTAATGTATCAAGCACTTTATCGAAAATATAGAAGTCAAAACTTCTCTCAGTTGGTTGGTCAAGAAGTTGTGGCTAAGACTCTTAAACAAGCAGTGGAGCAAGAGAAAATAAGTCATGCTTATCTTTTTTCTGGTCCTCGTGGAACGGGAAAAACCAGTGTGGCTAAGATCTTTGCCAAGGCTATGAACTGTCCTAATCAAGTGGGTGGTGAACCGTGTAATAACTGCTATATTTGTCAAGCAGTGACGGACGGTAGTTTAGAAGATGTCATTGAAATGGATGCGGCCTCTAATAATGGGGTTGATGAAATCCGTGAAATCCGTGATAAATCTACCTATGCTCCTAGTCTTGCCCGTTATAAGGTTTATATCATAGACGAGGTTCATATGCTGTCTACAGGGGCTTTTAATGCTCTCCTAAAGACGTTAGAAGAGCCAACACAGAATGTGGTCTTTATTTTGGCTACTACTGAATTGCACAAGATTCCTGCCACTATTCTATCGCGTGTTCAACGTTTTGAGTTTAAATCAATTAAGACACAGGATATTAAGGAACATATTCACTCTATCTTAGAAAAGGAAAATATCAGTTCTGAACCAGAGGCTGTGGAAATTATTGCCAGACGAGCTGAAGGTGGGATGCGGGACGCCTTGTCTATTTTGGATCAAGCCCTGAGTTTGACGCAAGGAAATGAATTGACGACTGCCATCTCTGAAGAAATTACCGGAACCATTAGCCTATCTGCCTTGGATGATTATGTGGCTGCCTTGTCTCAACAGGATGTTCCAAAGGCTTTGTCTTGCTTAAATTTTCTTTTTGACAATGGTAAGAGCATGACTCGTTTTGTGACCGATCTTTTGCACTATTTAAGAGACTTGTTAATTGTCCAAACAGGTGGAGAAAACACTCATCATAGTCCAGTCTTTGTAGAAAACTTGGCACTTCCTCAGGAAAGTCTGTTTGAAATGATTCGCTTAGCGACAGTCAGTTTAGCAGATATTAAGTCTAGTTTGCAGCCCAAGATTTATGCAGAGATGATGACCATCCGTTTGGCGGAGATTAAGCCCGAACCAGCTTTTTCTGGTGCAGTTGAACATGAAATTTCTGCATTGAGACAAGAAGTGATACGTCTCAAACAAGAACTCGCCAATGTGGGAACCGTACCCAAGCCAACAAGTCCAGTACCTACCCGCCCAGCAGCAGGCAAGACAGTCTATCGTGTTGATCGCAATAAAGTGCAATCTATTTTACAAGAGGCCGTTGAAAATCCTGATTTAGCACGTCAAAATTTAATTCGCTTGCAGAATGCCTGGGGAGAGGTGATTGAAAGTCTAGGAGGCCCTGATAAGGCTCTACTAGTTGGTTCTCAACCGGTTGCGGCCAATGAACACCATGCTATTCTTGCTTTTGAATCTAATTTCAATGCTGGTCAAACCATGAAACGGGACAATCTCAACACTATGTTTGGCAACATTCTAAGTCAAGCAGCAGGTTTTTCACCTGAGATTTTAGCTATTTCTATGGAGGAATGGAAAGAAGTGCGTGCAGCCTTTTCAGCAAAAGCTAAATCTTCTCAAGCTGAAAAAGAAGCAGAAGAAAGTCTGATTCCGGAAGGATTTGAATTTTTGGCTGATAAAGTGAAGGTAGAGGAAGACTAAAGAAAGATTTCATGATACAATAAGTTTATGAATAGACAACAATTTATTATCATCGCGCTGTTTACAGCTGCTGAGACCTATTTTTTCAATGAAGCCTGGATGACTGGTCGCTATATTATGGCAGCTTTTTGGGCCATTTTGCTCTTTAGAAATTTTCGAGTCAGTTACTTGATGGGGAAAATAGTAGATGTCATTGACCAACACTTGAAGGGAAAAGACTAGTCCTCAGCTTCTAGACAAAATCAAAGCCTTTTAGGCTTTTTTTTGTTATACTATAAAAGTATATTTATTGACCTTTTACCGTGTTTTCTAGGGAAATCAAGTATGTTTCTAGTAAGTACTGTAAAGGCCTTGAAAAAGAAAGGAACTATCATGTCAGTATTAGAGATCAAAGATCTTCACGTTGAGATTGAAGGAAAAGAAATTTTAAAAGGGGTTAACCTGACCCTGAAAACAGGCGAAATCGCCGCTATCATGGGACCAAATGGTACTGGTAAATCAACTCTTTCAGCCGCTATCATGGGAAATCCAAACTATGAAGTAACCAAAGGTGAAGTTTTGTTTGATGGCGTAAACATCCTTGAGTTGGAAGTGGACGAGCGTGCGCGTATGGGACTTTTCCTTGCTATGCAATATCCGTCTGAAATTCCTGGAATTACCAATGCTGAATTTCTTCGTGCAGCCATGAATGCTGGTAAAGAAGATGATGAAAAGATTTCAGTTCGTGAGTTCATCACTAAGCTAGACGAAAAAATGGAATTGCTTAACATGAAAGAAGAAATGGCAGAGCGTTACCTCAACGAAGGCTTCTCTGGTGGTGAGAAAAAACGTAATGAAATTCTTCAACTCTTGATGTTAGAACCAACATTTGCCCTTTTGGACGAGATTGACTCTGGTCTGGATATTGACGCCCTTAAAGTTGTGTCTAAAGGTGTGAATGCCATGCGTGGTGAAGGCTTTGGTGCTATGATTATCACTCACTACCAACGTCTTTTGAACTACATCACACCTGATGTGGTACACGTCATGATGGAAGGTCGTGTTGTCCTTTCTGGTGGTCCAGAATTGGCTGCGCGTTTGGAACGTGAAGGATACGCAAAACTAGCTGAAGAACTTGGCTACGACTACAAGGAAGAATTGTAATTCCCTGGTATCTTTTAGGAGAAGTAAATGACTAAAGAAAATATTAAACTTTTTTCAGAAATGCACGCTGAACCAAGTTGGTTGGCTGACCTCCGTCAAAAAGCTTTTGATAAGATTGAGAGTTTAGAATTACCAGTTATTGAGCGTGTCAAATTCCACCGTTGGAATCTGGGTGATGGAACGATTACAGAAAGTGAACCATCAGCAAATGTTCCAGATTTCACAGCTGTAGATAACCACTTGAAGTTGGTGCAAGTAGGAACTCAAACTGTTTTTGAGCAAACTCCAGTTGAGTTGGCTGAACAAGGTGTTGTCTTTACAGATTTTCACTCAGCTTTAGAAGAAATTCCAGAGCTTATTGAGGAATTCTTCATGTCATCTGTTAAGTATGACGATGACAAGTTAGCAGCTTACCATACAGCTTATTTCAATAGTGGTGCTGTTCTCTACATTCCAGATAACGTAGAAATCACAGAACCAATCGAAGGCGTTTTCTACCAAGACAGCGATAGCGATGTGCCGTTTAACAAGCATATCCTCATTATCGTTGGTAAAAACTCTAAAATAAGCTATCTTGAACGTCTAGAGTCACGTGGTGAGGGTAGTGCCAAAGCAACTGCCAATATCACAGTCGAAGTGATTGCACGTTCTGGTGCTCAAGTGAAGTTTGCGGCTATTGACCGTCTAGGTGAAAACGTCACGGCCTACATTAGCCGTCGTGGTAAATTAGGCAACGATGCAAGCATTGACTGGGCAATCGGTGTCATGAACGAAGGGAATGTCGTTGCTGACTTTGATAGTGACTTGATTGGAAATGGTAGCCATGCTGACCTTAAAGTGGTAGCTCTTTCAAGTGGACGTCAGGTTCAAGGGATTGATACCCGCGTAACTAACTATGGCTGCAATTCAATCGGAAATATTTTGCAACATGGGGTTATCCTTGAGAAAGCAACTTTAACTTTCAATGGTATCGGCCACATTATCAAGGGTGCCAAGGGAGCGGATGCGCAGCAAGAGAGTCGTGTTCTCATGCTTTCAGATCAAGCACGTTCAGATGCCAACCCAATTCTTTTGATTGATGAAAATGACGTAACTGCTGGTCACGCGGCTTCTATCGGGCAAGTAGATCCAGAAGACATGTACTATCTCATGAGCCGTGGCTTGGACAAAGCAACTGCAGAACGTTTGGTTGTCCGCGGTTTCCTTGGATCTGTTATCGTTGAGATTCCAGTCAAGGAAGTTCGTGATGAAATGATTGCAACTATCGAAGAAAAATTGTCAAAACGCTAAGGGGAAGCCTATGTTAGATGTAGAAGCGATTCGCAAGGATTTTCCAATTTTAGACCAGATTGTTAATGATGAACCTCTGGTCTATCTGGACAATGCTGCGACGACACAAAAACCACTAGCAGTTCTGGAGACGATTAACCGCTACTATGAGAAAGACAATGCCAATGTTCATCGTGGCGTTCATACCTTGGCGGAGCGTGCGACAGCATCCTATGAAGCTGCCCGTGAAACCATTCGTAAGTTCATCAATGCAGGGTCTACAAAGGAAGTTCTTTTTACCAGAGGAACGACAACCAGTCTTAACTGGGTGGCACGCTTTGCTGAGGAAATTCTGACTGATGGAGACCAGGTCTTGATTTCTGTCATGGAACACCATTCTAATATTATTCCTTGGCAGGAAGCCTGTCGTAAGACTGGAGCTGAGCTTGTCTATGTTTATCTCAAGGACGGCGCCTTGGATATGGATGACTTGCGAGCTAAATTGACTGATAGAGTCAAGTTTGTCTCCCTAGCTCACGCCTCTAATGTTCTTGGTGTGGTCAATCCGATCAAGGAAATCACTCAAATGGCCCACCAAGTTGGAGCTATTATGGTGGTGGATGGCGCTCAGTCTACGCCACATATGAAGATTGATGTCCAGGACTTGGATGTGGACTTCTTTGCCTTTTCAGGTCACAAGATGGCTGGTCCGACTGGTATCGGTGTCCTTTACGGCAAAGAGAAGTATCTGGAACAAATGTCACCAGTAGAATTTGGCGGCGAGATGATTGATTTCGTCTATGAACAATCTGCTAGTTGGAAGGAATTACCTTGGAAATTCGAGGCTGGAACGCCAAATATGGCAGGTGCTATTGGACTTGCAGCAGCAGTGGATTACCTAGAAAATCTTGGTATGGATGCCATTGAAGCTCATGAACAGGAATTGATCGCATACGTCTATCCAAAACTGCAGGCGATTGACGGATTGACTATTTATGGTTCGCAGGACTTGGCTCAACGTTCAGGTGTGATTGCCTTTAACCTAGGTGACCTTCATCCGCACGACCTTGCGACTGCTTTGGATTATGAAGGCGTGGCTGTTCGTGCAGGTCACCACTGTGCGCAACCCTTGCTCCAGTATTTGGATGTTCCAGCAACAGCTCGTGCAAGTTTTTATATCTACAATACCAAGGCAGATTGCGACAAGCTGGTCGATGCCTTACAAAAGACAAAGGAGTTTTTCAATGGCACTTTCTAAACTAGATAGCTTTATATGGCAGTGGTAGCAGACCATTCGAAAAATCCACATCACCAAGGAAAGTTAGAAGACGCTGAACAAATCAGTCTCAACAATCCAACCTGTGGTGATGTCATCAATCTCTCTGTCAAGTTTGATGCAGAGGACCGTTTGGAAGATATTGCTTTTCTAAACTCAGGTTGTACCATCTCGACTGCCTCTGCTAGTATGATGACAGATGCTGTTTTGGGCAAGACCAAGCAAGAAATCTTAGAACTTGCGACTATTTTTTCTGAAATGGTTCAAGGGCAAAAATATGAACGCCAAGATCAACTAGGTGATGCAGCCTTCTTATCAGGTGTTGCAAAATTTCCACAACGGATTAAGTGTGCAACTCTGGCTTGGAATGCCCTTAAAAAAACAATTGAAAATCAAGAAAAAAAGTAAGACAAGTTTCTTTTGTCTTATGAACTATTAGAAATGAAGAATGAAAGAAAGGATATTATGGCTGAAGAAAGAGTAGAACCAAAACCAATTGATCTTGGTGAATATAAATTTGGTTTCCATGACGATGTAGAGCCTGTCCTATCGACAGGAAAAGGATTGAACGAAGATGTCATTCGTGAACTATCAGCTGCTAAGGGAGAACCTGAGTGGATGTTAGAATTCCGTTTGAAGTCTTATGAAACCTTCAAAAAAATGCCTATGCAAACTTGGGGAGCGGACTTGTCAGAGATTGACTTTGATGACTTGATTTACTATCAAAAACCATCTGATAAACCTGCCCGTTCTTGGGATGACGTTCCTGAAAAAATCAAAGAAACCTTTGAACGTATCGGTATTCCAGAAGCTGAACGTGCCTATCTAGCAGGGGCCTCTGCCCAGTACGAGTCAGAAGTGGTTTACCACAACATGAAGGAAGAGTTCCAGAAATTGGGGATTATCTTTACAGATACAGATTCTGCCCTCAAGGAATACCCAGACTTGTTTAAACAATACTTTGCCAAGTTGGTACCGCCAACAGATAACAAGTTAGCAGCCCTCAATTCAGCAGTATGGTCAGGTGGAACCTTTATCTATGTACCAAAAGGAGTTAAAGTGGATATTCCACTTCAAACTTACTTCCGGATCAACAATGAAAATACAGGTCAGTTCGAACGTACCTTGATTATCGTTGATGAGGGAGCAAGCGTACACTACGTAGAAGGATGTACAGCGCCAACATATTCAAGCAACAGCTTGCACGCGGCCATTGTAGAAATCTTTGCTTTGGATGGAGCTTATATGCGTTATACAACCATCCAAAATTGGTCTGACAACGTTTATAACTTGGTAACAAAACGTGCCAAAGCCTTGAAAGATGCAACGGTTGAGTGGATTGATGGAAACTTGGGTGCCAAAACGACTATGAAATACCCATCTGTTTACCTAGATGGAGAAGGGGCGCGTGGGACTATGCTTTCTATTGCCTTTGCCAATGCAGGGCAACACCAAGATACGGGTGCTAAGATGATCCACAACGCTCCACATACTAGCTCATCTATCGTGTCTAAATCCATCGCTAAAGGTGGCGGAAAGGTTGACTACCGTGGACAAGTAACCTTTAACAAAAACTCTAAGAAATCTGTCTCACACATAGAGTGTGACACCATTATTATGGATGACTTGTCAGCGTCAGATACTATTCCATTTAATGAAATCCACAACTCGCAAGTGGCTTTGGAACACGAAGCCAAGGTTTCTAAGATTTCAGAAGAACAACTCTATTACCTCATGAGCCGTGGCTTGTCAGAATCAGAGGCAACAGAGATGATTGTTATGGGATTTGTGGAGCCCTTCACAAAAGAACTTCCAATGGAATACGCCGTTGAGCTGAATCGCTTGATTAGCTATGAAATGGAAGGGTCAGTCGGATAAAATTTGATTTTAGATTTACTCAAAATCAAGGACTTTGAAGATGAACTTATAACAAAAAGAGACTGAGAAAGAAATATTTTAAGAACAGAAAACGCATGATATCAGGTGCAGTTCATTGAACACCTAATACAATGCGTTTTTTTTAATTTTATAGTAGATTGAAATAGAAGATGTACAAATTTATTAGTTTAAAGTATATTAGGTTGAAATAGAATTTGAACAAATTTATTAAAAAAATTAAATTAATTTCTATAAATATTTTAGGAGTCATAGTGCACTATTCTAGTTTCAATAAACTACATTTTTGTGAGGACGAAGTAATACAATATATAAAATAGTCAGTTCAAGGCAGGATATAATGTCTAAGGAGTTACTAATGGCAAGTATGTCCTTCATTTTGATATTTTTCCTAATCCAACAGACACTTGCACTTTGAAACCCGTTCTCTAATCAATTCAAACACTATACTTATTCAAATATATCGTGCTCGATGCAGGTTATGGTAGCGAATAAAACTATGTTTTTATTTGTGAATGGTGAAAGATACTGCTTATTCCCTATACCATGTATCAGAAGGAATTGACTTAAAAGCATCAGACTAGCACAGATAACCTAATGAATTGGAAATATATTGAAAACAAAGATTAGTTTATAAGATTTGGAATCGTTTTCTGTCATAATCTTTCAGGAAAGTAGTTGCTAAAAGATCTAAAAATTGATAGAATAATGATTGTCTAAAAAATTTTAAGGAGAATCTATCAAATGGATTTCACATGGGCAATTAAATATGCCACTGAATTTTTGGCCACTGCTCTTTTGATCATTCTTGGAAATGGTGCAGTTGCCAACGTTGAACTTAAAGGTACGAAAGGTCACCAAAGTGGCTGGATCGTTATCGCTGTTGGTTACGGTATGGGGGTTATGATTCCTGCCTTGATGTTTGGTAACGTATCTGGAAACCACATCAACCCAGCCTTCACTCTTGGACTTGCAGTCAGCGGTCTATTCCCTTGGGCACAAGTTGCGCCTTATATCATCGCACAAGTTTTGGGTGCTATCTTTGGTCAAGCCTTGGTTGTGGCAACACATCGCCCATACTACTTGAAAACTGAAAATCCAAACAACATCTTGGGTACTTTCTCAACAATTTCAAGTTTGGATAATGGTTCAAAAGAATCACGCTTTGCAGCAACTGTTAATGGTTTTGTAAATGAGTTTGTTGGTTCATTTGTTCTGTTCTTTGCAGCTCTTGGATTGACTAAAAACTTCTTTGGTGCTGAACTAGTATCAAAAGCACAAGCAGCTATTAATGCTCAAGTTGCACAAGCAACGACTCAAGGTCAAACCATTCCTCAAGAACAAGTAACAGCAGCACTTGACCAAGCTAAAGAACAAGTAGCACCATTTATGACATCTGGTCTTGGAATTGCTCACTTGGCACTTGGATTCCTTGTTATGGCCTTGGTAACATCGCTTGGTGGACCTACAGGACCTGCCTTGAACCCAGCCCGTGACTTGGGACCACGTCTCCTTCATGCTTTTCTTCCAAAATCAGTTCTTGGTGAGCACAAAGGCGATTCAAAATGGTGGTATTCTTGGGTACCAGTAGTAGCACCTATCGCAGCAGCAATTGCAGCAGTAGCTGTTTTCAAATTCCTTTACCTATAAGAAATTGAGTTCTCTATCCATTGTAATGGATTGAAGCAAAGATAAAATCTAGAAAGGGCAAATTTTGTCCTTTCTTTTTTGATATTGCGAATTGTAAAAATCTGTTTTTTGAAGTTGTCAAAGTTTCGAAAATCAAAGGTATTGCATTGGATAAGATTATTATTCTCTCCTAATTTTATGTTGGAACAAGGTAATTGAAGGGCGGTGATTATGAGGCTGGGACAAAAAGATTTTGATTTTAGGAATTCTTTATTATAAATTTTTAAAATCGATAGATTAGCCAAAAAAGCGAACAAGACAGAATTCTGAGTGTCAGATAACTCGTTTTGTTCGCTTTTTATATTTAATGTTAGACTTTTGTCCTAGACTCAGCCTGAAAGTGAGGAAGAACTAGCTCTAGATTCTTCTCAATGAGTACGCAAAACCTTACTTTAGAAGTAAAAATGTAAGAGATTATAGTGGTGCTTTAATTCTTCTTAGTAACTCAAGAGTGTCTCTATAATCTCTTTAGTAGTTAAGCGCATACAAAAAGTAGGCGATACAATAGTTTACTGCTGTGCTGTTAGTAGGGGTTGATAATCATGTACTCATGAAATCTTTGATTAAGTTGCTTCATGGTTTGGCATGACTTACAACTTGCCTTAAGTATTGAAGTAGAATAGTCTGGTGGACTGTTTTAGCCGGAATTTAGGAATATAATAACAAATGGTAAAAAGGATTAAGAATGATTTTAGCGTTTAGGACTTAGTATGAGAAAAAAAGTTTTCAATATCAAGCAGTTGTGATAAAATGTAATTGTTCCATAGGATTCTTTCTAATGATTGTTTGATTGCTTTTCATTATAGATTTTATGGGACTTTTTCTACATCAAAATAGGCTCCATAATATCTATAAGGGATTTACCCACTATAAATATTATAGAGCCTTTTTTATTAGAATGGCAATTTCCCGGCGAAAGCACCTAGTTTTTTCTTGGTAGTTTCATCGATTTGTTCAAGAGCAGAGTTGATAGCTTGAACAGTCATATCTGAAAGTGTTTCAAGGTCTTCTGGGTCAACGACAGCTGGATTGAAGTCAATGCTGACAACTTTCTTATCGCCAGTTAAGGTCGCTTGGACAAGATCTTGAGCAGATTTGCCAACAAATTGCATAGCAGCAAGTTCTGCTTGGCTTTGTTCCATTTGTTTTTGAAGTTTCTGTGCTTGACGCATCATATTTTGCATGTTCATCATGGTGATTTACTGTTTCCTTTTACAATTATTTTCTTTCCTATTTTATCAATTTTGAGGTTAAAAGTCTAATATTAGTTTAAATTTAAAACATTAAATTGTCTGAAAATTTATTGAAAAATGAGTGAAAACATGATATAATGAACCGTAAAATTAATTCAGGTATCCTGAACCAATAGGAGTATACAATGAAAAAACTAGGTTTTGTCCTTTTATCTTCAGCCTTGCTATTGACAGCTTGTGCTAATAATCAATCTAAGCCAAGCAACACAAGCGATTCGTCAAAGGTGACAGCCTTGTCTGAAGACAAGCAAAAAATGCTTGATAAGGCCACTGCTGACTATAAGACTTTTGTGCAAGAGCAAATCGATAAACTCTTGACAGATACGGAAGGCTTTGTCAAACTGTTGAAAGAAGGGAAGTTAGAAGAAGCCAAGAAGGTTTATCCACTGATTCGTATGTCTTATGAGCGTTCAGAACCGATTGCTGAGAGTTTTGGTGAGTCAGATGTTAAGATTGACTTCCGTTTAGCAGATTACATGGATGAAAACAAGACAGAAGAAGGTTGGTCAGGTTTCCACCGTATCGAGCGTATCCTTTGGGAAGACAATACAACTAAAGGGACTGAAAGTTATGGCGATCAATTAGTCAATGATATCAAGGAATTGAAAGCCAAGATTGCAACTGTAGATGTGGACTACAAGGTTATGTTGACTGGAGCAGTTGACTTGCTTAACGAAGTGGCAACAAGCAAGATTACGGGTGAAGAGGAAATTTACTCACATACAGACTTGTATGACTTTCGTGCAAATATCGAGGGAGCTGAGAAGATTTTCCAACTCTTTAAACCTTTACTTGAAAAATCAGATGCTAACCTAGTCAAAGAATTGGAAGCAGATTTCAAGTCTGTCAATAGTTTGCTGGATAAACACATGACAGACAAGGAACACTACAAACTCTATACAGATTTGACAAAAGAAGATACCAAAGAATTGTCAGAAGCTGTGACAAAACTTGGTGAACCTCTATCACAAATGGGTAAATTTCTTAGTGGAGAATAAGAGTCATGACTGAAAAAGACGAAAAGTTTTTTGAGAAGAAAATGGACCGTCGAGAATTTCTAAAAAAAGCAGGGATTGGAGGGGCTGGTTTAGCGCTAGGACTCTCTGGTGCTTCTGCTTTTTTCGCACCTAAGCTAGGAAGTCAGGAAAAAATCTCGTACGGAAATGAAAAAATTGCTTTTTATGGCAAGCATCAAGCTGGGATTAGTACGCCCATGCAAAAAAATATCTATTTTGTTGTCTTGGACTTGCATACGATGGATAAAGATAAGATTATTCAGTTGTTCAAGGATTGGACAGATTATAGTGCAAAACTGGTAGAAGGAGAATTGGTTAAAAAAGATGGTCAAAACAGCCTTTTACCACCTAGTGATACAGGGGAAACAGTAGGACTCAATCCTCATCGTTTAACCCTTACTTTTGGTGTTTCAGCTAGTTTCTTGAAAAAGATGAATTTGGAGAACAAGCGTCCCCAACTGTTTAGGGATTTGCCACCTTTTCCTAAAGAGCAATTGCGTGAAAAATATACAGGTGGAGATATTGTGATTCAGGCTTGTGCCGATGATGAGCAGGTTGCCTTTCATGCTATTCGCAATCTTATCCGTAAGGGGAGAAATGCCGTGACCCTCCGTTGGAGTCAGTCTGGATTTGCAGCAATCGGGGATCGAATGGAGACTCCGCGTAACCTCTTTGGTTTTAAAGATGGAACAGCAAATCCAAGCAAGGAGAAAGACTTTGACCGCGTTATCTGGGCTGATAGTAAGGACTGGATGGAAAATGGATCATATATGGCAGTTCGTCGGATTCAGATGTTTTTAGAGACCTGGGACCGCACCAGTCTTGAAGAACAGGAAAATACCTTCGGTCGTTACAAGGAAAGTGGTGCCCCCTTTGGTAAGAAAAATGAGTTTGATGAAGTGGATTTAAATCTCTTGCCAGATGATTCGCATGTTCGTTTGGCCAAGGAAGTGGACAAGCCCCTTTTGCGTCGTTCTTATTCTTACTCTGATGGGATTGATGAAAAAACTGGTCAGTTTGATACGGGCTTGCTCTTCATTTCTTTCCAGAAAGATCCTGATAGCTTTGTTAAGATTCAAACCAATCTAGGTGCTACAGATAAGATGAATGAATACATCACTCACATCGGTAGTGGACTCTTTGCTTGCTTTGGTGGTGTGGAGAAAGGAGGCTACATTGGTCAGAAATTATTGGAAGGCTAGAAGCTGGTTACTTGTTTTAGTTCTGTCATTTTTAATTCTTTCCCCAGTAGGTGCCCAAGAAAGTCTGAGTTCTTACTTTGTGAAAATCACAGATGCATCCAAAGCGGTCAAAAATGGCAACCAGTCTGAGGCTCAGAAACTCGTTCAGGAGATGGCATCAGACTTTGAAAGAGTAAAAGACAGTAATTCTGAGGCTGGTAAAGTCGTCAAGGAAAAGTTAGCACAATCAGGAGAGATTACTGAAGACAAACTCACCCAACTTTCTTCAGCTTTATTAGCCTTTGAAAAAGAACAAAATCCTGTTAACTTAGATGCGGAAAAGGAAAAATTGGTCAACCGTCTAAGTCCTCGTTTTGAAGCCTTGGAACAGGCCATTGCTTCCAAAGATTTGGAAAAGGTTCGTGAAGCTTTTAAGAAAATGAATTCCACTTGGACCATCAATGAAAGTGTGGTTCGTGACAATAGTACGGCCCATTATGGACGTGTTGAGACAGCTATCTCCTTCTTGCGAAGTAGTATGGAAACTGAACCTACGGATTTTAACTCAATCCAGACTTCCTTTGAGGACTTAAAAAAGGCTATTGATGATTTTGTAACTGGAAAAGAAGTCGCAGAAGCATCTTCTGATTTAAGTCTTAAAGACGGCATTGCCCTTTTGAAGAAGGCTTTGGAACAATTCCAAACGGGTGATCCATCATCAGGAGCAGCCAGTATGAAGGAATTTATTACTATCTGGCCAACAATTGAAGGTTCTGTTAGCACGACCAATCCTTCCCTCTATACTCGAGTGGAAAGTGAAAGCCCTGTGATTATGGTTAAGGGAAGTGAGAAGGACTACCAAGAAAAATTAGAAAAACTGATTGCAGATTTATCACAAATTGATACTAGCGCACGTTACAATGCCTTTGATGCCATGCTCATTCTCCTGAGAGAAGGGGTAGAGGCTCTCTTAATTGTCATGGCCTTGGTAACGACCTTGAAAGCAGCCAAGATGCGAAAAGGGCTCAAGTGGGTTTATGGTGGTGCTATCACTGGAATCATGGCCAGTCTGGTCATTGCTTTCATCCTGCAAATTGCCTTTCCAGCAGTAACATCAGGCTCCAATCGTGAAATTATCGAAGGAGCAGTGGGAATTTTTGCAGTAGCTATGATGATTTTGATTGGAATCTGGCTCCACAGCAAATCCTCAGTCAAAAAATGGAATGCTTTTATGGAGTCGCAAATGGAAACAGTGACCAAAACAGGTTCCTTCATTTCCATGTTTGCCCTTAGTTTCCTAGCTGTTTTCCGTGAGGGAGCAGAAACCATTCTCTTTTATGTCGGAATTTTACCAAGAATTTCCAGCTTTGAATTTGTCTTGGGCATTTCACTTGCCTTGCTGGTTCTGGTAATTATTGCCCTTGTGATGAACAAGGCCAGTCAGTTCTTCTTACCTCATAAGGTCTTCTTTATCCTAACTTGGATGATTTATGCTTTGGCATTCAAGATGCTGGGAGTTAGTATCCATGCTCTTCAGTTGACCAATATGACACCAAATCACTTGCTGACAGGATTTCCAACTATAGACCTGATTGGAATTTACCCAAGTTGGGAAGGATTGGCCAGCCAGCTAATCTTTGTTGTCATTGTCTTGATTGTCACTTTCAGACAGGGTGAAGAATAGATGGATAGAAAAGAATTGACAATCGTTGAACATCTGGTAGAATTTAGAAAGAGATTATTGGCAGTGGTCATTTGTTTCTTTTTGGTATTCTGTGTCTCCCTGCTTTTTGCAGACCAGATTTACCAGTATGTGACCCAATCTTTTCAGCAAAAGTTGATTATTTTAGGGCCAAATGATATTTTATGGATTTACATACGTCTGGCTAGTCTGATGGCCTTTACCATCACCTTGCCTTACACAGTGTATCATATTTGGTCTTTCATCAAACCCGGTTTAAAGAAGGAAGAAGCTAGAGCGATTTTTGCCTATATTCCAGCTAGTTTCCTTTGTTTTCTAGTTGGACTGGCTTTTGGTTTTTACTTTGTAACACCAGCCTTACTTCAGGTTTTGTTAGGGTTGGGAGAGGGATTATTTGAAACGCAGTTAACAGCCCAAAATTATCTGTCCTTTGTTTTTCAAACGACCTTGCCCTTGGCTCTGATTTTTGAATTGCCAGTTATCATTGCCTTTTTGACGTCGATTGGACTCATTGGACCAGAATTATTGACTGCTTATCGCCGATATGCCTATTTTATCTTATTGGTACTTGCAGTCATCTTGACCCCAGCCGACTTTGTCAGCGATTTGGCAATGACTGCCCCCTTGATTTTACTCTATGAATTGAGCATAGCTATCAGCAAATACATTATGAAACGCAAGCAGAAAGGAGCGAGAAATGGGAATCTTACGTGATATCGGAGCACCAGGATTGATTATCATCGTTTTAGGAGCTCTCTTGATCTTTGGACCAAAGAGATTGCCTGAACTAGGCGAATCAATTGGTAAAATGTTATCTGAATTTAAAAAAGCAGTTAAAGGAACTGAAAATCAAGATAAGGAAGAGTAAATCTTGTCAAATAAAAAAAACTTTGTACTCTGGTAACCATTATGTGGCTAGCTAGAGTGCAAAGTTTTTTGAGCTTGGAAAATTTGGAATTAAAAACTGATTTTAAAAATTCATGATTAAGCCTTTTATGGGTGGTCATAATTGATGTTTACAAAATTTTAAGAAAAATCAGGACAATAGTGATATATTTAAGAAGCTAATTCATAGATTATCTGATATGTCCGTCCAAGATCTTGAAAAAATTGATTGACTGTTAGATATCATTTTCATTCTATATCAAGAATCAAAACAACTAAAAACAGAAGTAGTGTTTAGATAGGAAACTTTTTTAGATATTAGAGACCTTGATTTTATGATAAAATAAGTAGAAGATTTATATTTGTAGTTAATCTTATGTCCTTGTAAAATTTTTGTATTTTTAAATGTTTTTTTAAGAAATAATATTTTAAATACAGAGATAAAATATAGCCAAATAAAGAGTAGTGTAAAATTTGAATTGCCTTCATAGCTTTCCTTTCATTAGAAATTAGTTTATCAAATGAAGAGAGATTAGTATTATTGGGATACTAAAAAGTCTCTATTTTATCATGAAATGTCTAAACTAGGAAAATTTTTACCATTTAAGATGGTATATAAACCATTTGAGATTTTTATAATTTAATTTCCATAATTCTGATAAGATTAAACTTATAGAAGGAGATTAAATATGCAAGATTACATTTTATATCAAGGTAGAGCTGTAGTAAAGGTACCACTCTCTAAAATTTATTATGTTACAACTCACCCAACAAAAGCTCATGCGGTTCTTTTTGTAACAGCCGAAGGGAATTTTGAAGCTTCAACCTCACTAGCTAAAATTGAAGAGGAAAGTGCAGGAGAGCTTATTAGATGCCATAGAAAATTTCTTGTAAATAAAGATAAAATAGCAGGATTTAATCATGAGACAAGAACGATTATGTTTATGGATGATAGAGTATCAGACATCGCTTGTTCTAGAAGACACTTTACAATATTAAAAAATCAGTGGAAAAATATATAGGAGTGAAGTAGTGAATATTTTTATACTAGAAGATAATTTTTTACAACAGACTAGAATTGAAAATATTGTCAAAAAAATTTTGGTTGATAATAAGATTGAGTATAGGCATTTTGAGGTTTATGGAAAACCTCAACAGCTTTTAGAGGACATTTCAGAGAGAGGAAATCACCAATTATTTTTACTTGATATCGAAATAAAAGATGAAGAAAAAAGAGGGTTAGACGTTGCAAGGGAGATTAGAAAACTTGATTCCCAGGCTACGATTGCTTTTGTAACAACACATTCTGAGTTTATGCCTGTATCTTTTGAATATTTAGTATCGGCTATCGATTTTATTGATAAAGAATTACCTGAACCGACATTTATAAAACGTCTTGAAAATGTTATTTTAAATGTTAGTAACAATCAAGGAAGAACAGTATCTGAGGACTCTTTTATATTTACAGGATCTAAAGCTCAAATTCAAGTCCCTTTTAGAGATTTATTGTATATTGAGACATCGTCAATCGCCCATAAGTTGACACTCTATTCAAAACGAGACATAGTTGAATTTTATGGACAATTATCCGAAATCATAGAACAGGAACCACGTTTATTTCAATGTCATAGATCATTTATCGTAAATCCTTATAATATATCTTCAATTGATAAAGAAAATCGGGTAGTTCATTTTCAAAACGGGTCCTCTTGCATTGTCTCTAGATTAAAAATACGGTCACTTATGAAAGCTGTTGAAAGACTACATGACTAAGGAGATTTAGATGGTATTTTTGCTAGATATTATAAGTATTTTTCTATTGTTATGTATCCATGCTAGGGTTGTAGATGAGCGATTAAATCTAAAAAAACTAGTAGTATCCATTATTCTGTACTATCTTTCAATATCACTATTCATTGTTGTATTTAAATCAACAGAATTTTATTTTTTTGGGTCGTTATTGATTTATCCCACTTTTTTTTATCTTGTATACTTTGTCTATTGGTGAATTAAGAAGTAAGATCTCTTTATTACTTTTTTACTCATTATTTCCACTTGGATTTTGGGATGTCATTAAAAATTTTTTAGGTTACTTTGTAATTTATAATATTCCGATATTGAATAGACTATATGAAACTGATCTAGGAACAATGTTTTTCTCTTTATTAGCTGAAATTATTGTGTTATTCCTTATTAGTATCTTTCAATATAATTTTAGTCATTTAAAAATAAAAAACTTAGATAGAAAGACAAAATTTATCTTAATTACTGCGGATATTTTAATGCTAGCTTATTTTATCTTCCCATCTTATATGAACTACATTGATAAAGTAAGTTGGGATAAAATATCAGATTATAAAGAATTATTGACAGCAGTTTACTTTTTATTGTTTATTTGTTTTGTTAATCTATTGGATAGAAAATTACTTCAAGAATTACAGGAGAAAGTCGTTCTACAAAAAGAAATTCAATTGCAAAATCTTAGTAATTATAGTCAACAAGTTGAGGGGCTGTATCAAGAAATTAGAAGCTTTAGACATGATTATGCTAATATTTTGTCAAGCTTAAAAATAGGTATAGATCAAAAAGATATTAATATGGTTTCTCAAGTCTATGATAGTGTTTTGAAAAATTCTGGTGAAAAATTAAAAGGCAAGCGTTTTGATGTAGCACATCTAAGAAATATCAATGATTTGGCGCTAAAGAGTTTACTATTATCTAAGTTATCGGAGGCCCAAAACTTATCTGTTCCAGTTTCCCTGGAGATTAGTGAACAGTTCTCTATTAAAAATATGGAACAAATTGACTTCTTAACAATTACTTCTATCTTGTTAGATAATGCTATAGAGTCCTCAGCAGAGGGAGGAATAGCAGTTTGTTTCCTTGAAGATAGAGAATGGAATAAATTAGTCATGATTGTTAAAAATTCTACTTTAGAAAGAGAGATCGAACTGAGAGATATATTCAAGCGTGACAATTCTTCAAAAGGAGTAGGACGGGGTATAGGCTTGGCCAATGTTCGAAGAATCTTAAAATCTTATCCAAATGTATGTTTGAAAACTACAAGTAAAGATTATTCCTTTACACAGATCTTGGAAATAGAACTTTAAAAGAGTCGCCATTCTTAGGATATTCTATAGAATATTTTAAGGGGCTCTTTTGTTATGACTTTATATACATTTAAATGCTCAATTTATAGCAAACATAGGAATTCTGACGTAACCATTTTATGGTGACTCTCTTTCATTACTTTGACTCTAGAGTCAGGGGCCAAATGATAAGATAGTCTTTTTTTAATAGATAAGGTATTCACTAATGGAAACTATGGAGGGGTAAGGAATTTCCTCTATGTTAAAGAGGATCATATCAGTTTGAATGGCTCTGGTTTCAAAGTCTATTTCTTTGGATTACATGATGATAGTAAGGTAAGTTGTACCTTCCTTATTTTTTAGCTAGTTCCTGTAAATGAGCTAGGCAATAGTCTTAACAATAAAACTTAGCAAAAAAGCTAAAGTGACGATTTCACAATATCTAGTAGCGATTTGTGGAACAAATTTTAAAATGGCTTATTTTTAATTTTGAAAGGTTAAAAATCATGAAAAAATACGTTTCGTGATGAAAAAAGTACATTTAAAGACTTTGTGGTAAAAATCTCTTCTTTCCTGATATACTGAACTTGTCAAGGTTATAATCTCATAAAATCATATATTATAGAGGATCTACTCATCGTGGAAGCAAAAACAACTCATTCAAAATAGTTTTAAAAAAGAAGAGGTGCTAATATGTTAAATGAAACTATGATTCAGCTTATACTCATTGCGATTTGTTGCGTGTACATTATTTTTAACACCAAGGCTGATAAAAACCCAAAGAGAGGATATCGTACAGCTTTGTACCTTTTCGTTATGGCTGGTATCATATCCTATATTATGAAATATCTAAATTGGTTAGATTTTTTCTTATTGATAACTCCGATAATGTGTCTATTTAAATTTGAAGATAAGTGGAGTTAGCAACATGTAAATACTTTTTGGTAAAAATGATTTGGCATGTATTTCAGGTAGGGTAGGTACGACTGAAATAGGCTTTTTCTACGCTGATCCTGTTAGTGTTACATTTGCGATTTCAACAGGCGGGCTAGCGGCAGAAAGTTTTTGTAAATAATGAGAAAAATAATTAGTATATTTTATATTATTTCTATAGGAGTCTTGTCTTTACTAAAGTCACAAGATATTGTTGATATCATAGCAACTCTACTATTGATTTGTATAGGTTTAAAAGGAATGAACCAAAAGGGAACTTTATAAGGTTTTGTTGACGATACTTTTTCGCGTCATTACATGTTTGGACAATGTTTCATCTGTTAATTTCCAAATTGAGAATGGAGATATTGTAACTAAGTGTGATTTTGAGTCAACTAAATATGTCATGGTTAATGGTTGGATATCTTCATTGGGTAGGAGCTATTGTCTTTCAGATTATAGAGGATAATTTATGGATAAGAGAACAGAAGAAATTCTCAATAAGGTTTATAATTTGATTTTAGATATAGATATTCATAAAAATGAACGAGATATTTTATTACGTTATAAAACTCTATTAGAGAATACAAAAAATGAGCAGAGAGTTGTAATGGGGTTGGCAGAAGCTCTTCGTCAGCAGGCTGTTAGTGGGATTCATAGTCACAAATCAATGAGCCCAAAGGTTGCGACATTTTATAAAGAAATTGCCACATATGGAGAATTGAGTAAAAATCTAGCTCAAGGATTAATATCTTTTGGTATAACGAGATAAGGAAAAATGAGCAGAAAAACTTACCAAGTTTGTAACAAGATAAAAATTAATATAAATGTAAGGAAATATTCGTGATGAATAAAATGGTGAAACGATTTGATGTAATGCATGAAGCAATGATATCAAGCATTGAAGGTGAACTCTAATGCTTTGAGAAGGGATTGTTTCTTTAAGGGGATATGGTGGAGCTATTATAGGCTTTTGGATAGGAACTGAATTTTTTTTCTACGAAATAGAAAGTTGAGGTACAGATGAAGCATCGTTTAATAATTGCAATTAGTTTTATAATGACTGGGATAGCCATTAACATTTTATTCGAATCAAATACTATTATTCATAAATTTATTGCTATATTAGGTCTGATTATGTATTATAGAGGTGTTTTTAGAGAGTATAAAAATATTAAAAACAATTCAGATTTTTAAATTTTATATTAAATCATGTAATTTGTGTGTCATTTCTGATATTGTAAGAGACATTCCATAAAAGTGTGTAATATTATACTAAAATGTTTTGAATCAATAGTCATGTAACAAAAAAAGAACAGCCGAAACTGTTCTTTTTATCATTATTTGAGACCGTATTTTTTGTTGAAACGATCCACGCGTCCATCTGCTTGAGTGAACTTTTGACGTCCAGTGTAGAATGGGTGTGAGTCTGATGAAATTTCCACACGGATCAATGGGTAAGTTTCGCCTTCGAACTCAACTGTTTCGTTAGAGCGTTTTGTTGAACCGCTAAGGAATTGGTAACCAGTAGTTGTGTCCATGAAGACAACTGGGCGATATTCTGGATGGATATCTTTTTTCATTTTGCAATATTTCCTTTCTGCCATGGTCTCTTTGCGAGCCATAGATTGTTACCATACTAGTCTATCAGATTCTGAAAAGTTTGGCAAGTATTTTATCAGTTTTTAAGCAAGTTTTTTAATTTTTGGTAGATGATTTCGTTTTCCTCTAAGCTATAGGAATTGGCACCACTTGCTAGGGGGTGGCCTCCGCCGTCATGTTCTTTGGCAATTTCATTGATAGGATGGATTTTACTGCGTAAGCGAACACGGTAGTGACCATCAGCTTGTTCCACAAAAATTCCCCAGAGACTTACACTGTCAATGCGTCCAGGTGCACCGACAATGGCTGCAGTTTCAGCATCGGTGACATTGAATTGTTTCAAGACTTCTTGACTCAGGATAACGCGAGCTGCACCATTTTCATCCACTTCCAGATGGTCGTAGATGTAGCCTTGAAGTTTAGCAATTTTGTAGCTCATAGTATCCATTTTACGAGTGAGAGCCGCAAAGTCAAAGTTCTGTTCTCTCAGAGAGGCAGCCAGGCGGAGGGTCCGTGCAGTGGTAGAAGGGTAGAGGAAGCGACCTGTATCACCCACAATTCCTGCAAAGAGCAACTCAGCAGCGCGATCTGACAAGGCCAGTTGGGTTGTTTGGGCAAATAGGGTAATCATCTCGCTAGCGCTGCTTGAACTAGTGTCTACCCAAGATAGGTCACCGTATACATCATCATTTGGATGGTGGTCAATCTTAATGAGAAAATCACCTTGACTATAGCGCTTATCATCGATACGAGCAGTATTTGCCGTATCACAGACGATGACAAGTGCTCCCTGATAGGTACTATCTTCAACAGAATCCATTTCAGCCATCCAAGTAAGAGTTGGTTCATCAAAACCAACTGCTTTGATGGTTTTTTCTGGGAAATGATGTTCCAGTAAGGCTTTCAACCCCACCTGACTTCCCAAGGCATCAGGGTCTGGTTTCATATGGCGGTGAATGATAATCGTGTCGTATTCTTTGATTTTTTCTAAAATTTGATGGCAAATGTTCATAAATAACCTCAATTCTTTCTCATTTCATTGTAGCACAAGAATTTTTATTTTTAAAATGAAAAAGATGTGATATAATGGAGAAAGATAAATTGAGGAGGACGATATGGCATTAGCAAAAATTGTATTTGCCAGTATGACCGGTAATACCGAAGAGATTGCAGATATTGTAGCAGACAAATTACGTGACTTGGGCTTGGATGTCGATGTTGATGAATGTACAACTGTTGACGCTTCAGACTTCTTGGAAGCAGACATCGCTATCGTTGCGACCTATACTTATGGTGATGGAGAATTGCCTGATGAGATGATGGACTTCTACGAAGACTTAGCAGACCTCAACTTGAATGGCAAAATCTACGGAGTGGTTGGTTCAGGAGATACCTTCTACGATGAATTCTGTAAGGCTGTTGATGACTTTGATCGTGTCTTTGTGTCAACAGGAGCAGAAAAAGGTTCAGAGTGTGTTAAAGTTGACTTATCTGCCGAGGAAGAAGATATTGAACGTTTGGAACAATTTGCAGAAGAATTGGCTGCTAAAGTAGGATAAGCATAAGAGTGCGCTGATGTAATCAATCAGTGCATTTTTCTTATCTTGAGTTGGGATTTTACTAGCCTATTTGGTCGCTTTTTGATACAATAATTCAAATAAAGGAGGAGACTGTATGGATTTAGATATTATTCGTCAAGAAATTGATCAAATCGACGACCAAATTGTCAAACTGTTAGAAGAGCGAATGCATTTGGTTGAGGGAGTAGTTGCCTATAAGAAGGCATCAGGTAAGCCGATTTTAGATACTAAGAGAGAAGAAGTTATTTTTGAAAAGGTTAGAAGTCGTGTAGAGGACAAGAGCTATCAGGAAACTATTGTCGCAACTTTTTCTGACATACTCAAACGTTCGCGTGATTATCAGGATCAAAACATCAAATGAAAAAAGAACAATTTTATCCGCTAGGAATTTTTCTAGCTGCCATGATGGGCGGACTTGTCCGCTATCTAGTTTCTACTTGGTTACCATCCAGTCCAGATTTTCCTTGGGGCACTCTCTTTGTCAACTATCTGGGAATTTTCTGCCTGGTTTATCTTGTCAAGGGCTATCTGGTCTATAAGGGGACAAGTAAGGGCTTAGTTCTAGCACTGGGGACGGGTTTTTGTGGTGGTTTGACAACCTTTTCTAGTCTAATGCTTGATGCTGTAAAATTACTTGATACAGGGCGTTATCTTAGTTTAGTCCTGTATTTGCTTTTGAGCATTGGTGGTGGCCTACTCTTGGCTTATTTTATAGGGAGGAAGAAATGGTAATCGTCTATCTTGCAATTGCATGTGGTCTTGGAGCGCTCGTACGGTATTTCTTTTCCCGCTATAATCAAGCTTCTAAATTGCCAGTTGGAACGCTCATAGCCAATCTTTTGGGTTGTTTTTTGATTGGCTTATTCTATAATCATGTTGAGTCTAAGGAAGTCTATGCTATTCTAGCGACAGGATTTTGTGGAGGTTTGACAACTTTTTCTACTTTGAATGATGAACTGCAAAGACTGCTAAGCGACAAGAAGGTATTTTATTCATACCTGGCATTGACCTACTTAAGTGGTTTAGTTGCGATTTTTTTAGGAATTCTGCTATAAATTTCTTTACTTTTTGGTGGAAATTTGGTAAACTGTATCTTGTGTGTAATGGACGCACAAAAATACAGTTTATCCGCTGAGGAAGGTTCCTCAAGATTGACAAAGATAGGAGAATAAAATGAATCCATTAATCCAAAGCTTGACTGAAGGTCAACTTCGTACAGATATCCCATCATTCCGTCCTGGTGACACTGTTCGTGTACACGCGAAAGTTGTCGAAGGTAACCGTGAACGTATCCAGATTTTTGAAGGTGTTGTTATCGCACGTAAAGGTGCTGGTATCTCAGAAAACTACACAGTTCGTAAAATCTCTAACGGTGTAGGTGTTGAGCGTATCTTCCCAATCCACACTCCACGTGTTGAAAAAATCGAAGTTGTACGTTACGGTAAAGTACGTCGTGCGAAATTGTACTACTTGCGTGCTCTTCAAGGTAAAGCAGCTCGTATCAAAGAAATCCGTCGTTAATTCGACTAAAAAACTCTGCTTTTTCAGCAGAGTTTTTATCTAGCTCCCTTAGTTCAATGGATATAACAACTCCCTCCTAAGGAGTAGTTGCAGGTTCGATTCCTGCAGGGGGCATTTTAAGA